>CAJOJA010000059.1 GCA_905234735.1 uncultured Bacteroidaceae bacterium | reverse complement strand
GCGAATACGGCTTCTGGCAGTACTTCATGCACACTGCCGACACCGCCACCATCCGCTATGCCTATCCTCACGTGCGCCGCTACCTCAGTGTGTGGCAGCTGGACTCCACGGGGCTGACCATCGAGCGGAAGGGTGGCTGGCAGTGGGGTGACTGGGGGCGTCATAAGGATATGCGGCTCTTGCAGGCAGGCTGGCACTACATGGCTTTGACTGCCGCCTCGAAGATGGGCACGGCTCTTGGGTAACGATGCCGATGCCGCCGACTACGAAGCAAAGGCACTCCGCGTAAAAGACGGATATAACCGTTGCTGGACGGGTACGGCCTATCATAGCCAGGAGAACCGTGACACGCTCGACGACGATCGTGTGCAGGCCTTGGCTGTCATCAGCGGTATTGCATCGCCCGATAGGTACGAAGCCATCACCGAGGTGTTCCGTCATCAATGGCATGCCAGTGCCTATATGGAACGCTACGTCCTGGAGGCTCTCATCATGATGGGGCAGACTGACTACGCCTTCGAGCGTATGAAGAAACGTTATGAGAAAATGGTCAACGAGGATTGGGTCAAGGGCGGTGCAGGCGGCGGCTCCACCAACCACGCATGGAGTGGCGGACCGCAGACAGTCATCGCGCAGTATATCCTCGGCATCCGTCCCACTGCGGCAGGCTGGAAGGAAGTTGTCATCCATCCCACCATCAGCCCATTGCGCGAAGCATCCATCACCATACCCTCCGTCCGTGGCACTCTGTCGTATGGTTTCAAGGATGATGGCGTTACTTATCGCGCCTCCGTCACCGTTCCTGAAGGAATGCAAGTTCGTTTCACCGTCCCTAACGGCTATTCCATGCTCGGTGGATGTGAACAGGTAATAGGAGCTGGCAGACATGAAATGAATTGTCAGAAGATAATATCCCTATAGCGTCGGCAATCGCGCAGTGTCACCCATCCAATCAAAATTAACATTCACATTTAAACAAGGTCTTGGTAGAGACCAGAGCCACGACTCGAAACACTTCACAGTCATTATGAAGAAGATCTTTGTAATTCCTTTCGGTGCCTGCCTCTCAGGGACTCCCCATTGGTACATTCGTCATGGTGCACGCGACCGCGACACGGCCTTCCCCGTGCCCGTCAACTTCGCCACGAAGCTCCGGAATGCGGGCAAGGATGTAAACTTCCTCTTGGCCTGGAACCGTCCGCATAGCGGTGACTATGCCCTCGACGAGCTCTTCCAATGGATAGCAGAAATAACAAAATAAACAGTTGAATCATAATACGAACAATATCAAACGACAATGAGAAAAATAACGTTAATACTCGTAGTAGGCTTGGTGTGTATGACCGGTTGCGCCCAGAAGAAAGGCGGCGAGCGTGGTCCGCGTCAGGGTGGCCACATGGAGATCAACAAAGATTCAGACAGTACGTTTGTGGCCTTGAAAAATGAGACGTTGAAGAAGTTTAAGCAACTGACTTTCAACGACACTCAGACGGGCAAGACGATGGAGTACAATCTGCTAGTTCCCGAAGGAGCCGAGGCTGGAGAGAAACTCCCCTTGGTGCTCTTCATGGCCGATGCCAGCACCGCCGGTAAGGAGGTGACGGCTCCGCTCACACAAGGATATGGCGCCCTGGAGTTCGCTTCCGACAGGGATCAGCAGAAGCATCCCTCGTTCGTGTTGGTGCCGCAATATACCGATTGGGCCGTGCAAGACGACTGGAGCACCACCGACGAAGTGGAGATGACCATCCGTCTGCTTGAAAAGGTCTGCAAGGAATACAATGTAGATACCAACCGACTATACACCACAGGACAGTCTATGGGAGGCATGATGTCGTTCTATTTCAATATCACGCATCCCGACCTCTTTGCAGCCTCATTGTTTGTCAGCAGCCAGTGGGACACTACGAAGATGAAGGACTTCGGGCGGAAGCATTTCTTCTACATCGTAGCTGGTGGCGACCAGAAGGCATCGGGTGGCATGAGAGACCTGGCAAAGGTGCTGAAGGAGAATGATGCCCGTGTTGA
>CAJOJA010000058.1 GCA_905234735.1 uncultured Bacteroidaceae bacterium | reverse complement strand
CTGAGCAATAGGTTTGTTGTCCTGGTCGATGAGTACGGCCTTGATACGGGTGCTACCGAATTCGATTCCTAAGATGGCCTTTCCGGCCTCGATGGTTTGTTTTGCGGTCATTTTTATTAATAGTTTTATGGGTTTATGCTGCAAAAGTAGCGTTTTTTCCTCAATTGGCCAAACATTTCTCTATAAAAAAAGAATAAGTGGAATAATTACCCTAAATTAATGAAATTTAACCGAAACAGATTTGGTGTATAACAACTCAGTTCACCTCGCTGGTCTTCAGCGAGCGAAACAGAGAATAACAGTTTTGTTATATAGGAGAACATAGGCTTTCCTGGCCTCGATATCTTTAAGGAAGCTGTGGAGAAAGTGCTGAAATAAACGGCCTAAAACTTGCCGGTATCGGCAAAAAGTAGTATCTTTGCGGCAGAAAATGAGCTAAAAACGTGCCGATGGAGTATATATCAGTCATACCCTTGATTTCCACGTTCGCTTTGAGCAGATTCATCCTTTTCAGGACGGCAATGGGCGCGTTGGGAGGTAAGAGAAGGAACAAAAGAACTAAAACCATTATAAACCAATGAAGAAAATCTTCTTTATCGCATTGCTCACCCTCATCGCAACGACAGGGCATGCTCAGAAACGTGTAAACAACCACATGTACAACCCTGACCCGGCTCCTGTGGTCTCGGGCGACCGGCTCTATGTGTTCACAGGTCACGACCTGGACACGGCAACCTACTTCCGCATGCCCGACTGGCAGTTGTTCTCAACTACCGATATGGAACACTGGACGGATCACGGCGTGGTGATGTCTACAGCCAACTTCAAGTGGGCGAAGCAGGGCGACAATGCCTGGGCCTCGCAGGCCATTGAACGAAACGGCAAATGGTACTGGTATGTGGCTGCTGAGGACACTACCAAGCACCTGCATGGCATCGGCGTGGCTGTAGCCGACCGTCCTGAAGGGCCTTGGGCAGACCCCATCGGCAAACCATTGATTCCTGGCGACTGGGGCTTCATAGACCCAACGGTGTTTGTCGATGACGACGGGCAGGCGTGGCTCTTCTGGGGCAACAACGGCTGCTGGTATGCCAAGCTGAACGAAGACATGATCAGTATCGACAAGTCATTTGCCAACAACGGTATCTGCGACATGCGCCCCATGCTGGACGACGAGGCTCAGTTCGGGCCGAAGTGCATGAAGATGGACTATCAGCTCCACAAGAGGGTGATGAAGACTGGTTTTGAGGAAGCCCCGTGGATTTATAAGATAGGTGACACCTATTTCTTGGAGTATGCAGCTGGCGGAGTACCTGAACATTGGGCCTACTCAACGGCGAAGAGTATTCACGGCCCTTGGCATTACGAAGGTCGCATCACCGACGAGGCACCGGGTTCGTTTACCATCCATGGCGGCACCATCGACTTCAAGGGAAAGTCGTACCTGTTCTATCATGACGGCATTCCTTCTGGTGGCAACGGTTTCCGCCGTACTACTGCTTTCCGCGAGTTTAAGCGTATGCAGGACGGCCGTATTCCAAAGATTGACATTTGTCAGGATTCAGAGAAAGAAGACCCTCGTGGTATCTACAAGATGATAACCCTTACCGGGAAGTTGGGTGAAGTGAAAGCCCCCTACGAGCAGTACAAGATATGCACAGACAGCATGACGCTTATGGTATCTGCCAGGAACACATTCTTCAGCATCACAGACAACGACCACGATGTGTTTCACTATACGGGCGAACAACCCCAATCGGCAGACGACAAGAGCACGCGCATCTACGACAGCAATGCCAAACACTTCACACAGAAATGGTGGAGCCGTTATCAAGACCATATCCATTTCCCCTATAATGGCTGGTGCATAGAGAAATACGAGTCCGGGCAGTATTCTGAGGCCGGCAAGGTCTTTTTCGATGCACTGACGGGAGCCGCCCAAGTGGATGCTGCAAACACGCTGACGGGCACATGGCGCATCATCGGATTTGTAGACGAACTGCGCGATCTCAAGAAAGCACTGCCCCGCATTCACGAACAATACCCCACGAGTAAGTATTTC
>CAJOJA010000057.1 GCA_905234735.1 uncultured Bacteroidaceae bacterium | reverse complement strand
CGCGAGCACTGCTGGCGTACGTAGTAGTTCTTGTTGCGGCTGAAAGTCTGGTTGGCAAAGTTGCCCGTGACGGTACACCATTGGTCGTTGTCCTCTTCCATCACTTGCCAGTCTATCCAAGCCTCGGGTTGAAGGTAGCGTATGTCGTCGAAGAGCTTCTGCGCCAGCGCCAGATTGCCGCCTATACCGCTGCCGCCAGCTCCTACCTCACTCATCCACAATGGGATGTCTGCCTTCTGCGTCAGTTGTGCCAGCCGTTTCCGGTCGGCATTGGTCACGGAGTAGGTGTGCGTGTTCCACTGGCTGACGAGTGGGAGCACGCCCGCCGACTTGTAGGCATTGAAGTCGGCAACAGACTGCGCCACCTTGGTCTCGTCGCTGGCTGAAATCACGGTGCTGAGCCCCGAAGCCTGCAGGATGGGTGCGAGGACGCGAAGGAAGTTGATTTGCGACTGAACATCGAAGTGGCAACCCTCCTGCGTACCGCTGCATCGCCAGAAGTCGGTCATGGCTTCATTGAAGGGTTCCAGCGTACGAAACTCGATACCGTACTCGTCCTTGTAGTGCTTACATACGTCAACAAGATAGTGGGCAAACTCCTCGTAGTACTCAGGACGCAGGTTGTCTTTGGCAGGGTCGGTGTTGCCCGAGACGCAGCCACTGTAGGTCATATAATAAGGAGCCGAATTGCTGAATGCCTCGAACACCGCATCGGGACGTTTCTCGCGAATCTTCAGCATGATGCGGCGTTGTGCCTCGTCGCGGTCCCAGTGGTATTCGTCACCTGTAAAGTCCTTGAAGCCTGGCATCTCGGCACGCAGCCCCATGCCCCGGGCCATGTGGTGCTCCTCACAATGCCTCCATTCAGGGTCGTCGCCTCCGCCGATGTTGTAGCGAAAGAGCGAGTAGTTCAGGCCCGAGGGACTGACCAACCAGTTTACCAGCGTGTTAATCTTGGCTTCATCCCACTGGCCGCACATATTTGCCCACCAGCAAAGCGATACGCCCCAGCCCTCAAAGTGCTGCCGCACGTCGTCGGGACGTACCGTATATGACAGTGTGTCAACAGGTATGGACTGCTTGGCATTGTCGCTGAAGAACCAGTAGTGCAGGGGCGATGCTCCGTCCTTATTGGCAAACACCCATGCTTCGGCGGTGTTGGCATCTGTGCCCAGATACTTGTTGTTTGCCTTGCAGCGCAGTTTCACGAAGAAGTCGTTCTGGCGTTCTATCTTCCACTTGGCATTGTCGCTTGTGGAATCGGTCACGAAATGCGTTTCCCACTCTCCGGACAAGGCCATGTACGACCGGCTTGCGTCGGCACGAACCACATAGTAGCCACCGCCAACGGGCACGAATGTCACCTGTTGGGGCTTCGTTGCCGATGCGTCTTCCAGCTTGGCAATGCCGTCTGAGCCTCGCTTTAGGTGGAGGCCGCTGCTGTGCATGAGGTAAGTGCGGGTAGGCTGTGTGAACTGGGACTGCGCAGAGGCCATAAGGCTGATGGCAGTCAGTACGATAAGTGATGTCATTTTCATGCGATATAGTTGATTCATAAGATAATATCCTCTACATCCATAAAGTACAGTGTCCCTGTGAACCCGCCTATATTTTTTTTCCTAACTCAAACGCCTCCCGCAGTTTGTCGTTGCCTTCTATCTCGCGGGCATCGTTTACGCCTCCGCAGAAGAGGTGTTCTGCCAGGTGCGACTTGGGGTAGCAGTCTATCCAAATCTCAGCACGCTTGGGTGTCTCGGTCTCATCCTCGGCAGCCGTCGTCAGCAGATAGACATCGCGGAAGTGATAGTCCTGTTCGTACATCGCATTCATGCGGTCGATGAGGGTTTTCATCTGTCCGCTCATCTCGTAGTAATAAATAGGTGTTGCCCAGCAGACGACGTCGGCCTGTATGACTTTGGCCATGATGTTGTTCACATCGTCGTCGATGACGCAACGGCCCAGCTTCTGGCAGCCGAAGCAACCTTTGCAGAACTGTATATTCTTACCTACAAGAGAAATCTTTTCTACTTCGTTTCCGGCAGCCTTTGCACCTTCAACGAACTTGTCTGCTAACATGTCGCTGTTTGAGCCGTGACGCAGACTTGTGGAAATAACTATAACTTTTTTCATTGTTTTCTAATTATCTTTT
>CAJOJA010000056.1 GCA_905234735.1 uncultured Bacteroidaceae bacterium | reverse complement strand
GTTCAACCCCAAGGAGTTCTGGACGGGAGCCCCCGTTGCCGCCCTGTCGCGGTCGTGCCCGTGGTACACCACCACCAAGTATTCGTCGGACATCGGTTGTGGCTGGCGTGCCAATGCCTGGATTCCCACCAACTACATCATCTATCACGGTCTGCGCTACTACGGCATGAAGGAGTATGCCTCGCTGCTTGCCCACTACACCACCAAACTGGTCCGTGAGAACGGCAACCGCGAGTATTACAACTCCGAGACGGGTGAGGGCTGCGGCCTCGACCCCTTCTGGGGCTGGAGCCTGCTGGGCCACTTCTGCGAGTTTGAGGATACACTGGAGGAGGATATTACGATAATCCAGTAGTCAATGTGGTGATACCCGTTATTGGTGTTTTGCCTTGTTGACGAACTCGGCTGGTGTCATTACCAGTATGTCCAAGTCGTTGAAACCTTTCTTGTCACGCGTAATCACCATGTCTGGATGATAGGGCATTGCCGACAGGTACTGCACGGCATCTTCATAGTCGTATGGTTCAAGACTCGCAGCTTGCTCCAGAACAGAAGCGTCCACATTGCTTATCGTGAACATCCGAAGCATTGTCTTTATCTGTTCCAAGACGGCTTCACCGCTATAGTGTTTGGGCAGTACGTAGGCACAGTTCACAATGCTGAGTGAAGAGACAATACCGGTCAACTGACCTTCGTCAACCATGGAAAAGATGATGGCAGCATCTTGACAGAAACCATCGCGATGGGCGAGGTGGTCAAGTAGCACATTGGTGTCTATCAATGCTTTTATCTTGTCCATTCCTGCCAACGCTCTTCAAGTTCTTTTTCCAAGTCAACGCCTTCTGGCAATTTACCCAAGGTCATTGCCATCACCTTTGCCGACGGCTTATAGTCCTTTGGAATCTTCGGAAATACGAGTTCCGCCTTATGTTGCTTCTTTTCCACGCTTTCCGCAGCCTCCATCAAGTGGCTGGCCAGCCAACGCTGGTTGCTCGCTGTGAGTGAAAGCCCCTGCAGGTAATTCCACAGATTGTTGAGTGAAATTGCATTCATAACCTATTGCTTTACTTGTTTATGCTTGCAAAAGTAGTCAAAAATCTCCGAATAGCTACCGCTTTATATAAAAAAAGTGCTATTATTTATGTAATTTTTGCAGAAAAGTGGGCGGAATGGCTACGAACGCTTGAGAAGTTTTATCCCTGTTTGCCATCGTGTTACAAATGAATAGCCATGCGTTACGGATGGAGAGGGCGGTGTGCAGGAAATGCGCTACTTTTGCGGTAGAAACATAAAAAGCGAATGACAGGTATGAAACTGAGACAAATGATGATTGTGGCGGTGACCTGCTTGATGGCAGGCACGACCTATGCACAGAGTGTACGAGAGACTATACGATTGGATAAGGGATGGAAGTTTGCGCTGGGTAATGCTTCTGACCCTGCCAAGGATTTTGGTTGCGGCACGGAGTATTTCAACTATCTGACCAAGGCGAACTCACTGCACAACGAGGGGCCTTATAGTCAGAAGTTCGATGATTCGGCTTGGGAGGAGGTGCGCGTGCCCCATGACTGGGTGACGACGCTGCCCTACGCCCGCGAGGCCAGTCATTCGCACGGCTACAAGACCGTGGGTTATAAATATCCTGAGACAAGCGTGGGTTGGTACAGGAAGACGATTAGAATTGAAGAATTGAAGGATGGAAGAATTGAAGAATTGCCCTACAGGTATTACTATCTTCCGCGATGCCCGCGTGTGGTTCAACGGCTACTATATGGGTACGGAGCCGAGCGGCTATGCCACGCAGGTGTATGACGTGACGGAGTATGTGAACTACGGCGGCGACAACCTTATCTGTGTGCGAGCCGACGCGACATTGGAGGAGGGCTGGTTCTATGAGGGAGCCGGTATCTATCGTGATGCATGGCTCGTGAAGACCGCCGCCGTCAGTGTGGCTCCCTTTGGCACCTTCGTCTATGCCGACCTGAAAGCACCTTATGACCAGGCCACCATCCACGTGGAGACGGAGGTGAACAACCACTCGCTGACCACCCAGCAATGTGAGGTCAGCCACCGCCTGCTCGATGCCGACGGCAAGGAGGTTGCCCACAGCACCGCCCAAACAATGACGTTGAAGGCGAAGCAAACTCTCAACTCTCAACTCTCAACTCTCAACTTAAACAATCCCCATCTCTGGAGTACTACCGACCCATATATATATAAGGTAGAGACCACCGTGAAGGTGGACGGCAAGGTGACTGATATCTACGAGACCACTACGGGCATCCGCGACATTGCCTTCACTGCCGACCGTGGATTCCTGCTTAATGGCCAGCCGCTGAAACTGAAGGGCGTGAACATGCACCAGGACCATGCCGGCGTAGGCTCGGCTATTCCCGAGGCCCTGTTGGAGTGGCGCATCAAGCAGTTGAAGGCGTTTGGGTGCAACGCCTACCGCTCGTCGCACAACCCCATGAC
>CAJOJA010000055.1 GCA_905234735.1 uncultured Bacteroidaceae bacterium | reverse complement strand
AACTTTACTCTTGGCCGCTGTCGCCATGATGACAGCAGTGAGCGCTCAGGCGCAGGACGAACTGGTGATTGACAGCATCTGCACGGCAAGGGCCGACGGGCAGCGTCAGAACAAGGAAATCTACGTGTACAACGACAGTAAGCTGAACACTGACGTTTACATGTACTACTATTTCGACCTCGACAACAGCAGCATCCATCTGGACGAACCGCTGCTGACGCGCCACACCCTCCGGACCTACAACGAGCAGGGCGTGATGCAAAAGGAGGAACAATACTCATACGAAGAGAAAAGCGAGGGAGCCCTCGTCTTCGTAGGCGAGTTCACCGAGTGGAACGACGAGGCGCAGCAGTATGCAGTCATTACAAGTTACAGGACTGATGATTTCGATGACGACTCTGAACTGACCCCCCAGCAGAAAGGAATCATTACCAAGTTCCACGGCAGCATCGGCCCCGAAGAGATGGAACTCTACCGCATGGGCGACAATGAATGGGAACTGCTGGCCAACGCCGTATATGAGTATGACGAGGCCGACCGCTCTGTCAAGGAAACAATGGTCTTGAGCGGCTCTCCCATCAAGATTATAACCAGTTACGAATATGACGACCATGACAACAGGACAAAGGCAACGATTGACCAGACGGCAGAAATTCTTGGCGTGGAAATGAACATCAATCACAGTGAAGTGACCTACGACAACGACTATTACGCCGACGGCCATCTGCGCCAAGTGGTCACCACCGAGAATGGCACACTCGCGCAAACCGACGATTACTATTGGGGTCACGGAGCAGACGTTCCCACTGCCATCAGCCCGAAGACAATCATGAACCGGCAGGTGCTGGAGCGCGTCTTCACCCTCGGTGGCAGGCAGGTCAATGGCCAGCCCACCCGTCCTGGAATCTACATCGTGAATGGGAAAAAGACGGTGATTAAATGAGAAGGAGTAAGTTGTCAAGTCGCATCACCTGGCGCCTCACTTTGATTAGGGTGGTTTTTGGTGTGCTCATCATTGGAGCGGTGTTTTTGTTTGACATGGCCATTTCGATTGTTGAGAGCGAAGAACGCGCACAATATATAATTGCAGGGATTGACGATAAATTGACAACCATGTTGAGTGGAGTGGGGATAACGGCAACGAACAACGTGGCCGAGTTCGAGGAGAACTTGGACAACCCGGAGGAAGTGTACAAGGCCATGGAGCACGAATTGCGGTTCAATAACCGCTATCTGGGCTGTGGCATAGGTTTCGAACCTAACCATTATCCCAACCAAGGGCGCTGGTTCGAGCCATACGTGAGGCTGGTTGACAGTACCCGTGTGGAGCATGAACAGATAGGGTCGGCACAGCACGACTATCATAACCAGGAATGGTATTTGAAAGGGCTCAGTTTAGAGCGGGGAAAAGGCTTTCTGACAGACCCCTATTTTGACGATGCTGGCGGGAAGTCTCTTTTGAGCACCTACGTCATGCCTGTCTTCGACCGCGCCAGGGTCGCAGGATAGGTGTGTATGGCATTGACCTGAACCTCAGTTGGATAGAACAAACCATTGCCAATGATGAGAAAGTGGTAAGGCACCTGTCACTCTTAGAGGACAACCCGGAAAAAACTGATGAGGGAGACGACTTCTTCATCCAGATACTTGACAGTAAGGGCAAGAAAATCGCTGGTTCGGCTTCTATTGAAAGCAAAGTCCTCAAGACCATCATGGAGGAGGACAGCATAGGATTTAAGAAAGTGAAGTTGAATGATGCTACCTACTATATCAGTTCTAAGCGGATAGCCCGCACAGGGTGGACTATGGTCGTGGCCCAACACATAGATTTCGTATTACTTGAAGGCTATGTTCTTGGCTTCATTCTGGCGTTCATCATCATTGTGGGCGGCATTGTCATGTTCATCTTTACGAGTCGTTGGATCCGGCGCGCCATCAAACCGCTGGGCTTTCTTTCCGACTCTGCAAGAGAGGTGGCCATGGGAAACTTCGACACCCCGCTGCCAACGTTCAAACGTCAAGACGAAATTGCCCAGTTGCGCGACTCCTTCAGCACCATGCAACAGTCGCTAAAGCAGTATGTGGAGGAACTGAAGGCATCGACCGCAGCAAAGGCTTCGATAGAGAGTGAACTGAACGTAGCCCACAGCATCCAAATGTCAATGCTGCCCAAGACATTCCCGCCTTTCCCCGAGCGCAACGACATAGAGCTTTATGGCACACTAAAGCCTGCCAAGGCCGTTGGCGGCGACCTCTACGACTTCTTTATCCGCGACGAGAAACTATTCTTCTGTATCGGTGATGTCTCGGGCAAGGGGGTGCCGGCTTCGCTCGTGATGGCTGTCACACGGACGCTATTCCGCAATGTCGCTGCCCACACCGCAGAGCCAAACCACATTGTACAGGCCATGAACGATGCCATCAGTGACAGCAACGACAACAACATGTTTGTCACGCTCTTCGTCGGTGTACTCGACCTGCACAGCGGCCATTTGCGCTACAGCAATGCCGCACACAACCCACCCTACCTACGCGGCACCGTCCTTCCTGTCGACAGTAATCTGCCCGTCGGCGTGATGACAGACTGGAACTACACGGAACAGGAAACCGAGATGACTTCCGGCAGCATCCTCTTCCTCTATACCGACGGACTGACAGAAGCTGAGAATGCGCAACATGAACTTTTCGGAGAGAAGCGCGTAAGCGATGTTATCTCTTCGTTTGAAGGCTCGCCCGAGGAACTGATAGAGAGTATGACTGGTGCCGTTCGCCAGTTCGTTGGCGGCACTGAGCAAAGTGACGACCTTACTATGCTCGCCATCAAATATAGGCTACAGCAATAGAGGATATTAATTTTAATAAATATACAAAAACTAACAATGAACATCAAAAGAAAGAAACGGACCATGGTGGCACGAGCGGCACTGCTCGGGCTACTCATGCTTTTGCCTGGCACTGTAGGGGCGCAAAGGATATTGACGCTGGACAGTTGCAGGGCGATGGCACTGAGGAACAACAAACAGATGGGCGTGGCGAGGGTGAAGCAGGAGGTGAACGCCAACCTGCGGCAGTCGGCACGCACACAGTATCTGCCGAAGGTGAACGCCGTAGGCGGCTATCTATGGACAAGTCGAGAGATGTCTATCCTGAACGACGACCAGAAATCGGCTCTGGGTAACATGGGTACCAATGCCTCGACGAGCCTGCAGAATGGTCTGTCACCACTGGTGTCTCAACTCCCGGCGACAACACAGGCGAAGATGGCACAGGACATGGGGCAGTTTGCCGGTGTGCTGAACCAAGTGGGTCAGGGCATCGTGGACGGCTTCCGGACAGATACACGTAACGTGATGGCCGGGGCGGTTACGGTGACGCAGCCCGTGTTTATGGGCGGTGCCATCGTGGCGGCAAACAAGATGGCCGACATCAATGAGGAGATGGCGGCAAACGCCCTTGAGGCGAAACAGCAGACCACGCTCTTCAACATCGACCATGCCTACTGGCAGGTGGTGTCGCTGCACCACAAGAAAGTGCTGGCCGAGAGTTACGTC
>CAJOJA010000054.1 GCA_905234735.1 uncultured Bacteroidaceae bacterium | reverse complement strand
CTACCTCACCAGTCCTGCCCCTGAGCGCATGCAGGCAGCAGAGCAGAACGCCGACGAAGTGGAAGAGGAAGCCAGTCGTGAACAGGCACTCATCCCGTCACCCCGAAGAGCAGAAGAGGACAACAGCGTTGCCGTACTCTCGCCAGAAGTGATGAACGAGGTGGAGCAGGCCGTGGAGGCTTGGAAGGCACGTGGAGGCTACTGCCAGACAGGACTGCTACAGCCCCTGGCAGCCCAGGACATCGGCATCACGCGCTACCGTCTGACAGCCTGGCTGCACCAGCGCGGACTGAAATACACCGAATGGATAGCCCTGCTGCGCATCGAAGAAGCCAAGCGAATCATCGCCGACCATCCCGACTGGTCGAACGATGCCGTCGCCCAGCACTGCGGCTTCACCGACCGTACCGTTCTGCAGCGCACCTTCAAGAAAATCGAAGGCATCACACCCCAGAAGTATCTGGAGAACCTAAGTAAGGTGGAGTGAAGATATAGAAAAGCGGGAAACTCTAATTATATATAAAAGGTGTTGTTACCTCTCTTGTAGGCGAGCGCCTGAGAGAGAATGTCAGAATCCAATTCCCGTGAGCCACTTGTCAATCTTCGGGTGCTTTTTGTCCATATCCTTGCCGCCCTGTTCCTTCGTCATGATGCAGATACCGTCCAGATGGTTGCTCTGCGGCGTGGCACTCACGATGTCACGCAGCGTAGATGACGGACCACTGTAGGCTGTGCAGAACGGGATGACCGTCTTGTCCTTCAGGTCGTACTGCTCTAAGAATGTGAAGACGGGCATCGGAGCCGTGTACCACCATACGGGTACACAGACGAACTTTGTCGTACTCTTCCTCTCTTAGCTTTTTTTCATGTCCTATACCTGCTTATACAAGTCCTCAATGTTGCGCCAGCCCATGAACATCTTGGTGGTGTCGCCGTCGTGGTGGTCGAAGAGGAGGCTGTGTCCTGTGTCGAGTGTCTTGATCTGCTCCATGTCGTCTGCGTTCAGCGTGAAGTCGTCGAGCATGATGTTCTGAGCCATACGCTCCTGTTTTGTTGAACGGGGAATGATGATAACGCCTCGCTGCAGCAACCAGCGCAAAGCCACTTGCGCGATGCTCTTGCCGTACTTGCGGGCAATACCTGCCAGCAGTTCGTTCTGAAAGAATCCGTTACGGCCCTCGGCCAGAGGTCCCCATGCCATGATGCGGCAGTCCAACTCGTCCATATACTCCAGCGGCTTCTGCTGCTGACAGAACACGTGTGTCTCCACCTGGTTCACCATCGGCTTGATATCCACGTTCATGGCCAGGTCAATGAGGTGGTCGGGATAGAAGTTGGCCACACCGATGCTACGCAACTTGCCCGCGCGGTAGGCCTCTTCCATGGCCCGCCAAGCACCATAGCGGTCGCAGTAAGGCTGGTGCAGCAGCATCAGGTCGATGTAGTCAGTCTGGAGTTTGCGCAGGCTCTCGTCTATCGATGCCTTGGCCTTCTCATAACCGTAGTTGCCGAACCAGACCTTCGACACGAGGAAGATGTCCTCACGTCTGATGCCGCTCTTGCGGACAGCATTGCCCACCTCGGTCTCGTTGATATACGACTGAGCCGTGTCAATCATGCGGTAACCCGTGCTCAGTGCCTCGCTAACCAGTCGCTCCGTGTCTGCCGGAGCCACCATTGCGCCGTATCCTATCTGCGGAATCTCGATGCCGTTGTACAGTTTGATTGTCTTCATATTCTTCTATGGAGTGTTTCGTGACGAGGCACTGGTCTCTGCCAAGACCTTATTTAAATGTGAATGATAATATTATCGGACGGATGACACGGCGGAATTGCCGAAGTTATAGAGATATTATCTTCTGACAATTCAGCTCATGTGTTCCAACTCCTAACACCTGTTCACATCCACCGCGCATGGAATAGCCGTTAGGGGCGGTGAAACGAACTTGCATTCCTTCAGGAACGGTGACGGAGGCGCGATAAGTAACGCCATCATCCTTGAAACTATACGACAGAGTGCCACGGACGGAGGGTATGGTGATGGATGCTTCGCGCAATGGGCTGATGGTGGGATGGATGACAACTTCCTTCCAGCCTGCCGCAGTTGGACGGATGCCGAGGATATACTGCGCGATGACTGTCTGCGGTCCGCCACTCCATGCGTGGTTGGTGGAGCCGCCGCCTGCACCGCCCTTGACCCAATCC
>CAJOJA010000053.1 GCA_905234735.1 uncultured Bacteroidaceae bacterium | reverse complement strand
GTCGCGAGTCTTTGGGGTGTGACTTTCCGTTCATATTCTCTTCGGTTTGTATCTTTTACGAGGCTCACGGAGGGGTTGCCCCCGCCGTGAGCGGTGCATGATATTACTTCGTGTTGAACCTGAATTCGGAGAGTGACATCTCGCCATTACCTGGAACCTCGCTGATTTCGAAGCGGAAGTACTGGCACTTCATGTGGGAGCACGAGAAACACGTCTCTTTGTAGTCTTCGGCAGGCAGACCACCATTTTCCTTGCTATCAAGCAGCGTCCACTGGTCGCCATAATTCAGTTTGCCATAGAGTTTCCACTTCTTCGGGCTATACTTGCTGGCATAATTTGAGGTGGTCAGGTAGTACTCCTTTACATCGATGGGGTTCCTGCTCATGAACTCAACGAACCATACGCCGTCCTCCTTATGATATAATTGGCAAGCCCACTTGGTATCATTCTTGCCGTCGAAGAGTTTGTCGTAGTTCCAGATGCCCCAGCCGCTCGTGCCGGTGATGGGGATGTAGTTGTAACCTGGATAAGCGGTGCTTAAATTGGCGGGGATTGAATACCTTGCGATGATGTCGTTGATGCGTTTTATCTGATAGTCGTAGAGGTCGGTGTGTCCCTTCATCTTGCTGGCATAGGGTCTTGTTTTCTTTACGCTGTTGGTGAAACTAACACCATAGTCCCAACCCTTGATTTCGGGCAGGTAGTTGCGGCTGAGCACGATGGGCTGCTGCATGCCCTTCATCTTGACGAGGACTTTCACGTTGACTTCGAGGAAGGGACGGTATGCGATAAGATCATGGAAATTGTCGATAAAGACAGACCCTCTAACCTGAGGCTCGATGGCATATCCTTCAATACCTCTGCCTTGGATTTTGTCATACCAAGAACACTGTACATCATATACACGTTGTCCTGTTGTGAAGATAGTATTCAGCGCGTTCAGCCCGTACTTGTCGCTGCTGTTATAGAGGAAGTCCCAAAGGCAATCGTCTTGGCCCAAATTGATAGTACGGTACATTGTAGAAACATAATGAATCGATGTCAATCCGCCGACGCCGTAGGCCGAGCGCAGGGCTTTGTTTTGCTCATCGAAGATGGGCTGTCGCTCACTTCGTGCTCCACAGATGGCATCCACCTCTATCCATTCTATCTCGCTGTCGGGGAATACGTTGGGGTTCAATTCTATCTCTATGCTGCTGGGGTCGAAGAAATAGGGGCAAAAGCAGAAATACCAGGGATTATAACTATACCAGATAGCAAATATATTCGTCGCCCAGTACACCACGGGTGCTGTCTTGATGTTCCATATTCCCTCGCCAATGTGTGAGTTCTTCAGGTCGAAGTCCTTCATTGAGATGGTCGGCGATGCGATGCCGACGGTGGTGGCTGAGCCGCTGATGGTGCCCTGGGTGTCGATGTTGCCCGACAATCCGAGGCTGATAGTTCCGTCGAGCGAGCCGCCGGTGTATCCGGTGGTGCCGTCTTCCTTGCCAAGACCTGCCAGCGACGCGCCGGTGCCGAGCATCTGGCCCACGGAGGTGAGACCTTGTGCCCAGTTGCCAGAATAGAAGTTGACAAGGGCGCTGCCCGCCTGCGCTGCGGCCTGCAGTCCCATCAATACGCCCTTGCTGGAACTGCTCGACTTGGCTTTCACCTGGTCGAGTTTCAGGCTGGCCTTGAGGGTGCCGTCGATATTAGCAGTCATGGCGCTGTAGAGGGTTGTGTGGGTTTTGTTCCACGAGCGCATTTGCAGGCTGATGATATCATTGAGGTTGACTTTGCCATCGCGGTACATGGAAAGGTCTACGTCGAAGGCCCACCATCCTACGTTTGGCACTACGAGGCCGTCGTTGCTCATGTTCTTCACCCAGGGCGCAACATACTCCATATAGGAACCGTCACCTTGTTGTCCGAGGGCAGCCTTGTTGATGGTGCGGTCGGAAGGCACACCGTAGCCAAAGAGGTTTTGCTGGGCCAGGTGGTCGGACATGGAAATCTCCCACACATGGTCGTTGCCCGTGCTGTAGCCTTCGGGCAGGTAGTAGAAGAAGCGGAGGATGCCGAGATACTTGTTGTAGAGGGCGAAGAAGTTGTTGTTCTTCAGGCTACCCGTGGTGTTGCCGCAGAGGTTGAGCACCAGTTCCCATCCGTTTTCGGGGGTGATGCCGTCGCAGAATCCGTCGGGCAGGTTGGTGTACTTGGGACCGTTGTACCAAGGCAGCGGCACGAGCGAGAACTTGCAGGAGCGGCCTTTGTCTGTGAGAGTGTATTCGCCCGTGCCGTCGTAGAGGTAGATGCCCTCCTCGTTGCGCCAGTTGGTGCGGGTGAAGTCGGCATCGTTGGGGTTGAAGCCCGTGCCGCCGATGGCTGCTCCGCCGTTGAACTGCTCGTCCCAGTCGTGGATGGTCTGTGCCATCGCGTCGCTGGGCTTCTCGAGCGTGAGGGTCAGCGTGCCGTTGGTGACGGTGACGGTCTCGGCGGCATAGGTCATCGTGGCTTTGTCGAAGTTCAGGCTGAGCCGTCCGTCGGCCGTGCTGGTGTAGGTGAACGGGGCCATCCACTCACCGCCGATGATGGCGATGGGGTCGCCCTGCTCGTCGTTGAAGAAGAAGGTGACGCCGTAGCCCGTGCCGTCGTCATTGAAGCAGACGGCCTGACCCATGCGGGTGTAGGGGTAAGAGTCGGCGGCATCGCTGAAGGTGCCCTCCTGGTCGGTGAGGCTCCACCAGAGTCCGCTCACCTGCTTGGCCAGCGGGTTGGGGTCTGTGGGGTTGTCGTGCTCGGCGCACGCGGCGAGGCCCAGCAGCATCGGCAGGGCCATGATCCAAATCTTGAAAATGTTCTTTTTCATTGTCGTTTGTTTTTTTATTGTGAATACTTTATGTTACTTGATTTCTTGTCTTACTCCAGTGGTATCTCGGGATGCTGCACGGCGAGGGGCAGGTCCTTCTGCGAGAGGTAGAACATGTAGAGGATGACGGGCTTCGTGCCGCGGTTCTCGCCGTGGTGGATG
>CAJOJA010000052.1 GCA_905234735.1 uncultured Bacteroidaceae bacterium | reverse complement strand
TTGCCATGGTGCAAAGGTAACCATTTTCTTCGATATGAGTTCCGTTGCGCTAAGATATTTTGGTTAGGCTGCATATGGGCTATCCACAGACATTCCCCCCTGCGCCACTTTTTCAGCCTATTATTATGCTGTCTGCTGACGGCACATCAGACGGCATGGGCAGATGGCGTCAGGCACGTGGCGCTCGACGAGACGTTTGATGTCAATAATGAAACAGGAGGACGTGATGATAAAGGTTTTTCCGGCAATATTGCATCAAGCAATATTCTTTACGACATCGATGGATGGAGCGGTAGCGTCGCCTACGGAGGCTATCAATGTCTGAGATTCGGAAACAGCAGTAACTCTGGCTCCTGCACTACCCCTGTGATTATATTAATAGGTACGGGAAAGACTGCAGCGCTGACCTTCGAGGCTGCCGGCTGGGGAGGCACTGGCACCAATACAATGACCGTCACCGCCAACGAAGGCGTGACGCTGACTGGCAACACTCAGATTACGCTGACTAATGGCTCATGGACTGCCTACACCGTCGGCATCACGCTGACCACTGCCACCTACGTTCAGCTGACCTTTACCGGCAAGCGCGGGTTCTTGGACGACGTGAAGGTAGAGGAGACCGTCACTGCTATCAATGCCCCCACGCTGACGGATGAGTACTCCTTCTGGCCTAATACGACGGAGGCAAATGCTTCCAAGACCGTCACGCTGGTACCTTCTGACAGCACCACCGTTTATTATACCACCGATGGCTCAACGCCTTCGAATACCAACGGACAGGTGGCCACACTGACCTCGAACGTCGCTATCACGGGTACGACAACGGTGAAGGCCATTGCCTACTATGAGACCGTTGCCAGTAGCGTGGTAAGCAAGACCTATACGCAAGGCGCCACCGTGAATAGCATCTCGGCCTTCCGTAACCTCTCTGACAATGCTGAGGCTCGCCTCTACCTCGCCGATGACGGCAGTCACGAATCTCGCGTGCTCTATTACGATGCGACCAATAATGAGCTGTACCTACGCGACAAAACGGGTGCCCTCTGCATAGATTTCGGCGAGACGGCCACCTTCAATCCTACGCCTCAATATAACCAGCATGTGGCAGGATGGATTGTAGGCAAAAAGGTGACAGACAACGGGCTGCCGAAGTTAGTGGCTACCAGCAACACCACAACCGACTACTTAGCTATCGCTGCCCCAGTGACGGAGAGCCAGACGGTGCCGGTGAGCATCAGCAACAATGAGATTGGCAGCTATCCTGCCGACTGGGTTACTATCAGTGAACAGCGTGTAGGTACCGACCTTGCCGTCAGCAACCGTTTCGGAACAGACGTCTACGACGGAGCCTTAGCCGATCTCTCGGGCATCGTCATTCCTAACGGCAGTGGGAAGCAGGTGGCGCCCATCACGCAGAACGACATACCTGCCGTGGTCTATGTGCTTGACGAGCAGCAGGATTTCGTGTCGCCCTCATCGGATGTTGAGAATGCCACCATCCGACTGAAGCGCACGCTGAGCAGCAGTAGCTGGAACACCTTTGCCGTGCCCTTCGACATCACGACAATAGAAGGCCGCATACGTGAGTATGACTATGCCGACGGCACTACGATGGTCTTCAAGAATGCCTCTGGCATTGAGGCGGGCAAACCCTATCTGGTGAAGCCGACGGAAGACATCGTGAACCCTGTTTATAGCAACGTGACGCTGTCAGCCCAGGCCGCACAGTCCATCGATGATGGCGGCTACAGTTATGTGGCTATCTATAGTCCCACCGATTTGGCCACTGACCATACAGAGCAGTTCCTAAAGACTGACGGCAAGCTCTATTATCCCACCGCCAACGGCACACGGATGCGCGGCATGCGCGCCTTCTTCCGCACACCTGTAGCACAAGGAGCAAGGTTGGTTGGCCTCGATGAAACGACGACAGACATTGTAGAATTGAAGAATTCAAGCATTGAAGGATTGAAGAATTCCGGAATGGAAGAATTGAACTTCTTCGACCTGCAGGGTCGCCGCGTCAGTGGTGCCGCCAAGAAGGGCATCTATATCGTTGGTGGTAAGAAAATTGTTATTCGCTAACCTCAGACTGATTGGTACAAGAGACATCTGCCTCTGTTTTGGGTGCAGATGTCTACTTGAATAAGTCCTTCAGCGTTACTGCATATTGGAATATGCGGCTATAATGATTTTATTTGGGAAACTGTATAGTGAACCGGGTGAGACGGTCTTCGGGACCCGTGAGTAGACTAAACGTGCAATGATGCGAAGTAAGAATGTCACGGATAAGCAGAAGTCCGATACCTTGGCCTTGTGGTTTAGTGGAAAAGAAAGGCGTGAAAAGGTGAGTGGCCACGGATGATGGGATGCCATGACCATTGTCAGTAATGATGAGGGTGCCGATGGCATGCTCATCTCCCGTGGATGGTTTAGCAACCTCTATGGTAACCACTCCCCTCTCCCCTTGCCGAAGGCTTCCCCCTCGCCCTTTGGAGAGGGGGGTAGGGGGTGAGGCTGGGGGTGAGGCTTCTACGGCATTCTTGACGATGTTGATAAGCACCTGCTGGAAAAGGACGGTGTCCAGATGAACTGGTATAGCTTCGTCAGTGAGATTGAAGTCAATTTTGACATTTGCCTGCGTACACAGATTTTCGAGGAAACTTCACTGAGGTCGCATAGCTGTAGTTGCGGTTGTGGAATTTTTACTACTTCGGCGAAGCGGGTGACAAAGGCGGAGAGGGCTGTAAGTCTTTCTGCTTCATCGCCAGTGAGGCTGCCAATAATTCCAGCCACACTGTTGTTCACCTCATGGGCAATCATGCGGATGACACGCTCGTAGGCTGCTTTTTCAGCCAAGCGTACTTCAGAAGTTAGGGATTCAATGAGAAAGAAGGGATGTTGGAAACCGCGGTCGGGAAAGGACTGGTGACTGATGCGGAAGATTTGTGGCTCACCGGGAATGTGCACGGCGGTTGTCTCGCCAAGGGGAAGTACGTGGATGGCTTCTTCGACACTGGACGATAACATTTCACGGGCAGCGGGATTCATGGAAGTGATGTTACCGTCCAAGTCACACTGTATGACACCCATCGGCTTCAAGTTTAAGATGTTCGCTGCGTAGGCGGTTAAGCAGGTCGTTGAAGGTACGGACAATGATGTCGGTCTCATGCTGTCCAGAAGGAGCAAGACGTGTCGTAAGGTCCAGTTCACGTACCAGTTCTATGCCGCCAATTAATGTGTCGTAGGGACGGATGGTCTTTCGATAAAAATACCAAAGGTAAAACAGTAGCACGACAACAAAGCCTTCGGTCACGTAGAACAGCGTTGAATGGCTTCGGAACGTACCGAAGAGAGCAACACCGGCCAACAGGACGATGCCCAAAGCGAGGAGGACGAAATAGTGCTTCAGTTTCAATGTAAATAGTAAATTGTAAATCGTTAAATCGTAAATTACAAATGGTGCTTTTCGATTTTGCGGTAGAGTGCGCCACGACTAATGCCAAGTTCCTTGGCCACAAGGGAGAGATTGCCATTGTGTTTGGTGATACAGGCAGCGATGGCACTGCGCTCCATGGCATCGAGGGTGGCAGAGGAAACTATCGGCGTAACCGACGCACTCTCTGACTGCGAGCTAAGACTCTGGAAGTCGTTAGCGAGGAGTTGGGGAGCGGTGGGATCTTTCATTAGCAGCGCCCTTTCTACCAGGTTTTTCAACTCACGGATATTGCCTGGGAACGGAAGTGTCTGAAGATAGCCGATAGCCTCGGTCGAGACGGTAACAAGCGGAAGATGGTTTGCCTCACAAGCCAACCGAAGAAAGTGATTAACCAATAACGGTATATCCTCACGACGGTCTCGTAGAGGCGGCAGATGGAGGTTGATGATGTTGATGCGGTAGAACAGATCCTCGCGGAAGGTATGCTCTTCGACCATCGTTCGTAAGTCGGCATTCGTTGCACAGACCACACGGACATCAGTGCGACGCGTCTGACTGTCACCCAGTACCTCATAGGTCTGGTCTTGCAGCACACGCAACAGCTTAACCTGACTAGCCATTGACAGCTCACCAATCTCGTCGAGGAAGATGGTGCCGCCCGAAGCCATCTCA
>CAJOJA010000051.1 GCA_905234735.1 uncultured Bacteroidaceae bacterium | reverse complement strand
GACTAAACTCCGAGGACAGTCCCATCTCATACATGCGGAGCTCACTTTATCCTGACGATATTCAGCGAGTAAGGAGGCACATCCAGCAGGACGCTGCCATTCTCGGGCGAGAGCAGTTGCTCCACAGGATGGATGGTGGTAGGCGTATTGAGTGTGTTCTCTTCCATACCGTCGTTGGCTGCCAGACGAACTACACTCGCACATGTCGGCTTAAAGTTTTTCAGCCTGAGTTGGGCGGTAGTTGCTGCATCGCTTGTATTGGCGACTTTCACAATCAGTTCTCCGTTAGTATCGTCGATAGTGGCAGATGAGAAAACGCCCTTCGTGTCGTCGTGCTTCAGCACTGTGTCAAAGACCAGCTCGTTGTCGAGCCACGCCTTCACGCTGTCGCCCGCTACCTGCAGGGTGACATCGTACCAGCGCCCAGGTTCCACACGTCCCCGCTTGCTGTCGGCCAGCAACTTTCCTCCATTGCTGATCTGCTCGATGGCATGCTGCGAGTTAGTCCATCCACCGAAGTTCACCCAGCAGTAATTCTTGTCATCTACATAGTTGAATACGATGATGAAGCCTTCAGCACCGCTGTCTTTACGTGCCCGGCATTTCACGGTGTAGTGATCGTTGTCGATGACGCTCTTGCACAAGGCCAGACACTGTTCACGATTGCCGGTCTGCGAGAGGATACCTTCAGCATTAACGTTCCATTGCCCCTTGATGTATTCCGGCTGTCCACTCTTGGGCAGCGGATCCATGTGAGTAAATGAGGCCTTCGTTCCCCATGTGGCATATCCCACACGGCTCTGCTTCGGCGTCAGAGGTTTGCGCACCTTGCCCTTGTAGGGGTCGGCCTGCACTACCTTCACCACCTGTGTACCCAGATATTGTGGCATAAGTTGCTGCACATAGTAGCTGGGGGTGCCCATGACGCGGCTGCTGTTGAAACGTATCATATCAGGACGCCAGCGAGCATCGTTCTCGTTGACGAAGATAGGTGCATACGAGGCCAGCTCTACCACATCAGAGTTGTTCTCCATTCCCATCATATAGACTGCCTCACCCAGGGCGGCGTTCATGTTACCCAGGTCGCCGTAGCCATTGGTCACGGCATATTCGCCCACATAGACCTTAGGTCCCCGGCGGTCGTAGCTGTCATACTTATGAAAGCATGATGCAAACCAGTCGGGTGAGCGATAGTAGTGTTCGTCTAACAAGTCAACGGGCAGCCTGCTGTTCCACTTTGGATTGTCATCGCCCCATGCCACCACGTTGCCGATGATTTTCATCTCAGGATACTTGGCCCGGATGGCTTTGTAGAACTGCTCATAGCGCTCGTAGTAGTGGTCGCTCTGCTGACGAGGGTCAGGCTGGTTGTTCTCATTGCCCACTTCCAGATATTCAATCCCGAAAGGTTCCGGGTGTCCGTTCTTGGCACGCATGGCACCATACTTCGATGTGACGGGGCCATTAGCATATTCCAAGGCATTCATGCACTCGTCAATCCACGGCTGGATGCTGTCGTAAGGCGTCATACCACCATGCCATATTCCGACATTCACAACATAGAGTGGCTTGGCACCCAAGTCTTCTGCCAACTGCAAGTATTCATGAAAGCCCAGTCCGTCGGTAGTGCGATAGCCCCAATTCACATTCCAGTGTCCTTCACGTTCCTCTATCGGACCGATGGTACGCTCCCAGCGGAAAGCGTTGTCAGGACTCTCCTGCCCCTCCACGAAACAGCCTCCAGGGAAGCGCATGAACTTCGGGTGCATCTGCCAAAGCATATTGGCAAGATCGGGACGCATGCCGTTCTCACGGTTCTTGAAAGTGGGTGGGAAAAGACTCACCATGTCTATCTGCACCTTTCCTACACCATCGAACACCAATGCAAACTGCGCCTGAGCATCGTTTTCGTTGGCGGTAAGGGTGGCTTCATACTTCGTCCAGCCTTTGGCGCTATTAGGAAATGAATTGACCACCGTCTCGGCATAGATTTGTGAGCCGTCCTTCGAGCAGAGCGTAGCCTTCACGGTGCCTTGGTATTTCAGAGTCTTTGCCCAGAACGACAGATGATAGCTACGCCCTTGCACGGCATTGATGCCCCAATAGCCCTCGTTCACCATACAGACAGGCATAACAGCCGAAGCCTTGATGTCGAGTTCCAGCGCATTGTGCTGCACACTGTTCAGCAGCGGCGTCTTTTTCGTGGGTAGTATGAGCCTTGCCGTGAGTTGAGACGGGGCGGCAGCGTATGTTGACCATCCCTGCATGTCAGCGGGAGCACCATAGCGTGGTCCGTCCTCAAACGAGCGGTTGCGTATAAGCTCTGCATAGATACCACCGTCAGCAGCATGGTTGATGTCTTCATAGAAGATGCCATAAAGCATAGGACTCACCTTCGGCCCACGCAGCCGGGTGTCGATATCGATAGTCACTTGAGCCTGTACTGCTACTGAAAAGAGAGCGCAACCGGCCATGAGAAGCATGTTTTTGTAAGTCATATTTTCCTATGTTTTTAGTTTGATTTCTTATGATTGTGCAAAAGTACAAAAAAACTTCCGATAACTGAAGGGAAATGATAAAAAAAACAGCGAATACATATTGATTAATAACCATTAACTATGATTTTTATCGATGAATATTCTTCATTATGGTAATATTTTGCTACACCCGTATTTTTTTCCCACTTTTTCCCCGAAAATGGGGATTTCT
>CAJOJA010000050.1 GCA_905234735.1 uncultured Bacteroidaceae bacterium | reverse complement strand
CCGCCATGCCCTGATGTGTGTCTCACCCGGGCAGATTGGAGGCAAGGCCGATACCGGCAAAGAGATACAGACCAAAGGATGGGCATTGCTCTTCGACCCCGAGCTGCTACACGGCACCGACCTCGAACGTAGGATGCCTTCTTATACGTACTTCTCATACAACACCAACGAGGCACTGCTGATGACCGCTGAGCAACGGCTGACCATCGTCAACCTGATGGAGGCCCTGCGCAAAGAGCTGACCGATGCTGATGGCCACACACAGCATATTATCGTGGCATACCTACAACTGATTCTTGAACATATAGCACGATACTATGCTCGCCAGCTCTCTCAACAGATACAATCCTCCAGCGACCTGCTCACACGCTTTGAGAATCTTCTGAAGCGTTATTACGATGAGGGACAGCAACTGACTCACGGGCTCCCCACAGTAAAATACTGTGCACAGGAGCTTTTCCTCTCTACCAACTATTTTGGCGACTTGATACGGCAAATGACAGATGACACTGCGGGGAACATCATTCGCCGTTTTGTCATGAGCCAGGCTCAAAAGTTGCTCATCAACGGGACGGGCATCACCTCCACCGCCGAGCAACTGGGCTTTGAATACCCACAGCATTTCACCCGAATGTTCAAAAAGCATTTTGGCGAGTCACCCAGCCAATACCTCAGCCGTAAGAGGAAATAAGGAATGCAAATTAGTAAGGGACCTGCCCAAACGGACAGGTCCCTTTATTTATATCAGAGAGTTAATTTACTCCTCTACTGCAGCCTGCGCGGCGGCTAACGGATGTTGATTATCAGCACATTACGGCGAATCTGGGAAACATTTGGGAAACATTATGAGCATGTACTGCACATTCTGCACCCGATTTCCTCAAAGTTACCTCAGGTGAAGTGAACGAAGGCTGACCACTATCCGCTGATCAGGATTTACCATTACTTCTTTCTGCCCGATAATGAGTTTGCCTGGACCACAACCCTTAGAATCTATGGTTATTTGCTTGCGGGTCATCTCTATATGTATATTCCCATGAGGAGTAGGCACGTCGCCTTTCATCCATTTCAGGTCGCCCAAACAGGGACGACATTCCCATTCGGCATAGCCAGGCTTTGTAGGACATACGCCGAGATAGTATTTGCCTAACAGATAGATAGGCGATGCTCCCCAAGCATGGCAGAGCGACTTGCCGTAGCGGTTGCCGTACATGGCCAGACGCTCGGGATAGCCTTCCTTTGGGTCGTATGTTTCCCAAAACGTAGTAGCACCTTGTGCCAACATACCCCCCCAATAGCTGCGCATCTCGTCCATCACCTGCTTCTGCTGGCCCAAGGCACAGAGGGCCTCCAGTTCGTAGAAGCGCATGTAGGGAGTGGTTATTTTCATAACTGAGTCGTTTTGCAAGACATTCTTTAGCACACTCTGACGTTGCGACTCATCGAGCATATCGTATAGCACAGCAAACATATTGGCATAGCGGGTGACCTCATCTTGCAACTGTCCGTCCTTCGTGTGATGCATCATCGCACCCTTTTCTGCATTCCAGAACGTAGGAATAATCTGTTCAGAAAGTTGCTTCGCCTGTTTCTCGTAATGCTCTGCATCACCTGTATTTTCCACCAACTCCGCACACTGCTGCATGGTCTGGAGTGAGCGCAGATACACCAGCTGTTCAAAAGCCAACTCGCCATCCTTCGACATATTGCGTGGCGACCAATCGACAAACACCCAGTCACCATGCCTGCCTTCCACCATTCCTCGCGAATTGAGTCGTCCCTGCACATACTCCATCAGAGAAACCATCCGAGGATAAATCTGACGCACGAAATCCTTGTCGCCCGTATAGAGATAATAATCATAGATGGAGTTGAACCAGAAGAAAGTGTAGTCAAGGATGGTATTTATATGTTGCTGCACAGGGTCTTTGCCTCGCAGAGCCCAGATTGTACGCTTCACGACTGGCGTATCGAAGAAAGCGTAGTAATTCATCAGATAGGACTGGATGGCATCACCGCTCCACATCCAGCGGTCGCGCTTTATTCCCTCAATCATCACTTCCCGATCTGTCAGGTGCAATGTATAGGCACCGACCTGCCAGATGCGGTTAAGCAGCGTGTCGCTACATTCGAAGGATCCACGCCATGCTACATCCTTCGTCTCCGACTGCAGAGTAACACTCTCCACCGAAACGTTGCCCTTGCATTCCACCAGCGCATAGCGCATGGCACGGCTGCACGCCAGCAGGTAGTTATTGTCTGTTCGTTTGGAAATGGTTAATGTAGAGAGGTCCGTAATGCTGTCTGTTGTAAACGCAACTTCGTCTCTAAGGTATGAATATTTCTTATCGCGTGCCTCATCTGGACTTTCTCCATAATAGATACAAACATGCCCATTACCTTTTACTCCGTTCAGTTGCAGATACCCGATTCCCTCACGCTGCCATTCGGCGAAGAGTTCCTTTCCTTCCTTACTTTCGCGTATTGGCTCTACTGGAGTTACGGAAAGATGATAGGCAGAAGGCAGTTGTTGAGATGTAGCAAAAGTAGCATTTCCGTCAGCCTCTGTCCACGTATCCGCCTTTACAGGAACTGCATAGTTTGTCACCGTCCAAGTGGTGTCGCTCACCACCGTCTTTCCTCTCAGCCACAGGGCCGGCACCTTCTCCTTGTTGTGTACGGCAATATGCAGTGTGTGCTTGCCCTTTGGCAC
>CAJOJA010000049.1 GCA_905234735.1 uncultured Bacteroidaceae bacterium | reverse complement strand
CCATTCCGCTTCTTAATGGTCTGATTCTGTTATTCTGACGATGTTCAGCGAATAGGCAGGAACGTCGAGCAGCACACTGCCGTCCTCAGGCGAGAGTTGTTGCTCTATAGGATGAATCGTAGTGGGTGCATCGAGGGTGTTCTCTTCCATACCATCGTTGGCAGCTAGCCGTACTACCTTGGCCTCACCCGGAGCAAAGTTCTTCAGGTTCAGCCGTGCGGTGGTAGCAGCATCACCGTTGTTGACCACCTTCACGATAAGCTCGCCGGTGGTGTCGTCGATGGTAGCCGATGAGTAGATGCCTTTCGTTTGGTCGCGTTTAAGCACGGTGTCAAACACCAGTTCGTTGTCCAACCAAACTTTCACACCGTCGCCAGCCACCTGCAGGGTCACGTCGTACCAACGGCCCGCTTCAATACGTCCGCGCTTACTGTCGGCCAGCAGCTTTCCGCCATTGCTAATCTGTTCGATAGCATGCTGTGAGTTAGTCCATCCGCCGAAGTTCACCCAACAGTAGTTCTTTTCATCCACATAGTTGAAGATGATGATAAAGCCCTCGGCGCCCTCGTCTTTACGGGCACGGAACTTACAACTGTAGTGATCGCCGTCGATGATATCCTTCTCTATGCAGAGCGTAGCATCCTTATGGCCAGTCTGGCGCACGCTGTTGCCTTCCTTCTGCCAGTCGCCATAGACGTAATCCACATCCTTATCGGTCTCAAACGTGGCACGTGTGTTCCATGTTCCGAATCCCACACGGCTCTGCTTCGGTGTCAGGGGCTTGCAAACCTTGCCTTTATAAGGGTCGGTCTGTTCCACCTTCACCACCTGAGTGCCCAGATGCTGCGGCATGAGCTGCTGCACGTAGTAACTGGGGGTGCCCATAACCCGACTGCTGCTGAACCGTATCATGTCGGGACGCCAGCGGGCATCGTTCTCATTGACGAAGATGGGGGCATACGAAGCCAGCTCCACCACGTCGGAGTTGTTCTCCATACCCATCATGTAGATAGCCTCGCCCAAAGCGGCATTCATGTTGCCCAGCGTGCCGTAGCCGTTGGTCACGGCATATTCGCCTACATAGACTTTCGGCCCTTGGCGGTCGTAGCTGTCGTACTTGT
This sequence comes from uncultured Bacteroidaceae bacterium, assembly GCA_905234735.1. Lineage (GTDB taxonomy): Bacteria > Bacteroidota > Bacteroidia > Bacteroidales > Bacteroidaceae > Physcousia. Next base: position 1,771 of record CAJOJA010000049.1, on the reverse strand, counting down.
GGAAGGCAGCGGCAAACCAGTCGGGCGAGCGGTAGTAGTGCTCATCAAGCAGGTCTACGGGCAGGGGGCTGTTCCATTTGGGGTTGTCATCGCCCCAGGCCACCACGTTGCCGATGATTTTCATCTCGGGGTACTTGGCACGGATGGCTTGATAGAACTGCTCATAGCGCTCGTAATAGTGGTCGCTCTGCTGCCGGGGGTCGGGCTGGTTGTTCTCATTGCCCACCTCCAGATACTCCAGTCCGAAGGGCTCAGGGTGACCGTTTTTGGCACGCATAGCACCATATTTCGATGTGACGGGTCCGTTAGCATATTCGATGGCGTTCATACACTCCTCTATCCACGGCTGGATGCTGTCGTAGGGAGTCTGGCCACCATGCCATATCCCCACGTTAACGACATAGAGCGGCTTGGCCCCCAGATCCTCGGCCAGCTGCAGGTATTCATGATAGCCCAGTCCGTCGGTGGTACGATAGCCCCAGTTCACGTTCCAGTGGCCCTCACGCTCCTCAATCGGTCCGATGGTGCGATCCCAGCGAAATGCATTGTCGGGACTCTCCTGCCCCTCCACGAAGCACCCTCCGGGGAAGCGCATGAACTTGGGATGCATCTGCCACAGCATGTTAGCCAGGTCGGGGCGCATGCCGTTTTCCCGATTCTTGAACGTGGGCGGGAAAAGGCTCACCATGTCTATCTGCACCCGCCCTTCACCGTCGAATACCAGTGCGAACTGCGCCTGCGGGTCGTTGTCGTTGGCAGTGAGCGTTGCCTCGTACTTTGTCCAGCCCTTAACCTTGATGGAAGGAAATCCGCCGACCGTCGTCTCGGCATAGAGTTTTGAGCCGTCCTGCGAGCAGAGCATGGCTTTTACGGAGCCCTGATAATTCAGGGTCTTGGCCCAGAACGACAGCCGATAACAGCGCCCCTGTACGGCGTTGATGCCCCAGAAGCCCTCGTTCACCAGACAGACGGGTTTTGCCGCCGATGCCTTGATGTCGAGTTCGAGGGCATTATGCTGCACACTGTTCAGCAGCGGTGTCTTTTTCGAAGGCTGTATGAGCCTTGCCGTAAGCTGCGACGGGGCTGCTGCATACGTCGTCCACCCCTGCATGTCGGCAGGCGCACCATAACGAGGGCCGTCCTCAAACGAACGGTTACGAATCAGTTCGGCATAGATACCACCATCGGACGCATGATTGATGTCTTCATAGAAGATACCATAAAGCATGGGGCTCACCTTCGGCCCTCGCTGCTGGGCATCGATGTCGATAATGACTTGTGCCTGGACTATTGCCGTAGCCACAGCAAATCCAGCCACGAAAAGAAAACTTTTGCAGTTCATATCATCGATTGTTTAATTCTTGTTTTATTAATCCGCCACAAAATTACGAAAACAATTCGACATCCCCAACAGATTATCAGTCTTTTTTATGATGGCATATTCAAAGACTTGATCGACACTACGCCATTTAAAAGTCACCTTCGGGTGGCTTTAATTTTTCAAATGACACATGTGACACAATATTTTGATATTCTATCGCGTACCGCGCGTATATTATATGCGTATATGTGTGTATTATAATATAACCTACACGGTACGCGTGAAGAGTTTATATTATAATGTGTCATTTGTGTCATCTGTAGTGAAAATTTTCATGTGCATACATCAATGGAATAGCTCGTAACCTTTTCTGTAGGCAATGTCCAGATACTTGTCCCAGTTTGTCTTTCTGGAATCACGTGCCTTTGACATTCCATCGAAAACTATAAA
>CAJOJA010000048.1 GCA_905234735.1 uncultured Bacteroidaceae bacterium | reverse complement strand
GGGCATGAAGAACAGTACGGCCCACGCCTAATAGGAGAAATCCTACATGATTACTTTGAAAAAAGTAATGAGCCTCTAGCTATTGCTTATCGTTCACGCTTTCAAGAAAATCTGCAAACTATCTCCCCAAAAGTCGATTCTTCACCTTTGATTTGGAGGGAAAGTTTGCAGAAGAATGAAAATGGTGTTTTCAAAAATTGACCTTGGTACACACGTCCAACTTTTTGGTGATAAAAAGCATTGATAATGTTGCAAATACGCTACCCGAACCTCTCGCACCCCTGCGAGACATTCGGGTAGCCCTTTCATTGTCATGCGGTGTTTGCCCTACGGTGTCAAAGGATCATCGTCTCCACCCGAAGCCTGTGCCGTAACCGTGAACCACACACTGCCGCCGCGATAGATCACAAGACTGTGCCCTGCCGCCACATTCAGTCCCGTGAACGCTGCACCGTTGGCATTGTGGCTGGTGGGGGTGATGGCTTCGCCCGTACCGTCCACCTTGGCTGTGAACGTCACATCACCTAAGTTCGTACCGCTGACGGCTACACGGGTGATAGGAGCCGTGACAGTCACGCTGCCGCCGGCAATGCTCTGGCTGACACCGTTGATGGTTGCCGTCGTGTTGTAGCTGGGCTGACCTGGTTCCACGCCGCCACCGCCACTGGGTGTGAGGTCTTCTGTTGAACCGCCACCACTCTGACCGGCATTGTTCAGGTAGAACTCCGACTCCATGTCGATGTCTGCCGACTGGTAACTCTTCTCCACGGCCTCATACAGGCTGCATAGGTCGCTTCCAAAGCCAGCCTCGTTGAGCACCAACTGGCAGTTGCTGCGGAACCAGCCGCCGCTCCGGTCCTTGCGGCTGACGATGATGCCCGCAGCCACCACGTCGCCGCCACGTCCCAGCACAAAGTTGAAGCGGTTGGTGTCAAACTCAAACGATGAGAAGTTCAGTTGGTTCTTCCAGTTCGAGCACGGGAACTCGCCCTGGCTATCCACAATCTCGGTGGTCATGGCCGCACCGCTGCCGTCCGCATTGCGAGGGTTAAGCACGATGCGGGCATAGTTCACTTCATACCGCCCCTCACGTTTTTGCACCGTCACGAACGTCATCTGGTCGCCACGCTGCAAGCCCCATGCGTTCACAAAGTCCGCGTAGGTTCGGCCAGGCGAGTTGACATACGCCTTGTGTCCGCCTTCTGCATCGATGCCCACGGAGACCTCAGGCAGATGTCCCATCGAGATGATGGCGGCAAAGGGACTCCACTTGTCGCTCTGCAGCGGCATGAACTGGTAGAACTGGCTCAGGCTCTGGCCCGAGTTCTGCAGCGTTGCCGCACGCTCGCGCAGGTACTTCAGGTTCACCTTCTTGAACTTGTTCATACTGTCGCGGCCATTGCTCACACCCTCGAAGGAATGGTTGCAGATGTACTTGAACATACTGTAGAACAATGCCACGACCTTCACCAAGACGCGCTGCAAAGTCTGTGCAGTGGTCTTCGGGTTCTTCACATGACGGTCTGAGGTGCCGTCAACCCTTACTGTAATCTGTTTCATAGTTGTACAGTGTTTAGTGTTTAACTATGAATCCTACCCTTGGAGATGTGGTCATCGAGTGTCCGATTAGAGTTCGATTAGCCTTCAATTAGAGTTCGATATGACTCCGAATAGACTTCGATTAGAGTTCGATATGACTCCGGCATGACTTTGACCCGCCATCGTCCAATTCGTGATTCTGGCAGCAAAGGTATGGTGCTTTTTTTATACCCCAATAACATGGCGCACAAAGTGGCGCATAAAAAGAATTTCTACACCTCGTTCATAATCTCCAGAAACCTCGAGACAATACGATTCCTGCGCTTACACTCCATGTAGTTAATATAATATCCGCTGAAAGAAAGACGGCTTTCAGTCTTTTGCCATGTAGCCTTGGCAATAAACTTATTCAATGTCTTGGAACCTGCAATGTCATTGAACCCCAAGGACTTTATATAATCTATGAACTTGGGCGTGGACATAAATCTATAGCCAGAATAACGCTCAGGAATTGAACCGTGCTCCAAGGCTATTTTTATCCAAGCATAGTCATAACCTCTTCGTATCTTGCAGCCCTCTGATTCCGTATTGTCAGAATGCAGGGACACCAAAGCATACTTCATCCTGTCGTCAAAACCATTGGGAGGTGATTCAATCCAAGTGATTTGGGGAATACGTCCCTCTGCCTCCAATCCTTTCAAAAGGTCTATCTGCTCTTTTGTCACACCCTTTGTAGAGACAGTAATGGCTCGCTTACATTTGAGAGAGAAACGCCTGACTTTCCTTACACTAGAGCAAAACCTTCCAGCCCTCCTTTTTTGTTTTTTACCTTTTACTAAAGTATGATACTTCGAAGCCATAACCCTTTTGATTACTCATTCTGAGTAGGGCAGCGGGGTTGCCCCCGCTTTCCCCTCTAAGAACCGTGCATGCGACTTTCACCGCACACGGCTCGTGTAATTCTAAATTAATTCTCGTTCTAACTAATTCGGCTCTTACGAGCGCCTGTTACTTAGGCTTGCAGCCCATTTACCATTGCTGGCTGAGGACGCACACGGCTGTTACACCGCTCCATTGCCTTTCCTCACAAATTGGGTTCTACCTGCCGTTTCACAGAGAGTTACCTTTCGGAAGTCTGCCCGCTTTCGCGTGGGATGATGTTTCAACCCCTATCCCCACCATTATAGCAGGGCTTTCGCTTTTTCCGTCATCATCTACCCACAGGCCATTCGGCCTTTGTTTCCATCGGCTTACCTCCTCTTTCAAGAGAGGAGACCTATGGGCTTACCAAGTTCCGTAAACATGACTTCGTCCGATTTAGGACCCGTCTATCCACCGGTGGAGCAACATCCGTGTAGCCTTTCCCAAAAGAAGACTAACCTGTCCACTTGCCATTTTGGCCTTGGTTCTTCAGCATCCGTGAACCAATTCTTCGTCACGATGGTTGGTAGCGACGATTCACTTACGTTGTCCATGTCGGTCAGCCTTGCAGTTGCATGGAGTGATGCTCCCCACTTGGCCACGTTGTCCCGAAGCTCCGCACCCCGCCGTTACCAGCGACGCACTATCGGTAGGCTACTCTTGACGGAACAAGAGGTTCTTAAGTTTCAAAGAACAATCACATTTACGACTTCTTGTCGCAAT
>CAJOJA010000047.1 GCA_905234735.1 uncultured Bacteroidaceae bacterium | reverse complement strand
GCTCACAGCCTCAGGGCCGGACGGTCGCGAGGTCTGCACATGGACTTGGCCTATCATCAAAGCGGAGCAAATGACAACACGCTTATTGCCCAATAAGCAGAAAGTGCTCAAAGGCAGAAAGGCAGACGCCGCCATTGATGCTATAAAGGCCATGCTGAAGCCCCGTTTCGTCGGCATCGACAGCACGCAGGCCACGCTGCAATGGACGGCTCTTGCAGATGGTTGGTTGCGCATTGACTACAGCTATACCCTCGATGGTAACTATGACATAGCCGGCATCACCTTCGACTATCCCGTGACCGATGTCACGGGCGCCACGCTGCTGGCCGACGGACCATACCGAGTGTGGAAAAACAGGTTAAAGGGCGTGACCTACGGCATCCACGAGAAGACCTACAATAACACCATCACAGGCCAGACGTGGGAATATCCAGAGTTCAAGGGCTATTACGCTCACTTCACAGCGATGCAGTTGCGCGGCCGGACTCAGCAACTGATGCTTTTGTCGGCCACCGACAACATCTTCCTACACCTTTTTACGCCCGAAAAGCCTAAACACAAATCAGTCAACGTTGACCCCATCTTCCCCGACGGGCAGTTATCGTTACTGTCATGCATTCCCGCCGTAGGCACCAAGTTCTCACGCGCCGAAGAGGAAGGACCGCAGGGTGCTAAAACACATTTTGACAACAAGACGATTAAGGGCACAGCTTATCTAAAAATTGAATACTGAAAAATATCAATTCACAATTATAAATTATCCATTATCAATTCAATAAAAATCCTCACATCAAAGATGAAACGCATCCAAACCATTTTAGCAACGGCCTTTCTGGCGCTGACACCTTCCTTTGCGCAGGGAACATGGGATAAAACCCTCTGGCCCAAAGCCGAACAATTCAACGAGAACCAAGCCCGCGACTTCCATTGGAAACCTGGTCCAAGTAACCAACCCATCGGTGAGGCACGAGGCATCTTCCCAGGACGCGTGGTCATGGCCCGTTGTCCTGAGGCTGCTAGATGGCCTGGGCGGTGGGACGTTAACGAAGACCAGTGGTTCCTCGACAAGTACACCTCGACAGACAAGTGCGACGAAATGCTTGCCGCTACCCTGCAACGTCTCACAGGAACAAAGAACAACCGCAAGGCGTGGCTTCAGGTGTTCCGCCACCACAATGAGGAAATCCGTGGTCTGAAGAAGCGTGGCTACCAGAAAGGCGAGATAAATCTCAACAACAGCAGTGCTGGCAAACGTGACAACCAGACTGATGCCACGCCGCAGATGACGCTGGCCGTCGTTCGGCATCTGGTACGTGATGCCGGTGTGCCAGAGCAGGACATCATTATCTACGACGTTAAGCGGCAGATATACGCTCAGATGCTGGAGTGCGTGTGGCACGAATTCCCCGACGTACGATTTGTACAGGACGGCGATGCCAGAAGTGAACAGCCCTTGAACCCCAAGTATGGCGATCATCATGGAATAGAAGCTGCCCAGTGGATCGAAGGTATTGAGTATAGTGTGGACAACGACAAGTTCAACGAGGCTAAGCTCATGGCCCGTCAGATTCTTAATGCCACCTATATTGTCAACCTCGCATTGCTTAAGCTCCACAGCTATCCCTACAACTACATGGAAGACGGCGACAACGGTCAGACTGCAATCACCATGTCTGCCAAGAACCATGCAGGTTCCATACGTGGTACGCACGAGATGCACCGCTACTTCAACTCCACCGAGATAAAGAAACGAGGCAAGGAACATGACTACAACCCGCTCGTCGACCTCGAGGCATCACCCAATCTGGGACGTAAGACCATCCTTTATATGCTCGATGCGCTCTATTGCGGGCGCAAGTGGCGGACCTATCCGCTTCATTTCCCCAATGCACCCTTCTATAACCGAACAGAGCCATACGCCAACCCCGACTGGCCCGCTTCGCTGCTCGTGTCATTCGACCCCGTTGCACTTCAAAGCGTCGGCCTTGACATTATGTATGCCCAAAGCTTGAATAATAACGAGCCTGCATCATGCTTCGTGATATGGCAGATGACATACTCAAGGCAATGGCTACCCCATGGGCAACACCCTCAGGTACCGTCTATCGTCAGCAGGGACAACCTATCCCCAGCCTTGGTGTCTTTGAACATTGGGACAATCCAGATTCCATGCGCTACAGCAGAAATATAGACCCCAAGCATGGAAAGGGCATCGAGTTTATATATATTCCTATGGACTCAGCAATTAAATAACACATTACAAATATGAAAACAAAAATGACACTAACACTGGCACTGACCGCTTTGCTCGGCCACATTACGACGGCCCAAACCCTGCAAGAATGGAACGACCCTGCAGTATTCCAACTCAACCGCGAGCCAGCTCATGCCATCGCCCTGCCTCAACAGAACGCGGCCCAGCGAGGCGAGAGCGACTGGCAAGACTCACCCTACGTGATATGTCTGAACGGCACTTGGAAATTCAAGTGGAGCCCAAATCCTGACGAAGCCCCAAACAACTTCCGTGTGGGTGCGATAGACGACTCGTGGGACGACATTACTGTGCCCTGCCCCTGGCAAATCTACGGCTGGCGAAACGGTAAGGCATGGGACAAACCGCTCTATGTGAATACAGGCTATCCTTTCCGCTACAACAAGGAGACGTGGGACGTGATGGCAGACCGCCCCAATGACTGGACCTATTCGGGTAAGATGAAAAACCCTGTAGGCACGTACCACCGTACGTTCAAGATTCCCAAAGAGTGGAAGGGACGAGATGTCTTTGTCCGCTTTAACGGTGCGGGCCATGGCTACTACGTCTGGGTGAACGGCCTGTTCGTAGGTTACGCCGAGGACTCATTCTTGCCCTCGGAGTGGAACATTACACCTTATATAAAGAATAAAGGTGAAAACTCGCTTACCGTACGCTGTTATCGCTTCACGAGCGGTTCATTCGTGGAATGCCAGGACTACTGGCGCCTGACGGGTATCGAACGCGACGTGCTTCTATGGTCGGCTCCAAAGAATCGCATCCGCGATTTCTTCTTCCGCACCCCGACCCTGAACAGTGCATTGCTCGATGTGGATATCGAGGGACAAGGCACAGTAGAAGCTGTGATTAGCAGTAACGGCCAAGTGTTGGCCTCTGGCACATTCACTGGCAAGACCATCGCCTTCAACGACATCAAGGGTGTGGAACCCTGGACGGCCGAGACGCCAAAACTCTACGACCTCTGCATCACACTGAAGAAAGGCGACAAGGTTCAGGACATGCGCACCCTGAAGGTGGGCTTCAGGACTGTGAACGTGCGCGAAGACGGTGCCCTGCTCATCAACGGCGAACGCATTATCATACACGGAGTGGACCGACATGACCACAGTCAATGGAACGGCAGGACCATTACCCGGCAAGAGACCGAGGAGGACATTCGCAACATGAAACGGCTGAATGTCAATGCCGTGCGCACGAGCCACTATCCCGACAACCCCTACTTCTACGACCTCTGCGACCAGTACGGCATCTACGTGCTGGCCGAGGCAAACGTGGAATGCCACGGCAATATGGGCTTGTCGAAGGAACCTGCTTTCCGCGAGGCGATGGTGAACCGCAACGTGCGCCAGGTACAGACCCTAAGGAACCACGTCTGCATCTTCGGATGGTCGTTCGGTAACGAGAGCGGAAATGGTGACAACTTCAAGTATGTAGCTGACAGCATTGCACAGTATGACCAGACTCGCCTTACCCATTACGAAGGCAACTCTCAATATGCCCAGACCTACAGCCGCATGTATGCCGGACTGGACGATGTGGAGCGCTATGCCCGCGAAGCACTGGAGAAATACAAGAACGGTGAGAAGGGCATCAAACCCTTCATCATGTGTGAGAACACGCATGCCATGGGTAACTCCATGGGAAACCAGCGCGAATACTTCGACCTCTACGAACGCTATCCCGCTCTGACGGGTGAGTTCATCTGGGACTTCAAAGACCAAGGCCTGCGCGATGGCAAGGATCAGCTATACGGCGGCGACTTCGGAGACAAGCCCAATGACAACAACTTCTGCTGCAATGGTGTAGTACTTGCCGACGGCTCGTGGACTTCGAAAACCTACAACGTAAAGAAAATCTATCAGCCCGTGGACTTCTTACTACGCAACGACAAGGTAATACTTAAGAACAAGCGCCAGTTCCGAACACCCGAACAGGACTACAGCATCATCTATACTCTCTACGAAGGCGGCATTCGTGCCTCCCAGCCAACCCCGCTGTACGAACTGAAGGAATCATACAGCATAGACGAACTGCTGAGCAGGGCCAACGGATTCAACGAACAGAAAACTGGCGGCGAGCTTGCCATCCGCTTCAGTGTGCAACAAAAAGAAGCTACGCTCTGGGCTGACAAGGGATACGAGGTGGCCAGCGAACAGCTTACCCTGCGCCGTGCAGACAACTCGAAGAAGGCAGCTATAACTCCCGTCAGCGGCGGCGAGTTTCTGAGCGTAGAAGAAATAGGCGGCGGCTACATCGTGCGCGTAGGACGCTATCCTGTAGCCTTCAGGAACGGACAGATTGTAGACCAGGAGGGGCATCCCCGCTTCGAGTTGAACACTTTCCGCGCTCCGCACGACAACGACAAGAACTCGGCCGAGCGATGGGACAAGCAAGGCTTGCGCAACCTCGTCTGCCATAACCAGCAAGCTTCCTGCGAAAAGAAGGAGGGACAGGTTATTCTGCACTTCAAAAACCTCTATAAAAGCGAGCAAGGCTCCATGAGCTTCACTACCGACGAAACCTTCACCATCCTGAACGACGGCACCATCAGCTTCGTGAGTGACATTGTTCCGAGCGAACAGGGTAGTGAGTTGCCACGCCTGGGCTACCGTGCCATACTACCCGAGGGACTGGAGCACATGCGCTGGCTAGGCCGCGGCCCACACGACAGCTATCGTGACCGCAAGGAGAGTGCCTTCATCGGTGTGTGGGAGAGTACCGTCTCGGCCCAGTGGGAAAACCACGTGCTGCCTCAGGAGACGGGCAACAAGGAAGATGTGGAGTGGATGGCTCTGACCGCCGATAATGGCATGGGCATCCTTTTCGTGGCACCCTACAAGATGGCGGCTTCGGCCAGCCACTGGGATGACCGCGCCATTTATACCGACCGCAGCAACCGCCTGCGTCATCCCCGCGAGGTAAGGATGGAGAAGGAAACCTACGTGAACTTGGACGTTTATAACCGCGCACTGGGTAACAACAGTTGCGGGCGCGACGTGATTGATAAGTACAAGATACCTGCCGGCCCAGCTCACTTTGCCGTCATTGCCCGGGTTATCATGCAGCCACTCTCTGACGAGCAACTGGCTCAGGCCGCACAAATCACCCTGCCGCCAGCAGAAAATGAAGGCCTTGACCGATACGATTTCCTATATGCTGGCGAACGGCCTGACCGCAAGGTGTATATGGTGAAGGGCGGAAAGACAGTATGGGAGTTCGACGATTCTCAGGCCAGCGGCGAGATAAGCGATGCCGTCCTGCTCTCTGACGGTCATATCCTGATTGCTCATCAGCACGGCATAAAGGAGATAGACCAGAAAAAGAACATCATCTGGAGCATGGATGC
>CAJOJA010000046.1 GCA_905234735.1 uncultured Bacteroidaceae bacterium | reverse complement strand
GCGGGGTCCCACCTCTTCCCATTCCGAACAGAGAAGTTAAGCCCGCCTGCGCCGATGGTACTGCAATGCAATGCGGGAGAGTAGGAAGCCGCCATCTTTCTGAAGAAGCCGCAAGGCAAAGAAGAAGCCCTGGTTCAGCAATGAGCCGGGGCTTCGTTCGTTGTTGTGTAGGGGCAGGCCCTGTGCCAGCCCGAACGCCGTTACCGGCGTTCACACATCCCTTTTTTCTCCTTTTTGGTAGTATAGCTCAAAAAAGTCAATGCTTTTCTTTGCCAATTTAAATATTATTCGTATCTTTGCCATGTGTATCGCGGTACACATACTTTTTATTTGCTCAATCGCGACACGAATTGGAACCTCGAAAATGTGAACGAGCATAATTCAACTGATATGAGGCTTACGTTTTTAAGCGTAGGCTTCCCATAATCGGTTGAAGGTAAGTTCCAAACCTGTGTCGCGTGTGGAGAAGTGCTGCGCTTTTCATTTATAAGTATAGTGTGGCTCCATAAAAAAGACAAGTACTAACCAAAATAAACAAAAATGAAGAAACTGTTATTCCTTTTCTTTGTCATGTTGTCTGCAGGGAATAGTGACCTGCAGGCGCAGACGCTGGTACTCCATCACAGCGATGGCACCACTACTGAGGTGGAGCTCTATACACAGCCCCGCGTGGAGCTCCAGAACGACAAGGTGCTCGTCACCTCTACCGTTCTCAATATGGAGTACGCCAAGACCGATGTGCTCCGCTTTACCTACAAGGGCACTGGTCTGGGCATTGCCACGCCTCGCACAGAAGCTGACTATAGCCGCTCGAACGACCAGTTAGTATTTCATGGCATTAAGTCGTCCGATGCCGTGGCCGTCTACAAGTCCAACGGTATCCGCGTCCCCGTGCGCCTCACCCGCCAGGGCACCGATGCTGTGCTACCTCTCTCGCAGATTCCGCAAGGTGTCTATCTCCTTTCCGTCAACGGTCGAACATCTAAATTCACAAGGCCATGAAGAAACTGTATTTCCTGATACTGATGGCCGTCACTGCCATCACCGCTACGGCGCAGTCCGTGGGCGAGGCTTTCTACATCTACCGCAACGACGGTGGTTTCAACGCCTTCTTCCGCGACGAGGTAGACTCGATAGCCTACTCCCATTACGACCTCGACTCGCTCTACTACGACGAGAATGTCACGCAGCTCGTCTACACGCAGGACAGCCTCTACCGCATACCGTTGGCTGCGGTTGACAGCGTCGCATTTGTTACGCCAGAGACAGAGTATAAAGAGGATGTTGTGCAACTGTCAGGTAATCTGTTCGACTATCTTATCTCAGCGGAAAACTTGATACTTACATTTAGTTCCTCTGTTCCCCATTCCCTTATGCCTAAAGTCGGTGATAAACTTGTGACCATGGAACTGACTGATAAACTACCATGCGGATTTGCAGGAAAGGTGAGAAGCATAGAGAATATCGGTGATAATATAGCCGTCTACTGTGATAGTCTTGCATTCGAGGATGCAGTCAGCCGTTTCTATGGTGTTGTGGAGATTGTCAGCCAACAGCAAGGTGGTGAGGTGCGTCGCTACCTACCAAGAAAGGCACCTATTGCCACTTATACCTATCCTTTCAATCCTAATATCCCCGACTTTAATCTGCCTGTTTCTCTCGAGGGCGTCATTTCGCCAAGGAAAGTGTTTGAGAGTTTTGAAGGCAAGGCATCGACCAATATGCATATTACCCCAATAGTGACAGGCAGGGCTGTATATGTTATTGACAACTTGGTTGTTCCTACTCATTATGAGATACATGTGGTGACAGACCTGAAAACCGAAAGTGTCCTTGACGTTGCAGGTGTGGCGAAGGGCGAGTTCGTGAACTGGTGGTTCAATAGGGATGTGCTCATGCCGTGGGGATACCCACTCTATCTTGCTTTCGGCCCCATGTTTGAAGTAGAAGGCGATGTTGCCTTGGGCTTCAATTTACGGGTTGATGTGCGTCACATAGAAGATATTACCTATTATCCAGCTGCCTCCTTAACTCCCTTAACGCAGATGATGTTCAATAGAGTAGACCAGACCACCCAGATTACCCGATTTGACATGGACTGGCGGTATTTTGCCTTGCGAGGCTCTGCAAAGGTAGGATTCAAAGCACGTGTAGGCTTGCCACTCCCAGAACATGACGTTGCCTGGTTTGGAGGCGAATTCCAGTTTGGTGAAAGGGTGGATGCTGAACTGAATGTTGACTTTGACACTATTGAACAGGCCGAGACAGGCACTGCATTCTATGAAGCACTCAAGAGCAGTAATTTGTCAGAAATGTCATACGGTGGAGCGCAGTTCTGCGTGATGGGGCTGTCAGATCGTTTGAGTCTGAAGTTTGGACGAGATGACTATGACTTTGGAGGTAAAAGGAAAAACTGGGATCTCCTGCCTATCTTTAGCGATACCAAGGCCCAGTCAAGTGGCTCTTCTGCCAAAGTCTCGGCCAACATAACCAATGATTGCATCATTCCATACACCGTGGGATTTTCGCTCTTCGATGAGAATAACAATCATATAGGCGATCCGCAATGGAACGGGCAGAAATATCGTCTGCATCAAGATTTTGATTTTCCATTCGAAACAACTTTCAACGACCTAGCAACAGACAAGAAATATAAGGTCTATCCTACATTGAGCCTCTTCGGAATACACACGGTTTTGGCAACACCGAGTGCAGACTTAGATATGCACTTCCCCGTCACCCTCTCCGACTTTAAGGTCACCAGCAAGCAGCACAAGGTGAACGGCTTTACACACAACGGCCAGAGCTATGACTACTGCTTCAATGTCAGCGTGACGGCCACGCTCGACGATGATGCGGAGGGCATCAGTGAGTGGGGCTATGTCTATCTCGACCCCGACGGACAGGAAGCCTTCATACCCCTTAGCGGCCATTCCTACACCGACACCCGCTGGGCCTACTACCGCAACGGCACGCCGCCCTTCACCTGTACTCTCTATGGCTACGTGAAATATGTCGGCAGCGACGAGATTGTCTGTGGCGAGCCGCAGGACTTCCCCTTGGAGTACGGCGAGACCTCCTGCCCCGACTCCAACCACCCTCACTGGATAGATCTGGGGCTGCCCAGTGGCACGCAGTGGCGCTGCTGTAACGAGGGCGCATCAACTCCTGAGGCATACGGTGGTTACTACACCTTCGGACAGGTGTCGTCAGCTCCTTCAGTAGAGCAAATAAAAGAACTTTTGAACAATTGTGCCTACCAATGGACAACGCAGAACGGCGTAAAAGGTGGAAAGTTTACAGGGCCAAATGGTGGTTCTATTTTTCTTCCCGCTGCCGGCTACCGTTCGAATGGTGAGTTCCGCAACGTTGGTTCTTACGGCTACTATTGGTCGTCGACGCCTGGCGGCGAGGACTCCGCCGACGAATTGATTTTCAATTCGTACGAAGCGTTCAGGATCTACAGCTACCGCTACAGCGGTCAATCCGTGCGCCCCGTGCGTTAGAACTGGACGTGCATCCTTTCCCAACGCGAACTCGCCTTGCTCGCCGAAATCAAAAGTCACACCCGGCGGCGGGGCCGCGCCCCCAAGGGCGCGTTGAGGTCGAAAAAAGAATAATAGCAAACGTTAAATTCTTAGTAGAGATTGCTAATTCTTCATGGTGGGGGAGGTCGAAACCTCCCCCCCTCATGAGAGAAACT
>CAJOJA010000045.1 GCA_905234735.1 uncultured Bacteroidaceae bacterium | reverse complement strand
CCTGAGAAAGAAAAGAAAGAGCGAACAAGGAATGTCCGCTCAATTAGAGATTATTAACTAAATATACTTGCAAATTTCCATAGGAAGCAAGGGGAGGGGCAGGGGTGGGTCTGTAATATAAAATCTTACCAAGTTATTATTTGTGTGTGGCTCTCTTATCTCTCCTTCACAAGATACTTCCTGCCGTTGCAAATATAGAATCCTTTCTTAGGCTGGCTGATAGCCTGGCCGGTGAGAGAATAACACTGCGAGCTGGAGCGAGAAGCTGCAATATCGCGGATATTGCTACCGCCCTCGCCCCATGTAATATAAAACGTATCGGTCTGCTGTCCCCCGACAAATACCCTGATGGTCGTGATGAGACCGTTACCATCCATATCATATTCGAAACGGCTGGTCACTGAACTCTTGTCCTCGCCTGTTATCGTCTGCTCCGTCATCAGATTTTCTGAGTGAGAGCCTGCCCAAAAGAAAGCCCCCAAGGTCATGCCCACCAACGTCATCGGGTATGTCGATACGACGCCTCCAAACAAATGGCCCAGCACCTGGCTGTTTGTTGACTGACTGCCAAACGTATTGGATGTCTTCAGGGTAACCTTTCCGCCCTCTTCAAGTTCGTATCCAGTAAGGTTGCCGCCCGTCCATGTATAGTAGCCATAGTCAGTCACCGATTCCCCTTCGTAATAGTTGGTTGTTGCATCCTTCTTCATCCTGCCATTGCTGTCATATTCCAAAGTACCATCCACCTTGATTAGGCCTCCCATGCCATTTTGCTGCTCCTGATGCATGCTTACGAGCAGGCCGTTACTAATCTGGTATCTGAAGCTGGACGTTCCTACGGCCGAACCGTTAAAATATTGCACCGACTCACCCTCAATGGTATTACCATTATAGGTATAAGTATCGTCCCACGCAATATCCATGGCAAAACCATCCATACCGTTAGCCGAGCTGTGGGTTGAGACCAGCCGTCCCTGGTCATCGAAGGTCATAATGTACTCCTCGGTGAAATTTTGGCCATCATAGACATATTCATGCTTCATCGATTTCACCTCTTGTGCCATCATGCTGCAACACCCGAAGATGAGAGCAGAAAGTAAAAAGTAAAGTTTCTTTTCCATACGTTTTTTGTTAAAGTAATTCAATCCAAGTGCAAAATTAAACTTTTTCTTTGAAAGTACAAAGAAATTGAAAAAAAACATGTACTTTTGTAGGCAGTTTTTTGTACAACAATCCTCGAAACACTGCTAACTGCATTCCTTATATATAAAGGGATGGCATAGAAACCTAAAGCTAATAATAAAACATGAGATTCAAAAATTGAAATATGACGTACACATCTACCTTTGATGCCAGTGCCAAATAGAATCGTACTTATGTAGAATTGAAATGAGAGCGCAACGATTGTATGCGCGCCCCGCATCAGAATCGTACTTATGTACCCTACAAATTTCATACTCACTATAAGGCAAACAACTTTGGCTTCAGAAAAAACCAGTTGTACTCTCAAACCCATGTGAGGTGATAATATCGGCCAAATGATACCGATGTTGTAAATCATTGTCAAGATATAGATAAATAAGAAAAAGGTGTGCCCCCCGCCCCCTTATGCCCTATCCGACTGATATGCAAATGGTTGCGGGGGGCACACCATATAAAAAAGTATGCCCCCAGTGTGCCCCCCAATTCATACTAAAAACATATTGTTTCACCGCGTCAGGAATACTGTTTCGCGTTGTCAAAGAGTATTCCTTTGCCTGCCAAAGAGTATTTCTTTGCCTGCCAGACAGCCCCCTGTTGCAAGGTCAAACAGCCCCTGTCAGAGCACCAAACAGCCCCTGTCTGCACATCTGACAGGGGCTGTTTGCGTGAAGTTCCGACATCCATTACCAATAAAAGAAGGATGTACGCTCGCTATTTTACGGCTTTCTTGACACATCGGCTACCGTCGGGCATGGTCTTGACGACGATGAGGAGTCTCTTCGTTGTGGCTGCTGAGGGAAAAGCGGACAGTCGGCGTCCCTGCAGGTCATAAGTGTAAGTTGGGATGTAGGACGGTGATGGATGCTGATAGGACGTGGGATGGTCGATGGCATCAACTCCCGGATCTGTTTCAGCGGGACGCTCATAGGGTCCGAGGTCGCGGGCACTGCCGGTAATGGTGCGCCTCAAGAACGGGAAGTCGGTGAGGAGCGTTTCGGGAATGTCGTACTGCGCGCTGCCGGCATCGACCATCTTGCTGTCGGAAGCCAGCCGTCCGAACCTACGTGGCAGTCCACCATAGATGTCGCGAGGCTTTAGGGCCTCCTCCTCGTCGAGCGAGAGGAAGTCGTCGCGTCCTATGCCGGTCACCAGGTGGCTCGACCAGCCGTTCTTCGACATGGGCGTTGCGATGGCGTTATAGTCGTCGCTACCCACGCATATCTCCTGTCGGCCCAGGCAGATGTTGTTGTAGAACTTCGTGTTGGCATCGGAGCCGCCACTCTCGAACATGTAGTCGTAGCTGTTGTCGAAGGCCAGACAGCCAATGAGCACGTGGCCGCCTTTGTGGCTGTTGCAGTCGAAGCCCTTCACCGAGCTGCTGTTGTTACAGTTGAAGGCGATGCAGTTGTAGGCATAGTGGATGCCTCGCGACGAGCCGCCGGTGCCGTTACCGCCCAGCTTGATGCCGTTGCCGTTGCCCGAGAACGACATCGAGCTGCTCTTCGTAATATAGTCCTTCACCCACAGATGGTCCTCGGCCTTGCCCGAGTCCCACGCCCAGCACTCGGCCAGGATGACGTCGTAGTCGGTCTCGTAGAGGTCCCACGCATCGTCGCTGTTGTGCCAGGCACGGCAGCGGATGAAGCGGTTGCCCCTGCCGTTGTGCATCTTGCAGGCGAAGCCGTCGGCATCGGAGCCGTAGTTCGAGTCGTAGTCGCAGTTGTGATGGGAGTCGCAGTCGATGACATCGTTGTAGGCGCAGTAGGTGCCGTCGTTCTCGCTGACGCCCGGGAAGGTGTCGCTGAACTTATGTCCGAAGCCTAACTGCAGGCCGGTGTCGAGGTTGTAGGAGAACTCGCAGCGCTCTATGCGATTGTACGAGCCTTCGAGCTTGATGCCGTTGTCAGCCGCGTGGGTGATATGGAGCCCGAAGATCCACCAGTGGTTGCCGGTGACGAGGATTCCGCGGTCGCCCACCATCTGTTCGCGCAGCTGCTGCTCGAAGTCGAACACGGGACGTTCGTCCTCATAGCTGCGAATGACGATGGGGTTCTCCTCCGTTCCGGAGCTCTTGATGCGGATGGTGTATTTGCCGTCGCTGTTCTTAGTAGGTTTGTAGGTACCACCTCGGCAAGCGATATGGGTGCCGGGCTGTGCCTTGCTGACGGCATATTGCAGGTCGGCCCAGGGATGTTCGAGTGTGCCGTCGTTGCTATTGCTGCCATCAGGTGCAATATACACCGTGTTCACGGCTGTGGGGAACGGCTTTGTGGGCACGGGCACTCCTTCGGTGATATAGGTAGGGTCGTCGGGCTCGACGACAGTGGGAGAACCACCGTCCACACTGTTCAGGGTAATCTCCACATTATCTATATAGGTGGAGCCGCTGTTGCTGGAGAAGCGGATGAGCACCTCGGTATCTTCCTCGACTGAACTGCATTTGAACGAGCTGCTGCCGTAGGTCGAGGCCGAGCTGGTGGTGGCCACACCCAGCTCTTCCCAGGTAGCACCACCGTCAACACTCTTCTCCACGGTGATTTTCTTTCCGGCACCGGACGAGCGATGATTGAACGCTACCCGCCCGGGCTGACAGAGCGCGGGCGTGACAAGATAGGCTCCCGATGTGCCGAACAGGGCGCGCATGCTGTTGTTGTCTTTCTTGCCAGAAACGCTCTTGATGCGCCATGTGCCTGACGAAAGGGTCACAGTGTTTTCAGTCGACGATGCCGACGTGGGCAGTCCCGTCTCAAAGTCTTCTTTCAGCATGTCGGCAGCAAGGGTGCTGGCAGCCAGAAAGAGGAATGCACAAAGAGAGGTTATCCTCGTAAGGGTGGAACGGACAAGCCCCCCTCTGACTTCTCCTGTTGAGGGAGGAATGGAGTGTGCCCCTGTAGGGGGAGGAATGGAGTGCGTCCGAGACAGTCTTTTCATGTTACGGTCAATCTTCGTAGATCTTGCGCGACGTTCCGTCGGCCGACCGCTCGATGCAGATGCCCTTGGGAGCGGGAAGTCGACGTCCGTGCAGGTCGTAGTAGACTTTCGGAGCGTCTTTTCTTAT
>CAJOJA010000044.1:4783-5380 GCA_905234735.1 uncultured Bacteroidaceae bacterium | reverse complement strand
CGACCAGTTTATCATGCACTGCTTCATGCCCAGTTTCTACGACATCGACCAGGTGGAGGCGTTCCGACAGATGGAGTACCCCGCCATCAACGTCTATTATACAATGCAGAACGGACAGGACGGACAGTGGATCAGTTACTCGTGCGACTTCATGCGTACTGTCAGCCGCAGCCACAACTTCCTCATCACCGAGACCAACGCCCAGGGTACGGGATGGTCGAGTCAGAACCAGTGGCCACCCTACGACGGACAGTTGCGCCAGAACATGTACGCCTTCCTCTCGGGCGGTGCCAACATGGTGGAATACTGGCACTGGAGCACGCTGCACTACGGACAAGAGACCTATTGGCGCGGCATCCTCGGTCACGACGGCAAGCCCAACCGCGTCTATCGCGAGTTCCAGCGGGGAGCCAAGGAGTTGGAGAAGATTGGTGACCGTCTGGTGAACCTGAAGAAGCGGAACCGTGTCGCCCTGCTCTTCAGCCACGACTCGAAGCACGCCCTCGACTTTATGCCCTATACCGACAACGACCAATATAAAGTGAACATGATGTACGACGCACTCTACCGCCAGAACATCGAGTGCGACATCCTGTC
>CAJOJA010000044.1:0-4721 GCA_905234735.1 uncultured Bacteroidaceae bacterium | reverse complement strand
GAAAATCAGTGACTTCGTGAAGAACGGCGGCGAGGTGGTGATGCTATTCAAGAGCGGCTACACCGACTACGACAACGCCGTGCGTCCCGTGCTGGCTCCTGGTCCACTGACCGAAGCATGCGGGTTCACCTATCAGGAGTATTCGAGCATCAACAAACTGCCGCTGAAGCCCAACGGCATCGGAGCTGCGGACAATACCGTTAACACCTGGATGGAGTTCTTGCAACTGACCACGGCCAAGTCTTTAGCCACCGTAGAGCACCAGTTCTTCGGCCAGTGGCCCTGTATCACGGAGAACCAATACGGCAAGGGGCACCTCGTCTACATCGGCACCGTGCCCTCTACCGACCTCCTCTATAAACTCATCGCCCGTGCTGCCGACCGCAAAGACATTGCCACCGTGGAGCGCCAGTACCAGTTCCCCGTTATCCTGCGTTCGGGCACCAACACCAAGGGTCGCAGGATACACTACCTCTTCAACTACTCCTACGAGCCGAAGACCGTTGCCTGGCCCTATCCCGCCAGCCAGTCGCTGCTCGACAAGCAGGCGCTCGCTGAGGGGCAGAGCATCACCATCGAGCCGTGGGGCGTAATAATAGGAGAAGAAAAAAGATGAAACGACTATTGTTATGCATAACGATGCTCGTGGCCATTGCCGTGCAGACTGCATGGGCGCAGGCGGGTAAGTTCTTCGATATAGACCACTTGCGGTCGGGACTTTTCATCAACCAGCTGTATATCGACAGAAACGGTTTCCTGTGGGCAGTGACAAGCAACGGCATCGTGCAGTATGACGGCTACCAGTTTCAAGTGTTCAAGCAAGGACAGAAGAACGCCACAGGGATGGGCAACAACCATGTGCTCTGCATGGCCCAAGCTCGTAATGGACTGTTCTATTTTGGCACATACGCCAATCTACAAGTTTACGACGGCGTGAAGTTCCGCGATGTAAAGAAACTGAACGAGAAGGGCGAGCCCATTTACTGCAACGTGAACTGCCTTCTAGTACGCAAGAATGGAGAACTGGTGGCGGGCACCTCGACAGACGGTCTGCTTTCGGTCAAGGACAACGAGACTGCCTGCCAGATGAAAATAAAACTGTCTGGAGCCGGGGAGATTCGCAGCATTGCAGAGGACAATGCCGGACAGCTTTGGATTGTCGCAGAAAATGGTGTGTACGGTTATGACGGCCGTCGCGTCAGGCAATATATGAACGACGGGGACGGCATGAAATTCTACTGTGTTTGTACTGATATGTCGGGCAACGTTTATGTGGGAACGGCCAACCGAGGGCTCTTCCGCAAGCAGGGTGAGCAGTTCCTACATGTGGCGGAAACGGGCAACACGCCTATACCCGCCCTATATCCCGACCATACGGGCAACATCCTCGTGGGCTTCGATGGCAAGGGCATCAGCATATATAATCCCCTTACAGGCGAACTAACTGCCAATTCTTACTATAGTCATGAGGTGGAACTGTCGAAGAGCAAGGTGTATGCCATCATTGAGGACAGCAAAGAAAATGTATGGTTGGGACTAAGCGAGAAAGGGATTTTTCAACAGCCTCCCTCATCATCAGGCTTCCGCTATATGGGACATAAGGCTGGTGCAAAGAACGTGATCGGCACCTCCAATATCTGCTGCGTATATGTAGATAGCAAAGCCAATACATGGCTCGGCACAGACAAGGACGGCATCTATTGTCTGGACAAGGACGGCCGTCTCGTCAGGCATTACTCGGAAGGCACCCCGTCAACCGTGCTGACCATCGACGAGGATGAAGAGGGACGCATTTGGATTGGCTCTTATGGTGAAGGTGGAGGGTGGATTGACCCACAGACCTCGCATTATCATCCTGTGAATAGCCGGCAAAACAATTTCCTCAGCATCACCGACTATGCCATAGACCGTAAAGGGCGGGTATGGGCAGGAACGATGGGACAAGGACTGCTGATGTTCACCAAGGGTGGTCAGGAAATCCAGCAATACCGTTCGGCTGACGGTACGGGGAAAGGACTCTCTCATGACTACATTTCTCAACTGTCGCTGTCGCCCGACGGGCATCGCCTCTATGTAGCTGCCGACAACGGACTGAACTGCCTGGACCTTGACAACCTGACGTGGAACAGCATCTTTGGCGACAAGTGCCTGTTACCAGGAGCAAATGTCAACATGGCACGCGAAATAAACAACAGGCTCTGGATTGGCACTACCGAGGGATTGTTCCACTACGACTTGCGCAAGCAGGAACTGGGTCATTATACCGTGGAACACGGACTGCCCAGCAACAATGTCGCATCCATCGAGAAAGACCAGATTGGACAGCTTTGGTTGGGCACCGACATGGGACTCTCATGTATGAACTTAAAGAGTGGCCGGTTCCAAAACTACTATGTGGAGGACGGCTTACAGGCCAACTACTTCACTACGGGCGGCTCGTGGGCAATGAACGACGGCCAGCTCCTGTTTGGTGGTACGGGCGGCATCACGTGGTTCAACCCTGCCGACATCGCACTGCGGGAATGGAACGCCACCGTCAGCCTGACGGCCTTCACTATTAACGGCGTGCCTGTCGACCAAACCACACATTCGGGCAGTTACCTGGTGACCGACACCCTCGTCGCCCAGAGCCAACACTTTGAACTGGATTACAGCGACAACTCGTTTGCCGTCAGTTTTTCCACACTGACATTCGATGCCCCAGAGCGTATCACCTATTTGTATAGCATCAATGGCGACCCCTTTGTGGCGTTACAGCAAGGAACGAATGAAATCACATTCTCGCGTCTGGCTCCCGGCACCTATCATTTCCGTGTAAAGGCATCCTACAAAGGCACGGAGACGGCCGAGCGAAAGTTTACCGTCGTAGTGCATGCCCCGTGGTACCGCTCATGGTGGGCCTATCTGCTCTATGCTGCTTTGCTTGCCCTCATCGTGTGGCGCTACATCGCTTACCGCCGAAACCGTGAGAGCGAGCGTATGAAATTGCAGGAGTATATCCACGCCGAGGAAATGAGCGAGGCAAAACTGCGGTTTTTCATGAACTTCAGCCACGACATCCGCACGCCCATGACACTCATCGTCACACCGCTGCTCTCGCTCATCAAGCGCGAAAAAGACCCGCAAAAGAAGGGCATCTACGAAATCATGCGACGCAATGCCGAGCGCATCCTGGGACTCATCAACCAAATGATGGACCTGCGCAAGATTGACAAGGGACAAATGCAGATGCGCATGAGGGAAACCGACCTTGTGGGCTTCATCCAGGAACTATACTTGCTGTTCGAACACCAAGCGCACAACCGGCAAATCCGTTTCCTATATGACCACAATTCAGAGACGTTGCCAGTATGGATAGACCGTCGATACTTCGACAAGGTCATTGTCAACGTGCTGTCAAATGCTTTCAAGTTCACACCGGCTGGTGGAGAAATTGCCATCAACGTCAGTCACGATAATCAGAATGCCTATATTGCCATCCGCGACAATGGCGAGAAAATTCCCGAAGACCAGTTGGAGCGCATCTTCGAACGTTTCTACCAGTCGGAGAATAAAACGAATGGTCAGCAAACTGGTACTGGTATTGGTCTTGACCTTGCACGCTCGTTGGTGGAGTTGCATTATGGCTTCATCTCAGCCCACAATTTGGACCAAGGTTGCGAGTTCGTCATCTCCCTGCCCTTGGGGTGCGAACACCTCAAGGCCGAAGAGATGGTAACTGAACCTGATGTAGAGACAGCTGAACAACTGACGTTGGCCGAAGTAGAGGACAACGACGAAACAATAGAAGAGCCCATCGAATCAACCATCCGCCAGCTTCCGCTTTTAGTGATTGCAGAAGACGACGAGGAAATTCGTGACTATCTGGTGCAGGAACTCAGCAGTGAATACGAAATCAAAGCCTTTACCGACGGGCGACAGGCCTTTACGGAAATCATGCGTAACGTTCCCGACCTGGTGCTCAGTGACGTCATGATGCCAGACATGGATGGCAACACGCTCTGCCTGAGCCTGCGCTCGAATCTTGCCACCAGCCATGTTCCAATCGTAATGCTGACGGCCATGAGCATGGACGAAGACCGCCTGAAAGGACTGACTACGGGTGCCGATGCATACATCGTCAAGCCGTTCAACATGGATATTCTCCGCCAGACCATCGTCAACCTGATACAGCGGACGCGCACCCTGCGCCTGAAATATGAGTATACCGACCTGCTGGAGGGAAAGACAACGCCCAAGAGTGTCAAGTCGCCCGACGAAAAACTCCTTGCCAACATCATGAAGACCATCAACGACCATTTGGACGACGAGAACCTTACGATGGACCTGATAGCCAGTGAAGTGGGTCTCAGCCGCGTCCACCTGAACCGCAAGATGAAAGACCTGACAAGGTGCGCCTGAAGAAGGCCGCCGAACTGCTGGCCAGCGGCAAGATGAACGTCTCGGAGGTCACCTACACCTGCGGATTCTCCAGCCCTACCTCCTTTTCCGCCCTTTTCAAGAAGTTCTACGGTGTGTCCCCCAGCCAGTATTACAAGTCGAAAACAGAATAGGTTATTCCTTATTTTAACCCAAATTGGTCATTAGAAGTACAATAATCCGTGGTCAAGCCCATAATATCTTGAAAATAAACTATTTGCAAAATCTTTTTCTAATGGCGGTCATTAGAAAAATCAAATTGCAAAAGACTTGCGACCAAGCAGTTACGAAGTCGATCACGA
>CAJOJA010000043.1 GCA_905234735.1 uncultured Bacteroidaceae bacterium | reverse complement strand
GTGGCATCGCCAACGGGGCTGGAAGTTCGGCATCGGCTACCATTATGTGGTGCGACGCAACGGCTCGATAGAGGCTGGGCGGCCGGAATGGATGGTTGGTGCCCACTGCGTAGGTCACAACGCCCACTCGATAGGCGTCTGCTACGAGGGTGGGCTGGACATCCGAGGGCGACCTGCCGACACGCGTACCGAGGCACAGCGGCACAGTCTGCGGAAATTGATTGAACAGCTTCATGCAGCCTATCCGAAGGCGCTGATTGTAGGTCATCATGACCTAAATCCAATGAAAGACTGCCCTTGCTTCGATGCCGCAACAGAGTACGCTGACCTACAGCCGTAAACAAAAGAAGAGGATGCGAATTCGCATCCTCTTCTTAGTTCTTATGATTTTGTTTAGTTGAATTTCAGAATCTGACCAGGACGGAGCTTGGTGTTCTTCTTCAGGTGGTTCAGCTTCACGATGGAGTTGACCGTGGTGCCACGCTTGCGGGCAATGGAGAAGAGCGTCTCACCGCGCTTTACCTTGTGGAAACGGCTTTCCTGCTTATAGGAGGCTGCAGGGGCTGCCTGAGCCAATTCTACGTCCTCTTCGAAGTTGCTGGAACCGATGTTGACACCGCCAACGCCACGCAGACGGGTAGCCAATACCGATTCGCGCTGATAGCTTGACTTGCGGAACAGGTAGGAGTCGTCGACTACATCCTGATTGCGGAAGTCGAACATCAAGGCGGGGTTGAGGGCTACGCCACAGAGACGCGTTTCGAAGTGCAGGTGTGATCCCGTGCTACGGCCGGTGTTACCACCCAGACCGATAGGATCGCCGGCGCGCACCTCCTGGTCTTCTACAACCAGTTGCTTCGACATGTGGGCATAGTAGGTCTCCAGGCCATTATCGTGGCGGATAACCACATACTTACCATAGCCGCGGCCTTCATATTGTACGACACGTACCTTGCCAGAGAAGGCTGCTCGGATGGTGTCGCCGATGTATACCTTAATGTCCAGTCCCTTGTGCTGGCGACCCCAACGAGCACCGTAATTACTGGTCAGCACACGGCTGTCAGTAGGCATACAGAAATTCTTTAAAGATATACGGAAAGAGTCGGGCAACTCAGTCACACGGCTGTGTGCGTGGAAGTTGTCCCAGTCTTCATATAAGTCGGCTGCGGGGTTTTCTAAATTCTCGAAATCTATAAGTCTTTGCAGTGCTACACTGTCAACGGCTTTCATCTTACGGTCAACGGGTGCCTGGCGAGCCAAAAGGTCCTGTCCCATCATCGGGAGAGTGCTCATTGTCGCTACAGCCAAAAGTGCAATCGTCTTTATTTTTGCTATCATAATCAGGTTTGGTTGGGTTACTAATAGGCCCTTATTAGGTTTAACAAACGGTGCAAAGGTAATAATTATTTTTTATAAAGCATGTACAGTTAACACTCTTTAGGAGAGTTTTAACAATTGTATTTGTTTGATTTCTACGAGATAACACCCCAATTGATGTTGGTTTTCTTTAATTCTTGGAGCCTTTTCCAGAGCAAATAATAACGTGGTTTTTCACATGTCGGATCGTCGTCGATAACGAGTTGTGCCTCGTCTCGGGCCATCTGTACCAACTGTCCATCGCGGGCGATATCGGCTATCTTCAGGTCGAAGGCCATACCGCTCTGCTGGGTGCCTTCCAAGTCGCCAGGACCGCGTAGTTTCAAGTCGGCCTCGGCAATGCGGAAACCATCGTTGCTCTCGCACATGATGTCGATACGCTTCTTGGTGTCTTCTGCTAATTTATATCCTGTCACGAGGATGCAATACGACTGGTCGGCACCGCGCCCCACACGGCCACGCAGCTGGTGCAGCTGGCTAAGGCCAAAGCGCTGAGCCTCGAGGATGACCATCACGGAGGCGTTGGGCACGTTGACGCCTACCTCGATAACCGTTGTGGCGACGAGGATCTGTGTCTCGCCACTGACGAACTTCTGCATCTCAGCCTCCTTGTCGGCAGGTTTCATCTTGCCATGAACTTTGCTGAGACGGAATTCTGGGAAAACCTGTTTCAGTACCTCGTAACCCTCTTCAAGGTTCTTCAGGTCTATCTTCTCGCTCTCCTCAATCAGGGGGAAGACGATATAGACCTGTCGGCCTTGTCGGATCTGGTTGCGGATACTGTCGTAAAGCGACGGCAGAGAGCGGTCGAAGACGTGTTGCGTCACCACGGGCTTGCGGCCGGGAGGCAGTTCGTCGATGACGCTCACATCGAGGTCGCCATAGAGTGTCATGGCCAAAGTGCGGGGAATGGGCGTTGCCGTCATCACCAGCACATGGGGCGGGTTCTGACTCTTGCTCCACAGCTTGGCACGCTGGGCTACGCCAAAGCGGTGCTGCTCGTCGACGACCACCATGCCCAGGCGGGCAAACTGCACCGTGTCTTCAATGACAGCATGGGTGCCCACGAGTATCTGGACAGTACCATCGAGCAGTCCGTCGAGGATTTCCTGACGGCGCTTGCCTTTCACGATACCCGTCAACAAGGCCACGCGGATGTCCATCCCTTCCAAGAAGGCCATGATGGTCTGCAGATGCTGCTCGGCCAGGATTTCCGTGGGGGCCATGATACAGGCTTGGAAACCGTTGTCCAGGGCGATGAGCATCGACATCAGTGCCACCAGTGTCTTGCCAGAGCCTACATCGCCTTGCAACAGGCGGTTCATCTGTCGTCCGCTGCCCATATCCTTGCGAATCTCGCGAATCACCCGTTTCTGTGCCTCCGTCAGGGGGAAGGGTAAATTCTCTTTGTAGAAGTTGTTGAAGTGGTCGCCTACCTTCGAGAAGACGTAGCCTCGGTATTTGCGTCGCTGGTCGCTGGCGTATCTTAGGATGTTCAGCTGGACGTAGAAGAGTTCCTCGAATTTCAGTCGGACACGAGCTCGTTCCAGTTCTTTGGCATTCTGTGGGTAGTGAATCTTGCGCAGTGCCTCGTCGCGACTCATCAGGTGCAGTTTCTCCGTGATGAAGTCGGGCAGGGTTTCTGGCAGAGTCTCCTTCATGACGCCGAGAAGCGTTTTGGTAAGACGCTCTACTGAACGAGAGTTTAACCCCATCTTCTTCATCTTCTCTGACGTGTTGTAGTAGGGCTGCATACCCATTGCCGAGAGCTCTAGTTTCTCGGCAGGGTCCATGTCGGGATGGGTCACGTTGATGCGTCCGTTATAGACGTTTGGTCGTCCGAAAACGATATATTCCTTGCCGATGGTATAGCTCTGTTTGGCATATTTGCCGCCGTTGAACCACGTGAGGTCCATCACCTTGCCCGTCCCGTCGGTGAAGTGGGCAACGACGCGCTCTTTGCGGGCACTCATCTTGAAGGTCTCGAAACTGAGGATGTGGCCTTTTACCTGTACGAACGGCATGTCGCCCGTCAGTTCACGGATGGCATAGATCCGACTGCGATCCACATGTTTGTAGGGGTAGTATTGCAACAAGTCGCCATACGTCATGATGCCCAGCTCCTCGTTGAGCATTTTTTTGCGCGAAGGGCGTATTGTATGTCTTGTTGCAGAATTCCGTTCATCCTATCAGCACTTCAGCTATTTTCAAGTCGTAGGGTGTCGTTATCTTGATATTCTCACGATTGCCTTCGACGAGGGTGATGTCGTGTCCATAGCTTTCCACCACGGAGGCATCATCTGTAAAACCGTCGTTATAGGGCTGGCGGTTGGCGGCCTTGAGCAGTTGGATGTCGAAGCATTGCGGGGTTTGTACCAAGCGGTAGTCATTACGTTGTACCGTTTCGGACGTTTCACCTTTCAGGTGGCGGACCGTTTCTACGACAGGGATAACGGGGATGACGGCTTTCTTTTCGCGTGCCGTCTCGTAGCAGTTGCGGATGACTTCGATGCTAGGGAAAGGGCGTACGCCATCGTGTACACCAACTACTCCTTCGGCATTATCAGGAATCAGGGCTAAGCCGTGCTGAACAGAGTGGAAGCGCGTCTCGCCACCATCGGCCAATTGGTATGCTACTGTGAAGTTGTGTTTCTGACACAACTCCTTCCAATACTCCTGCTGAGCCTTCGGCAATACGAGGATAATCTGGAGGGTAGGGGAGTACTCGCGGAACCGCTCCAGTGTCCGCATCAATACCGGTTTCCCACCAATGGGAAGGAATTGCTTGGGAATATCTGACCCCATGCGAAGGCCCTTACCGCCTGCTACGATAATAACATAGTCCATCAGGCCATGAGGTGTTTGAAGCGCATGCCTTCAGCAATCTGGTCGGAGGTCTTTTTGTCAACCAACTGAGCCAGCAGTTCGTAAGCAAAGGGGAAGGCGGCGGCTGGACCCTCACCTGTAGTGACATTGCCGTCTACGGTGACGAGGTCGGCGGTATATGTTGCTCCTTCCAATGCCTGTTCGAAGCCAGGATAGCAGGTGGCCTTCTTTCCTTCGAGGATTCCTAATGGGGCTAATACCACAGCAGGAGAAGCGCAGATAGCAGCCACCTTCTTGCCAGCCATGTGCTGGTCAACGACGGCCTTGCAAACACCCTTGTGGGCAAACAGGTTCGAGGCTCCAGGCATACCGCCAGGCAGGAACAGCAGGTCGGCATCGGTGAAGTCGCCTTGTTCGAACATGATGTCAGCCTCGATGTTCACCCCGTGAGCTGACTGTACCAAGGGGAAGTCAGAGATGCTTACTGTGGTGACGTCAACACCACCGCGACGTAGTACGTCGATAGGAATCAGGGCCTCGACATCCTCGAAGCCATCTGCTAAAAATACATAAACCTTTTTCATATTTCTATTTTTTTTTCTTTTGACATAGGGACATATTGACATATTTTTGTTCCTATGTCCCTATGTCTAAAATAAACTGCTACTGGAGGGCGGCGAGGTATTGACGGATGGTTTCCTTGAGTCCTAAGTAGAGGGCGTCGCAGATGAGGGCGTGGCCTATTGATACCTCGTCGGTCCAGGGAATCAGCTGGTGATAGTAGGCCAGGTTCTCCAAGGACAGGTCGTGACCGGCATTCAAGCCCAGTCCTACACGACGGGCCTCTTCGGCTGCAGCGACAAATGGTGCGATGGCTGCTTCGCGGTTCTGTGCATAACCAGAGGCATAGGGCTCTGTGTAGAGCTCTACACGGTCGGCGCCACAGGCCTTGGCACCCTCCACCATCCGTGGGTCGGCATCGACAAAAATACTGGTACGAATGCCTGCCGCCTTGAAGGTCTTGCAGATATCCGTCAGGAACGACTTGTTTTCCAGCGTGTCCCATCCGTGATTCGACGTAATCTGATCGTGTCCGTCGGGCACCAGCGTCACCTGGGTGGGTACCACTTCCAATACGAGTTCGGTGAACGAGTCGATGGGATTGCCTTCGATGTTAAACTCGGTGGTAATCTGAGGTCTCAGGTCGCGAACGTCCTGGTAGCGGATGTGACGCTCGTCGGGTCTTGGGTGTACGGTAATACCTTGACCGCCAAATAGTTCCACGTCGCGTGCGACACTCAGCACATTGGGGTTGTTGCCTCCTCTGGCATTGCGCAGCGTGGCTACCTTATTGATGTTTACACTCAGTTTCGTCATTTTCTTCAGCTATTTGATGAGTTTTCTTGCTGCAAAGATAGCAAAAAAAAGAAAAATATCGTACCTTTGCAGCAAAAATTAATGCTTATGGCCTCACGAAAACTGCGATTTGCCATCTTTGGCAACCTGTATCAGCCCAAGAAGTCGGTGTCTATCCAGAAACTGCTGGCTTGTCTGGCAGTCAGACAGGCTGATGTGTTTATTGAACGGGAGTTCTATGCCTTTCTCACGACAGGCCAGAAGTTGCCCATCGAGGGTGTTCACGTGTTTGATGACGGAAAGTTTGAGGCCGACTTCGTCATCTCGATGGGTGGTGACGGTACTTTCCTTCGGGCAGCCAGCAAGGTGGGCGACAAACAGGTGCCTATCTTGGGCATCAACACCGGACGTCTGGGTTTTCTGGCCGATGTGAATGCGCAGGAGATAGAGCGTACGATAGATGCCTTGTATGCTGGCGACTATGCGGTGGACACGCGTTCGGTTATTCGTGTCGAGACAGAGGGACAGGCCATTCAGGGCTATCATTGTGCGCTGAATGATGTGGCTATCCTGAAGCGGGATAACGCCTCGATGATTAGCATTCACGTCACCGTTAATGGCGACTACGTTACCACGTATCAGGCCGACGGACTGATTGTCAGTACGCCAACAGGCTCAACGGCCTATTCACTCTCCAATGGAGGTCCTATCATCGTGCCAGGCACGCATGTCTTTGCCCTGACCGCTGTTGCTCCCCATTCCCTCAATGTCCGTCCTATCGTTCTTTCAGAAGACTCCGAGATACGACTGACGGTTGAGAGTCGTACGCATAACTATCTGGTAGCCCTTGACGGTCGTTCGGAGAATCTGCCCGACACGACGCGCCTCACCTTGTCAAAGGCACCTTATCGGGTGAAGGTTATCAAGCGTGCTGGTACCAAATATTTCCATACCCTGCGCGAGAAGATGATGTGGGGTGCCGACCAGCGCGGATAGCTGTCTCAAGCAGAATTATAGGTAAGGAACGCGCGAGGACAAATCGTTAAAGAAACTTAATTCCCAACACTTTTTGCTCTAATTATTTGGAGCGAATAGTTCTTTTATCTACTTTTGCAGTGTACTATTGAAGTAGTACACCCAAACAGAGCATTTTCAACCAATAAAAACGATAAAGATTATGATTGACGTAAAGAACATCAGTTTTAAGTACAAGGGCCAGAAGGCACTTGTCTTCGACGGGTTCAGCCTCCAGTTGGAGGAGAACCGCATCTACGGCTTGCTGGGCAAGAACGGCACGGGCAAGTCGACGCTGCTTTATCTGCTCTCAGGCCTGCTGCGCCCCACCTCAGGTTCAGTTAGTTGCGATGGAATCGCAACATACAAGAGAACGCCGGAAATGCTGCGCGACCTGTTCCTCGTGACGGAGGAGTTTGAGATGCCCGCCATCCGGTTGTCGGAATACGTTCGGCTCTACCGTCCGTTCTATCCCCACTTCTCTGACGAGGTGCTGCAGGGCTGCTTGGCCGACTTCGAACTGCCTGCCGACGTGCAGTTAGGACAGCTCTCGATGGGCCAGCGCAAGAAGGCCTTTATCGCCTTCGCGATGGCGACGAACACCCGTTACCTGCTGATGGACGAGCCGACCAACGGCCTTGATATCCCTTCGAAATCGCAGTTCCGCAAGGTCATCGCCCAACACATGACGGACGAGCGCACCGTCGTCATCTCAACCCATCAGGTACACGATGTGGAGCAGATGTTGGACCACATCGTGATGCTCGACCAACGCTCCGTCTTGCTGAATGCCTCGATGCAGGACATTCAGGACCAGTACACCTTCGAATACCGCACGCCCCAGCAGATGGACGACACGGTGCTCTACGCCGAACCCACGCTGCAGGGCAATGCCGTCATCTGTCGCCGACAGGAAGGTGATGCCGAGACCCATGTGAACCTCGAACTTCTGTTTAACTATAAAACGCAAGCCAAATGAACAACTTCAATTTCAATAGATTCTCGCAGGCGCTGAAGTGCCAGTTTATGGTAACCCGCAAGACGTGGATTCGCCTTTTCGGCATTTATACGCTCGTCCTGTTTATGGCCAACCTGTTCTTTACCCGTGTGCAGGGATTTGCCTATAGCCACATGGTAGAGCACTGGACGATGGACGAACTGATTCGTACTTACAACCAGCATGTGCAGCAGACAGTCTACTTTGGCACCGTCTTCTTCAGCATCGTGATGCTGTTTTTTGCCAGTTCCCTGTTTTCGCAGATGAAGGACACACGTTCGCGCTCAGCCTATCTGCTCTGGCCCGTCAGCCATCTGGAGAAGTACGTCATCAGCCTGTTGCACTCCATCGTGCTTGGGGCTGTACTGACGATTGCCGCCTACGTGCTGGCCGATGTTTTGCGTGTATTCATCGACTGGGTGACAGGACGCATCATCGTCTGGGGTGTTCCCAAGCTCGCCTCAACAATCAGTCTTAATTCTGCTTTCGATGGTTGGCAGATGGTTTGGATGTCCTTTGCCTGGCTGCTCTACATCCACTCGCTCTACATCGTGGGGGGCACCCTGTTCCGTCGCCACCAGTTCCTGATGACCAGCGCCTCGATTGTCGTCGCCTCCATCCTGCTGACCACCATTGTGAACCAGATCACCTGGAGCGGAGGGGACTTCGACTTCATAACGAGTACTTATGACAGGAAGACGCAGACCTATACGCAGATCTTCTGTCCAGCCTTCTATATCATCAATACGGTAGTCTCGCTACTCGTCGTATTCCACTACTGGGCTTCCTATAAGCTGTTTACGCGCATGCAAGTGATTAACAATAAATGGTTGAACGTATGACTTTCACTAACGACAAGGCGATATACATCCAGATGGCCGACCGCCTTTGCGATGAAATCCTCGCCGGCAAGTATAAAGACGACGACCGCATCCCGTCGGTTCGCGAATATGCCGTGATGCTCGAGGTGAATGCCAATACGGCAGTCAAGGCCTATGACGAGCTCTCGCGCGCGAACATTATATATAATAAGCGAGGACTGGGCTACTTCGTAACCCCTGGCGCCAAGAAGCAGATTCTGAAGGTTCGCAAGCAGGAGTTTATGAAGGAGAAGTTGCCTGAGCTGTTCAGACAGATGCAATTGTTGGGC
>CAJOJA010000042.1 GCA_905234735.1 uncultured Bacteroidaceae bacterium | reverse complement strand
AGTCTGGTTTTCCTCGATGAAATCGGAGAAAATCACGTTTTCGTCCTCGTCCAGGAGACGAACCGTGCAGCCCTCGATGGCGGCATCGAAGGAGAGCGTGTGACCATCCAGATAGACTTCGGGAATCTGAATAATATCCTTTGAGGGTTGGTTGTGCTGGCTATCGGTATTAATTACCTTAAATGGGATAGGAGTGTTGTTGCCTCCGCCTCCAGTCTGAGCAAACACAAAAGTAACTGTTAGCAAACACGCAATAAGACATAAACATTTTTTCATTTCAGTAATTGTTATTAATTGTTAGACATAAATTAATTATCGACAGCAAAGTTAGACTATTGCCATCGATGATTCCAAATAAAAACGATGTGGGTATTTCACATCGTTTTCACATTTTTTCGTTGTAAGTGTCTGTTACTTAATCATTAGAGAAACTTTTTACATCATTCTCACATTCGATGTTTATAAGCCTTTTTCGAAGTTGTTTGCCATTACCTTCACCAAAGAGTTTAGTACTTGCATCATTCTTGGCATTTGAGATTCGGGACACACTTGTTTCTAACAACATAGCAATGCTGCTGGTACTAAAATCGAGATGAGTAAGGATGCATGTAAAACGCTCCTGTCTGGAAAGTTTGGAATTTCCCATACGTGCAGAGACTAGGGGCATATACTGGGTATAAATATTAGTAAGACAACGCCATTTGTCATCTTTGGGTGCACACCATTTTGGTGTGATTGTGGTCTTTCCAATAAAATATGCAACTATTTCATTTTCTTTTAATAGTTTTTCCCTCTTTGCATACGATAGTGTCCTAAGATTAGAACTGATAATTTTTATTTGCTCTTCCAAATAATCGATTCGTTCTTGTTTCTTCTCCAACAGCATTGCTGTATTTGGCAAAACTTTTGAACTGTCATAATCACGTCTAAGTAGTTGAAACTCCTCCTTCAGTTGGTCATACTCATTTAGGATACTTGTATATTCCCTATCCATTTGTTTTATCTTCACTTCTTTTTCCCGAAGTCGTGTTCTAGTGTACCCATAGACAAGCATCGTACCCAAAATGACAAACAGAATTAAGTATCCTCTCTGTTCTGCCTTTCGTGCATTTGTTATTGCTGCATTTCTGTTCCTTTCGTATTGGTACATGGCTGACGACTGGATTATGGCTGTACCCTGCTGATTGTTCATCCATTTTTCCAATGCCTGTTCTGTAAGTTCTACATATTTAGCAATAGAATCACTAACATTCTTTGATTCATAAACAGAAAGCAACCCCTTATAGGCTTCATACAAATATCCGTGAAAGACGAGTTGACGAAAATATTGTTCTGCAGAATCAACTTCTTCTTGGCCCATAAAGTATAACCCCTTACTATAATAATATTGTTCACGACCTCTTGCGATATGTCCCTCCCCATCAAACAGCCCCGACTCTTTTTCGAAAATATCCATATACTTTTGAGCCTGGCTATAGTTCTTATTTATCAGATAAGCATATATAGCCGTTGGATATACACTCGCAGCCTTATCTTGGAATCCAAACTTTCGGTATAGCGTATTGGCAGTATCAGTGTATGCATAAACACCAAGCGTATCGTCTTGTATATAGCAAACATTTGCCATTTGCTCATAGGATACGATATAGTTCAGCGTGTCATGTGCCAACCATGCATAGTGACCATAACGGGATAATGCTTCTTTTTTCTCGGCTGGCATATTTTGCTGACCATAAATCATTGCCATCTGCCCGTAGACACGGAACAGGGTGGCATACGTGGCGCTGTCGGCATGGACGGTATCGGCCTTCTCGGTGGCCATGTTGTAGTAGTGGATGGCAGCTGGAGCCTCGCCCATGTCCCGATAGGCACATCCGAGCATGTAGTAGGCGCGAAGGCGGAGGTCGGAGGAGTGCCACCAGTGGTCGTAGTAACGGACGAGGGCACGGCCGACGGAGTCGGAGGTGAAGAGCGAATCGTGCTGGTTCATCCACTCGGCCTGCTCCAGCATGGCACGCATGCGGTCGGCCCGTCCGCAGGAGGCGAACAGGGCAAGTGCGACAGGCAGGAGATATAGAATACTTCGTTTCACGGATGCAAAGGTAATGAAAAATATGGATACGGCCAAATCCTACTATGGTCGGGCCTCGGTCGACGCGTCGACGGAGCTCCGACGACGTATGGACGAAGCCCCGACAATAGTATCGTCGGAGCCTCGGTCCATTAACGTGTGCGTACGTGTGTGCGTGCGCGTGTTCCTTAATATAATTTATACAATTCCGTGATGTTGCAAATGGTGATGCCTTCCGACTTGTCTTTACAGCGATTCTATCTCTTCCAGAGTCAACCCCGTGATTTCTGCAATTTCTTCCACCGCATAAGACCAATTTTATCTTCACTATTTGCCCTGCACGCGGAACCTATCATTTTATAATTATTATTTTATGATAGATTTTATTGGCGGTTAAGATAAATGTTTGTATCTTTGCGGCATAGATAATTGAAAGAGTATGAATAATCCCTTTGTTACAAACGGCTATGCAGGGCCCGAATATTTCTGCGACAGGGTTGAAGAAACAGACTTCCTGGTTAGGATGCTGACCAACGAGAATAACGTTGCACTGATTTCTCCCCGGCGTATTGGCAAAACCGACCTTATCAGGCACTGTTTCGAACAGGCGACAATCAAGGAGCACTATCATACGTTCGTTGTGGATGTATATTCTACCCAAAACCTACAGGACTTCGTGAACGTATTCGGAAGGGCTATACTGGAGGGGCTGCGTTCTAAAGGACGCAGTGCATGGGAACTGTTCCTGCAAGTTGTTGCCTCGTTGCGCACAGAAGTTTCATTTGATATCAACGGGATGCCTGTCTGGAGTATAGGCCTGGGTACAATAGCCAGTCCGATTGTAACATTGGATGAGATTTTCCAATACCTAAACAAGGCCGACCTACGTTGTCTGGTGGCTATAGACGAGTTTCAGCAGATAACGAACTACGAAGACGGGACCAACGTAGAGGCGGCCTTGAGAACCTACATTCAGCGTTGCCCAAACGCAAACTTTATATTCTCTGGCAGTCATCGTCATTTGATGGGCGAAATGTTCACGTCACCCTCGCGGCCATTCTACCAATCGGTCACTATTTTCAATCTTAAGCCCATAGTCATGGACAAATACATGGCATTTGCCTCTGACAAGTTTGAGCGAGCCGGGAAACATTTGGCCGAAGACGTTGTGCCCACTCTGTACCAACGTTTCCACAGTACAACTGCCTACATACAGAAAGTGATGAACTATATGTACCAGATAACGAATAGAGACGGCACGTGCACCATCAGCTTCATTGATGAAGCTATCAACTATATTCTTGACATCTCATCAGATACCTACGAGGGTCTGCTGTACCAAATGCCCGACAAACAGAAAAAGGTGTTTATTGCCATTGCAACTGAACGAGAGGCAAAGGGCATCTCGGGCGGGAGGTTTGCCAAAAAGTACAAACTGGTGTCTCCAAGTTCTGTTGTATCGGCTGTTAAGGGGTTACTGGAAAAGGACTTCATCACACAGGACAAAGGAGCATATTACGTCTATGACCAGCTCTTCCAACTCTGGTTGGAAAGGGAACATAGGCTGTAAGTCCCCTCACCCCGTGGTAATCAACCTTCAGTCTGCATACGCAAGAGGCTGTGTCGCAATGCACGACACAACCTCTCGTTTATTTGGTGACAGTAATAATTGGGTATGAGAAAATCTGAGGTCCATCAACGTGTGCGTACGTGTGTGCGTACGTGCGTTCCTTATTTATATAAGTATGTCAGATTCTGTTCAGCGGCTCTTGCGGGTTCCCACGGAGCCATCCTTGCCCTTGGCCTGTACGATGGCCACACCGCGAGGGGCGCGGAAGGTGTTCCGGCCGGTGCGGGGTAGCTGGCGCCCGGTGGTGTCGTAGGCATAGACGTCCTGGAGATCCTGGCCCTCGACGGAAATTTGGTCGGCCTGACGGCTGACCTGGAAGTCGAGTTCGGGACGCGACTTGATGTCGCGCAGGCCCGTGGGGTTGCCCAGGTCTATCTCGTACCACTGGCCGGGCTCGGTGGGAAAGACAATGGTGTTGAGGTCGACGGTGGTGATGGGAACTTCCTGACTGCCACACAGAACGCTGTGTCCGGCTATGCCTGTGTACTTTACGGCACACGGACGTCCGCTGCCTGAGTAGATGACCACAGAGGCCAGCTTGCCGTCCTTCCAGGCCTGGTTGACCGTGAAGTTGCCCACGGCACGGAGTCCGTCGATGCGGCCCTCGGGCCATGTGCTGGGCAGTGCGGGCAGCAGTTGCAACGTGTCGCTGTGGCTCTGGAGCAGCATCTCGGCTATGCCGGCACAGACGCCGAAGTTGCCGTCGATCTGGAACGGAGCATGGGCATCGTAGAGGTTGTAGTAGACACCGCCGGCATACTGGTTGGTGTTGTAGGCGGTGGAGTGCTTCAGTGCATTCCGGAGGATGGTGTGGGCGTGGTTGCCGTCGAGGGCGCGAGCCCAGAGGTTCACCTTCCAGCCCATGCTCCAGCCGGTGGCCACGTCGCCACGCAGTTTCAGACTGTTCACGGCCGGGGTGAAGTAGGGGCTGCTGGGGTCAATCTGGGGTAGGGGATAGAGGGCCATGAGGTGGCTCATGTGGCGGTGGCTGGGGTCGTCCGAGACATCGTAGGGCGAGTATTTCCATTCGCGCAGTAGTGGGTCGCCCTTCCGCACGCCGTTGCGTGGGTTGGTCCATCCGCCGTTCAGCGAGGAGTTGGCGGTGTAGGTCTCGGTGTGCAGCCCCTGGTCGGTCTTTTCCAGATAGGTGAGCAGTTTCTCGTAGTCGGTTAGGGTGAGGCCCGTCACGGCGGGGCCGAGTATGTCGTAGGCCTGCTTGACGCTCTGGAACAGGGCGTAGATGAGCTGCTGGGCATGGGCCGTGCCGTCCTCTCGGGCGTGGGCGTTCTGCTCGGCCGAGTATTCGTCGGGGGCCACGTAGCTGCCGTCGGGCTCGAACGTGTAGGCCGTGCCTCGGTAGCCCGAGTTCTGCGTCTGGCTGTCGTAGCCGCGGTCTTCGATGAGGCACTCCATCCAGAACTGGGCACAGCTCCACAGGGCGGGAAAGGCACGGGCCAGGAACTCGTCGTCGAGGGTGTAGCGGTAGTGCTGCCACAGGTGACTGCAGTACCAGGCATTGGCCACGAAGTAGTTCGAGCCCCAGGTGCTCATGCCGCCGAAGATGTTGCTCTCGGTGAAGACGGTCCAGCCGTGATTGACCTTGCCGTAGGTGCGGGCCGCGTTCTTGTAGCTGCTCTGGTTGGCCATCTTGATGATGAAGTTCAGGAAGGGCAGGTGTGTCTCCGACAGGTTGGTGGGTTCGGCAGGCCAGTAGTTCATCTGGACGTTGATGTTCGTGTGGATGTCGCAGTGCCAAGGACCCTGTGCCAGATTGTTCCAGATGCCCTGGAGGTTGCTGGGCACGTTCACGCCTCGGCTGCTGGCGATTTCCAGGTATCGGCCGTAGGTGAAGTAGAGCTGTTCAAGGAAGCGCGCCTCGGCATTGTTCAGGCCTGACAGGGTGTTGTAGTAGTCGATGAGGCGGTTGGTGGTGCGCTTGGAGGCGGCACCAGCCAGTTGCAGCGTGGCGCGCCCCATCAGCGAGCGGACGTCGCTGACGTGGTCGGCGAATACGGCCTCGAAGCCTTTCCCGACGGCTGCGTCGAGTGTGGCAACGACGCGTTTTTGCATGTCGGCCGAACTCTCTTTGGAGATGCACTTGGTGTTCGTCTCGCTGTCGTCGTAGCTGGTGAAGGCAGAGAGGTAGAGGATGACTTCGTCGGCATCAGCGACGGTGACGGTTTTCTCGTCGGTATCGTAGGTCTTGTTACCCTGGGAGGGAAGGACGATGCGCACGTTGGCCTGATAGAGCAGGCCGTTGTCCAACTTTCCGTAGATGCGCAGGTCGCCTGGGGCTGTGGTCGTTTCGCCCATGACACTGTATTTGGCGTTGATGCCGTCGCCGGGTTCGATGTTGATGCCGAGGTTCAGGCGGTCAGGTCCCGTGGCGCGGTAGCGGACGGCAATCAACTGGTCGGGATGGCTGGACAGGTAGGTGCGTTCGTAGCGGGTCTGTCCGTCGGTGGAGGTGTAGCTGACGCCCGCCGTTCCGTCCTCAAGGTCGAGGTAGCGGCAGTAGTCTTTTGCCCCCTTGTCGCTGCTCATGCCGAAGTGACCGGAGAGGTCCTTCACCTTCACGGAGCCGAAGTTGCGGTAGTAGCCGTGGTCGCCGCCAATGGCGTTGGTGCCCGTCCAAAGGGTCTTCTCGTTGAACTGTATTTCGTCCTCTTTGATGCCTCCAAACAGGCTGGCACCCAGTTGGCCGTTGCCGATGGGCAGCGAATACTCCATCCAGATGTTGGCAACGCCCGTTGCGGTGGCGGGCTTGTCGTACCAGAGGGTCATGGGGTGTGCAGGGGTGAAGGACTTCAACCCTGTGGTGTAGAACTCAGGTCGGTCGGAATCCTCGGAGGCCGAGAGTAAATTGAAAATTGAAAATTGAAAATTGAAAATTAACAGCAGGAATAAAATCTTCTTCATGGCATTGTGGTATTTAATGGTTAGCCTCACGCACTTTCTTGAAGAGGTCGCTGGCGAAGATGAAGGAGTTCAGCTTCTCGTTGGTAGAGCTCATAATCTGGTCCTTTGTCCCCGTCCAGCCCAGTGTACCCTCGTGGATGTAGAGGATATTCTCGCCGATGCCCATCACGGAGTTCATGTCGTGGGTGTTCATGATGGTGGTCATCTTGTACTCGTGGGTGATGCCGTGTATGAGTTCGTCGATGACGAGCGAAGTCTTCGGGTCCAGGCCCGAGTTGGGTTCGTCGCAGAATAGGTACTTGGGGTTCAGGGCGATGGCACGGGCAATGGCCACGCGCTTCTGCATACCGCCGGAGATTTCGCCCGGCATTTTCTCCTCGGCGCCTTGCAGGTTCACGCGGTCCAGGCAGAACTTGGCGCGGCGGATGCGGTCGGCCTCGTTCATGTCCGAGAACATATCCAGGGGGAACATCACGTTCTCCAGTACCGTCATGGAGTCGAACAGG
Source organism: uncultured Bacteroidaceae bacterium (assembly GCA_905234735.1). Taxonomy (GTDB): domain Bacteria; phylum Bacteroidota; class Bacteroidia; order Bacteroidales; family Bacteroidaceae; genus Physcousia. The sequence goes on along the minus strand of CAJOJA010000042.1, from coordinate 2,141 downwards.
GCTGCCGACTGGAATATCATGCCCATTTCGCGGCGCAGCATTACGCGCTCCCGCTTGGTCATCGTGACGAAGTCGCGTCCATCGTACAGGATTTCACCCTTCGTGGGGACGAATAGTCCCACGATGTTCTTCATTAGCACGGTCTTTCCGCTACCGCTCTGTCCAATGATGAGGTTGGTCTTGCCGTCCTCGAAGGTGAAGTTGATGTCCTTCAGAACGACCCTGTCCTCGAAAGACTTGTACAGGTGTCTTATTTCAATCATGATAACAGCTGTGTCAGGAAGATATCCGCAAACAAGATGAGCATACTGCTGGAGACGACGGCGTTGGTCGAGGCCTTGCCTACGTCGAACGAACCGCCCTGCACGTTGTAGCCGTAGTACGACGACACACTGGCGATGATGAAGGCGAAGAAGATACTCTTGATGATGCTCATCCACACAAACCAGGGAACGAACGAGTGGAGCAGGCCCAGCGTGAGGTCGTCGGGCGTCAGTATGCCGGCGTATGCCGTGGCGTAGGCTCCGACGAAGCCCGCTGCGATGCTGAAGATGACCAGGAAGGGAATCATTGTCATCAGCCCCAAAATCTTGGGCAGGATGAGGAACGAGGCCGAGTTCACGCCCATAATCTCCAGGGCGTCAATCTGCTGCGTGACGCGCATCGTGCCTATCTCCGAGGCAATGTTCGACCCCACCTTGCCCGCCAGAATCAGGCACATGATGCTACTGGAAAACTCCAGCACCATGATTTCGCGCGTCGTGTATCCCGTGGTGAAGGCTGGCATCCAGGGGCTCTGGATGTTCAGCTTGATCTGGATACAGATGACGGCACCGATGAAGAACGAAATGAGCAGCACGATGCCGATGGAGTCCACGCCCAACTGCTCCATCTCCTTGGCATACTGTTTGAAGAACATGCGCATACGTTCGGGGATGGAGAACGTACGGCCCATGAGGTCGAGATACTTGCCAAAGGCAGCGATGTACTTTATGATAAACACGATTGCAATTTACGATTTATAGATTTACGATTTGCGATTTTTCATTATTCTTTCGCACAAAAGTACAAAATAATTCTTAAATCTCAATAACTTTCAACTTTCAACTTTCAACTTTCAACTTTATTTTGTACTTTTGCAGCGAAATGGAAGAGAATAAGCCTCATTTAACACTTCGCAGCGAGGGGCTGGTGAAGGTTTACGGCAAACGCACGGTGGTGAACAACGTGACGTTTGATGTCTCGCAGGGCGAAATCGTGGGACTGCTCGGCCCCAACGGAGCGGGCAAGACCACATCGTTCTACATGACCACCGGCCTGGTTATCCCCAACGAGGGACATATCTTCATCGGCGACCGCGAAATCACGAAACTGCCCGTCTACCAGCGTGCCCGGCTGGGCGTTGGTTATCTGGCGCAGGAGGCCAGCGTATTCCGGAAGATGTCGGTGGAGGACAATATCGCTTCCGTTCTGGAGATGGCTCCCAAACCCGACGACTTCGAGGGTTCCGTGGCCGAATACCGGCGCTGGAAACTGGAGTCGCTGCTTGACGAATTCAATCTGCAGAAGATACGCTGCAACCTGGGCGACCAGTGCTCGGGCGGCGAACGCCGGCGTACGGAGATAGCCCGCTGCCTGGCCATCAATCCCAAGTTCATCATGCTCGACGAACCCTTTGCGGGGGTCGACCCCATTGCTGTCGAAGACATTCAGTACATCGTCTGGAAGCTCCGCAAACGTAACATCGGGGTGCTCATCACCGACCACAACGTCGAGGACACGCTGTGCATCACCGACCGAGCCTACATGCTCTTCGAGGGACAGATACTCTTCCACGGCACCCCGCAGGAACTGGCCGCCAACCCCATCGTTCGCGCTAAATATCTTACAAATAGCTTCGTACTGCGCGACAAGGACTTCGAGAAGATGGCCGCGGAACGGGGTGAGCAGTGAGCCGAACGATGGTGTGAGGGCGAAAGTGTGCCCAAAGCAAACTTTCCCACAAAAAATGTCGTGTAATTGAAATATTTTGTGTAATTTTGGGCTCACCAGTAAAACCCTGTGTTTATCCGTATATCATAGATAACCTATAGAGGAAGAAGTCCACATCGATTACTCCCCTAAGCTGTGCTCTGAATTGC
>CAJOJA010000041.1 GCA_905234735.1 uncultured Bacteroidaceae bacterium | reverse complement strand
AGGTTGTCGTAGGAGATATTGATATACCGCCCGACTTGCACAACGGTTATTGTCTGCGTAGTATTTCCCACGGAAACAGCTATGCTACCCGTACGTTCGTCCTTGCCGGGGTTGGCATCTACTGTAACCATCAACGTTTCCTCTCCTGACCCGCTTTGAGGGGAAAGATGAATCCAAGAGGTAGCCGTGCTGGCCGTCCATTGCCCATCGGTATTGATGGTCAGTGACTGGTTACCGCCCGTATTCGGGAAGTCCATCTGACTGTCCAAATCGCCAAAGGTCTTTCCGACTTGTGTCACCGATACTGTTTTGTTTCCCGAGAAATCGTCACGTCCGATGACAATACTACCAGACCGCTGTGTGGTGTTCGGGTTATCCTGTGGCGTAACTGTCAGTGTAGTCTTTCCCTTAGCACCATTGGTTGGGGTCACCTCCAGCCAGTCGGGCTTGCTAACGACAGACCAACCAGTGTTTGACTCGACATCGAAAGTCCCACTCTCCGTTGTAGACTTCAATTCGATGGAAGTATCGGATACATTATACTGAACACCCTCCTGCTGGATGGGAATGGATAGTTTTGTGGCTGTTCCTATCCGAATATAGACGTATCCACTACGCGCATTGGTCGAAATATTCGCCATAGTACTAATGGTAAGTGTGGCATTCCCGACATTACCAATTGCCGGGCTAACGGTAATCCATGTTCCGTCGGATGAGTAAGCCGTCCATGAGGCTTCGGCCTGAATGGTCGTAGTACGGCTTTCGCCATCCACATCGAACACCATCATTTCTGTACTGCCCGTAACTCCTGCTTCAGCTTGAACTACGGAGATAGTAGAAACAATCGTTGTCGTTCCCGTTCTTTTCAAGTAGATGGTGGCATTGCGCGTAGTGCCGAGATTCTCTTCTACCTTGATACGGAGTTGTCCGTCTTCGCTCTTTGAGGTCGTAACCCACGTCTCTGAAGATTCCGCCGTCCAATCTACGTTCGATGCTATTGTTACCATCTTGCTCTCACCGGCCGGAATGCAATTCAGTGCATTTTCAGAAGGCGTGATATATACATCTGCCGCAGGCTGGCTGACGCTGATGGTCTTTGAATACTGATAATCTGTGGCCGTGGAAGAAAAGGTGAGCATTGCAGCTCTGCTCTCATCTGGCGATTTATTTTCACTGGCCGTCAAGGTAATGGTGGCTGCCCCGTTTCCCTTTGTAGCTGAGGCGGTAATCCACTCGGGCAGCCCTGAGAGTTCCCATGCCGTATTCTCCCCCTCGACCGTAAGCGAGGCGGTCAGATTGGTGTTATAACCATAGGATATGGATGTCGTACGTACGGCAAGATGCTGACGAACAAGTGAAAGTTGCGCCCCTGTAGGCAGTTGCTCATCGCTACAGGATATGAAAAGGAAGAGAATGAGAAGACCCACCCCAGCCCTCCCTGTGAGGGAGGGGATTATCATCTTTGAAAACAGATTGCGAAATATGGAGAACATAATGAGAGTTGAAAAATGAAAGTTGAGAGGATTATAGCCTAACTAAGGATTAATTAAAAGAAGAGATAGATACCTATTCGCGCTCCGCCGCCTGTGCCCCAGCCCTTAACCTTTGAAGAGACCGTAGAGAGTTCTTTGAAGACGTCCTTCTTGGAGATGGCAAACTGGCCCTCGGGGGTAAGGCTGATGCCGAAGAAGGGGGCAAGTGCATATTCCACACGACAGCCAAGGGTGGCGCAGAGCGCATTAGCGGTGATGTTGTCGCTCTCGACCGTCAAGGCCCCGATACCCACCTGTGGCGTAATGCGCAAGCGCGAACCAACGGTGATGCCATAGCCAATACGGCCCCCGAAGCAACGAGCCTTAAGCCGTTCCTCTGTTGAGGGCGTTGCGTCGCCGGCATAGTTCAGATAGACTGTTTCGCCACCCAGACCAAATGTGGCATAACCTTCTATATTTATATTATAGATGTACCCTCCCACATTGACTCCAACTCCCATCAGCGTACCCGCCTGGAAACTGGCTTGCACGTAACCGCTGTTGCGCTGAATATACTGCCGGCGAAGGTGGAACGTCGTATCAGGTGCCGAGCTACGAAGAATTGTCGACTGGTTGTAAGTCTTGTATTTGCTACGAACAAGGCGAATGTCGTAGTTGCCGGATGAACCTTCGAAACTGTATGGAGTCTGCCCCACATTCTCACCGTTGAGGGTGAGACGGGCCTGCGGTTTAGAGTTGATGGTGAAGCGGGCAAAGTCGCGAAGTTGGAAGTCTACTTCGGTGGTTTCTCCTTCTGCGACTTCTATCTTTTGCTCCTCAGCGCGCAGACCTTCCTTGACCACGCGAAGGGTATGCGACCCGATGATTACATTCTTTATCTCCTTTGGTGTCTGCCCTACCTCACTTCCATCCAATTGTATGGTGGCTCCGAGCGGACTGGAGTTGACATAAATGCTGCCCGTAATGGGTGCAGGGGAATCTAATTGGAAAGTGTCTGTAATATTGGGGCGAACCGTTATCTGCCGGCGAGCTGGACGATAGCGATTGTCGAAGCGGCACTCCACGTTGTATGTACCTGCCTTCAACGGCCCCGTCCATTTTCCGCGCCCACGACTCTCGCCTTCGACGAGGATTTCGGCAGTATCAGGAGCGAGGATGGTGGTTTCAGCAAAGTTGGCTTCCAATTGAGGGGCAATCTTTGTAGTCTCGCCCTTACGGATAGTAAAAGTAGAACTATAGGTTTTATAAAGTTCCTTTCCCACCATGATGCGATAGTTTTCCCCTACATCCATACGCTTCTTGCAGGGAACGACACCGATGCGGCGGTCGTTGACATAAACCTCTGCACCAGCAATTCCTTGTTCATCAGCGACCTCCAAGTAGCCGAAGTTGGGCTTCAGTGTCAACTTCTCCACGTGGTTCGCTTCGCCATACGTGAGCACGATGCGCCCTTCAGCTTTCTCATAATACTCTGCGGATACTTCGTATAGGTAGGTTACTCCCGTTTCCAGTCGCTGCGCCTTACCGCCAGCTTCGTCCACCGCCCCCCAAAGTTCAAAGTCGCCGTCGCTGTCTTCGCGTTTCACCTTGACGATGGCCCCCTCGTTGGCAGGCGACACCTGGAACTGCACGATGCGGTACTGGACCTCCGGCATCTGGGCAGACAGGAGCAGATTGTAGGTGCGGCCCTTCTGGATGGTCAGGCCTAGGGCTTGCTGACTGATGGCGGTGTAGCCTTCGCGGCGGATGCTGATTTTCTTGGCTCCCTGCTGCACCCAGATCCAGAGGGCATCGTCGTGCATCTCCGTCCGCTTGACGTCGATGTAGGTGCCGAAGTCGAACTTATAGCTACTTGGGCTGTCCTCGGGGTTGTCAGTTTTCACCTTCACGATGGCGCAGAGGTTGCCGTCGTTGTCCTTCACCTGGAATTTCTCGTTGCGTGCCGTCAGGTCTTCCTCGGCCAGTGCAAAGTCGGCAATGCGGAAGGTCAGCCTGCGCTGGGCACTCGCCGGCAGGGTAAGCAGGAGGACAAGAGTCAGAAACAGAAATCTTTTTTGTCGTATCATTATTATATTGAACTTGTAAAAAACGTCGAGAGTCGGGGACAAAGGTAATAAAAATAAAACGAACAGCAAATAAATTTCATGAAAAACACGGGGATTTAGCAGGCATAACGGATACATTGCAGACGGGCCTGCGTCGTTCCGTTTCGGACGACGCATCCTTTGAGGTTGTGTCACGTGTGACACTCGTCTGTTCCATACGTGGAACGGGCCTTTCCCACGCATGGGAAAGACAGGGGTGATAGTAACAAAAAAAACGGACACCCTGTGAGGGTGACCGTTTTTTATGCATACATTGCTTTATACTCACTTAATCACGACCTTTTTCCCGTTCTGGATGACAATGCCCTTCTGGGCGGAGCTGGTCTTGCGGCCGTTCAGGTCATAGGTGGCCTTTTCCGTGGTCTGATTGATGGAGCGGATGGCCGTGACGTCGTCGAGGCTCTGGATGTGGCAGATGACGATGTCGGTGGCGCCGTTGGCCTGCTTCTCCCAGTTCACACCGCAACGGGTGGGCAGGAAAGCCTTGTCGGCAGTGGTGCGGATGAGAATGCTCTCCAGCACTTCCTTGTCCTGCATGGCGGGGATGCCGTAGAGGCCGTCCTGGCATACGGTTTCCCACGAGCTGCCGAAGGAGACGATATTGCCCGACTCGTCGCTCAGGCGGACGGTCTGCAGGTTGTCGCTGAGGCGCTTGGCCTCGGTGTTGCGCAGGCGCAGGTTGGTGGTCTTGGGACTGAAAATGAGGTAGGGCATACCGGCCTCAATGCCTTCGGCGGTGCAGTCCATGAAGTAAAGGTTCAGGGTGGTGCCTTCCTGTGCGATGGCTACCAGACGCTCCAGACGCACGCCGGCAAGTGCCGTCTGCATCTGTTCGGCTCCGACCGACATGGGCAGGCACAAGGTGTTGTAGCCAGCCATGAGGTAGCGGTTCACCAGTACGGGCTGCTCAATATTCAGCACCTTGGCGCAGTCCAGACTGTTCTGGCTGGTATAGACGTTCTTTACGCTGTTCTGTGCCGAAACGGGCACGCACATTGTGGCCGCAGCCACCAGGGTAAGTAGAATTTTCTTCATAATGATAGTGTTTTTGGTGTTATGCACCTGCAATATTACAAAAAAATGTGATACGATGTATCACTTTTGTCCACTTTTTTGCGATTATTCGTTCTTTTAACTATCTTTGCAGGCAAAATAGGGGGCAAAAGCCATCGCCTTTAGCCCTTAGCCAAACACACAATGACCAACGAAGACTACATCAGAGCGCACCGTGAGGAGGACGTGCGGCGGTTGGCACTGGGACGTGTGCCCGAAGGGGTGGACCGTAAGTGGTGTCTGCAACAGATTGAGGGTTGGCAGCTTGCACGGCGGAAGTTGCCCCAATGGGCGGCTACAGAGGGGGTGTGGTATCCTATCCGGCTGTCGATGGAACAGTGCTCCAGCGAGCTGACGGCCCGCTACAAGCGCGAACTGGTGGAGCGACTTCTGCCCGAAGGCCAGCGCGGGGCTATGACGGACCTAACGGGTGGACTGGGAGTGGACTTCGCGCAGATGGCCCCGTTGTTCGACGAAGCCACCTACGTGGAAATACTGCCCGAACTGCGACGCCTGGCCGAGCATAATATGCCGCTACTGATGGAGAGTATGAGAAATGGAGAAAATGAGAAAATGGGACGGACGGAACTTCGATTCGCATCCCCCGATATTTTTTCACTTTTAACTCTTCACTTTTCATTGATTTATCTCGACCCCGCCCGTCGCGATGGGGCCGGACGCAAGACGGTGGGCATCGAGGACTGCACGCCGAACCTCATGGAGATGCAGGACGAACTGCTGTCGAGGGCGCAATGGGTGGTGGTGAAACTCTCGCCTATGCTGGACATTACCGAGGCGCTGCGACAGTTGCGCAACGTTGCCGAAGTGCACGTGATGAGCGTCAAGGGCGAGTGCAAGGAACTGCTCTTTGTGATGACTCCAGAAGCAAACCCGCAACTCGCCATCCACTGCGTGAATCTGGGAACCGACGAGGATGCAGTGATAATGAGATATGGAGAGAATGAGAGGATGAGAAAGCCGGAGGGGATGTCTCCTTCGCTCAATTATCAATTTCTATACGAGCCCAACGCTTCCGTGCTGAAGGCGGGTGTGCAGGACGTACTTGGCGAGCGCTATGAGGTGCGGAAGCTGCATCCCCAAAGCCATCTGTTCGTCGGAGACAGGTGGATTCCGCACTTTCCAGGGCGCGGTTTTCGCATCGTGGAATCGAGTGACTTCTCGAAGAACGGGCTGAAGTCGTTGCTCTCGGGCTTGCGTCAGGCCAACCTTACCATCCGTAACTTTCCAACGCCGGTGGTCCAGTTGCGACGTCAGTTGCGTCTGGCCGAGGGTGGCGATGCCTACCTCTTTGCCACCACACAAGGCGACGGCACGCACGTCCTCATCCGTTGCGAGAAAGCGAATTAATCCGTATGAGAATAGAGAAAAAAGGGGGAGGCATATCCCGATGGACTGCCTCCCCTTGTGCTTGCTATCGTAATGGCGAGCCGACGGGAATCAGTTGACGCGTTCGCGAACTTCCTTCGTGCGGAACTTCTTGGTAACGACCTTTTCCTTATCGGTGTATGTGCCGTGGCCTGAAATGATGCAGAGGCGGTTCTTCTCGTTCTCTTCGTAGGGCTGAACGGTGTCGCCCTTCCATTCAACCTTCTTGATGAGGTTAGCGCTGACACCCTTGTCGATGAGCGCCTTACGGGTCTTCTCGGCACGCTGGCGGGAGTAGCCCATGTTCACCTTGGGATTGCCCGTACCGCGATCGGCGTATGCCGTGATGGTAATTTCGCCGTCCTTCACGCCCTTCAGGAACTCAGCTACGGCACTGATCTGAGCATCGTCCTGATTGACACCGGATTCGCATACGCCAAAGAAGATTTCCTTCTTGATGTCACGGTCCGAAGTGACTTCCTTGTAGCTAACGTCGTCGTACCAGGTGGTATCGATGCGTGTGCGATAAACAGGCGCAGCAGCGACGGCAGCCGTGCTCTCGGCAGCGCTTGTGGTAGCAGCCGTATAGGCAACCTCCGGCTCCTTCTTGACACCCTTCTTGAAGCCGAACTTGTAGGCCACGCCCAGCTGTGCGGTCAGGCTCCAGTCGTCCTTGTCGGCAATCTTGCTGTTGTAGCGGTCGTTGAGGCTGTTGGCTGCGACTTCCAGGTTCAAGCTCCAGTGCTTGGCTACGTTCAAGTCGAGCATGAAGCCCACGCGGGCGTTGTGGCTCAGGCGTGTGCCGTCCCAGGCCATGGGCATGACTTCAGTGGCTGCGTAGGTGTATGCCTCGTCGTTGTTCCACGCGGTGTTCAGTCCGATACCGCCAATCAGGTAGACGTTCAGGGGGTAGTAGTCCTTCTTGCCAAACAGGGTTACGAGGTTCAGCATCAGGTCGAGATTGGTAGTGATGTACTTATACTTATACGTGAAGTTGGGAACCATGCCGTCGTCATAGCCGCCCTTGTTCCAGATGCCGTTGACATGCAGACGGGCACCTACCACGGGAGTGAACCATCCGCCGAAGTAAACGGAGGCCGTGGGAGTGATGAGTTTCGTCTGGTCGTAGTTGGTCCATGTGGTCTGTGCACCACCCTGCAGACCAATAAACATGTGAGGGAAGCGCTTGTAGTCGCTGTTGGAGTTTTGTCCGAAAGCAACGGACGTACCCAATACAAGCAGTAAGGCTGTCAAGTAATTTTTGATGTTGTTCATATTCATATTTATTATTGTATTTATTATTTAAGCAAATTTACGCATTTTTTCTCATATTCGATACTTTTCCCGATTAATTTACGGGTTGTATCATAATAAATTTTGTCTGAACGGCCATCTGATTGTCGTTGCGGCGAACGCGGATGAGCCACTTCTGGAAGTCTTCCCACGAAAGGTTGCGTGGGAGCGTCTCGCCACTGTCGTTCAGGCTAAACTTGTCCAGGGCCTTGGTAAATTCGTTGGGCGAGAAGATGAAATAGAGTTGGTTCAAATCCTGTTGCTGACCGGAGGCGGACAGGCGGTATTGTTCAATCTCTTTCGGGTCTTCGCCTTCAGAGTATTTTTTCCAGTTGAAAAGGGTATATTCCTCTCCATGATTGATGTGGAATTTTCCCGTTTTACTTTTTGGATAGGGAAGCAGGCAATAGGCTGTTTCTCCATCCAGAAGATACACGGCCAGATAGCCGTCGACGGGTGATGTGAAGTGTACGAACATCCGGTCGCCTGCCATGAATTCCGAGCTTTCGTAGCGAAGCTCAGGCGTGTTTCGCAGAATCTTGGCTGTATAGTCAATCTGGTTGCCCTGCAGTTCGCGGACCTTTCCTTTCACGGTGGCTTCTACGACAAAGCCGGCATCGGCCAAAGTGGTTTTAATCTTGGGCTTTTCAATGTCGGCAATCCATTCCCCGTTCACCTCACCTTCGCTACTTAGTGCCACAAACTTGGACTGTGTGATGTGGTTCTTGGTGATGAGACTCATGGCCGACGCACCGCTTATCGTGGAGCCAAAGCGTTCGCGCAGGGCTTCCACCTTGGCGCGGTTCACGGCAGTGCGCTCTGCCTGCTCACGGCTCTCGCTATGTGGGGCTACATAGGTGTAGGTAAATTCCACCGTTTTCAAGTCCTGAGCCTGCACCATTGTTGCAGCACACAACAGGAGGAGAATTGTCGTAAGAAAGTTCCGCTTCATGAGTTTGTCTTTTCTTTATTTATCGAGTCGCCAGTTCTCCCATTCTGTTTCGGGAAGGGCACTTTGCGTCGTTGGCATTTGTATTTTGCTGTACAGTCTGATGCTGTTCTGTCTCACGTTCGTTACGATGTACTCTTTCAGCCGCTTGTAGGTTGTTTTCCCCTTGTCCTCTTGTAACTTCTTAAGCAGGAAGTAGGTGAACAGACCATGTTTTTGGTTATTGTAGGGGTAGGCTGTCTGGCTACCCGTGCAGGCACTGAAGACCACCATGTTTGTGGCGGGGGTCTCCTCGCGGGCTTCTTGGATAACACCACGTGCAGCCATGTCCATGACCTGTCCGTCCTTCTTGGCACCGCTGAAGCAGGCATCGAGGAACACGGTCACGGACTTGGGATTGTGGGCCGTGAGCTCACTATAGAACTTGGACAGTTTGTATCCTGTGGACATGTTACGCGGCGATGCGTCGCTTGGCAACAGGTAAGACTCGTTCGTGTTGGGGTCTGGCACACCGTGACCGGAATAGTAGACCAGCAGTTTCATACCCTCGTAGGCGCTCTCGTAGTCCTTAATGCGGTCTATGGCATCCGTCATTTCGCCGACGGTGCTGTTCTCAATGTGTATGATGTTGTTTGCGGGTACACCCAGTACATCTTGACAGTAGCGCTTAAAGGATCGACCGTCGTTGAGGGCAAAAGGTACGTTTTCTACGTTTTTATAATTCTCGTTTGCGATGATGAGGGCAAAGGTGTTCTCGTTCAGGTCCTTGTTGCGGGGCACATTGACATCAACAGAGGACTCGCCGACGTTGAGGGCTTCTTGCTCTACGACCTTCTTCGTCTTGGGCGAATCGGCACCCGACGTCGTATTGTTTTCCGCCAGCAGGTCGTCGTCGTTCCATTCCGGACGTGCTATCTTGATACGTTGGTACTCCAATGGCTCATTGGCATTGTAGTCATATTGTGCACCGTATGGCGTGGTAATCTTGGCTGACAGAAGGCGCAGTTTTCCGGACTTGTCGACTTTGAACTGCGGGAACTCTATCCTTACACCATTCCAACTTTCCTTGAATTTCACAGCTTCCCCGTTCTCGCCGTTATTGGGGACACGGAAGACGATGTTGCCCTCGCGAGTCTGAATGCAATAGGTCTGGTGGTCGGGGTCGTAGCGTTTCAGGGTGATGTCGCTCAAATTGTAGCCTCCACTATACTCGGCAATGTACTGCTGTTCCAACTCTTCGCGCGTCTTGGCAATCAAAGCCTTTCGCGTATCCGGATTAACGCGCTGCACGTATTGGTCGGCAGGCTCGAATTCTCCACGCTGTTCCCAGTTCTCCAGAATCTTCTCCAGTTTGGGTTTGTACCAAACATTGAAGTTCGGAGCACTATTTTGGTCATTTGCACCAATTCCACTAAGTTGGTTCGAGGCTTTTTGTGCCTGTTCGAGCACGTAGTTGGCATCGTTGCTCCTGCCGACTTGTGTATATGCGTCTGACAGGGCATAGGTGATGCGCGGGTCGCTCTTTACGATTTCCGCATCTTGGCTGAGAGGTTCAAGAAGTTTGATGGCTTCGTTGTAACATTCTTGGGCGTTGCCTTGCAAGGTCTTGAACTGTTCGGCATCTTTGACTACATTGCTCTGGTTGACGAGTGCTGCAGCCAGGTTGTAGTAGCAGAAGGCCAACTGCTTGGTAAGCTGGAGGTCGTTGGGCTCACGCTCGTGAAAGGCCTTGAATACGGGAAGTGCTTCTGCGAAACGTCCGTTTTCGTCGTCGTTAATAGCTTTGGTCAGTACGAGAATGGGGTCTGTGGGAGCAATCGACAGTGCCCTGTTGAGCATTTCCTGAACCTTTTCCTTATTGTTCTTCCGCGTATTGAGCATGATAGACTGTTTCAGAAGTTCAAGGTCGTTGGGGTAATTCATTATGCCTTCTTCAAGCACATTGTTCTCCTCGTCGACACGTCCCAACATGTCTAAATCCTTTGCCAGGAATTTGTAGCAGGTCTGCTGATATTGTTTCTCGCCTAACTCAATGTATTCCTGCAGGTAGGACACAGCGTTTTCAAAATCACGGGAATTGTGCATCTCGGCAGCCACGTTGAAGACGTAGGCTGAATAGTTGGAGTTGTTTGTAAATTGTTCTCCTGCAAAGAAAGGCAGACGCGGAATGTTGATGTAGCATTCCAGGAACTTTGCTGCCAGCTTGTTGTTGTCGCTGCTGCTGAAGTATATGCCCGCTTCTTCCAATTCCGGACGCAACCTGCGTATTTTGTTTTTCACGTCCCCCAATTGTGTCTCGTTTAGGACATCTATACTCTTCATATAGCCTGTAAAGCATTCGAACAATGACCCATAGAGTTCATTCTTGTCGGTTGTGGGATTTATTTTCTGCGTAAAGTACTTTTCGTAGGCAACTTCTGCAGCTTCGAATGCAAGTTGTGCTACAGCCTCCCTCGACAAGGTATCCTGCACGGCAACATCAGCATTGCTTTCTGCAACCTGTGCATGGGATAATGTGCAGATGGAAAGTGCTCCAAAGAGAATGGCAATCTTTTTCATTGGGTTGGGGGTTGTGAGAGAATGTTGCCCCGGCACTTGGGTCGTGCCGGGGGCTTTGTGGTATCAATGTTTGATCTTTAGAATGCGTCGTGGAAGAGGAAGTCTACAGCAACGCGGCGGAACTGCGAACCCTCGTCTGCTGATACTTCTACCTCGTAGGTGTCGTTCACCTTTACGTTCTTGAAGGCGGGAGTATTCTTCAGGATGTAGTTCTTCACGCTGATGGCACGGACGAGCGACAGCTGCTCATTGCTGGTGATGCCCGTGGCCTTGGTGACGGTCAT
>CAJOJA010000040.1 GCA_905234735.1 uncultured Bacteroidaceae bacterium | reverse complement strand
TGGCACGGTTGTCGGCCATTTCCGTCGAAACCTGCTTGGTGAATTCCAGACGCTGTGCCTGCATGGCCTCTTCCGAGGTACGTGCCAGGAAGTCGGCCTGGCTTTCACCGTCCAGACGCTTGGCCCAGTTCTTCATGCGCTCGTTGACAGTGTTCTGCATCTGGCCGTAGAGCGAGAGGTTGCGGGTATCCAGTACGGGGGGCACAACTCCGGCACTCACTGCCGACTTATTCTTCTTATAGCCGAACTTGAAGTTGAAGCCGGCCTGAGCTGTCATCTGCAGAATGTCGTCGTTGAAGACAGCCTTCTTGCCAATGGCGCGAGCGTTCAGGTCACCCTCAAGGGTGAAGCTGAGCCAGCGGGCAATGGGAACCTCCAAGCCCAGACCCAGACGGGTATTGAAGGCCCAGCGATTGTCGTTGTCGGCATAAATCATCGTGGAGCCAGGAGCAACGGACTCGCACTTACCAGCATTCTCGAAAGCATAGTTGGCACCGAGACCGGCAATGAAGATGACGTTGACGGGATACCATTTCTTCTTGCCGAAGATGGTGCAGAGATTCATCAGAGCGTCGATGTTACCCGTTACGTAGTTGTAGCGATAGTGGCCGTCGTCGCCTACCAGGTAGTTGACACCGGATTTGTCCCATATACCATTAAAGTGTATGCGTGCGCCCACTTTGGGGTTAAAGAAGCGTCCGAAACTGATGCTGGCCGTCGGGGTGAAAGTCTTCCAGTTGTTAAACTCCTTGTTGAAGGTGTTTTGTACACCACCTTGCAGGCCGATGAAGTAATAGGGTGCCAGTTTGTGTCCGTTCTCTTCGAGTTCTTCTGGAGTTGCAAAATTGTCTCTCCAGTTTTCTCTCGTTTGTTTCATCGCAACTTCACCAAACTGGGATTGGAAGGAAGAAAAGTCGCGGGATTCTACAACGAGCGATGTCTCCTCGTTGGTGGATGGCTTATTTTTCTTGTAGCCGAACTTGAAGTTCAGACCAGCCTGAGCCGTCATCTGCAGAACGTCGTCGTTGAAGACGGCTTTCTTGCCAATGGCACGAGCGTTCAGGTCGCCCTCAAGGGTGAAGCTGAGCCAGCGCACAATAGGAACCTCCAGGCCCAGACCCAGACGGGTGTTGAAGGCCCAGCGACTGTCGTTGTCGGCATAGATCATCGTGGAGCCAGGAGCAACGGACTCGCACTTACCGGCATTCTCGAAGGCGCAGTTGGCACCGAGACCGGCAACGAAGAAGACATTGACGGGGTACCAGTTCTTCTTGCCGAAGATGGTGCAGAGATTCATCAGGGCGTCGATGTTTCCCGTTACGTAGTTATAGCGATAGTGACCGTCGTCGCCCACCAGGTAGTTGACACCTGACTTGTTCCAGATACCGTTCAGGTGGATGCGCGCTCCCACTTTGGAGTTAAAGTAGCGTCCGAAACTGATGCTGGCCGTCGGGGTGAAGGTTTTCCCGTTGTTAAAGTTCTTGTTGAAGGTGTTTTGTACACCACCTTGCAGGCCGACAAAGTAGTAGGGAGGCAACTTGTGACCGTTTTCCTCATTGTCCTGAGCCTGAACCTGAACCGATGCCATGGCAACGAGTAGCAGTGCCAGAAGTTTAATTTTCTTCATTGTAGTAATCTTTTCGGTTATCTAAATTTATGATAAATTTACATAGGACGTGGCAAAATTAACATTTTTTTCAAATAATACCAAATAATGGACCCAACAAATAATAATGATAAGATAAAAAATACTAAAAAACGGGGGTTCGTTGAGGTGTTGTCAATGTTTTTTCTTAATTTTGTACGTTAATAATTAAGTACGAATAACTATGATAAAGAATGCAAGCGACATCGTTGTCCGCCCCGTTCAAGGGAAACGGGAGATGCGTCAGTTCGTCCGCCTCAATTGGGAGTTGTACAAAGACTGCCCATACGCTGTGCCCGACTTCCTGGAGGACACGCTCGATACGTTCAATCCGAAGAAGAATCCTGCGCTGAAGTTCTGCGACGTGGAGTGTTTCATGGCGTTCCGAGGGGACAAGTTGGTGGGTCGCGTGGCAGCCATCATCAACCATCGTGCCAACGAGCACTGGCAGCAGAAGCGGGTGCGCTTCGGATGGATTGACTTCGTGGACGATATCCAGGTCACGAAAGCCATGTTGGACACCGTGGGACAGTGGGGTCGCGAACGCGGAATGGACACCATCGTGGGACCGATGGGCTTCACCGACATGGATTTGGAGGGCATGCTCACCGAAGGTTTCGACCAACTCTCGACCATGAACAGCATCTACAACTATCCCTACTATCCCAAACATATGCGCCAGTTGGGTTATGAGAAGGATGCCGGTTGGGTGGAACGCAAGGTGATGGTGCCCCAAAAGGGTCACGAGGCTCAGATAGAGAAATACTTCAAGATTGCGGATATGGTGAAGAAGCGCTACGGATTCCGCCTGCGCAAGTTCAAGAACAAGAGCGAAATCAGAAAGGAGGGCTACATCCCCAAGGTGCTGAACGTGGTGAACAAGGCATACGCCAACCTCTACGGCTATTGCGAACTGGACCCCGAACAGATGGAGACCTACGCCGACCAGTATCTGGCCTATCTCGACAAACGCTACCTCTCCGTCGTGGAGACGGCCGAGGGCGAGGTTATCGGCATGGGCATCTGCATCACCAGCCTCAGTCGCGCCATCCAGAAGGCGAAGGCCAAACTGTGGCCCTTCGGTTGGTGGCACATGGCCAAGGCACTATGGTTCAACCGCCATCCCCAGGTGCTGGACATGCTGCTCGTGGGCGTGCTGCCCGAGTATCAGGACAAGGGAGCCAATGCCCTCGTCTTTGCCGACATCATTCCGCTAACTATCGAGGACGGTTATGAATGGGCCGAGACGCATCACCAGCTCGAGGACAATGCGGCCAGCCAGAGCCAGTGGAAGTATCTCGAATGTGAAATCCACAAACGCCGTTGCACATTTAAGAAAGCCTTATGACAGAAGAAAACATCATACTCCAGCCTACTTCGGCTGCGTATGGCGACGACACCATCAAGCACCTGTCCGACATGGAGCACATCCGGCTCCGTCCGGGTATGTACATTGGCCGACTGGGCGATGGCAGCCATGCCGAGGATGGCATCTACGTACTGCTGAAAGAGGTGATAGACAACAGCATCGACGAGTTCAATATGGGAGCAGGTCGGCGCATTGAAGTGGACATGGAGGAGAACCTCCGCGTCTCCGTCCGCGACTATGGCCGTGGCATTCCTCTTGGGGCCATGGTGGATGCCGTATCGATGCTGAACACGGGCGGTAAGTACGACGACTCGGCCTTCCAGAAGAGCATCGGACTGAACGGTGTGGGCCTGAAGGCCGTGAATGCACTGAGCACTCGTTTCGTGGTGCGGTCCGTACGTGACGGCGAGATGCGCTGTGCCACTTTCGAGAAGGGAGAGTTGGTGACCGACGAAACCACGCAGAGCGAGGAGGAGAACGGAACGTATGTCTTCTTCGAACCCGATGCCTCGCTGTTCAAGCACTACCGCTTCCAGTCGGAGTACATCGAGACATTGCTGCGCAACTATACCTATCTGAATACGGGACTGACCATCCTGTTCAACGGGCGGCGCATCCTGTCGCGCAATGGACTCAGCGACCTGCTCAGCGACCGCATGACCAACAATCCGCTCTACGAGATTGTCCATCTCAAGGGCGAGGACATCGAAATCGCCTTCACCCACTGCAACCAGAATGGCGAAGAGTACTACTCCTTTGTCAACGGTCAGCACACCACGCTGGGCGGCACCCACCAGGCCGCCTTCAAGAAGTACATTGCCGAGGTCATCAAGGACTACAGCGGCAAGAGTTTCGACTATTCGGACATCCGTAATGGACTGGTGGGAGCCATCAGCATCAAGATACAGGAACCGCTCTTCGAAAGCCAGACAAAGGTGAAACTGGGTTCGCTGACCACGGCCCCCGAGGGCGGCGTAAGCATCGACAAGTTCATCGGCGACTTCGTGAAGGAGCAGGTGGACAACTATCTGCACAAGAATACCGACGTGGCCAACATCATCATCCAGAAGGTGCAGGACAGCGAGCGCGAGCGTAAGGCCATGGCCGGTGTGGCCAAACTGGCCCGCGAGCGCAGCAAGAAGGCCAACCTCCACAACCGCAAACTGCGCGACTGCCGTGCCCACCTGACCGATGCCAAGGGCGACCTCCAGGAGGAGACCAGCATATTCATCACCGAGGGCGACTCGGCCAGCGGAAGCATCACGAAGAGCCGCGACGTGAACACGCAGGCCGTCTTCTCGCTGCGAGGCAAGCCCCTGAACTGCTTCGGACTGACCAAGAAGGTGGTGTACGAAAACGAGGAGTTCAACCTCTTGCAGGCGGCTCTGAACATCGAGGACGGACTGGACGGCCTGCGCTACAACAAGGTCATCGTGGCCACGGATGCCGATGTCGACGGCATGCACATCCGCCTCCTGATGATAACCTTCTTCCTGCAGTTCTTCCCCGAACTCATCAAGAAGGGTCACGTCTACATCCTGCAGACCCCCCTCTTCCGCGTTCGTGCCCGTAAGTCGAAGTTGGGCAAGACCAAGGTGAAGGAACTCCAAGATGCCGCCCAGGACCAGGAGGCCAAGGTGCGCCGACAGATATCGGAGAATGCCGACTTCATCACGCAGTACTGCTACTCCGAGGACGAACGCCTGCAGGCCATCGAGGATATGGGCCCCGACCCCGAAATCACCCGCTTCAAGGGTCTGGGCGAAATCAGTCCCGACGAGTTCCGCACCTTCATCGGTCCCGACATCCGCCTCGAACAGGTTTCGTTGCACAAGGCCGACAACGTGGCCGAACTGCTCGAGTACTATATGGGCAAGAACACCATGGACCGCCAGGAGTTCATCATTAACAACCTCGTCATCGAGGAGGACTTAGCGGAGGAAGATTGATTTAGCTCAACTACGAACCATGAACTATGAACTAAAATCAGCCATCTTCCCCGGTTCCTTCGATCCGTTTACTCGCGGTCATGCCGACATCGTTGAGCGTGGCCTGCGCCTGTTCGACCACATCACCATAGCCATCGGCGTCAACGAGCAGAAGCAGGGATGGATTCCTGTGGCCGAGCGCGTTCGCGCCTTGCGCGAGTACTACAGCGACGAACCGCGCATCGCGGTCGAAACCTACAACGGACTGACCGTCGACTATGCCCGCCAACAGGGCATCCACTTCCTTCTGCGCGGACTGCGCACCCACAAGGACTACGAATACGAGCTGGGCATGGCCGACGTCAACCGGCAGCTCGACAGCGACATCGAGACGGTGGTGCTCTTCACCGAGGCCAACTTGGCCAATGTTTCCAGCAGCGTGGTGCGCGAGCTGGCCCACTTTGGCCACGACATCCGGCCTTGGTTACCCGAAAATCTTAAATACGATTTATTATTATGATATTATGAAGAAGTTATTTCTCATTTTCTCATTTTCTCATTTTCTCATTTTCCACGCCTTTGCCCAGAAGGCCGACATGGACCAAGCCATGCGCAAACTCAACATGGCCACCATCCTGACCAACATCTACTACGTGGATTCGGTCAGCATCGACCGCCAGGTGGAGGATGCCATCAACGGCTTGCTCTCGAAGCTCGACCCCCATTCGCAGTACTCCAACGCCAAGGACACGAAGCGCATGACCGAGTCGCTGGAAGGTTCGTTCGAGGGCATCGGTGTGCAGTTCAACATCCTGGAGGACACGCTCATTGTTATCCAGCCCGTCTCGAAGGGTCCCTCGGAGCGAGTGGGCATACTGGCTGGCGACCGCATCGTTTCCGTCAACGACACGGCCATTGCCGGAGTGAAGATGAGCCGCGAGGAAATCATGAGCCGCCTACGTGGCCCCAAGGACACGAAGGTGAAGCTCGGCATCGTGCGTCGCGGTGTGTCCGGCATCTCCTATTTCACAGTCCGGCGCGACAAGATTCCCGTCAACACACTCGACGCCGCCTATATGGTCACTCCCGACATTGGTCTCATCCGTTTCAGCAGTTTCGGACAGACCACACTGGACGAGGTGACGACAGCCCTGGACAAACTGAAACAGCAGGGCATGACGAAACTCATCATCGACATGCAACAGAACAGCGGTGGCTTGCTGAACATGGCCGCCGAGATAGCCAGCCTGTTCCTGTCCAAGGGCGACACCATCGTCTACACCCGTGGACGTAACGTACCCTCGCAGGTGTTCGTCAGCACCGGCAAGAAGGGCTGGCAGGAGGGCAAGGTGGCCGTGCTCATCGACGAATATTCCGCCTCGGCAGCCGAGATCCTGACGGGGGCCATTCAGGACCACGACCGCGGCGTCGTCATCGGTCGCCGCTCTTTCGGCAAGGGACTGGTGCAGCGCCCCATCGACCTGCCCGACGGCAGCATGATACGCCTGACCGTAGCCCGCTACTACACCCCCTCGGGCCGCTGCATCCAGAAACCCTACACCAAGGGCGACCAGAAGTCCTACTCGATGGACCTCATCAACCGCTACAATCAGGGCGAGCTGACCCATGCCGACAGCATCCACTTCCCCGACTCGCTGCGCTACCGCACCCGTCTGGGGCGCACCGTCTATGGCGGTGGTGGCATCATGCCCGACTACTTCATACCGCTCGACACCACGAAGTACACCCGCTTCTATCGCGAACTCTCGGCCAAGAGCCTCATAGTGAATGCCAGCCTGCGCAACCTCGACAAGAACCGCAAGCGTCTCAGCAAGTCGTGGACTGACTTCGACCGCTTCAAGTCCGAATACCAGGTGCCCGACGACATCATAGAGCGCATCCTGAAGGAGGGCGAGAAACAGGACATCAAACCCAAGGACGACGAGGAACGGGAGAAAACCATCCCCCAGCTCCGCCGCATCCTGAAGGCACTGACCGCCCGCGACCTCTGGGACATGAGCGAATATTTTGCCATCATCTACGAGGACGACCCCATGGTGATGAAGGCGGTGGAACTACTTAAATAAGCGGCCCCTCTCCCACCCCCCGAAGGGGAGGAGCCAGATAAAAAAGCATATTATGAATGAAGATATTCTTAGACATAACTCCTCCCCTTCGGGGGAGGTGGGGAGGGGGGCCGTTACATTCAACATCGAAGGGGCGGTCCAAATGCCCGACATCGACCAGGAGCACATCGGGCAATGGGTCTGCGACGTGGCTGCCACCTACGGCAAGCGTGTGGGGGAAATCAACTACGTCTTTGTCGACGACGAGCGCATACTGCAGGTCAACCGCCAGTTCCTCGGCCACGACTATTACACCGACATCATCACCTTCGACTACACCCAGGGCCGCATCCTCTCCGGCGACCTCTACATCTCGCTCGACACCGTCCGCTCCAATGCCGAAATCTTGCCCCCTGCCCCTTGCCCCTATGAAATAGAGCTCCTGCGCGTCATCATCCACGGCGTGCTCCACCTCTGCGGTATCAACGACAAGGGGCCCGGCGAACGCGAAGTGATGGAGGCCTGCGAGAACAAGGCACTGGCTCTACTTTCAACGGACAATGGATAATTAACCTTATTATAATATACCATGGATAGACGGCTAATACTGAAATTTTCAATTTTCAATTTTCAATTTTCAATTTGCGCCATGGCCATGGCGCAGCAGCGCCCCAACATCGTCTACATCATGACCGACGACCACACGGCGCAGATGATGTCGTGCTACGGCAACAGCCCCATCCAAACCCCCAATCTGGACCGCATTGCCCAGGAGGGTGTGCGCTTCACGCGCAGTTTCGTGGCCAATTCGCTTTCGGGTCCCAGCCGCGCCTGCATGATTACGGGCAAACTCTCGCACAAGAACGGGTTCACCAACAACGAGCACGGCATCTTCGACGGCTCGCAGCAGACCATGCCCAAGCTGATGCAGCAGGCCGGCTACCAGACCGCCCTCATCGGCAAGTGGCACCTGGTCAGTACCCCCACGGGCTTCGACCACTACGACATACTCTCGGGTCAAGGCGAATACTACAATCCCACCTTCATTCACGACAACGGTACACGCTCTGTGGAGAAAGGCTACTGCACCGACATCATCACCGACAAGAGCATACAGTGGATGGAAGAGCGGGACAAGAAGAAGCCGTTCATCCTCTTCGTCCACCACAAGGCCTGCCACCGCGACTGGCTGCCCGACCTCAAAGATATGCACGCGTTCGAGGACCGCACCTTCCCCCTGCCTGCCAACTTCTGGGACAACTGGGAGGGCCGCACCGCCGCCCAGCAGCAGGAGATGTCCATCGCCTCCAGCCACGACATGGACCTGGCCTACGACAACAAGATATATTCGCCCGGCGACAAAACCCGCCTCAGCGGCAACTATCTCTACTACGTCAACCGCCTCGACTCGGCCGACCGCCGGCGCTACTTCCAGTTCCACGACTCCCTCACAGCCGCCTTCAAGGCCAATCCGCCGCAGGGCCGCCAGCTCACCGAGTTCAAGTTCCAGCGCTACATGCGCGACTATGCCAAGGTGACCAAGAGCCTCGACGAGAACGTGGGCCGACTGTTGCAATACCTCGAACAGTCGGGACTGTTGCAGAACACCCTCGTCGTCTACACCAGCGACCAGGGCTTCTACATGGGCGAACACGGATGGTTCGACAAACGCTTCATGTACGAGGAAAGCCTCAATACTCCCCTCGTCATGCGCCTGCCCGAAGGTTACAACCGTCGCGGACTGGTCGACGAAATGGTGCAGAACATCGACTATGCCCCCACCTTCCTCGAAATGGCTGGTGCCGCCATCCCCGACGACATCCAGGGCCGTTCGCTCGTACCCCTGCTCAAGGGTGGGACAAACCCCAAGAAATGGCGCGACGCCATCTACTACCACTACTACGAGTTCCCTGCCGAGCACATGGTCAAGCGCCACTACGGCATCCGCACCTCGCGCTACAAGCTCATCCACTTCTATCAGGACATCGACCAGTGGGAACTCTACGACCTGCAGACCGACCCCTCCGAGATGCACAACCTCTACGGCGACCCCGCCTACCGCAAGGTACAGAAGCAGATGCACAAGCGCCTGCGCCAGTTGCAGCACCAGTACGACGACCCCATAGAGCAGGAACTGCAGCAAAAGAAATAGGAACGCCTGCGCCTGCGCGTACGCACGCCTGCGCTCATGCGTTGATGGACCGAGGCTCCGACGATACGTCGTCGGGGCTTCGTCCATACGTCGTCGGAGCCTCGACGACGCGTCGATCGAGGCCCGACCATAGTAGGATTTGGCCGTATCCATATTTTTCATTACCTTTGCACCTGTGAAACGAAGTCTTCTATATCTCCTGCCTATCGTAGTGACCCTGTTCGCCTCCTGCGGACGGGGCGACCGCATGCGTGCCATGCTGGAGCAGGCCGAGTGGATGAACCGTAACGACTCCCTCTTCACCTCCGACTCCGTGGGCCGTGCCCTCGTCCGTTACTACGACCACTGGTGGCACTCCTCCGACCTCCGCCTCCGCGCCTACTACATGCTCGGCTGTGCCTACCGCGACATGGGTAACGCACCGCGCGCCCTGGAGAACTTCCAGTATGCCGTTGCACAGGTGGACACCCTCACGGCCCCCGACTCCACCCTCAACCGCCTTATGCGTGTTCATTCACAGATGAGTCAAATCTATCTTCTCCAGCGGTTGCCAGAACTGGAAAAGCAAGAACTGCAGACAGCCGAGCGCCTGGCATGGAAGACTGGTGACACGCTTTCGGCTTTAATATTTGAGGAGTGGCAATGCAACTCATTATGTAACCACGGTGAATATATTGAATGTATAAGAAAGACAAAAGAACTGCAAAGCGAATATCTAAAATGTGACTACAAAAGCGAGGCTCTTTTATCTTACGCGCTACTTATAAAATGCAATTTGGCAATCGGCAATCTACCACAAGTTTATTCATGTCTGGAGTATTATGAATCATGTCCTTTTTTTCAGACTGCTCCTGAGAGAATAGATGGAGGGCTAAGTTCCTTGTACATCTATAAAGGACAATATTTTCAAAGAACCAATCAGGCGGATTCGGCAGAAATATATTTCCGAAAAGCACTTCCTTATAAAAAAATTGGAAGCAACGAGGTTCTTGCCTACAAAGGATTATATCAAACGTTTGCTATACATAATATAAACGACTCGGTACTGAAATACATCCAACTCTATTCGGATGCCAAGGAACGTAGTTACAATAACGATATGGGGCAGGCCAGCATTCAAGCGAAAGCCCTGTACGACTATAGTATAGAACAGCAAATTGCCAAACAGGAAACCATTAAAGTTGCGCGATTGAAAATATATCTTATGATTTTACTTTTCACATCTTTTGCCATTATAGCCATCCTCTTCTACGTACGAAAAAAGAAGAAAAAGGAGCTTATCAAACTATTCCAAAAGCACCAAACTACGATACAAGAGCTTGTCGAAACAGAGGAAGAACTGGCAATAGTCAAGGCCAAACAATATGCAGATAAAGAAAACATCAATATATTGCAGTCAACAGTTACCCAAAAGGAAGAGCAAATTCAATCTCTCGAACAAACTATTCGAATGACAAATCTAAGAAATCAAGAATTTGGTCTGGAAGGGAGTGACATCATCAAATACATCGAATCACTACGTCTGCAAGGAAAAAGGTTATCGCCTGAAGTATGTAAACAACTTCGCGAAACTGTGGAAAAAAAACATCCCACTTTCCACGAGTATATGAATGCCCGTCAACAACTCCGCGAAAACGAATATCTCGTCTGCCTATTGGTGGTTTCTGGATTTAACCCATCCGACATAGAAGTGTTAATGGGTACTTCAAACGCTTTCGCATCCATGACAAGGAAAAGACTATGCGTGAAAGTCTTTGGAATCGAAGGGAAACCATGCGATTTTGACCGCCTGCTACACAGGATTTACTAATAAGATTAGATTTTATCAGGCTCTAACGTCCGATATTACATTCTGTATTACAGGTAGTTATGATGCTTGTTAGTTTTTGTTAGTTTTTAGCCTTCATAAAGTTTTCCCATATTAACCGTTTCGTCTAATTTTGCGGTCAGAAAACTTTATACTAACAACTAAAAACTATTCAAACTATGAGAAAGCGAATCTTTATTCTGTTACTTATGATGACTATCTCGTCATCAGTATGTTACATTTACGCAGACGGCAATCCTACCCCATTGGCATTAAACATTATTAGGCCGGGGGATCACACTGGTTCTGGAGGTAACGCACATCCCAAGTCCCCCATTCAGATTCCCGAAGTCTATCTGGATGCTCATACGCTCTCCTTCGATGCCGCCATCGAGGGCTGCACGGTTCGTCTCCTGGACGAGGACGAAAACGTGATTTTCTCCGATTTCATCGAGGAAAACCAGACT
>CAJOJA010000039.1:29920-35349 GCA_905234735.1 uncultured Bacteroidaceae bacterium | reverse complement strand
ATTGAATGAGTATAACGAGTGGATGGTGCAGCAACAGCGGCAGCATGAGGCTGTGATAGAGTTTTTGAGGCAGTATAGAAGCTGAATGTGGTAATCATAGCATCGGTCTAAGACCGTGTCTGGTTGTTGTTAAATACAAAACATTTAATTACCGATGAGCAAAGCGAATGGATAAATATGGAACCTGTGTGATTTACATGATTAAACAGAAGCATCGGCTCTGAAAGGTCGCTAGGGTGTGAACGCCTTGAAGTCGCACACGTCTCTCTACGACCTTGTGGTAGTTGACTCAAAAGGCATTGAGATGAACTTCGCTAATCAGTTGGAATCGCGTAATGAGGTTGCTGTCTACACGAAACTTCCCAATGGCTTCTATATCAATACGCCTGTCGGTCACTATAATCCAGACTGGGCCGTGGTATTCCATGAGGGCAGCGACATCAAGCACATCTACTTTGTGGCTGAAACGAAAGGCTACGACAAGGATAGTCTAAAAGACTACCGTCGAGCCGAAAGCGTGAAGATAGAATGTGCAAGTCGGCACTTCGCCACAATCTCAGATAGTCATGTCACATACGATGTGGTTAAGAACTACGATGAGTTTTGGGATATAATCACTAAGCCATAAGAATTTAACTCAGTTCTGTAATTTTATCTTGGGCGGAAACTGCGATATTTTGCAAGTTTCCGCCCGAATTATTATATATGGTTTTACCTGTTATAAAACTTCAATTATTATTCCATTGGTCTTGTGGAGTCGCAAATTTTATCGAATCCAACTTTCTTTTTCTCCAGTTATGCACATTTCGGTAAAATATAACATTTAACTGAACATAAAATCACATGCTAATATTGGATTTCGTTAATAAACCAGCGGAATCTTTGTTTTTTTCTTATCTTTCCGCTTGTTTTCCCACGAAAAAGTATTATCTTTGTGGCGTAATTCAAAATTAAAGAGAAAAACAAGTATTACAGAATGCTCTCAACGAAGAGTACTCTCAGTTTGTTGCAGTGTATGGAAGACGTCGTGTTGGCAAGACTTTTCTAATCAGAGAAACCTTTGAAAACCGATTCGACTTCCAATTTACCGGAGCTGCAAATTTGACTGCAAGAAAGCAGTTGGTACGTTTCCGTCGTGCCCTCAAAGAACAAGGGCAGAAAGATACTCCAGAACTAACCAACTGGGGCGATGCTTTCAGTGAACTCAAACGATTCATCACGAATCTGCCTGAGGGCAAAAAAGTTGTTTTCCTTGACGAATTGCCGTGGATGGATGCTCCACGCTCCGGATTTCTCTCAGAACTGGAATCGTTTTGGAATGGATGGGCTTCAGCACGAAAAGATATTGTCTTTGTGGTATGCGGAAGCAGTACCTCGTGGATGGTCAAGAGAATCATCAAGAATAAGGGCGGTCTGCACAATCGATTGAACCATCGTATATCACTTAATCCTTTCCCTCTGGGGTTATGCGAGAAGTTAGCTCTGTCAAGAGGTCTTGTGTTGAACCGCAAACAGATGCTGGAGGCCTATATGATATTTGGCGGTGTCCCATATTATTGGAGCTTGTTGCAAAAAGGAATGAGCATTACATCCGAGATTGACAGACTGATTTTTTCGCCTGACGGAGAGCTGCATGACGAATTTGAGATGCTATATGCTTCTTTGTTCAAAAAGCCCGAGCCATACGTCCGTGTAATTGAGTTGTTGGCCAAGAAAAAGATGGGCATGACACGACAAGAGTTGTTGGCAGCAGGAAAATTTGAAGACAACGGAGCATTCTCTGACATTCTGAAAGATTTGGAGTGGTGTGGATTCATTAGAAGTTATACCATGATGGGGTATCGGACAAAATCGGACATCTTCCAGCTGATAGATCATTATACATTATTCTATTACGAATACATAGACGGAGTACGTCAAGGCTCAAACTATTGGAGATCCATGTTGGGAACACCAAAGTATAATACTTGGTGCGGCTTGGCATTTGAGCGTACTTGCCTATGGCACGTTGACCAGATTAAAAAGAAACTAGGCATCAGCGGAATACTGACAAACGAATATGCATGGCGTAGCTTGCCGGATGAGAGTATCGGAAGGCCTGGAGTTCAGATAGACCTGCTTATAGACCGCAGTGATGGGATAATTGATGTATGCGAAATGAAATACTCGAAGGAATCATACACCATCACTTCCGATTATGCAGGTGAACTTGCCCGTAAACGAAATGTATTTCAGACTGTAACAGGCACCAAGAAAGCCATTCACTCCATCATGGTTACCACTGATGGACTGACCCATAATGAGTATTGGGGTGATGTTCAGGCCGAAATACAATTGGACGATTTGTACGAACTGTAAAAATTGATTAATTTGCTATGTTCGAGGAATTTAAGAAGATAACAATAAAAGGAGGCTACTTTGAACAACCTACCGAGTTTAGTTTGTTCACCCCAAACCAAACTTTGAGCATCATATATGGACGAAATGGCAGTGGGAAAACATCTATTGCAAAAGCCATACGACAATTAGTAGGCAAGGATAGTAAGCAACCTGAGGAAGACGGAAACCTTCCATTTACCATTACTTCTGATGCTGTTATTCCAGAAGACAAAGAAACTTCTGTCTTTATCTTTGACGAGGAATTTGTCCAAGAGAATGTAAGGACAAAAGGCAAAGGGTTGGAAACCATTGTAATGATGGGTGAACAGGTGGATTTAGATACACAAATCACAACAAAAAAAGCAGAAGGGGCGGTCGTTGATAATAAGATTGTAGAACAAACAGCCTTGAAAGAAAAATACGAAAATGCAAGTGATACTTCATCTCCACAGTATTTTTTTAACAAAATCAGAGATGAACTGCGGAAAGATGGAGGTTGGGCAGATACTGACAGAGATGTAAAGGGTAACACTGTGAAAAGCCGTGTTACGGAAGATTTTGTAAAGAATTTGGCAGATAAAGAAGAACCGATAGAAACAGAAGATGTATTGCGACAACGGCTTAATGATGATTTTAGCCTATATACTCAAACCAATGAAGCCCAAGAAATTGTATGGGAATCAACGCCTTTAGAAATGCCTGCGGATTTGAGTACTGTAAATGCACTGCTAGAGAAAAAAGTCGAGAAACCTGAATTGAGTGACCGAGAACGAAGACTTCTGACTTTTCTCCAGGAACATTCAGGTCACTATTCTATAGATGCTACAAGGCAATTGACAGAAGAAAAGTGGCCTTTCTGTCCTTTATGTCTTAGGGAGGCTGGAGAACAGGATTATGTGAACATTGGTGACACATTGAAGCAATTACTAAACAAAGAGTCTGAATTATATAATAAAGAGTTAGATACAGCTATAGAGTTGTTCCCAGACATGGCAACAACTTTGCCTGCATTTCCTAATAATTTGAATTCAAAGGAAATTAAAGATGTTCAACTTGCAATCGAGCAGTTGAATAAAGACGTAACTACAATAAAGAATAGAATCAAAGTCAGGAAAAGGGACATTTATGGAACAATGGAGGCCTCCTTTAATGCAGAAGAGATGGATAGTTATGTTACACATGTAGCAAATTATAAGGACACAATAGAAACTCTTAAAATGTGTGTTGCAACTTTTAATCGTTCAGTCAATGAACGAAAGAAACTAAAGGAAAAAGTGTTGCAAGAGAATGAGTTACTTGCAAGAAAACGTCTAAATACGTTATTGAATGGGTACAATAGTGCAAGCAAAGCCTATGAAGATTGTACGAAGGTCCTATTGGAATTGAATGCAAAAAAGAAGAAAATAGAGAGTGATATAAAAGACTTAAAAGCGCAGATTGAGCGAACAGACATTGCATTGAACTACATCAATGAGCAATTACAATACGTATTCTATAGCGACAAGAAGGCGAAACTAGTTGCTGGAGATGGATGCTACAAATTGAAAATTCGAGGAAAGGATGTGCCTCCTAAGAAAATTAGCGTAGGCGAGAGAAATGTTCTTGGCCTGTGTTACTTCTTCGCAAAACTATTCATCAACAAGAAAAAAGAGGATAAATACAAAGACGAGATACTAATAGTAATAGATGATCCAATATCCAGTTTCGATGATGGTAATCGACTGGGGGTACTTTCTCTGTTGCGTTATCAATTTAGCAGCATAAAAAAGGGAAACTCAAATAGTCGAATTTTGGTCATGACCCATGACCTTCGTTCAGCGTTTGACTTGATAAAAGTACGTTCGGAACTAAATGGCGGCAACGGAAATGATAAAACATACTTGGAACTTGTCGATAAACAATTGACACAGCGCAAGATTTCCAATGAATATAAGAGACTATTGGAGGCTGTATATGAGTATGCAAAAAAAACAGATGATGTAGATGATCAAGAAGATAGTAGTATCGGAAATATCATGAGACGCGTTGTCGAAGCCTTTTCAAGTTTTTGCTATAATACAAGTTTTGAAACAATGATGTGTCGTGAAGGTGTACTAAATATCATACCTGAAGAAAAACGAGGATATTATGAAAACTTCATGTGCAGATTGGCCTTAAATGGGGAAAGCCATATGATGGAAAATGTGTATGCATTAGATACTATTACTCCTTATTTCACCAAACAAGAAAAAATACAAACAGCGAAGAGCTTATTGCTGTTTCTAAGCTACATAAATAAAGAACATCTATCATGTTATTTGGGCAAAGCTAAAGATGGGGACGAGGACAAAATTGCTGTAATAGAAAGTTGGATGCATGAAGAAGCAAATTGGATAAACATGTAATATTTATAGCCGTATCTATACCCCTCATTGGTAAATATGCTAGTGTAGCAAATTTGTACCAAGTTGAAGTTGTTATCCAATGGTTCATGTATTGAAAGTAACGAATTTAGTAATCGTTATATTACGGTTTCAGAATCTGTGTTAGCCGAAGGTCAAGGTGCTTGGACTATTACAGAGGTCACCTCTCTCCCCGTTACCATCGGAGCATCTGGCTATGCCACGTTCTATTCTCCCGTTGCACTGACTTTGGATGAAGGGCTTACGGCATACGTGGGCGAGATAAACGTTGCGAAGAACCTACTTATATTGACTCCGACAAATGTCATCCCCGCCAACCAGGGAGTTATCCTTGAAGGTACAGAAGGTAACCACACCCTCACCGTGGATGGTAGCAGTGATCTGATCAGCGACATTACGGGCAGCGTGGCTACAATCTCAACACCCGACGATGGTGCCTACACATTAACCATTGATAATGATAGTAATAAACCCGTATTCAGGAGTTATACGGGTGAAACGTTGGCTGGCTTCAAGGCTTATATCGACGGCAGTGCGGTCAGTGATGTCAAGTCGCTCAGCATAGAGTTCCTCTCCGATGCCATATCCGCTCTGCAGGCCAGCAAGGAAGACGGCCGCATGTTCGACCTGAACGGACGTCGCGTAGAA
>CAJOJA010000039.1:0-29873 GCA_905234735.1 uncultured Bacteroidaceae bacterium | reverse complement strand
GACATTAAATAATGACTATAAATAACAAGACTATGAACAAGATATATATTGCACCCGATACACGCATCGTACCCCTGCGCATCAGGACGGGTATTATGACCATCACTTCGGTGGCCATCGAAAACACTACTACCACCGAGCAACTTGGTCGCCAGGACAACGCCTGGGACATCTGGGGAAGTGACGACGAAGCGGAGTAGCCGCTGAAAGAAATAGGGCGCAGCGTCGGCCTTACACGCTGCTGCGCCCTACCCCGCAGCCAGTTGCCCCCTTCCTCATAGTGTGGGGCACTGAGTTGTTATTAGATCAGTTGTCAGCACTTTCTGTCGTTCTTTTATCATGAGCTGAATATTACCCTCACTACCCTCACAGTCTCACGAGCCCTTTGTTTATCGGCCATGCAGGCCGTGAGGGTAGAGTGAGGGCGTGAGGGTAAAATGGTCGAAACAGGGGTTTGAGACGCATTTTACCAACTTTTTCAACGCCTGGTAATTCGTTTACCTGCATGGGGTAATCCGTTTACCATGTGGGGTAAAACGTTTGTTCACGTATGGTAACGACCGCTGCTGCCCGAAACCGTGACGGCTGCATCGTGGAGCAATGCCCGCTGCCTCCCGATGCGTCGCCTGCTGTATACCGATGCTCTGCCTGCTGTATCGTGCAGCATCGCCAGCTGTATTCTGATGCTCTGCCTGTTGCCTCACGAGAATTCAGAGGATGAAAAACGGACTAAAAATTCGTCTCAAACCCCTGTTTTCACCCTTTTACCCTCACGTCCTCACTTTACCCTCACTCCGCCGAACCCCGATAAACAGGGGCATCGTGAGGCTGTGAGGGTAGTGAGGGTAAAAAACAGAGTTGGATAGGAGGGACTCGGGCGAAAGGCCTGAGCCAACGGGTTACGCCTTCCGGCGCCTCAGGAACGACCTGGCCACCAAGCCCACGAACAGGAGGGCGAGGAGACCGAGGGCGGAGTAGGCGATGCCCTCAGTGATGCGCTCACTGCGAGGCTTGAAGGTGAGCACAACCTGATGACGGCCACCGTCGATGCGAATGGCACGCAGGACGTAGTTGACGCGGCCGATGGGCACGTCCTGTCCATCGACGGTGCAGGTCCAGCCGGGATAGTAAATCTCGCTGAAGACGAGCACACCGCCGTCGCGACTCTCAACATCGTAGTGCAGTTCGTTGGCCTCATAGCTGGTCAATGTGGCAGCCCCTTCCCAACCTCCCCGAGGGGAGAATCCTGCATCCCCCTCGGGGGATAAGAGGGGGGCCCACTTTTTGTCGGCCACAGCCACGTGCTTTGTGTCCAGACCTTGCAGACCGGCCAGCTCGGCATCGGCATCGTCGACATAGCGCACCTCGCGCACGAACCACGCATTGCCGTTGGCAAAGGGACTCTCCACCTGCGCCTTGCCCCCACCCTGCAGGGGCAGTATCACGTGCTTCATGTTCAGCATGTTCAGCACAGGGAAGAGGCTGTCGCCATTGGCCTGGTCAAGCGTGGAGGCAGACTGCCAGAGCTGCGAAATCTCGCCCTGGATGTGGGCCTCGATGAGCTCTTGATAGCGGCGCAACTTGGCAGCGTGGTAGCCGCCTATGGACTTATGATAATAGGATGTGGTGTTGTCGTTGAAGGTGTTGACCGACAGGTTCAGCACACGGTAATACTTGTCGCCGTCCTGCAGAATCTGGGCATCGACATCGGTCAGCGGGAAGGCCTGCTCCGCGGTAGTCGGACGTACAAAGTTGCCGTTGTTGAGGTAACGGCGGTTCACCGTCCACATATCCAGCAGACAGAGCAGTGCCAGGCAGACCACCATGGGAACCTCCTTCAGTTTGCGGGCACGATAGAGCATGAGGATGCCAAAGCCTATCAAAATGATGATGAGCGAGCGCATGGCATCGGCCTTGAAGACAGCGCGACGCATGTCGGCGAGGTTCTGGAGGATGTCGTTGACCGTAAACGGGTTCACACCACTCTGTTCCAAACCCCGTATGCCCTGCATCTCAACCGTAGAGACATAGTTGCCAAAGAATAGGTCGGGCATGAGCCAGAAGAGGAAGCAGACACCAGCCGTAAGGGCAAGAGGAATTGAAAATTGAAAATTGAAAATTGAAAATTGTGAATTAGGCTTCGCCTCCTGTTCGTCTACAAGCGTCTTCAGTGCCAGCATGGCCAAGAGGGGAATGGTGAACTCGGCAATGACGAGTATGGAGGCCACGGTGCGGAACTTGTCGTACATGGGCACGTAGTCAAGGAAGAAGTCGGTCATGGGCATGAAGTTCTTGCCCCACGAGAGCAGGATGCTCAGGATAGTGGCTATCATAAGTACCCATTTCATCGGTCCTTTTACAATAAACAGGCCCAAGACAAAGAGGAACATGACAAAGGCTCCCACGTAGACGGGACCGCTCGTCCCAGGCTGTTCGCCCCAGTACTGGCCGAGCTGCTGGTAGAGAGGACGGTAATCATTTTTGGCCCGTTTCATCGCTATTGGACTCTGCGACAGGGGCACCGATGCCCCCCCTTTGGTATTGGGGATGAGCAGCGTCCATGTCTCTCCGATACCGTAGCTCCAGGCTGTGATGTAGGAACGTTCCAGTCCGCCACTCGTCTGGTCTTCGGCATCCTTCGTCTTCTGCGTCAGTTCGCTCTTGCCGCGCATCGTCTCCTTGCTGTACTCGTAGGTGTGGTAGAGGTTGGAGACATTGACGCTGAGACCCAGCAGACCGCCGACGAGGGCAGCAAGGGTGCCCCTTAACCAGGAAGCTCCTCTCCCCGCTCTCTCCGTTGGAGAGGGAGCGGAGAGAGGAGCCGCAAATGCCAGTGCCATCAGTACCATCACGGGGAAGAAATAGTACGACATCTGGATGTGGTTGGAGAATATCTGCAGCGCGGTGAAGATGCCCGTCACCAGTATACCCCACAGGTACCTGCCACGATAGCAGAGCACGACACCTGCAATGGTGGGCGGAATGAAGCAGAGCGTCAGCAACTTCCAGATGTGACCGGCTGCTATAATAATAAAGTAGTAACTGGAGAAGGCCCACAGGATGGCCCCCATCGCCGCCATCCACTGACGGAAGTCAAAGGCACGCAGCAGGATGTAAAAGCCCAGGAGCATCATGAACACATAACCGGCCACCGTGGGCAGACCCAACTGGTAGACCTGCTCGATGGTAGAGAGCGTGTCGGTGCTGTTGTACGAAGGCGACATCTGATAGGTGGGCATGCCGGAGAACAGCGAGTTGGTCCAGCGGGTGCGCTCGCCGTTATGCGCCTTACGATACTCGCTCAGTTCCACGTTGGAACCGACAGCAGCGTTGTGGTCGGTGCCCGTCAGCACCAGACCGTCCATGATGGGGGTCCAGAAATAAGCTACACTGATGAGGGCAAACAGGGCCACCATCAACACATCGGGGAGAAACTTCTTATAGTTCATGATCTGAAGGGGAGTTAAAGGAGAGTTAAAGGGATGAATGTTTTGATTCAACAAAAAAAGCCACAGCAATGAACTGCGGCTTTTACCCCCTCCCCTTCGGGGGAGGGATGGGGAGAGGGGCTTTTTTTACTTACGCAGACCCAGAGCCTTCACGATAGCACGATAGCGATTGATGTCGCGCGACTTCAGGTAGTTGAGCAGCGAACGACGCTTACCTACCAGACCAGTCAACGCACGCTCCGTGCTGTGGTCCTTGCGGTTCTGCTTCATGTGCTCCGTCAGATGCTTGATGCGATAGGTGAACAAGGCAATCTGGCTCTCTGCGCTACCAGTGTTGGTAGCACCACCACCAAACTCGGTGAAGATCTCCGTCTTCTTGGCTGAATCTAAATACATAGTACTTAATAATTTGTGTTAAACTTGTTTGTCGAACAGCGACCTCTCATTGGCACTGTTTCGCAAATGCGACTGCAAAGGTACGAATAAGCGCGCAAATTACCAAATATATTTAGGAATTTCACACGTCTGAGCCTCAAAACGGACCCACCGACTTCGGTGTGACGACAAAATTATCGAAGCGGACGATGCTGTCGTGTGTTCGGAATCCGGCACGTCCGGTGATGAAGGGCAACGGGTCGGTGTATCGGATGAGAGGCGTCTGCATGTCGTCGAGGTAGCAACGGATTTCCGCTCCCTCCACTTCCACCTTCATGTGGTGTGGCTTACCAAGATCCGTGACATGCCCGACCGTCATCAACGGCTGCCACCCAAAGTTGTGCTTGCCCAGCGTGACAGCCGTGGCATCTGCCATGAAGTAGTATCCTTGCAGGAAGTCGGTGCCCAAGGCTGGACTGTCGTCGGCTCCACCGGTGCTGGCATTGGTCGTTCGGAAAAGCAGTCCGCCGTTAGTGTCTCCGGTGGTATAGAAGACATCGCACTCTACGGTGTAGTCCGTGAGATGGATGTCATCATAGCCGCCCATCAGCATCTTGCCAAATCTTCCGGTCGACTCCAGTCGCCCGTCGACGATGTTCCACTTGCCTTCGCGGTAGCCCCAGCCAGGGCAGAGGCCCTCGTCGAAGTTATCCGCCATCCGATGTGGGTTCTCCACGCCGGGCTTGATATTGTACTCCATGATTTCTGCCTGGCCATCCATGAATTCCACCGTCAGCAAGTGACGTCCTCCGGGCAGGTAAACATTGTTTATGGACTTCACGATGGTCATGGAACATGTATTGTCCAGTTCGGCAGA
This sequence comes from uncultured Bacteroidaceae bacterium, assembly GCA_905234735.1. GTDB lineage: Bacteria > Bacteroidota > Bacteroidia > Bacteroidales > Bacteroidaceae > Physcousia. The sequence goes on along the minus strand of CAJOJA010000039.1, from coordinate 25,172 downwards.
TGGGAGCAAGGGTTTTCCGTCGATGAGCAAGCGCAGGTGCGAAAGGGTGTCGGAAGTGTAGCGCAGTCCTATATTATACAGGCCGTCGCGCTGTACATTGATGCGGTAGGACATAGCCGCGCCGGCGGTACAGCGCATGAGGTTATAGTTACCGACTGCCATTTCCTTCACGGTCTGCTCCACCACCCCATCGACCGCCACATACAAATTGGCTGCCAGCTTTCCAGGCACGGGCAGACTGACATCACGGACAGCGCTGCCGCCTACGTAGGGGCTCACGGCAATGTAGCCAAAATCCGCAGTACACTCCATTGTAGCATAGCCTATCTTTCCACCTTTGCCAAAATCTGCGAGTCGGGCCTTACACATTCCATCTATGTAGGCATTGAGTCGGGTTCCGTCCTTCTCTATGCGGATGCTGTGCCAGCACTCGGGATTGAACTCTCGGGGCAAGTCGAAGCACTGGTGCATGGTCTCTTTACCTTTTATATAAGAAAGCAATTCGAACTTCCGCTCCGCCACATTTATGGTTGCCAACGAATAGTTTCGCTTGTCCGTGTAGGAAAATATGGCACCGCAAAGCCCTTTAGAGCCCGAAGCAGCACGGAGGGTGAATTCGGCCGTATAGTCATCATAAGGCCCTGCCTGGAATAGTGCCGTATGTAGCCCGTGGACATTACTCTGGCAGAGATGACCGGCATCGGCAACGCTCCACTTCCCGCCCTTCGCAAAGGTCCATTCTGGTCCGATTTCGTTGCGTTCGAAATAGTCGGCAACGGCCACCTGTGGACGGTCCTGCTCCCAGTCGGTGGGACCGGTCATCATCAGTCGGTCTCCGTTCCAGGCTATGCGTTCAAAGTTCAACAGACGCCGGGCTTTATTGTCCTGAAGGTTGTGATAACAGAAATAATAGGTGTCCAGGTCCGGACCCACGAATGCCGTTCCATGCCCCAAGGCCCGGTGTGTCGGAGTCTCGGTGTCCACGAGTATGGGATTCTGCTCGCTCTGTGGATGGAATCCCGAGAGGGGGCCTTCCTTGCTGATGGCATAATCAATGCGGTATCCCCGGGTAAGGACGTGATTACCTGTGTACAGGAGATAGTAGAGGCCATTGCGCTTGAACAGGCAAGGGCCCTCGGTCCACTGTCCACACATGCCGCTATGCAGGTTGACATCGCTGCCCAGACTGAGTGGCGTGGGCATGGTGCAGCCCCATATACTGCCAAAATTGGCACGATAGAAATAGCGACTGCCATCATCGTCAACGAACATCGAGCCATCGATTTCCCGCCCCAGGTTGGCAGTTCGGTAAACGAAAGGCCCGGTCGGACTGTCGCTGGTGAGAAGGTAGTGACCGCCTCCACGCGGAGAAGTGCACATATAGAAGACACCGTTCCAATAAACCACCTCGGGCGCATAGGCCACAGCCGTCGTCTCGTCTGTACAACAGATGTAGGGCTCCGACCACTCCATGAGATCCTTCGTGCGCCAACAGTAGATATTGCGGTCGCCGGCACTGACGTAGAGATAGAAGTAGCCCCTATATTTCATGATGTAGGGGTCGCCCAGACTGCGGTTCTGCAGTCCGGGCAATGGCATGGGGTTGGTCCATGCCATGAGCACCAGCGGAACAACGAGCAGGACAGCGAGAAGCAGGTATTTACGTATCATCGCATGCGCCATCCCTTAGCGGTTCGGACGAGGGGTATGGAAACCATTTCGAGCGTGCTGTCGCCGAACTGGATGTTGAGGAATACATGGGCATGGAGCGAGTCGACAAGTGTGTCGCGCACAGCCTCGGCAGAGCGTATGCCCTGGCGCAACTGGCGGTCGCGCGTGGTGCCCGCCTCATCGCTGACGATGGCGTGCCGCGTCTGTGTCAGACGGTTGAAGAGTGTGCTCTTTCCCACATTGGGGCGGCCCACTATCGCTACTAAATTACTCATATCTTCTTTTTCCTTATTATACTATATTATATATACGTTACTTTATCACCACCTTCCTGCCGTTCACGATGTAGACTCCCTTCGGGAGCACAGAGGGCACAGAGGAGACGGAGGGAACAGAGACGCGGCGGCCGCTTAGATCAAATATGGCGCCTGCCCATTCTCCGCTCTTAACTTCATCACTCCTAACTTCTTCAATGCCATCGCCCTGCCCAGGTGCCGACAGGGGGAAGAGCAACCACTGGCGATGGGTGGGTGTGGTGTTGGAGGCTTCGTCGTACTGCCAGATGCCCACGGTGGTGCCTGCCGACGACGAGGCATTGGTGAGGTCGAAGCCGTGGGTGCGGCCACGGCTGGCCAGTATCTTGAAGTGGGGATAATCGACCTCGTCGATATAGAAGTTCTGCTCGCTGGCCTTGGTTTTCTGTGCGGTGAGCGAAGAAGAGCCGCTGGCGCGGTGGGCGGTCAGGCGCAGGCCCAGTGCATTGCGGAAACTATAGGTTCCGTCGCCCTCGTCGGTCAACGTCCAGCGCTGGGCATCGCCATAGTTGATGTCCTCAATGGTGACCTTGCTGGCCGAGGCTGTAACGGCCCGGCCGGCCTCCTGGCGCGGAATGATGAGGTATTCGCGACCGTCAGCCAACAGGCCTTCAGGCTCCATGTCCGCCGAACGGATGGGGATGAGCAGCGTGGTGATGCTCTGGGCAGGCATGGTCACGACAAGCACACTGCCGTCCACCTTCACGCTGGAGAGGGCACCGGTCAGGTTCTCACTTGCCGACGTGCGATAGGCCTTCATGCGATTGCGCGCAGGCTGTTCGTCGAAGAGCGAGAGGTCGACGTAGTGCGTGGCCTGCGAACCCTCGTTGAGCAGCACGAGCACCAGGGTGTCGCGAGCGGCATTGACGGCGGCCAACGACTGCGGACAGGGCGACGTGACGATGTCGTAGCCCTGCTTGATGAAGCGCGAACACTGCTGACGGACGTAGTAGTTCTTCACCTTCTGATAGGTTTGGTTGGCAAAACTGCCGCGTATGGTGCACCACTGGTCGTTGGCCTCCTCCATGTACTGCCAGTCGATCCAGGCCTCGGGCTGTATGTAGCGCATGTCGTCGAACAGTTTCTGTGTCAGGCTCAGGTTGCCGCCGATGCCGCTGCCGCCCGCCCCCACTTCGCTCATCCAGTAGGGTTTGCCCGTCTGGTGAGCCAGTTGGCAGAAGCGAGCACGGTCTACGTTGTTGCCGGAATAGGTGTGGGTGTTCCACTGCCCCACCAGTTTGTCGACACCGGCACTGATGTAGCGCTTCACGCCCTCTACGGCCAGTCCGATGTTGGTCTCGTCGGCTGCCGATATGACGGTATTGAGGCCCGATTCGGCCAGGATGGGAGCCAGCACGCGGATGAACTTGATCTGCGATTCGTAGTCGAAGTGGCAGCCCTCCTGAGGCCCGTTGGCAAACCAGAAGGTGGTGACCGACTCGTTGAAGGGCTCCAGCGTCTTGAAATCGATGTCGTATTCCTCCTTATAATGCTTGCACACGTCCACCAGGTAGTGGGCGAACTCCTCGTAGTATTCGGGGCGCAGATTGTCCTTCCCGCCATCGGCATTGCCACTGCAGCAACCGCTGTAGGTCATGTACCAGGGGCACGAATTGCTGAAGGCCTCAAACACGGCGTCGGGCCTCTTTTCCTTAATCTTAAGCATAATCTTGCGCTGGGCGGCATCGCGGTCCCAGTGGTAGACGTCGTTGGTGGAGTCCTTGAAGCCCTCCATCTCGGCCCTCAGTCCCTTGCCCCGGCCCATGTGGTGAAGGTCGCAGTTGCGGTTCTCGGGGTCGTCGCCGCCTCCGATATTGTAGCGGAAGTGTCTGTAGTTGAGCCCCGTCGGACTGACCATCCACGAGACTATCTCGTCTATCTTCTGGTCCGGCCACTTGCCACACTGAGCGGCCCACCAGCAGAGCGATACGCCCCAGCCGTCGAAGTGCTGGCGTACGATGAGCGGATTGACCATGTAGCGCAGCGTGTCGGATGGCGGAGCCTCGTTGACCTTGTCGCTGAAGTACCACTGATGCTTGATGTCCGAACCGTTCTTGTCCGAGAACACCTTGGCGTGGGCGTCGTTGCTGTCCGTGCCCAAGTACTTTCCGTTGGACTTGCAGCGCAGTTTCACGAACTGGCTGGAGGCTTGTTCGATGGAGAACTTGGCCTCATCCACCGACCCGTCGCTTACGAACGTCGTGTTCCACGGGCTGGCAATGGCCAGGAACTGCTGTTCCTCGCCCGCCTGTATGTTGTAGTAGCCCTGTCCGTCGGGTATGATGGTCATCTGCTGAGGGTTGCTCTTCGTGGGCGATTCAGTCCATCCGCCCCCGTCGGTGCCCATCTCCAGATGGTTGCCGCTGCTGTGCATCACGAACACCTTCGTTGGCTCTGAAAAACTGGTCTGGCCCCATGCCACGAGGCTGACGAGGCATAAAATCACGGTAAGGCGGAGCGTTCTTTTCATTGTCTTAAAAATTAGTTTGTGCAAAATTACGAAAAAAACAAGGGCAAAGCAAAAAATAGCCTCTTTTTCTTTTCGTCGCATCGAATCGACACGTGAGTCTCGTCGAGCCGACACGTGGGCTGAGCCTGATCGACACGTCGATTAAGCCGAAACGACACGTCGATTGAGGCGAAGCGACGCGTCGATTGACCTCGTCCCATACGTGGGACAAGTCGAAGGTTCACCTAATCGGCCTTGCCGCTTGACTCGTTCAAGAACCATCAGGCATAGGTTCGGGAACCTTCGGCCATAGGTTCACCAACCTCCAGGCGTAGGTTCACCAATGTTTCACTTGCAGAAAACATCGCTTTTGCAACTGAGTTGAGGCAAAATCGGCCCCGAATCAGCCGATTTGCAGCCCATTTTTCAGCAAATCGGCTGCACGATAACAATCTATGACAAAGACGGTTAAACACCCCAATCAGCCCATTCAGCCGATTTTTGCGTTTTTTAAAATTTCTATTATAAGCGCGATAACACAAGTTTGTGTCACACAATTTTGTGTCACACAATTTTGTGTTACGCAAAAAAAGCACTATCTTTGCGATGTCAATAAGTAATCATACTATGAAAAAAGCCGAAGGAAAAAGGAGTTTCGTGTTCGGAGTAGCCGTTGACGACTACAACTTTACCGACAGAGAGAAGGAAACGCGCCAGTTGTGCTCCAACTTTGAGGAGGGAATAAACACCATCCTCATTTCACAACGGCGATGGGGAAAGACCTCGTTGGTGAAAAAAGCCATGAGAATGGTGGACACGGAAAGAGTGACGGTCGTGTATATGGACATGTTTCCCTGCAAGACAGAGTACGACTTCTACAACACCTTTGCCGCAGCACTGCTCTTGCAAACCGCCTCAAAGCGCGAACTCTGGATGGAGAATGCCCGCGAATTTGTTGCCAGGCTCACGCCCCGAGTCAGCATCAGCCCAGAGCCACATACCGAAATCTCGCTATCGCTTGGCATCACCCCTGCCACCTATCGCCCTGAGGAGATATTGGCCTTACCTGAAATCATCGCCCAACGAAAAGGGAAACGCATAGTGGTCTGCATCGACGAGTTCCAGCAAATCGGGGAATTCTCTGATTCGCTGACTGTACAGAAGCGGCTGCGCAGCGTCTGGCAGCACCATCAACACACCAACTACTGCCTGTTTGGCAGCAAACGTCACTTAATGACCAGCCTGTTTGGCCTGCGCAGCAAGCCCTTCTATCAATTCGGACAAATGATGTATCTAACCAGAATACCGGTGGAAGCATGGGTCGGATACATACAAAGCCATTTCGAGGAGCGCAGCCGACACATATCTCCCCAACTGGCTACGGAACTATGCCTATACGTAGAACAACAAAGTTCTTACGTCCAGCAACTGGCTTCAATACTCATCGGCCTGCTATCCGCCGGAGAAGCAGCCACAAAGGAGAATCTGCTGACTGCTCAGAATGCGCTGTTGGATGCCAGCACGCCACTGTTCAAGCAGCAGATAGCCACACTCACCGGCTATCAGATGAATTTTCTGAAAGCGATTCTTGCCGGCCACAGTTCTGACTTTGGAGACCGCGAGGTGCGTGAAACATTCGACCTGGGCAGTCCCTCCAACCTGCCCCGCCTCAAGGCCGCACTGCTCGAGCGCGACCTCATCGAGATGGACGGGCGCAACGTGTACATCTCCGACCCGCTATTTGAACGGTGGCTAAGGGAGAGAGGATAAAGATTCTCACAGAAGCGGATCACGTTCCCTCAAAAAAAGAGGTGTGGCCCATCACATATAATGTGTGGCCACACCTTGCAAACGGAACCATTACAAAGATTCTTGATTTAACTGACGGCTATATCTGTCAGAGGTAGATTTTAACAAACATCCGTAACACCCGCTTGCATCAAATAGGATTAAAAGACGTCATGTAAGGTCAGACAAGAACTATTAGAAGTTATACCCTACCGTAAGAGCAATCCCACTAGCCTTATACTTGAAGTCTTCTTTACTATTTGAAACCTCATCATATTTATAAAATGGAGTATCAAGATAGTATGCCAAACCCATGTTCCATGCTTTATAGCCGAAGTTTACACCTAACTGCCCACCGAACTGGAAACGTTTGCAGGGATCTTCGTCTTCTTCACAGAATGCGTCATCATCATAATCATCAGCCTTGAACAAATTTATAGTACCATCATGAGAATGACCATCCGAATTTACTGTCTCATATTTCCACTGACCCAATAAGTTTAAACGAAAATGAATACCTGCAAAAGGGGCTATGTATAAGCCATTGTTAAACGTATATTTATAGGAGACATTTATGGGCACCGATAGGCTGAGAATATTGAATCGATCTTTTTCTTTAAACCAACTTCCGTAATATTCTCGATATTTGTCCCACTTGTAGGTATCGAATGTCAGACGACCGCCGACTTCCAGATAAAGGGGAATTTTCTGTGTCAGGCTGAAACCGTGCAGGTAGTTAACGTCAAAGCCCTTCATGCGAATGCTTTCTTCCTCTGTGTCAAACACTTCCCTATCCGACTTGTCATAATAGGTATCTTTCAACTTCATCGTAGAAAGCCCAAAAGAAAGACGATTGTAGTCTTTGACATTGTAATCCTTTCGTTCTTTCTTCTGCTTCACAACCGTGACACGGCTGTTCTTGGACGACACGATTTGTGCTTGCACTCCGCTGCCGACTAATGCCAGTGCGAACAATACTGTTGCAATCTTTTTCATTTCTACTTACCGTTTTATTGTTTGTTAATGTTTCGTTGTTCTTGATTCATCGATTATTGGTTGGCTTCATCACTGCATCTATCTGCTGGCGATCGCCAGTAGTCTGCACCTGTGTGGAGGAAATCCACTTCAGGTCTTCCACCGTCATAGTCTGCCAATTATGGAAACTTCCGGCGAAGCCTATCACCTCGAGCGTATAGCCTCCCTTTTCATTTGTGTAGAGGTGGAATGTGGGTGCAACGATAACATCACACTTTGCATCCTTACTTGCCCTAAACAAACCGTAGGAACGAATATTGGCAACGTCGCCCTTCATATCGTTCTCTACGAATTCTTTTTCCATATCATAAGAAAAATACTGGCGTCCCTTTGTGGCATCCACCTTAACCTCCACTACCAAAGGCTTCACAAAACCTTTCGACACCATGTCCAAAGCACGTGCCTGAGTGTCCTCGTAACGATAGGTGGTCGTCTTTTGCGCATTCGAATGAAGTGAGAAAAGAATTCCAAATAGAAGTAAGACTTTTTTCATAGTTTAAATGATTAATAGTTATTATTTCCTAATTTGTGTGCAAAGTTAGTGAACTCCGTGCATTCCCGCCCCAACTCATACGTCACATTTTGAAACGCTTCCGTTGTCATTTAATGACGCTATTTTATACAGAGCCTCCTCAATTTGTCTGAGCAAATCATCTGGCAAGCCATCCAAAGAGAGTGCGCCATGCTTATATGGCAATAGTATGCAAGGAGTATCTATTACCCTATCAACTTTCAGAAATGGGAAATATACTTTGTGTATGAAGTCGTAATGCAGCACCTCGGAGATAATCAACAAACGTTCCACGTCAATACTTTTGCATTCAAAAAGCCGATAAACATTTGTCCGGCTGCAATGTATCAGTCGGGCAAATTCTGCATATGTCATGTGGCACTCATCAACTCTCTGCTGTATGAGATGTCCGATGTATATGTCCTTATAGTTCGTCATAGTTCATGCCATCTTCCAGATTTGGAAATGCCTGCACGCACTCACCCCAACCCATGTAGAGAACAGCGTAAAGAAAGCATGTTTTTCACTGCTTTTCCACGTTATGTCCTGCCAACAGCCCCGAACAAAGACAGATATCACACAAGGAGTTTGGTAGAATTTCAAAGATTATTTGGTACATGATACAAAAAAGCGTGGGTTGCTGTACCTGTTGCCCGTCCCACCGCTTTAGGCGTCTCGCATTGCCCATCCTGTCGAAACGGTCAACGCAGAAGCCCACGCAAGGATATATGCCTTTCTGTATAAAACCATCAATTTAGTATGTTCACATACGAACACACCGCTGGTTATACAGTTATTGCATACTTCCCAATGGGCATCTACCGTTGCCTTGCTCTTGACAGGATTTAAGTTTGCGAGACTTTAAGCGGCCAAAGACAAAGCGCCATGTAAACGCCTTCTATGTATATACCCCACCCACTCCGCTTCTGCATTGTTCCAGTTGGAATTGCAGCACCTGACCTCACTCGGTCTCGGACGAATTATGAAACTTTTTCTTATGGTGCAAACAAAAACGGAGAAAAGTGCTTTTTACACACACTTTTCCCCGTTTCTTGATTAGCCTAATAAGACTCAAGCCCCTTCGAACCCCAAATCCTGGGCCATCTTCTTGATGACATTGAGTTATTCGTTGTATGGGCTTGGCCCATATATGAGACTGGCCGAAGGCTCGCTAATCTTCGCATCTTAGTTATACTAACTTTTGTACACGATGACACCTCCCATACACCCTCAACAGGTCTCGAAACCAGTGTTTATCGGGGTTGGAGACGAGGGAGGAGTTGCCTCAACACCTCCCTGAGACCTCCCGTGCGTTGAGCCCAGTATTTATCGGGCATCGACGGCCATTGAGGGAGGACGGGAGGTGTTTTTTGCGAACGTACTATTTTGTATTTCCAAGGGAAAAACGTATCTTTGCACGAACAATGAACTGAACCATGAAAAGACTGCACGGAACACTGGTGGTGGCTCTCTGGCTGTCGGCCACCGCAGCCTGGGGTGCCGCCAAAGACAGCGACGCGCCCCGAAAGACAGGGGAACAGAGGAACTATCCCATAGACCTTTACGAGGAACCTACGGTGGAGGAAGTTGCCCCCACCGGCGAGTGGGAGAACCTGAGCGAAGGGCTTCACTGCTCGTGGGCCAACCGCAACGAGCACTACAGGCGGCATCGCGTGCCGGACCTGACGGAGACCGCCGCGACAACCATCAGCGCCTGGCGAGGCGAAAGGGCCAACGTGGAGGCCGTGCTGTTCAGCAAGTCGGACCAGGGGAGGCTCTCCGTGCGCATGACGCCGCTGAAGCGCAATGGCAAGGGCATGAACTGGAGGTGTGCCAAGGCACGATTCCTCAACTATGTCATCACGGACGACGGACGCGGATGCGGCAACCACGACTTCAGGCTGCGGCCGTGGCTGGTGCCGGACGTGATAGACCAGAACAGGCCGAAGGAGGTGCATGCCTGCGAGACGCGCCCTGTGTGGTGCATCATCGAGGTGCCGCGCGACATGGCGCCTGGCATGTACACCTGCAAGATGGAGGTGACAAACGAACGAGGCAAAGTGGTGAAGGCACTGGAACTGAACGTGAAAGTGAATGCACACAGGTTGCCAAAACGGGAAGACCGGAAGTTCCACCTCGACCTTTGGCAGCAGCCCTACTCCGTCAGCCGATACTACGGAGCAGAGCGCTGGAGCCGAGAACACGTGGAGGCTCTGAGACCCTACCTGAAGGCATTGGGCGAGGCCGGGCAGAGCGTGGTGACTACTATCCTGTTCTACGAACCCTGGGGGGAGCAGTCGCACGACAAGTTCTCGCCCATGGTGCAGACCACCCGGAAGAGCGACGGCACGTGGCAGTTCGACTTCAGCATCTTCGACAAGTACGTACGACTGTGTGCGGAGTATGGCATAGACCGCCAAATCAACTGCTACTCGATGGTGACCTGGGACATGAAGTTCCGCTACTTCGACGAGGCTTCGGGACAGGACATCGACTGGCCCCTGACCGTGGGAAGCGACGACTACAAGTCACTGTGGAACGATTTCCTCAGGGCCTTCCGCACCCATCTGGAGCAGCGGGGATGGTTTGAGAAGACGTGCATAGCCATGGACGAACGCAGCGAGACGCAGATGCTGGCTGCCTACGAAATCATCAAGGCCAACGGCTTCAAGATGGCCCTGGCTGGCAACTACCACGCTTCGCTGAACGACAAACTGTACGACTACTGCGTGGCCCTGGCTCAGGGGCGGAAGTTCACCGAGGCAGAGCGTGAGTACCGGAGGGCGAACCACCTGGTGACCACCGTCTACACCTGCTGCACGGAGAGCGAACCGAACATCTTCTCCAACTCGCTGCCGGCCGAGGCGGCCTTCCTGCCCATCCACATCGCGGCAAACGGACTGGACGGCTACCTGCACTGGTCGTGGATCAACTGGGACGAGCATCCGCTCACCGACACCCGTTTCCGCAAGTTCGGTGCCGGCGACACGTATTGCTACTATCCCGGCAACCGTTCCTCGGTGCGTTTCGAGCGCCTCGTGGAGGGCATACATCAGTTCGAAAAGATACAATTGCTAAGGCAGGAGAAGGCCTCCGACCACGAATGGCTGCAGGCCTTGGAGCGTCTGCTTGAGGACTGCCGGAACCATGCTGTAGCAGGCACCGAATGTGCCGCCAAGGTGGACCGACTGGAGCAATTCCTCAACGCGGAATGATGCCGACTTTTATGGTTTGGGTCAGTCGGGGTTATAGCCGTACATCTTCAGCGAGCGGTCGCGACCTTGACAAAGGTTTCGAGGTAGATGCTCTTGCCGAAGAACTTCTCGAGGCTCTTGCGTGCCTCGGTGGAGACACGCTTCAGGGCCACGCCCTGGTGACCGATGATGATGCCCTTCTGGCTGTCGCGCTCGACATAGATGACGCAGGAGATGTGGATGTTGCGGTCGGTCTCCTTGAACGACTCCACAACAACCTCGCACGAGTAGGGTATCTCCTTGTCGTAGTAGAGGAGTATCTTCTCGCGCATGATTTCGGTGACGAAGAAGCGGGCGGGCTTGTCGGTCCACTGGTCCTTGTCGAAGTAGGCAGGATGGTCGGGCAGAAGAGCCTGGATGCGCTGCAGGACATTGTCGACATTGAAGCGATGGAGAGCAGAAATGGGAAAGATTTCGGCCTGGGGCAGCGCCTCGTGCCAAAGCCCAACCTTCTGCTCCAACTCTTGTTGGTTCGACAGGTCTATCTTGTTTATCAGCACCAGTATGGGCACCTGCAGCCGACCCACCTTCTCCAGGAAGTCGGAGTTCTTGTCGGGTGTCTCCACCATGTCGGTGACATAGAGCAGAACATCAGCATCCACCAGGGCGCTCTCCGAGAACTGGAGCATCGACTCCTGCAACTTGTAGTTCGGCTTCAGCACTCCAGGCGTATCGGAGAAGCATATCTGCATCTCCGGCGTATTTAGGATGCCCATGATGCGGTGGCGCGTGGTCTGAGCCTTGAAGGTGGCGATGCTGATGCGCTCGCCCACCAACAGGTTCATCAACGTGCTCTTGCCGACGTTGGGGTTGCCAACGATGTTTACGAAGCCCGATTTATACATATCTTCTTCCACTCCTCGCGGGAGATCTCGCCTTCCTTATAGAACTGAGCTGGACTCTTGGCGGCCTCGGGAGCACCATCGTACCCCCAAATCATATAGCTGGCTCCCCATGAGAAACCGGCACCGAAGGCGGTGAAAATGAGACGGTCGCCCTTCTTCAACTTCGGCTCGTACTCCCAAAGGCACAGGGGTAGCGTACCGGCCGAGGTGTTGGCCATGTGGTCAACGTTTATCATTACCCGGTCTTCGCTCAACCCCAGCCTACGGGCCACAGCAGACTCGATGCGGACATTGGCCTGGTGAGGAATGAGCCACGTGATGTTCTCGCTCGTCAGACCGTTACGCTTGGCAATGGTCTCTACGGCATCGGACATCTTGGTGACGGCATGCTTGAAGACGGGACGTCCGTCCTGGAAGACGAAGTGCAGGCGCTGGTCGATGGTCTCGTGCGAAGAAATGTTACGCGAACCGCCGGCCTCCATGTGCAGGTAGTCGTAACCCTGACCGTCGACGCGATAGTATCCGTCGATGAGTCCCAGTTCCTCGGTCGTGGCCTCCATCAACACACAGCCAGCACCGTCACCGAAGATGGGACATGTGTTGCGGTCCTGATAGTTGACCATCGACGACATGTGCTCGCCGGCACAGATGATGATGCGCTTATAGCGGCCCGAACGGATGTAATTGGCACCCGTCTCCAACGCATAGAGAAAGCCCGAACAGGCCGTCTCCATATCATAGCCGAAGGCATTGCTGAATCCCAGTTCGCCGATAATGAGCGAGGCCGTGCTGGGGAAATGGTAGTCGGGCGTGGTGGTGGCGCAGAGCACAAGTTCGACAGAAGCGGGGTCTACCTGCGTCTTGAAAAGCAACTGACGCACGGCACGCTTCATCATGTAGCTGACACCCGACCCTTGTTCCGCCTTCAGTATGTGGCGCGTCTTCACTCCGATGCGCTCCATAATCCATTCGTCACTGGTTTCGACGATGCGCGACAATTCCTCGTTGTCGAGGATGTAATCGGGCACGTAGCCGCCGACACCTGTTATCACTGCATTTATCTTTTCCATGATTTGGATATTCTGAAAATGAGAAAATGAGAAAATGAGATGGGCAAGTAGCGCTTCTCATTCTCTCATTCTCTCAATCTCTCAATTTCTCAATTACGCTTCTTTTTCAATAGCTACCTTACCACGATAGTATCCACAGGCGGGGCATACCGTGTGATAGATGTAAAACTCACCGCAGTTGGGGCATACGGCCAGTGTTGGAGCTACGGCTCCGTCGTGTGTTCTTCTTTTCCGAGTCCTGGTTTTGGACTGTCTTCTTTTAGGATGTGCCATTTCGATTTACTATATTTAAATTTACTATTTTTTCACGTCAAACGGAGGCGCATTGCACCTTTCGGACTGCAAAATTACAAAAAATACCTTTTCGCACCAAAGAAAATGGTGAGATTTCGCACTTTATTCCTTATATTTTATGATTTTAGTACTTTTTCAACTCGATTCGGAAGGTGGTACCGCGCCCCAATTCACTGTTCTTGACAAAAATGCGGCCATGATGGTACTCCTCGACGATGCGCTTGGCCAGCGACAGTCCCAGACCCCAGCCACGGCTCTTGGTAGTGAAACCTGGCATGAAGACATTCTTGAAGTTCTTTCCGGCTATGCCCTTGCCCGTATCGCTCACCTCCACGGAGAAACAATCGTGCTCGTCGCGAGCCGTCAACGTGATGACACCCTTACCCTCCATGGCGTCGATGGCATTCTTGCAGAGGTTCTCTATCACCCACTCGAACAGCGGGGCGGACATCTTGACGATTAGCGGATGTTCGGGCATGTTGACGTTGAGCTGCACACGATTGGAGGTACGCCGGCCGATGTATTGCACAACATTCTCCACTACGTCGTTCAGGTTCTCGGGCTTCGGTTCAGGCAGGGAACCTATCTTGGAGAAGCGTTCGGCAATGCGCTGTAAGCGCCGCACGTCCTTATTCATCTCCGGGATGAGTTCGTCGTCGGGATAGGTCTCCTTCAAGACCTCCACCCAGGCCATCAGGCTCGAGATGGGGGTTCCCAGCTGATGGGCTGTCTCCTTGGACAGGCCGACCCAAACCTTGTTTTGCTCGGCCCGTTTGCTGCTGAGCAGGGCAAAGATGGCCACGATGACAAAGATGAGTACTACGCCCAACTGAACATAGGGATAATAGGCCAGGCGACGAAGCATCAGGCTCTCGCCGAAGCAGACTTCCATATAGTCGCCGGGGCTGTCGAGGTTGATGGGGATGTAGTTGCCGCTCTGCTTCATGGAACGGGCCCAACGGCCAATGTAGTCGAGCGAGTCGGCTGCCGTCTTGCCACGCACCACCAGATTGCGGTAGTTCTGAACCCTTCCCTGCTCGTCGATGATGACCACGGGGATGTTCTCGTTGCTGCCTATCACCTTCAGCACCAGGGCCAGGTCTGTGGTCTCGTCAGCCTTGTTGAGCGAGTTCATGGCTTCGGCCCACACCTCCACGTTAGTGCGCTCCTCCTTGAGCAAGTCGCGCACCAAGAGGTTCGACACCACCAACGATGCCACGGCAATCACCACAGCAGTCATGACTAGCAGGATTTTCACCTGCCTAACTCTGTCTGTCCATATCATATTATACATAATTAACGCGTACGATAGCCATTTATTGCACAATTTTTCTTACTTTTGCACGATGAAACATTGTTTGACCATACTTTTTATAGCTTTATTGCTGGTTTCCTGCAAGGAACACGAGCCCGAATCCGCCACAATCATGAAGCGCGTGGTGGTGGTGTATATGGTAGCCGAGAACTCGCTGTCGGGCTATGCTACAAGCGACCTGAACGAAATGCGTAAGGCAACCACAAGTATCCCCGACAGTTGCCAACTGGTAGTTTACTACGACAATGCCAGCGGACAAATACCTCAGATATTGACCTTCGACAGTAAACAAGGCGAACAGGTCCTGTACCAGTACCGCACCGACCCCATAAGCACCGACAGCGCAGCGATGCAACAGGCGCTGACCATCATCCGGCAGAAGTGTCCGGCACAGAGCTACGGACTGGTGATGTGGTCGCACGCCAGCGGATGGGTTCCCCAGCAGCGACGTAAGTCGTTCGGCATCGACAACGGACAGAACACCACAGCCAACGAAGGTACAGAGATGGAGATATCGACCCTGCAGAACGTATTGCAGAAGAGTGGTATTACGTGGGACTACATCTTCTTCGATGCCTGCTTCATGCAAGGTGTAGAAGTGGCCTACGAACTGCGCGACGTGACGGAGTGGTGCATCGGCTCGCCCGCTGAAATCCCAGGGGAGGGGGCGCCATACGACATAATCATGCCTGACCTCTTCCGCGAAAAAGATGAGGTATGGCGCATTGCTGAAGACTACTACACATACTACAAAGACTTATTCTACCCAACAAAGTACAACATAAACAATATGGCAGTTGTTCTATCAGCCATCAGAACCAGCGAACTGGAGGCTTTGGCCAGGGCAACGGCTCCCTTGCTGACCACTTTGGACGAATATCCGTCCACTGACGGCATCCAACAATACTGTGTCTACAGCAATGCCACATTCTGGAAACCCGAATACTTTGACATGGGCAGTTTCATGGGCCAGTGGCTGACGGAGGAGAAGTACCAAACCTGGCGCACGGCACTGGACAGGGCTGTGCCCCACCAGTTTGCCTCCTCGCAATGGAGGTCGACCTATAGCCGCTTCTTCTACCCCGTCGTTACCGACCCGGATCATATCGCCTGCCTATCGATGTACCTGCCCGTAGAGGGGCACTGGATGAACGACTACTACCGGCAGACGGCGTGGTGGAAGAGGGTGAAGTATAATTGATAATTGATAATTGATAATTGATAATTGACAATTGATAATTGATAATTGACAATAAAAAAAGGTTAGTTATTCTGCTGGTTGCGCTCATCGGCGTAGCCCCATTCTCATTTTTTAATTATCCATTATCAATTGGCGTTGCCCACGCCCAGGACCAGTATGCACGCCATTCTCCCGCAGCACGAAGACTGACACACATCGACACTGTGGCCACCCACTTCCTGCTACCCATCAGTGAGGAACAGGAGGCAGCGGTGGGGGGACTGGTACGGATAAGCACCATCATCGAAGAGGCCTTTTCGCACCTGGGGAAGCGCTACCGAAGCGGAGGAAAGGGGCCGAATGCATTTGACTGTTCCGGCTTCACGAGCTACGTCTTCAAGAAACTGAACTATGCCATCGGGGCCTCGTCGCGAGAGCAGTATGCCAAGAACAAACCCATAAAACAAAGCGATATGCGCAGGGGCGACTTGGTATTCTTCACCAGCCCAGGCTCTGGTCGCGGCGTTGGGCACGTAGGCATCGTGGTGGATGTTGCCCTCAACGGGAAGGACTTCACCTTCATCCATGCCAGCACGCAAGAGGGTATCAGGATAGACCGGTCGACGGACGGCTTCTATGCCCGTCGCTTCGTCGGCGTACGGCGCGTCTTCTGACACTATTAGATGCCCGCCTCCTGCAACTTATCCTTTATCTTCAGCAACGTCTCCATGTAACCGGAAAAGGTTACGCTCGGTTTGTTGCTCCGCAACGTCTGCATCAGACCACGCACGGTCAGCGGAAGATTGGCCGTATGGGTGGCAGCGTCGATTTGCATGGACTGGGGTAACTTGTCCATGCGCTCCTCGAACCACTTCAGCTGCTCGTCGCGAAGTGCCTCGTCATAATCTGGTTTGTATTTCCTCTTATTATCCATTGCCCATTATCAATTATCGATTATCTAAAAGTCCCACGAGATACCGGCCATCACCGAAGCGTGGGGCATGGGATAGCCCAGGATGGTCTCATAGCTGCGATAGCCCAGCAGTGTCTCGCCACGCAGCCATAGGTTCAGGCCCTTCCACACACGGTGACCGACGCTGGCCGACAGCAGGCAGTAGTTCTCCTTCTGCTCGTTGGCGCCTACAGCCGTGTACAGGCCAGCGATGTATTGCACACCGGCCTGAGCCGACCAGCGTCCCTCGTGGTAACGTGCTCCGAGATACCCCTTATAGGTAGGGGCCGAGAGAACGGGTTGCTCCATATGCAGGTACGAGTGGTTGGTGTTCAAGTCCCACTTCTTGTTGATGCGGTAGTCAAAGGCCAATTCAGCACCACAGTTCTCAATATCGCCCACATTGGTGTTGATGCTGGCGCCGTTCACCATCGTCGGCTGTATGATGTCCCAACCCTTCATGTAGAAGACATTCACACCGTACGAAAGCCGCCCAGCCATCAACCAATGCTTCCATGAGAGTTCGTAGTTCATCAGCCGTTCAGGCCCGAGGTCGGCATTGGCCACCTTATATAGGTATAGTTCGCGCATCGTGGGGTTGCGGAAACCCTTCGAGACCGATGCCTTCAGTTCGCCGTCCTTCATGGGTTTGAAGAGCAGGGCACCCTGAGGTACCAGCTCCGTTCCAGCCACACTGTGGTGGTCGACGCGCAGGGTGGCGTCCAATGTAAACCAGTCGGTCACCTGCTGATAGAAGTCGACGTAGGCTGCCACCTCATCGCGATGGCTCTTTCCCGAGGCTGGCGTGGGTGCCTTTTCGCTGCCTGTAGCCTTGTCGGTGTAGTAGGCCCGTCCATAGATGTGCTGGTAGTCGATGCCGAAGGTGGTGCGATTGCCCCTGAAGAAGTCCACGCACTGCCAGGCCGACACGCCAGCCACGTTGTCGCGACTGCGGAAGTACTGGGTCGAGGGCGCATTCACGGGGTCTGCCGTTCCGTCGTCTATCTTGTGCTTGCCAAAGTTCGTGTAGATGGTTACCGCGCCCTGTGTGCTCATCGGAAAGCGGCCCTTCATCAGTGAACGCACGAGGCGTGACGTAGAGTTATAGTTGTTGCGCAGGGTCAGGTTAGCTGAACCACGGGTTATCCACTGTTCGTTGTCCGTCATGGGGCGATCCACCGTGCCGGGCAACTGGGTATAGAAGTAGTTGATGTCGGCCATTGCCGAAGCACGCCAATGAGAATTGAAACGATAAGCCAGTTTGGCCATTCCTCCGGCTTGCTGGAAGTCCATATTCTCGCGATGGTTATCCGAACGATTGTACTGGGCTGTAACGAGCGACGAGAAGCGACCCTTCCGCACGTGGTTCGTAGCCTCGGCCTGCACCGTTCCATAGCTGCCTGCACCTACGGTCACGTTTGTCGACACTTTATTAGACTCGACTTGCCGCGTGACCATGTTCAGCACGCCCCCCATAGCGTTCGACCCGTATCGGGCCGAGGCCGGGC
Source organism: uncultured Bacteroidaceae bacterium (assembly GCA_905234735.1). Lineage (GTDB taxonomy): Bacteria > Bacteroidota > Bacteroidia > Bacteroidales > Bacteroidaceae > Physcousia. The sequence goes on along the minus strand of CAJOJA010000039.1, from coordinate 6,986 downwards.
CGCTTAGGACTTCCACGCGGTCCAGGACATGGGTCTGATAGAGATCGGCCACGGAATGGCCATAGATACCGCTATACTGCGGTTCTCCATCGATGCAGACGAGCATCTGCCCCACCCCGCTCGACAAACCACGCACCAGTATGGCACCGGCTCCGCCAGAGTTGACGCCGTAGCCCATCATGTTGCGTCCAGGGATGAAGAGCCCCGGCACCGACTCCGTCAGCGTAGGCAATGCCGAAGGGCGATAAGCCTGGGCCAACTGCTCGCGCCGAACCACGCTGACGCTCTGCGGCAAGTTACTGACCTCGGCAGCACTATGCCTTTCGTCAACAACCACCAGTTCATGCATCTTCACTGTGTCCTTCACCTCTACTGCCGATGCACTCAGGGCCAGTAGCAGGAACATTAGGGAGAGAGTAATTTTCATATAATCAACTATTTATCCACATTGTTCGACAAAGGTACAAAAAAAGTTTAACGCAGCAATATACTTTCACAAAATAAATAAGGTATAAACTTTGATTTATCCACGTTTTTTTATTAACTTTGCACGGATAATATATAACTTGCCGAAGTATGCTATTTGACAAACAGACCTACATGGAGCGTCGACGCGTATTACGCGAACGCATAGGAAGCGGACTCATACTGCTCATGGGCAACAACGAATCGCCCGTCAACTACCCTGCCAACGGGTACAAATTCCGTCAGGACTCTTCGTTCCTCTACTACTTCGGACTGCACCGCGAGGGTCTGGTGGGCGTGCTGGACGCCGATGAAGGTCGCGAGTGGCTTATCGGTAACGACATCGACATCGAAGACATCGTGTGGTTCGGACAGGTGGACTCCGTGGCCGACATGGCCGCCCAGACGGGTGTGGAAAACAGCGCACCGATGGCTGAACTAGCGAAGCTGGTCAATAAGGCAAAGGAGCAGGGCCGACGCATCCACTTCCTGCCACCCTACCGCCACGACCTGATGATTCAGCTCATGGACCTGACAGGTATACACCCCTCGAAGCAGCGGGAGCAGGCCTCGGTGGAACTCATCAAAGCCGTCATCGACCAGCGTGCCGTGAAGTCCGAGGCCGAAGTGGCTGAAATCGTACGCGCCTGTGCTATCGGCTACGAGATGCACACGACGGCCATGCGGATGTGCCGGCCGGGCGTGACGGAACAGGAGATTGCCGGTCGCATCTCGGGCATAGCCTCCTCGAAGGGGTGCATCGTATCGTTCCCCAGCATCCTGTCGATGCACGGGGAAATCATGCATGGCTACCCCTCACCCCGACCCTTGGAGACTGGCCGACTGATGCTGTGCGACTGCGGTGCTGAAACCAACGAGAACTACTGTTCGGACAATACCCGAACGACACCCATCAACGGCCGCTTTGACCAACGGCAGAAGGAGATATACCAAATCGTGGTGGACTGCCACGACCATGCCCTCCAACTGGCCGCCCCTGGAGTGAAGTGGTGGGACGTACACTTCGGCGTGGCCCGACTGATGACGGAACGTCTGAAGGAACTGGGGCTGATGCGGGGCGACACCGACGAGGCCGTAGCAGCAGGCGCACACGCCATGTTCTTCCCCCACGGACTGGGACACATGATGGGCATGGATGTTCACGACATGGAAGGTCTGGGTCAGATATACGTCGGATTCGACGACGAGGTGCGTCCCAACCTGGAACAGTTCGGCACCAACTGCCTGCGCTGCGGACGCCGACTGCAGGAGGGCTGGGTGATGACCGATGAACCTGGCATATACTTCATCCCTGCCCTCATCGACGAGTGGCGCTCGAAAGGCATCAATAAGGACTTCCTGTGCTTCGAAAAAATCGAAACCTACAAGGACTTCGGTGGAATCCGTCTGGAGGACGACATCCTCATCACCAAGGACGGCTGCCGCATGCTGGGCGACCAAATAATCCCCTACAAGGTGGAGGATGTAGAGGCCTTCATCGCCTCATAGGACCCATAAGACTTATAAGACTTATAAGACCTATAATAATAACAAAATATAAAAACAATGAAAAAAATGCTTACCATCGCGCTGCTGGCAATGATTGCCCTAAGCGCACAGGCCGCCAAGAAGAAAGAGGCGGACAAACCGTCGAACAAACCCGTGTTCACCACAATCAAGGAGAACCCCATCACCAGTATGAAGGACCAGAACCGCTCGGGCACGTGCTGGGACTACTCCACCCTGTCGTACTTCGAGTCCGAAGTATTGAAGGCTACGGGCAAGACCGTGGACCTCTGCGAATCGTTCGTGGCCAACAAGACATACATGGAACGCGCCATACAGGTGGTTCGCTATCACGGCGATTGCCAGTTTGCACAGGGCGGCTCAGCCGAGGACGTACTGCACACGCTGAAGACACACGGCATCTGCCCCGAGGGCGCCATGCCCTTCCCCGGCTCGCTCTACGGTGACTCGCTGAACAACTTCAACGAGTTCTTCTCCCTCCTGGAACCCTACGTGGCAGCCATCGCCAAAAGCAACAGCAAAAAACTCTCCAGCCAGTGGAAAGTGGGCTTCCAAGGCATACTAGATGCCTATCTGGGCAAGTGCCCCGAAGAGTTCACCCACGAGGGCAAGAAGTACACTCCGAAGTCGTACATGCAGAGCCTTGGGCTGAACCTCGACGACTACGTCAACATCACCAGCTACACCCATCACCCCTTCTACACGACCTTCGCCGTAGAAGTGCAGGACAACTGGCGATTCCCCCTCTCGTATAACGTGCCCATGGACGAGATGATGCAAATCATCGACAACGCCATCGAACAGGGCTACACCGTGGCCTGGGGCGGTGACGTCAGCGAGGAGGGTTTCACCCGTAAGGGTCTGGCATACGCCATCGACACCAAGGCTACCGAGAGTCTGGCTGGCAGCGACATGGCCAAGTGGCTGAAGATGACTGCTGACAAGAAAAAGGACCTCATCGACTCACTGGGTTGCAAAGTGCCCGAGGTGGTACCCACACAGGAAATGCGTCAGGAACGCTTCGACAACTGGCAGCTGACCGACGACCACGGCATGCAAATCTATGGTCTGGCCAAGGACCAGAACGGCAAGGAATACTATATGGTGAAGAACTCGTGGGGCGAGACTGGCGACTATAAGGGAACGTGGTACATGACCAAGGCCTACATCGCTGCCAACACGATGGATTACCTTATCAACAAAAAGGCTATCCCCGCTAACATCCGCAAGAAACTGGGCATCTAAACTATCATGAACTACAGATGGAATTTTGTTTCCTTCACACCCGAACAGGAGGAAACAGTAAAAGCGCTGGCCAGCGGACTTAACCTCAGCCCCGTGCTGGGGCGTCTGCTGGTGAACCGGGGCATCACGGACGTCCCCGAAGCCCGCCGCTTCTTCCATCCCCAACTCAACGAACTGCTCGACCCCTTCCTGTTCCGCGACATGGACAAGGCTGTCGAACGGCTGAACCTGGCACTGGCACGCAAGGAGCGCATCCTGGTCTACGGCGACTACGACGTAGACGGATGTACCGCCGTGGCACTGGTCTATAAGTTCATACAGCAGTACTACTCCAATATCGATTACTACATCCCCGACCGGTACGAGGAGGGATATGGTGTGTCGGTACAGGGCATCGACTATGCCTACGACACCGGCGTCAAGTTGGTCATCGTGCTCGACTGCGGCATCAAGGCCATCGAAACTATCGGTTATGCAAAACAGAAAGGCATCGACTTCATCATCTGCGACCACCACGTTCCGGACGATGAACTGCCACCTGCAGTGGCCATACTGAATGCCAAACGACGCGACGCAACATATCCATACCAGCATCTCTCGGGCTGCGGTGTGGGGTTCAAGTTCATGCAGGCCTTTGCCCAAAGCAACGGCATCGAATTCTCGAAACTCATTCCCCTACTCGACCTCTGCGCCGTTAGCATCGCCTCGGACATCGTACCCATCATGGGCGAGAACCGCATCCTGGCCTACCACGGTCTACGTCAGCTGAACGCCAGCCCCAGTGTGGGACTGAAGGCGCTGATGGATATCTGCGGACTGACGAACAAGGAAATCACCATGAGCGACATAATCTTCAAGATTGGTCCTCGCATAAACGCCTCGGGACGCGTGCAAAACGGACGGGAAACTGTCACGCTGCTCGTAGAGAAGGACGAGAAACTGGCGCGCATGCAGGCCAACCTCATCAATCATTACAACGACCAGCGTAAAGACCTGGACAAGAGTATGACAGAGGAGGCCAACAACATCGTAGCAAATCTCGACCACACACACGAAAGCAAAGCCATCGTCATCTACAACGAGGAGTGGCATAAAGGCGTTATCGGTATCGTAGCCTCCCGCCTGACGGAAATCTATTGCCGTCCATCCGTCGTACTGACCCGAAGCGACGACTACGCAACAGGATCGGCACGCTCGGTAGGTGGTTTCGATGTCTACAAAGCCGTGGAGAGCTGTCGCGACCTGCTGGAGAACTTTGGTGGGCATACGTATGCAGCCGGATTAACCATGAAAGTGGAGCACGTGGAGGAGTTCAAACGCCGATTTGAACAATATATCGAAGAAAATCTCGATCCGGAGCTGACGTTGGCACAGGTGGACATAGAGGCGACTATCGACTTCCGCGATATCACGCACCGCTTCTTTACGGACCTGAAACGATTCAACCCCTTTGGACCCGAGAACCCACGGCCGATCTTCTGCACACGACAGGTTTACGACTACGGTACAAGCAAGGTCGTAGGACGCGAGCAGGAACACATCAAGTTGGAACTCGTGGATGGGAAAAGCGCAAATGTCATGAACGGAATAGCCTTTGGACAAAGCAGCCAAGCTCGATACATCAAGACCAAGCAATCCTTCGACATCGTCTATGCCATCGAGGAGAATACGCATAAACGAGGCGAGGTGCAACTGCAAATCGAGGATATTCGACCTACCAAAAAGGAGGATGCATCCAACGGATAATTGACAATGGATAATGACTTATCAATCGATACTTAAAAAAGTTTGGGGATACGATAGTTTTCGCGGCATTCAGCAGGATATCATACAAAGCATCGGGACAGGTCACGACACATTAGGACTGATGCCTACGGGCGGCGGAAAAAGCATTACCTTCCAGGTGCCAGCAATGGCCTTGGAAGGTATTTGTATCGTCATCACTCCACTCATCGCACTGATGAAAGACCAAGTACAGGCATTGCGCCTCCGCAGAATAAAGGCAACCGCCGTATATTCCGGAATGTCGCACGACCAAATACTTACAGCACTGGAAAACTGCATCCTGGGCAATTATAAGTTCCTGTATATCTCACCCGAACGTATCGGTAGTGAGCTATTTCAAACCAAACTCCGCCACATGAAGGTAAGCTTCATAACTGTGGATGAAGCTCACTGCATCTCGCAGTGGGGATATGATTTCCGACCCAGCTATCTGCAGATAGTCAACATACGCCATCTGGTACCCCATGCCCCAGTACTGGCACTGACAGCCAGTGCCACACCCGAAGTGGTAGAAGACATACAGAAGCAACTGGAGTTCTGCAACGGCAAAGTCTTCCGCATGAGTTTCGAACGCAAGAACCTTATCTATTACGTTCGTCGCACACCCGATAAATATGAAGAGATGATTCATATCTTGCGAAGCGTGCCAGGTTCAGCCATTGTCTACACACGCAACCGCCAGCAGACGCAGAAACTGGCAGAATACCTCATCGCTCATGACATTTCTGCCACCAACTATCATGCCGGACTTGCACAAGTCATAAAAGACGACCGGCAGGAAGCCTGGCAAAACAACCGGTTCCGCGTCATCGTCGCCACCAATGCATTTGGCATGGGGATAGACAAACCCGACGTCCGGTTGGTACTGCACTTCGAGATGCCCGACTCACCAGAAGCCTACTTCCAAGAAGCTGGACGAGCAGGACGCGACGGAGCCCGAGCCTATGCCGTACTGCTTTTTGACCGACATGACATACTGAAACTACAAAAGCGCGTAAGCGAGACCTTCCCCGAACCCGACTATATCCGACGCGTCTACCAAGACATGTGCTACTATCTTGAAATGGCCATGGGTGACGGGACAGGGGTAACACGCGAATTTAATCTTCAAATCTTCTGTTACGAATACAAGCACTTCCCATTGCTTGCACACAACGCATTACTTATCTTAGACAAAGCCGGATATATCCGCTACACGGAGGACGAGGAGGTTATCAGCCGACTTATGTTCAGACTCGGCCGTGACGAACTCTATCGCCTCCACGAGCAAACAGAAGAATTGGATGCCATCATTCATGCCTTACTACGCAGGTATAGCGGCTTGTTCTGCGAACTAACCTACATCGACGAATACGCATTGTCCAAAGATACCGGGATAGACTACAATAAGGTATACACCAACCTAAAGGAGCTAAATAGACTGGGCATCGTGCAGTATATTCCCCGAAAACGTACGAACTACATCACCTTTACCATCCGTCGCGTCGAACTCGATGAAATATACCTCCCCAAGGAAGTCTATGCCGAACGTAAAAAACAATACGAAAAGCGTATAGAGTCAATGATACAGTACGTAACGGACGAAGACCTCTGTCATAGTCAGTTCCTGCTCGCGTACTTTGGCGAAAGAAAGACACAGAAATGCAATCATTGTGACATCTGTCGCGGCAATCAGCTGTCTGCTGAAAATGCTATGGCCATCCGAAACAACCTTCTTCAACAACTGCAGAATGGCCCACTTTCCCCTAGGAATATTGATTTTACAGGCTTCAACCGCAAGCAATACGCCGAAGTAGTGGAACAAATGATCCGAAACGAAGAAATCGGATTTAACGAGGACCAACATTTCATCCTCAACGAAAAGTAGAAGCCCCTGCGAGCGATTGCTTGCAGGGGCTTCCCTCATGAAAAAACGGCGGCTACCTACTCTCCCACCTTGGCAGTACCATCGGCGCGGGCGGGCT
>CAJOJA010000038.1 GCA_905234735.1 uncultured Bacteroidaceae bacterium | reverse complement strand
CCGCTGCATGGGGCACGACCCCGATTCGGGCTTCACGGCCCTCAGGTTCACACTCGGCACCTCCGACTTCCGTTCGTCCAGATGCTCCGTTGCCAGGTGCTCCGTTGCCAGGTGGCGCAGGCAGTCGCCGGCCATCGGGCAGTTGCTGTGCCAGCACACCGTGTAGTTGCTTGGCATCTCTGAAAAGTCAATGCTGTTTTCCATTTTCCTTGATAATTTTAGGGTAAAACAATGTATCTGAATCTCGAATACAAAGATACGAAATTTTTAACGGAAATCCAAATCCAGACGCAAAAAATATACCGAAAATTTCGTCTTAATCCGCACTTTTCACCATTTTGCCCTCACGCCATCACTTTGCCCTCACTCCGTTCAGCCGTGATAAATAAAGGCCTCGTGAGGGCGTGAGGGTAGTGAGGGCAAAAAACAACCTTCTAGATGTACTTCATTCATCGAGGACGAATCCCCGGAGACCTCCATTCCCTGTTCGCGAACAACTTTCGGAAAGGTGAGAAAAAAGGAGACAAAGTGAACAATAAAGTTAAATAAGGCATTATCTTCTGTGTTTTCTTAAAATAAATCGCTAACTTTGTAAGCAAATTATAAATAATTCCTAAATCTAAAGACAGTGTGAGTGTCTGCACATTATTGGCAATACTACATAAGAAGATGAGCAAATGAAAGAGGAACTGAAGAGACGATTTTTTGATGCCCTCCGAGAATACCATTCGCTGGGGATTGCAGAACAGATAGACTATCAGAAATTCTATCTGTACTCCATCATTACCCACTCCACGGCTATCGAGGGCTCTACGGTGACGGAAATCGAAAATCAACTACTGTTCGACGAGGGTATCACAGCCAAAGGCCGTAGCCTGCAGGAACAGATGATGAACCTCGACTTGAAAGCGGCATACGAGCACTCCATGCGATTGGCCCGTCAGCATTCAGACTTTTCCATAGAGATGCTTAAAGAACTGTCAGCCATTGTGATGAAGAATACCGGTGCCTCATACAACACGGCACAGGGTTCATTTGACGCCTCGAAGGGAGACCTTCGTCTTGTAGGTGTGACGGCGGGCATAGGCGGACGTTCCTATATGAATTACCAGAAAGTACCCACCAAGTTAGCGGAGTTGTGCCAAGCGGTTAATCAACGCCGGAAAACGCTATTGACAGCCGCAGACATTATCGGGCAATATCTGCTGAGTTTCGATGCACACTATCAGCTGGTGACCATCCATCCGTGGGTAGATGGTAATGGCCGCATGTCGCGATTGGTGATGAACCACCTGCAATACGAATTCGGACTGATACCCGTGAAAATCGTCAAGGAGGACAAGGCTGAATATATTCAGGCCCTGGTAGATTCTCGTGAACAGGAATCACTTGAACCTTTCCGTGAGTTCATGATGGAGGAGCACATTAGAAACATCACTAAAGAGATAGCGGAGTTTAAGAAATCACAGAATGACGACCCGATAAAAGCCTCGTCTGACCCGATAAAGCTATTTTCTGACCCGATAAAAGAAAGACTCTACCAGGCTGTCGAGCAAGATTGTACACTCAATTATGCGGAATACGCCGCCCGAATAGGCGTTTCGGAAGCTACCGTCAAGCGTCGTCTCGGAGAACTGAAAAATGATGGTTTCATCATCCGAGTCGGCAGCAACAAGACAGGCCATTGGGAAATAGCAAAACACATGCAGGTCAAGGATGTCTTCATATATTGAAAATCAAGAACCCCTCCGTCGCTGTGACGGAGAGGCTTCTCTGTACGCCCTCAGGGGCTCGAACCCTGGACCCATTGATTAAGAGTCAATTGCTCTACCAACTGAGCTAAGGACGCATCTTTCTTGCTTTTGCGGTGCAAAGGTACAACGTTTTTTTGAATTCCGCAAGGTTTTTATGAAAAAGTTGCAAAAAAAGTTGTATCTTTGTCGAAAATAACAACGAATGAACGATACTTTGGTTATGAAAAGACTGTTTTTCTCCATCCTTGTCGTGCTGCTGACGGGCAGCAGAATTTGGGCCCAGCAACTTGCGTTCCCAGGTGCTGAAGGCTATGGCGCATACGCCACGGGCGGGCGCGGTTGCCAGGTGGTGCACGTGACCAATCTGAATGCTACCGGTGCGGGTTCACTGGCCGACGCCGTGAGTCAGTCAAACCGCTTTGTGGTCTTTGACGTGGGCGGTGTCATCGACATCACCGGCACGAACCTCACCATCGCCAGCAATGTGACGGTGGCCGGACAGACAGCTCCGGGCGAGGGCATCACCATCTACGGCGGACGCGTCATTGCCACGAATAGCAAGAACGTCATCCTGCGCTATCTGCGTATGCGCGGCGGAAAGAGCGTGAACAGCAGCAAGTGTACGCTGACGCTGGACAACTGCGAGAACCTCATCATGGACCACTGTTCCATATCGTGGGGGCCGTGGGACAACGTGCATATCAAGGATGCGAACAACATCACCTGGCAGTATTGTATCAACTCCGAGGGCATTGAACCGCAGCGCTTTGGCTCCATCACCGACGGCACCCGGAACTGGACCATCAGTCACTGCCTCTGGGCGGACAACAAGAGCCGTAACCCGAAGATGAAATGCTACCTGCAGTACTACAACAACGTGGTCTATAACTACGGAATGGGCATCATCGGTGGGCATTCGGCTGCCGATAATTATCAGGACGTGATGAACAACTACTTCATCGCCGGCCCCAACGGTTCGGCCAAGTACTTCGACGACTGGACCTCCACTGACCATCTGTACAGCAGCGGCAACTACTTCGACGGGAACTGCGACGGACGGCTGAACGGTTCGCTCATCACCGACTACCACAGCGCCACGCCCATGTCCCAGGCCAACTTCAAGACCACCCATCCCATGAACCTGGAGACGGCGAAGGATGCCTATTACAATATCGTAGAACAGGTGGGCGCCTCGCGTGTGCGAGACATTCACGACAAGCGCATCATCGAACAACTGACCTCACTGGGTACGAAAGGTGCCTTTATTGCCAGCGAGGACGACGTGCAGGGCATCGGCAGCGTGGCAGGTGGTTCGAAACCCACCGACTCCGATAACGATGGCATGCCCGACGACTGGGAGGAGGCCAACGGACTGAATCCGAAGAGGAACGACGCCAACGGCTACGACCTCGGAGGCGGCTACACCAACATCGAGCACTACGTAAACAGCCTGGCGCAGAAGACCGCCTTTCTGATGTATCCGCTCAACCCCTCGGCCACGCTGACCGACGAGACAACGGTGGAACTCACGTGGACAAACGAGCAGAACGAGGAGGCTGTGGCCATTGTCGTGGAGCAGTCCACCGACAACCGGACGTTTACCGAGGTGCAGCGACTGGAGGCAACCGCCACAAAGACCACTATCACAGGCCTCACTCCCGGACAAATCTACTATTTCCGTCTGAAGACCGTTGGCAGCGAAACGGAGTCTGCCTACTCGGCTACGGTCTCGGTCAACGACGAGTTTATGCGTCCGGGTGGGGGAGTTCCGGCTGGTACTACAACCTTCGTACCTGCCGAGGGCAAACTCTACCGCATCGTCAACTATGCTACCGTGCCCTATAACTCGTCGACGAACCTGAACGGAACGCCCAAATACCTCACCTTCAACGCCAACGGCACACTGGGCGCCACCGAGGTATATGAGTGGGACAACCCTGCGCTGCTATGGGAAATAACCGCTGTGACGGGAGGCGTGACTCTGCGCAACTATGCCACGAGACAGTACATCGCTGCTACGAACTCCACCATCGACTCGGCCGAGCGTATCGGTGTTGCGTCTGCACCTGCCGTGCTCACCATCAACTATGTGGGTGATAAGCAACCCTCACAGTCGGGCCTCTACACGCCCATCTCGATGTACCGCATCAACAGTCCCTCGAACCGCGATCAGCAAATACGGGCGCGTGGCTTCGTCGATGACTGGGTCTGGGGCTCAGGCACCATCGATCGGGCCGATATGGTTTTCACGTTCGTGGCTGTTGACGCCTCGCTCGTGAAACTCTATCTGAAAGGATTGCAAAGCGCCATCGAAGGGGCCAGAAAACTGGTTGGAGAGGCAGAAGTGGACGTGACGAACGGCTATCCCTCTTCGGCCCTGAATGCACTTCTGGAGGCTGTGGCTGCCGCCCAGAGTTTTCTCGATAACATGAATGAAGAGACCACTCAGGACGAGGTGGAAGCAACGAGCGCAAGCCTGACTCAGGCCATCACTGCTTTCCAGTCGACCCGCATCAATACGCTTATGGGCTACTCCACCGAAGTCTGTTACAACATCTACAGCTATGGAACGACCTCGAATGCCAGTGCGGCCAATGCCGATCCCAGCATTCAGCGACGCTACCTCTATGCATTGAAGTCGGCCGACGGACAGCGTGATTCGCTCGCTTATCGCATAGGCCTTTCAGATAGTGACATCAGCGCCGGCAAGAACGATGGACTCACGACCAGCCCTGCTGCCCTCTGGGCTATTTCGGATGCGGGCGACGGCTACGTCTATGTGCGCAGTCAGAAGTTTGGGTCCTATATGCAGATAGAGCGCCTGCTGTCGGCCGAGGCCGTGGCCATACATCCCACTTATGCCAAGGAGGATAACGGTAAGATGGCCTTCTACATGGATGCCGACGAGACGGGGAAACGGCTGTTCAACGTTGGTGCACCCGATGCCAACGGAAAGGGTGGCCCACTGGATTTCTTTGCCATGCATGCCGACCGCACCCGTCTGCGCTGGGTGTTCGATAAGACATCTGTAGCCGTGAACCTGCCCACAACCGTCCGGTCGCTCTCGACGACAACCGATACCGTGCTTTACTATTCGGTTGACGGTCGACAGCTGGCCCGTCGGCCCCGTTCAGGCATTTGCCTGGTGAAGCAGACCCTGCCCGACGGAAGTGTCGTCGTGCGCAAACTGATTGTGACGCCGGGGTAGACTGTTCAGAGTCTTACTTTCTTGTTGTTGACAATGTAGATGCCCTGTTGTGGGTGGGGCGTCTTGCGTCCCTGAAGGTCGTAGATGCACTGGGGCTGCTGGAGGGCCGAGGCGCTGGCGTTCCCGATACCGTCGGCCTCGAGGAGTTCCAGCCGGATGTAGTCCATATCGGGCATCCAGGCCGATGAGTTGCTTAGGGCAATGGTGTTGGCTCCGGCATTCAGCTGAATCTCTATCTCGCGCGTGCCCACCTTATTCCAACCGCCGGAGTTCAAGTTCGTCAGGCTTTTGATGCGTGTTCCGTTGACGGTGAGCAGTGCCGTACGGTTCTCGCCGCTGATGAAACCGATGGTCAGGCGGTAGCGTCCGCCCCGCTGGCTGTAGACGTTGCGCCACTCCAGATTGTTGTCCTTGTTGTTGCCGAGCCATCCCACCTTGCAGCCGCCCGATGCGTAGTCGACCTCGTCGTACGAGCCGCTGGGGAAAGCTTGGTTGTTCGACAGTTCCTGGTAGGTACCATTGAAGCCTGTCTCGGCCTCGTAGAGCGTGCGCTCGAGACGGGTGTCGGCTTCAGCGGTGTAGATGGCCGTACCGTGGGCTGGAACGGTTACCTCAAATACTTGTTCGGCTGTACCGGCATTGCGCTGGGTGAATACGTTGCGCAGCTGGATGGTTCCGCCGAGGTCCATCTGTGCAAAATTGACGTTGACGGTCTGCTGTTCGTCGGTGGGGTTGTAGACGGCGAAAGCGCGTTTCTTGCTGTTCAGTTGCTCGATGTCCTTGACCAGGACGTAACAGCCGGACTCGCGCTGGCAGACGTAGGCTTGCAGGTGCAGGATGTCCTGATTCAGTGCAATGAGTTCCTTGTTTTTCAGCAGGTTCAAAGCCGTACTCCTAATGTTGGTCATGTCGCAACCGATAAGCAGGGGCGACGACATGATACACCACAGGCCGAAGTGTGTCTGGTCTTCGATTTCCGTCATCGAGCGGCCCACCTCCAGCATGTCCATGTCGTTATAGCGGCCGTCGTGGCAGTAGGCCGAGAGGTAGAGGTTTTCCTGGATGATGCCCTTGACGCTTGTCCATCCGTCGTAGATGTCGCCAGTCGTGCGCCACGAGAAGGCTACGTCCGAAATCCATGGTCCGGGGTAGGCCCAGCGGCAGGCGTTCATGCGCACATCGGTGCGCCCCGTGTTCTTGATGGCTTGGGCGATGGCTGTATAACGTTCGCGTTCGTCCAGCACCAGATGGTCGTCGTTGTGGTACCACGAACCGCCGCAGAAGTCAACCTTGATGAAGTCGAAGTTCAGTTCCTTGAAGAAGAGGTCGGCATCCTGTTGGTCGTGCTCGTACATTCCTACGCCTCGCCCGATCGTGTCGTTGTTGAACTTGCTGCCGCAAGTGTTACGTCCGGCGTCGGAATAGATGCCTGCTCGAAGTCCTTTCGAGTGGATGAAGTCCACCAGGGTCTTCAGTCCGTTGGGGAAACGGGTGGGGTGGATGAGCAGCTGGCCCGTTTCGGGGTCGCGCCCTCCGAAGTATCCGTCGTCGATGTTGATGTACTGATAGCCTACAGCCTTCAGCCCCTTGGCCACCATGGCATTGGTCTGTCTGCGGATGAGCTGTTCGTTGATGTTCACTCCGTATGTATTCCACGAGCTCCAGCCCATGGTGGGACCCATGTCGTCGGCTGCGTTCTGCGCTGTAACGCTGAGGCTGAACATACATGCCCCGGCGAGTATTATTTGTTTAATGTTCATGGATTTATGATATATGTAAAGTTATTTTTTCAGTTTCCACCAATCGAGGTTGAAGAGCTTCGGCCCCTTGCGTCCGTGGAAGGTTAGATAGAGGTCGTGCACGCCTGTAACCGTCTGGGACAGTGGGGCGCTGAAGGTCTTCCATTGTTCCCAGCCACCTGTGCCCGTAATAGAAACGGAACCCAGACTGGTCCCCTGGATGCTGTCGGCATGAATCTCAATAGTGCCTCCGCGCAGGGCTGAAGCGGCACGCACCGTCAGTTGTCGGGCACCGTTTGCCCCCAGGTCTACCGATTCGACGCGTAGCCAGTCGCCGTTGTGTATGTCGCAAACGAAGACACCCGTCCTGTCGTTCTGCGTTGTGTGTAGGCCCTTTGAGAACGCCATTGTCTCGGCCTCGACGCGACGATAGGGATTGAGGTTTGATAGTGGTTCCACGCCTTCGCGAGTGGGTCGGATTATGGGGAATTTATTGTCGGCTGTGTATCGAAATTCCTGAACGGCCACGCTGCGCCCGAATCCGCCACCACCAGGCAGCCACCCCGTATGGTAGAAGAAGTAGCTATGGCCCCGGAAGTCGGCCACGCCGCAATGGTTCGTGAACGAGTCGGTGCCTCCCAGAGGCATGATTTCGCCCTCGTAGTGCCAGGGGCCAAGTGGGTTTTCGGCCGACGAGTAGGAGATGTGCTCGGGCACTCCTCCTGAGGCGTAGAGCAGCAGCCAGCGACCGCCGCGCTGCATCAGCCAGGGGCCTTCGACGTACGAGTCGCGATATTGCTTCCCCTTCTCGCGCTGGTTCATGGGAGGAGCGCCGAACCCCTCCTCTGTCATGTCGATGAGGTGGACGTCGCCCTTGCTGTGTATCATGTCCGATTCCAGTTCCAAGGCGTAGACACGCGGATTTCCCCACATGAGCCAGGCCTGTCCCGTCTTTTCGTCAATCCATACGGTGGGGTCGATGTGGTCCCAGGAACCGTTTTCGTACAGCGGCTTCCCCAGTGCATCGCGATAGGGACCTTCGGGGTGGTTGGCTACAGCCACGCCAATGGCCATACCGCCCGACAGCTTCGAATGGGCGCAGATGTACCAGTAGAACTTACCGTTGCGCTCGATGCACTGGCTGGCCCAGGCGCGATCGTCGGCCCACGAGAAACTTTCCAGTGCCAAGGGCGAACCCAGGTCGGTCCAGTTCACCATGTCGCGGGTGGCGTACACCCTCCATTCCTGCATCCAGAAGAAGTCGGCATTGTCCTCGTCGTGTCCCGTGAAGACGTACATCACCGAGTCGCCCACAACCATCGGGGCTGGGTCGCTCGTATAACAGGTTTGTACGAATGGGTTGCGCTGGGCCCAAGCCGTAACGAGGAACGAGAGTTGCAATAGCAGAAGCATCAGTTTTTTCATAATCTTTATCCTGCGAAGTTGGTTAATATTCGTTGACAAAGTTCGTAAATTGACGACAAAAGAGGTATGCGAAATGTCACAAAGAGTTTCGCCTACGTCTCATATCCGCTTTTTACACAAGTTCAAACACGCCTGAAGGGGTCTGACGGTTCAATACGGTGAGCCCGAAATCCGTTCCGGCCACGAGGCCGTAGCTGCGCAGTACGCCTTCCACCGTCTTGCGTGCCAGTTCGGGATGGTTGTTCTCCTCGCTCAGGTGACAGAGCCATACGTGGCGCAGATGGGGCGAGGCGTAAGTGACGAGGGCATCGGCACACTGACGGTTCGAGAGGTGGCCGCGACTGGAGCGTATGCGCCCCTTCAAGTAAGCGGGATAGGGGCCTTGTGCCAGCATTTCCTCGTCGTGGTTGGCCTCCAGTACAAGATAGTTGGCATCGCCGATGGCCTCGGCTACGGGAGGGGTCACTTCACCCACGTCAGTGGCCAGACAGAACGTGAGATTGCCCTGCTGGATGCGGAAACCCACACAGTCGCTACTGTCGTGCGACACCTCGAAGGGCGTAATCATGAGGTCGCCAATCTGGCAGGCATCGCCTTTGTACAGATAGCGTCGGCTGGATTCCAGTACTTTCGATGTGGTGCAATAGTTGTTGTTGATGCCGATGTGCACCTTCTCCGTGGTGTAGATCAGTTTTTTCAGGTCGTTGGCCAATGTACCGATGGCTTTGATGTGGTCGGCATGGTCGTGGGTGACAAAAACCGCGTCTACGGCTTCCAGGGAGAAGCCGTATTCGCGGAGCGTTTTCTTTAGTGTGCGTACGGGAATGCCCGCATCAATCAGTATACTACATTTTTCAGTACTGAGGTAGTAACAGTTCCCACTGCTGCCACTCCCCAAACAGAGGAATTTTATCATTAGGTAGTTATTTTCAAGGCAAAGATACGAAATTAATTTGGATTTGGGGCTAGAGATTATGGATTAATTTGTACCTTTTTTGAAAATAAGTTGTGGGATAATCAGTTATGGAACGTGAGGCTGTCGCCTTCGGCCTCCACGACGATGGGCTTTTGTTTATCGATGCCCGTGCCCAGTAAGGCCTTCGACAGGTCGTTGAGCAGATAGCGCTGGATGGCGCGCTTGACAGGGCGTGCACCGAAGTCGGGGTCGTAGCCCATGCGTGCCAGGAAGTCGATGGCATCGTCCTTCAGCGTCAGTGTTACTCCGTTCTGTTCCAACATCTTTTTGATGTTTTGCATCTGCAGCAGAACTACCTGTTTGATTTCCTCCTGTTGCAGGGGATGGAAGACGATGATGTCGTCGATGCGGTTCAGGAACTCGGGGCGCATGGCCGTCCGCAGCTGCTCCTGTCGCAGGTTTGAGGTCATGATGATGATGGTGTTCTTGAAGTTCACCGTTCGTCCCTTCGAGTCGGTCAGCCGTCCGTCGTCGAGCACCTGAAGCAGGGTGTTGAAAACGTCGGGGTGGGCTTTCTCAATCTCGTCGAACAGCACCACCGAATAGGGTTTGCGCCGTACGGCCTCGGTCAGTTGCCCGCCCTCGTCGTAACCGACATAGCCTGGAGGTGCGCCGATAAGTCGGCTGACGGAGAACTTCTCCTGATATTCCGACATGTCGATTCGGGTCATCATCTGTTCGTCGTCGAACAGGTATTCGGCCAGTGCGCGGGCGAGTTCCGTCTTGCCGACACCCGTGGTGCCGAGGAAGATGAACGAACCGATGGGACGTTTCGGGTCCTGCAGGCCGGCACGACTGCGGCGAACGGCATCCGACACGGCACTGATGGCCTCGTCCTGACCGATGACGCGGCGGTGCAGTTCCTCCTCTAAGTGGAGCAGTTTGTCGCGCTCGCTCTGCATCATCTTGCTGACGGGGATGCCCGTCCAGCGGCTCACGACGTCGGCAATGTCATCGGGCGTAACTTCCTCCTTCACCATAGCCTCTCCGCCCTGAGCCTCGCGCAGTTGCGACTTGATGTGCTCAATGTCCTGCTCCAGCTGTTGCAACTTGCCGTATCGGATTTCTGCCACACGAGCATAGTCTCCGCTACGTTCGGCTCGATCGGCTTCGAACTTCAGTTCCTCTATTTGCTGCTTGTCCTGCTGTATTTTGTTGAGCAGTTCTTTCTCACCCTGCCACTTGCTTCGGAACTGCGTCTCCTGCTCGCGCAGGTCGGCAATCTCTTTCTCGAGTTGTTGTAACTTGGGCTGGTCGCCCTCGCGTTTGATAGCTTCCCGCTCGATTTCGAGTTGCTTGAGCCGACGTGTGATTTCATCAAGTTCCTCGGGCACGGAGTCGCGTTCCATGCGGAGTTTGGCAGCTGCCTCGTCCATGAGGTCGATGGCTTTGTCGGGCAGGAAACGGTCGGTGATGTAGCGGTGCGAGAGGCTGACGGCCGCTATGATAGCATCGTCCTGTATGCGCACCTTGTGGTGGTTCTCGTAGCGTTCCTTCAGTCCTCGCAGGATGCTGATACTCGAGGGAACGTCCGGCTCGTCCACCATCACACTCTGGAACCTTCGCTCCAGGGCCTTGTCCTTCTCGAAATACTTTTGGTACTCGTCCAGCGTCGTGGCACCGATGCTCCTCAGCTCGCCGCGAGCCAGTGCCGGCTTCAGGATGTTGGCGGCATCCATGGCCCCCTCACTCTTGCCGGCTCCCACGAGGGTATGGATTTCGTCGATGAACAGGATTATCTGCCCCTCGCTCTTCGTCACCTCGTTGACAACGGACTTCAGTCGCTCCTCGAACTCGCCCTTGTACTTGGCACCGGCAATCAGTGCCCCCATATCCAGCGAGTAGAGTTGCTTCTGCTTCAGGTTTTCAGGCACGTCGCCACGCAGGATACGGTGTGCCAATCCCTCCACAATGGCCGTCTTACCCGTACCGGGTTCGCCTATTAGGATGGGGTTGTTCTTTGTCCGGCGGCTTAGAATTTGGAGTACCCGACGGATTTCCTCGTCGCGCCCGATTACGGGGTCGAGTCTTCCGGCACGAGCCTCGTCCACCAGGTTTTTGGCATACTTCGAAAGGCTCTGGTACGTGTCCTCGCTCGACTGTGATGTCACCTTCTGTCCGCCTCGGAGTTCTCGGATGGCAGCCGCCAGTTCTTTCTCCGTCACGCCTGCGTCCTTCAGAATCTTCGCTGCCGTGCAGTTTACGGCCAGAATGGCTTGAAGCAGATGCTCCAGACTCACGAACTCGTCGCCCTGTCGTTGTGCCAGATCCTCGGCCTTGGTGAGCACCTCGTTGGCCTCGCGGCTCAGATACGGCTCACCGCCCTGCACGCGGGGCAGACTGCCAATCTGTGCGTCGGTGGCCTGCTGCACGAGGGTAGGGGAGATGCCCAGTTTGCGGAAGACGAAGCCGGTGACCTGCTCGCCTACCTTCAGTATGCCGGCCAGCAGATGCTCGGGTTCGATGTTCTGCTGTCCCTGTCGCTGCACGCGGTTGATGGCCTCCTGTACGGCCTCCTGCGCCTTGATAGTGAATTTGTTCAGATTCATGGTCTTTCTCCTTTCTTTTTATAGTTATTCCTGACCATGAGTCTACAAAGATAAGCGCAAACTACCCAAGGGGAGGCAATTTGTCGCTTATCGTGACAAGTTGGCAAAAAGCGGGATGTGAGAACGGAGAAGAACTATTCTCCGACTGGAGTTTGTTTGTGCGTCATGATGTCAAGGACGAAGCGGTCAGTCTCGTCCATGCCCCTGCAGCATATCGTACCTGTTCTTACTTCGTCAGTTCGTTGAGGTATTCCACCAGTTCGGGGTTAGAGGGACGCTGGGTATCCTGGTTCAGCACCGTGCCGTCGGGGCCGAGGACAAAGAAGCGGGGAATGCCTGTGATGGCGAGGGCTTCAGACAGTATCATGCTGGCCTCGGCATCCAGGATGAACTGTGCCCAAGCGGGTTTGTCCTTCTCCAGTTTGGCCATCCAGACCTCGCGATCGCTGTCCATCGACAGACTGACAAACTGCAACTTCGTATTGTCCTTCATATCTTCCACCAGTTTCTCCAGGAAGGGAATCTCCTTGCAGCAGGGGCCGCACCACGTGGCCCATACGTCGATGTACGTGTATTTGCCTTGCAGACTCTTGATAGACACTTTCGAGCCGTCGGGGCGCTCCAGCATGATTTCGGGAATGGGCTTGCCGTCCATGTTCTGCACCTCCTTGTTATACTCGTCCTCGAAACTTTGGTCGGGGGTTTGGGACTCGACTTTCCCGGTGGGCAATGCACCGTTTTTTTTCTGTGTGCAGGCCGTGAAAAGGAGCGCGGCCACAAGCATTGCACAAACTCTCAAAAGACTTTTCTTCATTGTTTTCGTATTTTTATTTGATTTGGTATTTATCTGTTTATACGCAAAGGGTTGCAAATTTGAAGCAAAGGTAGCAAAAAAGATGCAAAAGGGAAGCTTACATGCCCGATTTTTGCAACTTTTTTTCTATCTTTGCCCTAAATTACGCACACGATGCACCTCATCCCGTCCATTATTGCCGACTTCAAGGCAGGCCGTCTCGATACGCTGTCCTAGAAGACGCGCCTGATTCAGCTTGTCCGTCGGCGCTTCTCGTCGTGAATGCCACGCAGGGTGAGCTCGTATCGTCGCGTGGCTTGCCTTCGATCGACGCGTCGTCTGAGTTCCGACGATACGTCGACGAGGCTCCAACGACGTATCGTCGAAGCCTCGATCCATCATCGCACGCGTACGCGTATACATACGTATTCAGGCGCTCAATATCAATAAGGTATGTGATTCGCCTGATGAAAATAAATTGACGACGTCTTTCTTTGATATCTTTAAAAAAATCGTATCTTTGCACCCGAAATAATGAAAACGATGGGCCGAAAACAACATTTGTTACAGCTGTTGCGCGATGGCGACATGATGACCAGGCGGGACAAGCTGAACCTGGTACTCTTGCTCAGTTTTCCCGCTATATTGGGTCAGTTAAGCACCATCGTCATGCAGTATATCGATACGATGATGGTGGGAAGGCTGGGAGCCAACGCCACGGCCTCGATAGGTCTCGTTAGCACCACATGCTGGCTCTTCGGAGGGCTTGCGGCTTCGATAGGGGCAGGTTTTGGCGTTATCGTGGCGCACCACATTGGGGCAAAGGAAAACGATGTGGCGAGGGATGTCTTGCGCCACGCATTGCTGGTGTGCATGTCGCTGGGCGTGCTTATTTCCCTCTTCTGCGTCAGCATCCATTCCTGGTGGCCCCATGCCTTGGGCGGTACACCCGAGGTGGCAGCCCTGTCGTCGAAGTACTTCCTGATTTGGAGTCTCACGGTGCCCGTCATGCAACTGCTCTTCCTGTCCAATGGCATGTTGCGCAGTAGCGGAAACATGAAGACCCCTATGATTATGGGTGTCGTGATGTGTGCACTCGACGTTGTCTTCAACCTCTTGCTCATCCCCCTTTGGGGCGTGGTGGGGGCCGCCCTGGCCACCACCATAGCTGCCGTCATCACCACCGCGTGCAGCTTTACTTATTTACTAACGCGAAGTCCCGAACTCCGTCTAATAGGGTATAAACTTTCAACTTTCAGCTTTCATTTTCCAATTATAAAGCGTAGCCTCAAAATAGGTCTACCTATGGCTGTGGAGCATGTCGTGTTCTGTGGAGCCATGATTGTCAGTACCATGATAGTGGCACCGTTGGGGGCTGTCGCCATTGCGGCCAACACCATTGGCGTAGTGGTGGAGAGCCTGTGCTATATGCCCGGCTATGGCATCGGTGATGCAGCTGCCACGCTGATAGGGCAGAGTTTCGGTGCTAGGCGGGGCGACCTGATACGTTCGTTTTCAGTCCTTACCGTTGGCCTTGGCATGGTTGTCATGGGCTTGCTGGGGGTGGTGATGTATTTTGCAGCCCCCGCATTGATGGAAATGATGTCGCCCGATGTGGCTGTGCAGGCAGAGGGAACCATGGCTCTGCGCATCGAGGCCTTTGCCGAACCCATGTATGCAGCCTCCATCGTGGTTTATGGCGTATTCATGGGGCTGGGCGATACACTCATTCCCTGCATCCTGAACCTGGGTAGCATCTGGCTTGTGCGTATTCCGTTGGCGGCATACCTGGCCCAAACCCTGGGACTGGAAGGCGTCTGGCTGGCCATGTGCTTCGAACTGAACGTGCGAGGCATCATCTTCCTCCTGCGCCTTCGCCTCAAAAAAATAAAGATAAAATCCTTTTAATAACCAATAATGAAAATAATCAAACACCAGGAATTCGGCGGCGAACGTCCCCTGTATCGCGAGCACGACCTACGTCTGGAGGACGTAACTATCCACCTTGGCGAGTCCAGTATCAAGGAGACCCGCAACATCGAAGCCGAACATTGCCGTTTCGAGGGTAAATACGTCTTCTGGGAATGCCACGATTTTCGGGTTCGTGATTGCTTCTTTGCCGAGAGCGCGCGTTCCTCGCTGTGGTACAGCCGTGACGGACGATTGGAAAGCTGTCGGGTCGAGGCTCCAAAAATGTTCCGCCGTATGACGGGTATTGAGCTTCGGGACTGCCTCTTCACCAATGCTCTGGAAACGCTGTGGGATTGCGACCAAGTGCGCATTTGCGATTGTCGCATAGAGAATGCCGATTATCTGGGCATGCACACAAATAATGTCTACATCGAAGATTGTCACCAGGAAGGCAACTACTCGTTCCAGTACAGTCGCAATGTGGAGATACACAACGCCCTGCTTAACTCCAAGGATGCTTTGTGGGAAGCGCAAAATGTCACCATCTACGATTCTGAGATTAATGGCGAATACTTGGGGTGGTACTCTGAGAACCTGCGTCTCGTGCGCTGCCACATTACTGGCGAACAACCCCTCTGCTACTGCGAGAACCTCGTCATGGAGGACTGCACCATGGGCGACGATGCCAACCTTGCCTTTGAGTACAGCACCATCCACGCCACCCTCAACGGTCCCGTCCATAGCATCAAGAACCCCACCAGCGGTCACATCCTCGTTTGTGGCTCCGTGGGCGAAATCATCATCGACAACAACCGCAAGGCACCTGCCGACTGCACAATAGAAGTCACTACCAACCACAATCAATAGTACACTCCCTTTATTTAACTCCCTTTTAACTCCCCCTTTATTGTGAAATACAACTTCGATGAAATCATTCCCCGTCGCGGTACCAACAGCGTCAAGTGGGACCTCTGCGATGACTCCAACATGCTCCCCCTCTGGGTGGCTGATATGGATTTCCGTGCCGCTCCTTTCATCCTCGAAGCTCTAAAACGGCGGGTCGACCACGGTGTCTTGGGCTATGCCTGTGTTCCCGAGTCGTACTATCAGTCTGTAATCAACTGGTTCAGTCGTCGACATCAATGGACGATGAAGCGCGAGGACATCCTTTATACGACAGGTGTGATACCGGCCATAGCAGCCATCCTGCAAAGCATCACTCAGCCGGGCGACAAGGTACTCCTGCAGACACCCGTTTACAACTGCTTTTATTCCTGTCTGCGCAATGCGGGGAACGTTCTGGTGGAAAATCCGCTCGTCTGCGACAACAACTATTTCCGCATCGACTTTGACGATTTTGAACGGAAAATCGTTGACAACGACGTGAAGGTATTCCTACTGTGCAACCCACACAATCCTGTGGGACGGGTGTGGACACCTGAGGATTTGAAGCGCATGGGCGACATTTGTATGCGTCACGGCGTCTTCGTCATCAGCGATGAGATTCATAACGAACTTGTCATGCCCGGCTACCACTACACCCCGTTTGCCAGCGTCTGTCCTGACTATGCTGCGCATAGCGCAATATGCACCTCGGCCAGCAAGAGTTTCAATATTGCTGGTCTGCAGATTGCCAACATCACCATCGTCAATCCTCTTGTGCGTGCCCGCGTGGACAGGCGTATAAATATAAATGAAACATGCGATGTCAATCCCTTCGGTATCGATGCCCTACAGGCCGCATATACGCCGGAGGGAGAGGAATGGCTCCGCCAGCTGATGGAGTACGTTCACGGCAACTACCAATACCTTCTGCAGTTCATGGCCGACCACATGCCGCAGATTCGCGTTACCCGTATGGAGGGTACATATCTGGCCTGGGTGGACTGTGCTGCTATGGGAATTTCTTCTGCCGAATTGAGTCGACGTTTACGCGTGGATGCACACGTTTGGTTCACTTCCGGCGTGGAGTATAATCCGAGCGGAAGTACTTACTTGCGCATCAATCTGGCGTGTCCAAGAGCTGTTTTAGCCGATGCTTTACAAAGATTTTATACTTTTTTCAAAAAAAGTCACTAAAAAATTTGGTCAGTTCAAAAAGTTGCCGTACCTTTGCACCCGCAAACGAGGAAACAGCCTTGTGTTGCAAGTGATATTTGACATATTTTCATAGAGAAGAAGTAGTACAAGGATAAGGAATCGAACCGTCGGTTCTATGGATATCCAATAAAGCGCGTAGAGACA
>CAJOJA010000037.1 GCA_905234735.1 uncultured Bacteroidaceae bacterium | reverse complement strand
GTTATGCGTATCTTGCCAATAGCCTCTTTTCGGGGAAAAATTATGTGACCCTGATTAGAAACGGAAGTAGGCCTGGGCCCAGGCCTGGTGGTAGGAGCCTCGATGTCTACGGCCACCAGCTATCACAAAACATACATGGACAGCACTCGCTCAGCCACTCCTATACCTACGACCTGACGACGGGGAACCTGACGCAGAAAGGCACACATACCTATTCCTACGACAATCTCAACCAACTGACTGAGCGACGACTGCGAAATAGATCAGAAGTTCGGCAGCCACAAGCGATACTACTATTACGTGGAAGGCACGCCCTACGATGCACCGGCGGTTGTACTTGTGGAGAACTTTACACCCAAAATCTACCAAATCTATCGAGACAACATCGGCAGCATCGTCATGTATGCCAGTTCTGCAAACACGAAGAGTCTCTACTACTCTCCCTGGGGACAGCGTCTGCAGAGTGCAACCGGGAACACGCCGACGTACTTCAGCACCTTCGTGGGCTATAGCGTTGGACTGCGGATGGAAGTGGCCACAAAGGAAAAGAGCAGCCCCATCATCGGTCTGGACGTGAGTTCAAACCATTTTCCCTGCGCCGAAAAGTAGTGGCGTAAATTCGGAAATATCGGTCATAAGGTAAGTTTTTTCCCGACTTTATTTGCATTTTTCCCTTTTTAGTGTTATTTTTGCACATTATTTGTAAAATGCCGAGAAATGCGATGAAGGATTTCCGTCAAATATTCCGCGTATTGCTGCTTGCCGCGATGGTGCTGGCAAGTACTTGGGCTATGGCCGACCAGCAGGTTGTACGGCGCATGGCCAAAGACTCTGTCATTGTCAGCGCCCTGAAGTGGGGTGAGATGTCCACGGGCCGCATGATGCGGAGTGCCTATCCCGTGCGACTGTCCGTGAAGGGCCATAGTCTGCGCGTCACCTCGAAATACGAGCAGGTGCTACCCATCTACACCCAGAGCGGCGCGCTTTATGTGGCCATGCAGCTCAATCCAGGGGTCAACTGGCTCAACGGGCTGCCCCGAGGACGATACAGAATCAATAACCGTACCATTAATATCAGGTGATGGGGACGAAGTCGAAAGTGATAGACATTGAAGCCATCGTCCGCAGTCGTGTCGGACGACGGGGGCGTTACGTTCCGGGTTTCGTCTTTTCCTGGCTTCGCCGTCTCATCCATGAAGATTTCTGCAACGAATTCCTTCGGCACGGATATCAGGGTGTGGAGTTTTGCGAGAAGACAATCGAATACGTGGGTGTCACGGTGAAGGTGGAAGGCAAGGAAAACCTTCCCCCGAAGGATTCGCCCTACTGTACTTTCGTATGCAACCATCCCCTGGGGGCCATCGACGGAGTTACGCTGGGTGCCGTCTTGGGTGGCCACTACGACGGGCGGATAAAGTACCTGGTCAACGACTTCCTGATGAACCTGCCCGGGCTGGCTCCCTTGTGTGTTCCGGTAAACAAGGTGGGAGGACAGGCGCGTAACCTACCGGAAATGGTGGAACAAATATTCTCGGGCGAGAATCACGTCATCATGTTTCCGGCTGGACTTTGCAGCCGTCGCATCGACGGGGTAGTGCAGGACCTGCCCTGGAGTAAGAGTTTCATCGTGAAGTCGCGCAAGCACCAGCACGATGTGGTGCCCATCCACTTCATCGCCCAGAATTCCGACCGTTTCTATCGGGTGGCGAATTTCTGCAAGCGTTTTCACTTGCCCAATTTTGCCATGGCGCTGTTGCCCGACGAGATGTATCGTAGCCGGGGCAATCACTACACGGTGCGCATCGGCAAACCCATACCTTGGCAGACGTTTGACAAGTCCAAAACACCGGTGGAATGGGCTGCTTTCGTAAGAGAAGAGGTGTATAAGATATAAGTCGTGGATAGAAGAATGACTAATTGGCAAATAGTAAATGGTAAATGATATGGTGGAGCAGATTATTGAACGGATTCCGCGGGCATTGTTGAAAGCCGAGCTGACGGAGGAAAAGCGCCTTCGTTTCACCAACAAGGGCAACAACGAAGTGTACATTGTCACGTGGCAGGATTCACCAAACGTGGTGCGCGAGATCGGCCGACTGCGTGAGATAGCCTTCCGCGAAGCCGGCGGCGGCACGGGAAAGGCCTACGACCTGGACGAGTTCGATACCTGCGAACATCCCTACAAGCAGTTGATTGTCTGGGATCCCGAACATGAGGAGATTCTGGGCGGCTACCGCTACCTCTTGGGCAAGGACTGGACCGTTGACGAGAACGGACAGCCGCGGCTGGCCACAAGCCACATGTTCCGCTTCAGCGAGCACTTCATGCGTAACTTTGCTCCCAATACCGTCGAGCTTGGACGCTCGTTCGTGACCCTCGAATACCAAAGTACGCGCATGGGTACCAAGGGGCTCTATGCACTCGATAATCTGTGGGACGGACTGGGGGCACTGGTGGTCATTGAACCCTCGGTGCGCTACCTGTTTGGAAAGTTCACCATGTACCCCAGCTACGACCGTCTGGCACGCGACATGATACTCTATTTCCTGCGTAAGCATTTTCCAGACCCCGACAACCTGATAGTTCCGATGAAACCGCTGGTTCTGGAACATGACCCAGCCCAGTTTGAGCAGCTTTTCGTGGAAGAGGATTTCCGCAAGGACTATCGCATCCTAAACCGCGAGGTGCGCCAGTTGGGCTACAACATTCCGCCTCTGGTGAACGCCTACATGGGGCTGAGTCCCACGATGCGCCTCTTCGGCACGGCCATCAACGACGGCTTCGGTGACGTCGAGGAGACCGGTATACTGATAGCCGTCGACGAGATTCTGCAGGAGAAGCGTATGCGCCACATCGACACCTTCGCTGCCGAGCACCCCGAGCTGGTGAAAATCATCGGCGGGGCTCACCGTATCTTCTATAAGAGTTAAGAGTTTTCCTACACGGTGGCCAGGCTCATGCCGTTGATTTTGCGATAGAGGTCGAGGGCGAAGACGTCGGTCATGCCTGAGATGTAGTCCAGGACACTCAGTATGCGTTCGTAGAGCGTGGGGGCCAGAATGTCGTATTGGTGACTCACACGATTGATGAGTATTTTGGAGTAGATGCGGTCGCTGTGGGTTACGGCTTCCAGCATCAGGTCGAGCAGTTGGGTAATCACCTTGTGACCAGCGATTTCTATATCCACCACCATTCGAGCATGGTAAATCTTGGCCACGGCCACGTTGATGCAGCGCTTGTAGGCCAGATTGGGCCGTTCGCTGATGTGACCGATGAGACTTCCCTCGAAGCGTCCGTCCAGGATGGCCTCCTCGTTCTCAACGAAGACGCGCACACACTCGTTTTCAAGCAGGCTGATGACTACCGAGCGGAGATACACGATTTTCTCGTTAGTGTCGTCCAGCGTGTCCAGTCGGGCCTGGATTTCCTGCTGTTTTTCCTCCATGAAGAACGAAAGCAGCAGGTCTTGCGTCTCCTCGGTGGTCAGAATCTTCAGTTTGTGGGCGTCCTCGATGTCCATGATTTGGTAGCAGATGTCGTCGGCTGCCTCCACCAGATACACCAGCGGGTAGCGGGCATATTGTTCGTTGCCCTGAGCGTTGCGAATCTTCTTGATGCCCAGTTCCTGAGCTATCTTCTCGTAGCTGGTCTGTTCGGCCTGAAAGAACCCGAACTTGCCTTTCTTTGAGGCCTGATGGCTGGGGTATGGATACTTGACGATGCTGGCCAAGGTAGAATAGGTCATGACAAAACCGCCCTCGCGACGTCCTCGGAAATGGTGGGTGAGCAGTCGGAAGGCATTGGCGTTGCCCTCGAAGTGAGTAAGGTCTTCCCATTGTTCGGACGTTAAGGAATCGCCCGTTTCATCGCAAAAGTAAGTCCTGTACTTGTATCCCTCGCCCTCGCTGAAGTAGGCCCCGATGGCCCGTTCGCCGCTGTGGCCAAACGGCGGGTTGCCCAGGTCGTGGGCCAAACAGGCGGCACTGACAATGCTGCCCATCTCCGTCAGGTGGGTCTTTGCCAGTTCGGGATGCAATTCCAGCAGTTGACGGCTGACGTCGTTGCCCAGGCTGCGACCCACGCTGCTCACCTCCAGCGAGTGGGTCAGACGGTTGTGCACGAAGATGCTTCCCGGCAGGGGAAACACCTGAGTCTTGTTCTGCAGGCGGCGGAAGGGTGCCGAGAATATCAGGCGGTCAAAGTCGCGCTGAAATTCCGAGCGGTCGTCCTCGCGGTGCGGTGCTTTTTCTTGTCCAAAGCGTTTGTTACTGAGTAGTTGTTCCCATTTCATACCACAAAAGTATGAAATAATTGTGAATTGTGAATGGCGGATTGAGAATAATTTCTTACCTTTGACGCGAATTTAATAAAAAACTATGGAAATACGAATCATAAACGGCTCGCACCACGCTCTTCCGCGCTACGAAACCAGTCAGTCGGCAGGCATGGACCTGCGTGCCAATCTCGACGAGCCAGTCACCCTGATGCCCATGCAGCGTAAGCTGATACCGACGGGTTTGCGCATGGCCCTGCCCATAGGCTTCGAAGCGCAAGTCCGCCCTCGCAGCGGCTTGGCCCTGAAGCATGGAATAACCGTATTGAATACACCCGGAACCATCGATGCCGACTATCGGGGCGAGGTGTGTGTCATCCTGATAAATCTGGGTCAGGAGCCCTTTGTCATCAACGACGGCGAGCGCATCGCACAGATGGTGATTGCCCGCCACGAACAGCCCGAACTGGTGGCTGTGGAGGTACTGGACGAGACGGAACGGGGCGAAGGAGGTTTTGGGCACACGGGAGTATAACGAGAAAATTAAGAAATAAAAATTAAAAGTGAGGAGGCTTGTTGCTCTTTTACTCGTAATATTTGCCATCTTGCCTATTGAGGCTAAGCGAAAGAAGAAGGCGGTTCCCCTACAAACCGCCCAGACTCGTTTGGCTCCGGCCGATGCCCGAAGACTATCCTATTTCTATCAGGAAGGCATCAAGCAGAAGCTGGCCAACCACTTGAGCGAGGCCTATGATCTGTTTGAACATTGCCTGGCCATTGCGCCCGACGACCCCGATGCCATCTTCGAGGCTGGTTATCTGCGATTCTACCTCGGACAGGACAGTCTGGGTACTGAAATGTTCCGCCGGGCAATGGAACTCGATAGGGAGAATCCCCGTTACGTCCAGTCGTTGGCAGCTGCCTACCTGACACGCAACGAACCGGACAAGGCCATTCCCGTCATCGAACACCTGTCGCAACTGCAGACCCGCCGTTCCGATGTGCTCTACCAACTGGTGGACTTATACAAGGCCAACGGACAGACCGACCAGGCCATTCGGGCACTGAACCGCATAGAACTCCTGGAGGGGCGCACGCTACAGACCAGTATGCAGAAGTATGCTCTGTATATCGACAAGGGAAAGGAAAAAGAGGCCTACGAGGTGCTGCATACTCTGGAGCGCGAATCGCCTCACGACCCACGCATCCCCATCATCCTGGGGCGCCAGTATCTTCAGAACAACCACCCCAATGAGGCGCTGGAGTGCTTCCGTCGGGTGGCACAGACCGATCCGCAGAATGCCGAATTGCGCATGGCCATGATGGAATACTACGAACAGACGGGCCAGCAGGAGCGGCGCACGGCATTGCGCGATTCCCTGCTCTATGCCCCTGGCACTCCCGACGAGGTGCGCGCCCAGATGGCCTCCGTGCTCATCTACGACCTGAAGGGGCAGCCCGACCAGCAAACGCGCGTCATGCAGGCGTTGGACACGCTAATCCGCATCTCGCCCAGTGCGCTGATGCACTCCCTGCGTGTGTCGTATATGATGAGTGCCAAGATGGACCAGGACATGGTGGCTCTTGCCATGCGCGAACTGCTCACGGTGGCCCCCGACAATGACAATGCCCTCTCCCGGCTGCTTGTCTACTATCTGGGTAAGAAGGACATGGAGCAGGTGGCCGAAATCTGCCGCATGGGCATCAACGCCCATCCCGAGTCGCTCACCTATTACTTCTATCTGGCCTTGGCTCTATCACAGATGGGGCAGGGGCCACAGGCCGTCGAGGTGTTGCAGAGCGGACTGAAACAGACCAACGAGCAGTCGAACCCAGAGCACTTGTCGGACTTCTACGAACTGCTGGGCCAGCTTTACTACGAAATGGGCCAGCCAACGGAGGCCTTCGCGGCCTATGACAGTTGTCTGGTCTATCGTGACGACAATGCGGCCTGCCTGAACAACTACGCCTACTACCTGAGCCTGCGCGACGAACGTCTCGACGATGCCGAACGCATGTCGTACCGAGCCATTATACTGGAGCCCCTGAACAAGACCTATTTGGACACGTATGCCTGGGTGCTGTTTATGAAACAAAACTATTCGATGGCCAAGTTCTACATCGACCGTGTGGTGTCGGCTTCCCAGCCCGACAGCCTGCTCTTGGCCGACGAGAATCTGCACGGCGACGTGCTGGAACATGCCGGCGACATCTATGCCCTGTGCGACGACGTGGAACAGGCTATGCGCTACTGGAAACTTGCCAAGCTGAAGGGTGTCGACAGTGCTACGCTGGGCCGGAAGCTGAAATTGAGGAAATACTTGAAGGATTAAGGATTATGAAAAAAATAGGATTTATATTTTGGGGCATTGCCTTAGTAATGTTGTTGGGTGCTTGTCGCTCGTCGCGCCATGCCCAGCGCACTGATGTCTACACGGGAGCTACGCAACAGGGGCAGGAGACGACCACCGTTGTGGCGCGTAACAATGCCCAGGCTGTGACGGCGAAGTTGAATCTGAGCCTGGAGGCCGGTTCCCAGAAGATAACCCTTGGCGGCACCTACCGCCTGAAGCGCAACGAGGTCATACAGCTGAACCTCACCTACACCATGCTGGTCACCGTGAACATCGGCACCCTGGAACTGACACCCGACTATATGCTCGTCATGGACCGCTGGAACAAGCGTTACTGCCGCGTGACCTATGACGAAGTGCCCATGCTTGCTCAGTCGGGCATCAACTATGCTTATCTGGAACGCATTTTCTGGGGGGAGAGCACCGAATCGCCAACACCGGCCTTGACCTGGAAATATGCCGACTGGTCTCCGCTGGGCGACGGCCAGTTCCCTGGTCGCATACAGTTCACCGTCCACAGCGGAGCATCCAGTTATCAGGCCATCTTCTCCCTCTCCAACCTCCGCGAGAACAGCGACTGGGAGACCCGCACTGAGGTGGGGGCGAACTACACGCCCATCTCGCTTGATGCCGTGGTGAAGGCACTTATGTCTGTTGCAAAATGAACCCGCCCATGAGACGACTGCTGACCCTACTTCTACTGCTTTCCATTCTCTTGCCTGTACAATCGCAAAACAGCAAGCGGGTGAAGGAGCTGAAGAATCAGAAGGCCAAGCTGCAGCAGGACTTGAAAAAGTCGCAGAACGCACTGGCCAAGACCCGCGATGACGTCAAGAAGGGCCAGCTGAACATCAAGTATCTGGGACAGGAGATAGAGGTGCGCGTGAATTATATCCATCAGACCGAACACCAGCTGGATAGCCTGCAGGAACTGGTCGATAGCGTGACGTATGAGATACACGTTGCCGACTCGCTGTTGGCTGTGAAGAAGGAGAAGTATATTCATGCCCTGCGTATGGCACAGGCTTATCGCAAGGTTAACAATTCCCTGCTCTTCGCCTTCTCGGCAAGCGATATTACCCAGATGTACCGGCGTCTGCGCTACACCCGTCAGTATGCCTCCTACGAACGTTCGTTGGGCGAACAGGTGCAGGCCTGGCAGATAGAGCTCATGGAGCGACAGAACCAGTTGCTGGGACTGAAGAGCCAGGTCAACCAGAAGATGCGCGTACTGGTGGAGGAACGCGCCAAGTTGAGCCGTCAGCAGGTGGAGCAGCAGAGTCAGGTGAACGCCCTGAACCGCAAGGCCAAGAACCTGCAGAAGGACGTCCAGGACAAACAATCCAGGATAGCCGCCCTGCAGAAGAAGATAGACGAGGTCGTTGCCGAGGAAATTCGCAAGGCCGAGGAAGAACGGCGACGCAAGGAGGCCGAGGCCAAGAAACGTGCTGCAGCCGAGGCCGCCAAGAAAGGCAAGAGCACCACATCCGCCAAGTCCACCCCCTCCACCTCAGCCAAAACGGCAAAGTGGCTGACACCCGAGGAGCAGAAATTGGACGGCAACTTCACCAGCAACCGCGGCCGACTGCCCGTCCCCATCACTGGCGAGTACATGATAGGAGCCCACTTCGGGGCCAACACCTCGGGCCATTCCCATGTCGTGCTCAACAACAAGGGCACCAACTATGTCGGCCGTGCCGGTGCCCGTGCCCGCAGCGTGTTCGACGGCGAGGTCTCTGCCGTATTCGCCTTCGGTGGCATGAAGAACATCCTCGTCCGCCACGGCTCGTACATCTCCGTCTACTGCAACCTCTCCTCCGTCATCGTCAGCAAGGGCCAGAAGGTCAAGGCCCGCGACCTTCTGGGAACCGTGGCCAACGACGGCTCCGGCAGTTACGTCCTTCACTTCCAATTGAGAAAGGAGAAGCAACTGCTGAATCCCGAGCAGTGGATAGGCCGTTGATGCCTTGTTTGGATAACGAGAACGACAAGCAATGTGACTTGTCCTGACGACAGCCGAACCTTAATGGCACGGGGACTGGTCAGTCAAGTTTTTAAGAACATCACAGCACCAGGCCGTCGAGCATCTCTGTGTAGAGCTCGATGGCCTCTTTTATTTCGCTGAATTCAATGTATTCGTCGGCAGTATGGCTGCGGCGGCTGTCACCCGGTCCCATCTTCAGGCTAGGGCAGGAGAGCAGGGCCTGGTCGCTCAGTGTGGGGCTGCCGAATGGTGTGCGTCCAAGAGAAACGGCTCGCTGTACCAGCGGATGACTTTCGTCGATTCGGCTCGACGAAAGTCGGAAGCTGCGGGCCACGACCTCGCTCTTTACGTGTGCGCATATCCTATTATATATGTCCTCGTTGCTGTGTAGTTCGTTGGTGCGCACGTCCACCACGAATTTGCAGCGGTCGGGCACGACGTTGTGCTGTGTGCCGGCCTCAATCATGGTCACCGTCATGCGTGTCGGTCCCAGCAGGGGACTCACTTCAGGCCACTCCGTACGGCGCAGCCAGTCGATGTCGTCAAGGGCCGGGTACAGGGCATTTACCCCCTCGCCCCGCGCTGCGTGGCCAGCCCGTCCGTGAGCCGTACAGTCCAGCACCATCAGTCCCCGTTCGGCGACAGCGGGTTGCATGCCTGTGGGTTCGCCAACGAGGGCCACGTCCAGTTTGGGCAGCAGGGGCAGTACCCGACTGATACCGTCCTTTCCGCTCACTTCCTCCTCGGCAGAGGCCAGCAACACCAGGTTATAGGTCTGCTGTGTTGCACACAGTCTGCGGAAGGTTTGTATCAGACTCACCAGCGAGGCACCATCGTCGTTCGCTCCCAGCCCGTACAGCCGTTCGCCTTCCCACGTAGCCTGGTGGGGCGGGCGAGTCCATCCGCTAACAGGCCGCACCGTGTCGATGTGGGCGCAGAGGAGAAGTGTTTTCCGTTCTGCGTCATAGCCCGGGGCCACGCACCACAGATTGTTCTGTTCGCGCTGGGGGTCCATGCCCCGTTTCTCCATCCATTGTTGGAGCAGGTCGGCCGCAGCCCCCTCTTCGCGGCTCACGCGTGGTGTTTCTATCAGTTGGCAGAGCAGCGCCGCTGCTTCCTGTGTCATCTCTTCCGTAGTCATAGTATAAAAACGTATTTCGGTACGAAATTACGAAATTATTATCAATTATCAATTGTCAATTGTCAATTATTTATTAACTTCGCGGTGATAAACCAACAAACACACATGAAATCATGAAACGACTGTATGCAATTGCCATAGGGCTGACAGCCCTTTCGCTCACATTTTTAGGTTGTAAAGAGGTTTCCCGGAACACCAATGAATGTTACGACGTACGTCTTGCCGACGGCGCAGGGCCCGACAGCGCCCACGTCCGCTTCCTGCTTCCCTGCTATGCCGACCGACAGGTCAACGAGGCCATCTTCGAACAAATCAGCGAGACGCTGGGGGGCAGCTACGAGGGTTCGTATACCGATGTCGATTCCATGGCCCGTCACTATCTGGCCACCTACATGCGGGAGATGGGTGAGGAACGCGCTGGCTTCGATGCCGAGATGGGCTTCGAACGCAGTCTGACGGTAGAACGCACCTACGAGACCAACCAGTTTGTGACCATCAATGTGCAGATGTACCAGTATTCGGGCGGTGCCCACGGTGGCACTCTTTGTTACGGTCTCACCTTCCGCAAAAGCGATGGCCGTCGCATGGGCATGAATGTCCTGAACAACCTTGTCGGCGACGAGGAGTGGAGCAGTATGCAGAAGGAGGGACTGATGGAATACTTCGATGTGAAGACCGACAGCGCCCTTCAGGACTGCCTGTTGGACGTGGAGACTTATTTGATTCCCAATCCGCAGTACGAGCCCTATCTCTCGGAAAATGGTATGGAGTTTGTCTATCAGCAGTACGAGATTGCTCCCTATGCCGCAGGTCTGCCCTCTTACACCGTCCCCTACGACCGTCTGGGCAAGTACCTCAACACCACTGGTCGTCAACTCTTTGAATGATTCTTCTTCGTTCCTTGTAACTTTCTGTCCCCGGCCTGGCGAGGGCGGGTCCCTATGCACGTGTGACAGCATATTCGTCGTAATAGGGTTGAATACATAGCTTATGCACGCATATCTCTGCATTCGCGGTTCCAAAATTTGGTATTTTGCTTGCTTATTCGTATCTTTGCATGAATTTAATTAGAGATATTATGCTGAACGAAACTCCTCTGTGCCGGGTGATACATGCTCAGGCCGAAAAATACGGTGAACGCGTGGCCCTGCGCTACCGTGACTACGACCAGGGAAAGTGGATGGACATCTCGTGGAACGAGTTTTCGCGTCGGGTGCGACTGGCGTCGAACGCCCTGCTGGAAATGGGCGTGGGCGTGCAGGAGAACATTGCTACCTTCTCGCAAAACAAGCCCGAGTGCCTGATGGTGGACTTTGGTGCATATGGCATTCGGGCCATCACCATCCCCTTCTATGCCACCAGCAGCGAGCACCAGGTGCAGTACATGGTTTCGGATGCCAACATCCGCTACATCTTCGTGGGCGAGCAGTATCAGTACGATATAGCCGTGCGAGTGATGCAGATGAATCCGCATGTGAAGAAACTGATTATCTTCGACCCCAAGGTGCAGAAGAATGCACAGGACCTTACGAGCATATATTTCGACGACTTCCTGCAGATGGGCGAGGGCCTGAAACATCAGACGGAAGTGGATCGTCGCAGCGATGACCTGCAGCCCGACGACCTGGCCAACATTCTCTACACCAGCGGCACGACGGGCCTGTCGAAGGGCGTCATGCAGACCCACCGGCAGTATGCTACGGCCTTCCGCGGACACGTGTCGGCACTGAATCTCTCGGACAAGGACGTGATACTGAATTTTCTGCCCTTCACCCACATCTTCGAAAGGGCGTGGAGCTACCTGTGCATCTGCTACGGTTGTACGCTCTGCGTGAACCTGAAGCCGCAGGACGTGCTGCAGTCGATGCTGGAAGTGCACCCGACGTGCATGTCGGCTGTGCCCCGTTTCTGGGAGAAGGTGTATGCCGGTGTGCAGGAGAAGATACGCCAGAGTAGCGCCGTGCAGCGCACACTGATGCTCGACGCTCTGCGCGTGGGCAAGGAGTATAACGTGAAGTATCGCATGCGCGGACTGGTGCCGCCCGTTGGACTGAGAATGAAGTATAAGTTCTACGAGAAAACGGTCATAGCCTTGTTGCTGAAGAACCTGGGACTGGAGCGTCAGAACTTCTTCCCCACGGCCGGAGCTGCCGTACCCGTGGAGGTGGAGGAGTTCGTGCACGCCGCAGGCATAGGCATGATTGTGGGCTACGGACTGACGGAGTCGACGGCCACCGTCTCGTGCGACCGCTGGAACCAACCCATCACACTGGGCTCTGTGGGCCGTGTGCTGGATGGTGTGACAGTGAAGATAGGCGAGAACAACGAGATCCTGCTGAAGGGCGACACCATCACCCAAGGCTACTACCGCAAGGCCGAGGTCACCGCCAATGCCATCGACAAGGACGGATGGTTCCACACGGGCGATGCCGGATACCTGAAGAACGGCGAACTGTTCCTGACCGACCGCATTAAGGACCTCTTCAAGACCAGCAACGGCAAGTACATCGCCCCGCAGATGATAGAGTCGAAACTGGTGGTTGACCGCTACATCGACCAGATAGTCATCATCGCCGACCAGCACAAGTTCGTGGCGGCACTGGTCATTCCCGACTATGCCGTGCTGGAAAGCTGGGCCCGCAAGCACCACATTGAGTTCGGCAGTCGTGCGGAATTGTGTCAGGATGCCGACGTCCGCGACTTCCTGATGGAGCGCATCGAGACCCTGCAGCAGGAGTTTGCCCACTACGAACAGGTGAAGCGCATCACGCTGCTGCCTGAACCGTTCAGCCTGGAGCGGGGCGAACTGACCAACACCCTGAAGGTGAAGCGCCCCGTCGTCTACGAGAATTATAAGAAAGAAATTGAGAAGATGTACGAAGAATGATAACGCAGGAACAACTGAAGGAGGTGAAGGACCGCACCGAGGCACTTCATCATTATCTGAACATAGATGCAAAGCAAATGCAGCTGGAGGAGGAACAGTTGCGCACCCAGGCCCCTGGCTTCTGGGACGACCAGAAACGGGCCGAGGAGCAGATGAAGCTAGTCAAGGGGCTGGAGAAGTGGATCAAGGGATACGGTAGCGTGAAGTCGCTCGCCGACGAACTTGATCTGGCCTTTGAGTATTATAAGGAGGAACTGGTGACCGAGCAGGAGGTCGACGAACTGTACCAGCGAGCCATCGCTGCCATCGAAGACCTGGAACTGAAAAATATGCTGCGCCGCGAGGAAGACGCAATGGATGCCGTGCTGAAGATTAACGCCGGAGCTGGCGGTACTGAGGCACAGGACTGGGCACAGATGCTGATGCGTATGTATATGCGTTGGGCAGAGTCGAACGGCTACAAATGTGCGGTCAGCAACGTGCTCGACGGCGATGATGCCGGCATCAAGACTTGCACGCTGGAAATCATGGGCGAGTTTGCCTACGGCTATCTGAAGAGCGAGAACGGTGTGCACCGCCTCGTGCGTGTGTCGCCATACAATGCCCAGGGCAAGCGCATGACCTCGTTCGCCAGCGTCTTCGTGACGCCCTTGGTGGACGACTCGATAGAGGTGAACATTGAGCAGGCCCGCATCTCGTGGGACACGTTCCGCTCCTCGGGTGCTGGTGGGCAGAATGTGAACAAGGTGGAGTCGGGCGTACGTCTGCGCTACCAATACAAAGACCCCTATACGGGCGAGGAGGAGGAAATCCTCATTGAGAATACCGAGACGCGCGACCAGCCCAAGAACAAGGAGAACGCCCTGCGCCTGTTGCGCTCAATGCTCTACGACAAGGAACTGCAGCACCGCATGCAGGAACAGGCCAAAGTGGAGGCCGGAAAGAAGAAGATAGAGTGGGGCAGCCAGATTCGCAGCTATGTCTTCGACGACCGCCGCGTCAAGGACCATCGCACCAACTACCAAACCAGTGACGTGGGTGGCGTGATGGACGGCAAGATAGATGCCTTCATCAAGGCCTACCTGATGGAGTTCGGCGGAGAACAGTCCGAATCCTAATGGTCTCGTTATGACGAAATATTGTAAAAACGCAATACTATGAGCAGCATTAAAAAAGAAATTCGCATGAAGAAGGCAGCCAAGCACGCTGTCAAGGAAGAGGAACAGGCACGCAAGGTCATCCGCGGCATCATCATCGCCCTGGTTATTCTGGGCATAGCCCTTGTTGCCCTATTGTCCCTTTAACTCCCTTTTAGCTCCCCTTCACAAAATGGCTCAGGAAATAGAAAGGAAGTTTCTGGTCACGGGTCAGGACTTTAAACAGCAGGCCTACGCTTGCAGTCACATTCAGCAGGGCTACATCGGCACGAGGCCTGGACGCACGGTGCGTATCCGCATCCGCGACGAAAAGGCCTACCTGACGATTAAGGGGCCAGCGGGTGAGGCCGGTCTGTCGCGTTATGAGTTCGAGACGGAGATTCCTGTCCGCGACGCTCTCGACCTGCTACAGTTGTGCGAGCCGGGACTCATCGACAAACATCGCTATTTGGTGAAGACTGCGGACGGTCGCCACACATGGGAGGTGGACGAGTTTCATGGCGATAACGACGGACTGGTGATAGCGGAAGTGGAACTCGGAAGCGAGAAAGAGACTTTCGAAAGGCCCCATTTCATCGGAAAAGAGGTAACGGGCGACCGCCGCTACTACAACGGTCACCTCCGTGCTAACCCCTACAAATTCTGGAGAGAATAGGGTAGACTATCACTAAGGCCAACAATACCCCCATGCTATCAGCCACGAAGTCCATCCACTCGCCGTTGCGATAAGTGGTCAGATAGTCTTGTGCCAATTCCAGCAAGCCGCCCAGGAGGATGGGGAGCAGTACAACACCCACGGAGGCTCGTTTCCAGTCGGTGGTTTTGTGCTGGCGCAGGTATTCCCACCAGATGACCAGACACAGACCGCCGTACATGACGAAATGGGTCCATTTATCGAAAAACTTCACGCCAGGCAGGTCGGGCATGTCCTGTAGCGGGGCCAGCGAAAGAATGATGATGGCCGCCACGGTCAAGTGGCTCAATGGGTATCTTTTAAGGTACGAAGCTTTCATAATATTTTATTTTGTTGCAAAAATACAAAAAGTTTTGTAATTTTGCCATGCTTTTCTTAAGGTTTATAAGATTGTACGTGAATAAATCGTCAGAAAGAGGAAACTTCGGAAGTCGCTTGGGCGTGATACTGGCCTCGGCAGGCTCTGCTGTGGGGTTGGGCAATATCTGGCGCTTTCCCACGGAAGTTGGTAATAATGGCGGTGCCGCCTTCATCGTCGTTTATCTCTGTTTCGTTTTCCTGCTGGCCATGCCTGTGATGCTGGCCGAGTTTGTCATAGGGCGTGGCAGCAAGGCAAACACCGTAGGGGCCTATCGCACACTGGCGCCCGGAAAACCCTGGATCGTAGCGGGCTTCATGGGTGTCTTGGGTGGAATCCTTGTGTTGTCGTTCTATAGTGTGGTGGCTGGGTGGACCTTGCACTACACGGTGGAATCCTTTGCCAACCGGCTTACGGCTGGACAAGACTTCGGTGCCGTATTCAACAACTTCGTTACCAATCCCTGGAAACCCATCGTCTTCCAGTTTGCATTTCTTCTCATGACTCATTTCGTCGTGTCGCGCGGAGTGGAGCGCGGCATTGAGAAATTCAGCAAAGTGATGATGCCAGTGCTGTTGATTATCATCGTTGTGCTGATGTGTTTCTCGCTAAATATGCCAGGGACTGGCGACGGCTTGCGGTTCCTCTTGCATCCCGATTTCTCGAAAGTAACCACGGGCGTGGTCCTCAGTGCTATGGGACAGGCCTTCTTCTCGCTCAGTGTCGGCCTGGGTTGCTTGGCTACCTACGCGTCGTATTTCAAGAAGGATATGCCTCTGGTATCTTCGGCACTGAATGTGTGTCTGCTCGACTCTTTGGTGGCCATTCTCAGTGGTTTCATCATATTCCCGGCCGTATTCTCGGTTCCGGGCGTTGCTCCCAATGCCGGACCTGGCCTGGTGTACATCACTCTGCCCCACGTCTTCAATGAAGCCTTCGCCAGTGTGCCTGTGTTGGGCTATCTGTTCTCGGATATGTTCTACGTGCTTCTGCTGCTGGCAGCGTTGACGAGTACTATATCGATGCACGAGATTGCAACGGCTTTTATCCATGAGAATTATCACCTCTCGCGCCGTCAGGCTGCCATATTGGTAACCTTGATTTGTATGCTGCTGGGGGCGGCCTGTTCGCTCTCGTTTGGTCCTTGGAGTGAGGTGAAGATATGGAACCGAGGCTTCTTCGACCTCTTTGATTTCCTGACAGCCAAGTTCCTCATGCCGTTGGGCGGAATTCTGATAACAATGTTTGTCGAATGGTATCTCGACCGCAAGTTCGTGGTCGAGCAACTGACCAATGGCGGCACACTCAAGGTACGGGGCTTGAGTTTCCTCTTGTTCCTCATCCGCTGGGTTGCTCCCATCGGCGTGGGTATTGTCTTCTTAAACGAAATTGCTAACTGATGGCACAAAGAAATAACTTCGGAAGTAAGCTGGGCGTGGTGCTCGCCGCTGCAGGTTCGGCCGTGGGACTGGGCAACGTGTGGCGCTTCCCCACGGAAGTCGGCAACAACGGTGGTGCGGCCTTCATCCTGATTTACCTGTTTTGCGTCTTCTTCATCGGTGTGCCGGTGATGATTAGCGAGTTCGTGATTGGTCGCAGCACCCATGCCAACACCATTGGGGCCTTCCGCAAGTTGGCTCCGAAGACGTGGTGGCGCATCGGTGGCATCGAGGGCGTGTTTGTGGCCTTCTTCATTTTCTGTTACTACATCGTCGTATCGGGCTGGACGCTCCACTATACCGTGGCCTCCTTCCTGAACCGTCTGTCGACCGACCAGGACTACAAGGCCTATTTCCAGTCGTTTGTTTCCAGCCCGTGGGAGCCTATTGTCTATGCCGTCGTATTCATGCTGATGGTGCACTTCGTCATCGTTCGCGGTGTGCAGAACGGCATTGAGCGTTTCTCGAAGCTGATGATGCCCATGCTTCTGCTCATTATTGCTGTGCTGGTCATTTGCTCGTTCTCGATGAGTGGTTTTGTCGACGGAGTGACGTTTATGTTGCGTCCCGACTTTTCGAAGGTCACGGCCAGCGTCGTGCTGAGTGCCGTGGGCCAGGCCTTCTATTCGCTAAGTCTGGCTATGGGCTGTCTCTGTACCTACGCCTCCTATTTCGGACCGAATACCAACCTGATGAGAACGGCGATGAACGTTAGCCTGATAGATACCTGCGTGGCTGTGCTCTGCGGGTTCATCATTTTCCCGGCAGTCTTTTCCGTGCCGGGCGTCGAGGCCAACGAGGGGCCGGGCCTGGTCTTCATCACCCTGCCTCACGTCTTCAATATTGCCTTCCACAACGTTCCGCTGCTGGGGTATCTGTTCTCGAGCCTCTTCTATGTGTTGCTGATGCTGTCGGCACTGACCAGCGCCATTTCCCTTCACGAACCCGTGACTGCCTACATCCACGAGGAGTGGCATCTCAGCCGTACGCGTTCGGCCTGGCTGGTCACCACAGGGTGCATCGTTCTGGGTGTGGCCTGTTCGCTTTCGATGGGTGTATGGAACGATTTCCGCATTGGCGGTCTGTGTCTGTTTGACCTGTTCGACTTCGTCTCGGCCAAGATTATCCTCCCCCTGGGCGGCATCATCATCAGTCTGTTTGTGGGTTGGCGGCTCGACTGCCAGTTGGTCTACAACGAGGTTACGAACCGAGGCACCCTCCGGATTCGTCTTTTCCGTGTCTACATTTTCCTGGTTCGCTGGGTTGCCCCGTTGGCCATCGCCGTTATATTCTTTAACGAGCTGTTCCTGCGCTGATGGTTTATTTCGAACCGACATCCAGCGAGCGGCGTGGTCTGGTCGTTCTGTGCTTGGCCGTGCTTTTGGTACTTGTTGTGGTGCTAGTTTTCTGGCATCGCGAGGAACCGGTTTCTGTGGAGAAGAAGGATCGGCAGGAACGCATCATTCGTAGACAACGCCCCTATAGCGTAGCCGAACGCAAGGTGGAAAGCTTTGTCTTCGACCCCAATACTGCCGATTCTACGGCCTTGCTCCGTCTGGGCTTTGCTCCCTATCAGGTGCGTGGTATATACAAGTATCGGGCTATGGGTGGGCGCTATCACGAACCGGACGATGTAAAACGCATCCCTGGCATGACCAACGAACTGTGGGATCGTCTGGCACCTTTTGTACGCATCGACCGCAAATTCCAGTATGTCGAAGTCGAAAGCCCCATCCGCACTTCATCTCCAAAGGTGGATGTACATGAGGAGTTGGCTACCCACCGCGATACTGTTCGTTATCCCATAAAACTGACCGAGGGCAATGTCGTTTCCCTGAACCAGGCCGACACGTCGGCGCTGAAGAAGGTGCCTGGCATCGGGTCGTACTATGCCCGCCAGATAGTGGAGTATCGCAACAAACTGGGCGGCTTCGTATCGCTCGATCAGTTACAGGAGATAGCGGGAATGCCAAAGGATGTGGAACGATGGTTCAGTCTGACGACTGACAGCGTGCAGCGCATTCGCGTGAACCACGCCACCAAGAATCAGCTTGTACGCCATCCCTATCTGCGTGTCTATCGCGCCCGTGCCATTTGGGACTACCGACACAACATCGGTCCTCTTCGCAGCATTGACGACCTGCGCCGACTACCCGACTTCACCGAGGACGACCTCCGTCGGCTGGAACCCTATTTGAGTTTCGATTAGTGTATGGACTAACTGATTTTAACGTCGTATGGTCGGGCCTTGGTCGACGCGTCGTTGAGGCTCCGACGATACGTCGACGAGGCCGGGACGACGTATCGTCTCGGCCTCGGTCTATCAACGCACGCACGTAGGTGTGTACGTGCGTGCGTATGTGTTAAATATAAGGAATTATTGGTGTCCGCTAAAACTTTTAATCCATAAAAAAATTAAGGTCGGTATCCTCGCTAGGATTCCGACCTTTTAGTTACCTTTGTTTTTGCGACAA
>CAJOJA010000036.1 GCA_905234735.1 uncultured Bacteroidaceae bacterium | reverse complement strand
TTGTGGCAAAAACAAAGGTAACAAAAAGGCTGGAATCCTCGTTCGGATTTCAGCCTAATTTTATAACAGACCAAAAAGTTTTAGCGGACAGCAATAAAATTTTTAATCCTTTACCATGCGCACCATCACACTCATCATCATCCATTGCCCGACCATCATTCTGGGCCATCGCGACCTGACGCCTGACCTGGACAACAACGGCAAGATAGAGCCCCGGGAGTGGGTGAAGTTCTGTCCCTGCTTCGGTGCCCTCCTCGACTATGAAGACCTGCAGTCCGTGGGGCTGCAGGTCTGATAAAAAAAAATATCGAAAAAGGTTCTGAATCTATTACCACCAACCGCCGCCACCAGGGCCGCCACCGCCGCCACCAGGGCCGCCACCCCCTTGGTTGCCGGTGTAGTTGGAGAGAGTGACGTTACTACCGCCGCTGACGGAGCCACCTACATTGCCGAAGCCATTCCAAATGCTGTCGCCGCCAGAAACGGTGATGCCGGACTTGAGCGTAGCCGTACCCGATGTGCTGACCACCATGCCGCTGCCCATGTTGCTGTTGGACGGAACCTTGAAGGCCGTCACCAGTGTGCCGTCGCTATAGAGACCGTACCACGAATTCTTGGAATATGATGAAGCCTGCTTACAGGTTTGCGACAGGCTACTGCCCGACTCCAGTCCACCGATGGCTATAATATTGCCACCCGTCACGTAGAGTTTATAGCCTCCCTCTGTGTTAGCATCGATAGCAACTTCGGGCGAGCGCGCGGCTATGGCAAAGACGGTGCCGCCCTTGATGTACATATTACCATTGGCATCCAGACCATCGTTGCCCGACGAGTTACCCATCACATAGCCGCCCGTAATGGTCATGTGGCTGGCCGAGTTAATGGCATCGTCAGTGCTGTAGGCATAGACATAGCCACCACTGATATCGAGGGTCGACTTTGACTCGATGGCCTCATGCGAAGCAGCCGAAGCCGTAACGGTGCCGCCTGTGATGACGATGCCGCCCGAGTAGGAATAGGTGACGTTACGTCCGCTGCCGCCTGTCTGAGTCCGTTTGCCAGCCTTGATAGCTTTGGCCGAAGTCGTATAGCTGCTGCTATATCGATACTGGCTGCCCGTGGAAGTAGCCGAAACCACACC
Source organism: uncultured Bacteroidaceae bacterium (assembly GCA_905234735.1). Lineage (GTDB taxonomy): Bacteria > Bacteroidota > Bacteroidia > Bacteroidales > Bacteroidaceae > Physcousia. The sequence continues at coordinate 18,953 of CAJOJA010000036.1, read as the reverse complement.
ATCGTTGACGGTGAGCGTACCGTCGGCCTTGATGCACTTGCCTCCCGTGCCTGTCGATTTCAGCGTCAGGGTGCCGCCTGCAATGGTCATGTTGCCGTCGGCGCTTAGTGCGCAACTTCCCTTGGCGTCCTTCTCGGTGCTGTCGTAGGTGCCGTTGCCCGTAGTGGTGACGGTGAGCGTTCCGCCTACGATGCGCATATCGCCATCAGCCTTGATACCCTTGGTGGCAGCTGCCGTGACGTTGATGACAATGGTGCCATCCAGGATGTAGACGTTGCCGCTATCCTCGTCCTCGTGGTCTGTGGTTTCGCCCGTCGAGGTATCGCCGTCGAGGTCGCATTGGATACCATCGTCGCCCACTCCACTGATTTTGAGTTCGCCACTTTCCATGTAGAAGTACTGGCTGCAATTGAGTCCGTCCTTTACGGCCGAGAGCACATTGACGGAGCAGTTCTTCTGTGTGGTGTATTCGCCGCTGCGTATGGCGTGGGCATACCGGCCGTTGACGTTTAGCGTGCCCCTACCCTTCAGTTCCATGTGTCCCTTTACGTACAGGGCAGCCTTCTGAGCCAGATCCGTGGAGGGATTGGCGCAGTCGGTGAGGGTGTTGGTCGTTTCTTTCTTCACGCTCACGTTGATGCGCTTGCCATTCTGAATGTGGAGGGCAGCTCCGGAGAAGACGGGTGTCTGGTTGGTCAGTGTCAGTCCGTTCAGTTCAACAGTTGCCTTGTACTGGCCCGACATGTAGAATTCACCATCGGTGGATTCGCCTGAAAGCGAATACGTTATCTCCGTATCGTCATCGTCAGTATTCGTCTGCGTGATACTCACATGAGCCCCGCTGACAGCAGGAGTGACGAAACGAGCCACGTTGCCGGCGATGGTGACCGCTGCCGACGTACCGTTGTAGCTGACCGTTACGGTGTTGTCCACCACCTCGGCATTGTCAACGAACATCTTCGTGATGTCGGAGATGGTGAAGTCCTTACCCATGATGGTGAGTGTGGTACCGGTGGTGTACGTCATCTCGCCTGTCTGACTGGCAGGAAACAGATAGGTAACGTCGCCCACCTTGACGTTCAACGTCTGCGCCTGAGCTGCTATCGCGAGCACCAGGGTCATGAGTGTCATCAAGCGTCTCATTTCAGCGATATTTTACGTACAACACCGTTTTTCTTTATCACATACACGCCTCGACCGACGGGGCGCACCACGCGGCGACCACTGAGGTCGTATATCTCTGCCTTCTCATCGCCGACGAGCGACTGGGTGTCGATGGTCTCGATGCCCGTAGCCGTCTGCGAGAAGTACATTTTGTTCAGTTCCGTGAGGGTGAAGGACTGCGTCCCGCTCTCATTCACCGCCAGCAACTGTCCGTCCGAGACGATCAGCGTCAACGATTCCACGGCGACAGCCTTCTCCACTCCCCCTGTTGACTGGAAAACCAGATAAGGGTAATCAGCGGCCGATGCTGAACATGCTGCAGCAGCAACCGTCAACATCAGTAATGTTTTCTTCATTTTCATTCAATCTGTATTTAGGTCTGTTTATAGTGTTCTTTTGCACAGCAAAGTTACTAACTTTTCGCGTTATTTCATTATCAATAACGGAAAAACAGCATCAAATATTCAAAAATCCATGTTATATTACGTTAAATTGAATAAAAGTCGTAAGGCCAGAACAGAAGATTCTTGTTCTATTGATAATTTTTTTGTACCTTTGACAAGTCAATAACTATACGAATCATGCAACAGCGCTCCATTGTCATCATTCCGACGTACAACGAGAAAGAGAACATCGAGAATATCATTCGTGCCGTGACTGCCCTGGAAGAAGGCTTTCACGTGCTTGTCATTGATGACGGCTCGCCCGACGGAACAGCTGACATCGTCAAGCGCATGATGGCCGACGAATTTGCGAATCGCCTCTTCATCGTAGAGCGAAGCGGAAAGTTGGGGCTGGGCACGGCCTACATCCGCGGATTCCAGTGGGCCATAGCACACCAGTACGATTTTGTCTTCGAGATGGATGCCGACTTCAGTCATGCACCCAGCGACCTGCCCCGCCTGCTGTCGGCCTGTCGCGACGAGGGCTACGATGTGGCGGTTGGCAGCCGTTATGTGACAGGAGTGAATGTGGTGAATTGGCCCATAGGTCGCGTGCTGATGTCGTACTTCGCCTCGAAGTATGTCCGCATGGTGACGGGCATCGATGTCCACGACACCACGGCGGGCTTCGTATGCTATCGTCGTCAGGTGCTGGAGACGCTGGAGTTGGACAAGATTCGCTTCAAGGGCTACGCCTTCCAGATAGAAATGAAGTTCACCGCCTACAAGTGTGGATTCAAGATCAAGGAGGTTCCCGTCATCTTCGTCAATCGTGAGCTGGGCACCAGCAAGATGTCGGGGGGCATCTTCTCCGAGGCATTGTTTGGCGTCATGCGCCTTCGTTGGGACGGATGGTTTAGGAAGTATCCGAGGAAAGTTGAAAATTGAAAGTTGAGAGTTGAAGACGCTAATTCATAATGCCACAATAGTCAACGAGGGACGGCGGTTCAAAGGTGCTGTTCTCATTGACGATGACCACATTGAAGAGGTCTTCGAGGGCGAAGCCCCCCTTTTCAATTTTCCATTTTCCATTTTCAATGCCATCGATGCCGAAGGCTCAACGCTACTCCCTGGTATCATCGACACCCACGTCCATTTCCGCGAGCCGGGTATGACCCACAAGGCCGACATCGCCCATGAGAGTCGGGCAGCTCTGGCCGGTGGTGTTACCTCAGTGATGGATATGCCCAATGTCAATCCGCCCACGACCACCGAAGAGCGCTGGCAGGAACGCATGGAACTGGGAGCACGCGAGAGCCGCGTGAACTATGCCTATTATCTGGGAGCGACGAACGATGTTTCAAGTCTCAGGTTTCAGGTTTCAAGTCCCATAAAGCTCTTCATGGGCAGCAGTACAGGCAATATGTTGGTAGACAAACGCGAAGCACTGCTTCGGATATTCCAATATGCCGCCGAACACCACCTGCCCATTGTTGCGCACTGCGAGGACACCCCACGCATCAACGAGCGCATGGCCGAGGCTAAACGACAATGGGGCGACGACCCCGATGTTTCACACCACTCCTGGATTCGCGACGAGGAGGCCTGCTATCGCTCGTCTTCGTTTGCGGCTGAACTGGCTAGAGAGACGGGCGCTCGCCTGCACATTGCCCACATCACTACGGAACGCGAGTTAGCGCTACTCCATGGCAACGTCACGGGAGAGGTATGCTTGCCCCACCTGCTTTTCTGCGATGAGGACTACCCCACCCTGGGCACTCGCATCAAGTGCAATCCGGCTGTAAAGAGTCGTGCCGACCGCGATGCCCTGCGTCGTGCATTGGCTGACGGACGCTTGCTGACCATTGGCACCGACCATGCTCCACACTTGCTCTCGGAGAAGGAGGGCGGCTGCCAGCGTGCGGCATCGGGCATACCCATGGTGCAGTTCTCGCTCGTCAGCATGTTGGGACTGGCGGACGAAGGGGTGTTGAGCCTCGAGCGCATGGTAGATGCCATGTGCCATCAGCCCGCCCTACTCTTTTCAATAAAGGAGAGGGGCTTCATCCGTCCGGGCTATAAGGCCGACCTTGTGTTGGTAAGGCCAGAACCGTGGACGCTGCACAGGACGGACATTCTAAGCAAATGTGGCTGGAGCCCCTTGGAGGGTCGAACCTTCCAGTGGCGTGTACAGCAGACGTTCCTCAACGGCCAACTGGCCTACGACTGTGGACACATCAACGAAAGCCTGCGCGGCGAATCACTTTTTTAAATTAAGGAATACTACACCCCATGAACCTCTTATACCGACTCTATCAGATATTCATCGCAGCGCCGCTGCTCATCATCATCACGGTGCTCACAGCCCTCATCACCATCCTGGGCTCCACCATAGGCAGTGCCCACTTCTGGGGCTATTGGCCCGGCCACATCTGGGGGCGCTGGTTCATGCGCATCCTGCTGCTGCCGGTGCACATCAAGGGACATGAGAATCTTGACCATCGCACCTCGTACGTCTTCGTGGCCAACCACCAGGGTTCCTTTGACATCTTCCTCGTCTACGGCTATCTGAACCGCAACTTCAAGTGGATGATGAAGCAGTCCCTGCGTCAGGCTCCCCTCATCGGCAAGGCTTGCGATTCGGCTGGCCACATCTATGTGGATAAGAGTGGCCCCAAGGCCATACGGCGTACCCACGACCGCGCGCGCGAAGTGCTGCGAGACGGCACCTCGCTGGTGGTCTTCCCCGAGGGCGAACGCACGCTGACGGGGCACATGGGTCCTTTCTTCCGTGGTGCCTACCAGTTGGCCGACGAACTGCAGCTGCCCGTGGTTCCCATCACCATCAACGGTCCCTATCGCGTACTCAGTCGCGCACGCGGCCCCATCAACTTTGTCTTCTGGCATCCCCTGTCCATGACTATCCACAAACCCATACCCCCCATCGGAAAGGGAGCAGAGAACATTAAGCACACCCTGGACCTTTCGCGTGAGGTCATTGCCTCGGCACTGGAGGAAGAATAACAAGAAACCCACACGACATGAACTATCTGATAGCCGACAGCGGCAGCACCAAGACGTCGTGGCTCCTCGCCGACAGCGAAGGCCGCCGCACTGAGTTCGAGACCCTTGGCATCAATCCCGTACGGGACAGCGAGGAGTCAATGGAGGAAACGCTCCAAACCCTTCCCTTGTCCTCCGAGATAGAGAAGGTCTTCTTCTATGGTGCCGGCTGCATACCTCCCTACTCCGACTCATTGGAGCAGATGCTCCGGCGGCGTTTTCCCCAGGCCGAAACAAGGGTCGAGAGCGACCTACTCGGAGCGGCCCACGCCCTGTGTGGCGACAGCGAGGGCATAGCCTGCATCCTCGGTACAGGCTCAAACTCCGGTCTCTACGACGGACATACGATTGTACAGAACGTGTCGCCCCTGGGCTACATCCTCGGCGACGAGGGCAGCGGAGCCGTGCTAGGAAAGAACCTTGTGGGCGACTTGCTGAAGGGCCAGATGAGCCCCCATCTGCTTCAGGCCTTCTACGACGAGACAGGCCTAACGCGTGCGCAAATAATAAATAAGGTATATCGCGAACCGCAGCCCAACCGCTTTTTGGCCTCGCTGGTACCCTTTCTGGGCCGACATCGCGAGGAGGCGGAAATCCATCAGTTCCTCGTCGATCAACTACGCCGTTTCTTCCATCGCAACGTAGCTCTCTACCAACGTCCCGACCTTGCGGTTCACTTCGTAGGCGGTGTGGCTCACTCGTACAGCGAGGAACTCCTTGAGGCAGCCCGGCTAGAGGGTTTCCGCGTGGGCACCATCCTGCAGCGCCCCATCGCGGCTATGGCCGACTATCTCATGGGCAAACAGTAGACCCCGTTTCACCAAAACTTATTCAACTGAGGGCTGTATTCGAAACCCACTTCGGCCAGACGATGTTCCAACTCGCGACGTTCGAGCCCCAGGTCGTCGCAGAGTTCGTCTAGCGAGTTATAACGGTCGCGCAACTTCATGTTCACGGCCGAGTACAACATCATCGGGTCTTGTGGCAAATCATTCATGCGACTTTGCAACAAATGCACTTACGACTCGTGGCTTATGAGCTTGAGAAACTCGTCGCGTGTCTTAGCCTGATTGAAGGCTCCCGTAAAGTCGCTGGTGGTGGTGACGGAGCCTTGCCGCTCCACACCGCGCATCTGCATACACATATGCTGCGCCTCGACGACCACCATCACGCCTAAAGGTTGAAGAGCCTGCTGTATAGCCTCGCGTATCTGCAGTGTCATGCGTTCCTGCACCTGCAGACGATGGCTGTAGCAGTCTACTACACGGGCTATCTTGGACAGCCCCGTGATGTAGCCATTGGGGATGTAGGCCACATGGGCCTTTCCATAGAAAGGCAGAAGATGGTGTTCGCAGAGCGAGTAGAAGTTGATGTCCTTGACGATGACCATCTGGCTATAGTCCTCCTTGAACTTGGCAGAACAGAGTATCTGGATGGGGTCTTCTGCATAGCCTCGCGTCAAATCGGCCATAGCCTTAGCGACGCGCGTAGGGGTCTTCTGCAACCCTTCACGGGTGGGGTCTTCACCAATAAAACCAAGTATCTCGCGTATGCGAGCCTCTATATCTTGCTGTTTATTCATAGACGTATGCATTTATCTTGCACCGGACGGTGATTGCCTCGGGGAAGAGCCCCGTGCGACGCATGTCCTGCAGAAGCTCCAAGGCCTCCTCACGTGTGCAGAAATCACCAACGTGGCATATCCATCGGGGGCTGACAAAACGGGTGTAGACGGGTTGGTCTGGGAAGCAGGCTTTCACTTGTCCCTCTATCTGATACGCACGATGTTTGGCATCGCGGGAATTACCACCAGCATATACCTGGACACGATAACCGTTCATGCGCACCTTCCGGCCCAATCCGAACATGAGCGTATCCACACTTGCCGATACCGTATCGGAGTGGTGCAGCGCAGTTGATGACGTGCGCAACTTTGTCGTACCATAACGACGGCTATAGAGCAGCGCCTCGATATCGGCATCGTGATGCAAACGTACGGTCCCTCTCCCTGCCTCCGACTGCTGCAGACGTTCCGTGAAGGTGGTCTGGGCGCAGAGGCGATCGACAATTGACAATTGACAATTGACAATTATACTAAGTATAAATATATATCGTTTCATCTCCATACCTATCAAATTATCAATTATCAATTATCAACTATCAATTAAAAACTTTTTACTTCCAAGCGTCGATGATACCCTTGAAGTCCTCGCACTTGAGGGCAGCTCCACCGATGAGGCCGCCGTCTACGTCGGGTTTCGAGAAGATTTCCTTAGCGTTGGAGGGCTTGCAAGAGCCACCATAGAGGATGCTTACGTTCTCAGCGGCAGCCTCACCGAAGCGACCGGCGATGACGCCACGGATGAAGGCATGCATATCCTGTGCCTGCTCAGCGGTAGCAGTCTTGCCAGTACCGATGGCCCAAACGGGTTCGTAGGCCAGGATGATGTTGGCAAACTGCTCGTCGGTCAGGTCGAACAGGCTGTCGGCCAGCTGTGCACCCACTACCTCGTTCTGCTTACCAGCTTCGCGCTCCTCGAGCACCTCGCCGATGCAGAAGATAACCTTCAGCCCATTGGCCAGGGCCAGATTAACCTTCTCCTTCAGGATTTCGGCGGTCTCGCCATAGTAGGCACGACGCTCCGAGTGGCCCAGGATGACATACTGTGCACCCGTGCTCTTAACCTGAGCTGCACTCACCTCGCCCGTGTAGGCACCCTTCTCCTTATCGGCACAGTTCTCAGCACCAAGGCCGATGACCGTGTCCTTAACGATACCGGCAACGGTGGCCAGGTGGATGAAGGGAGTACAGATGACAACGTCGCACTTGGGAGCATCAGCAGCCAAAGCGCCTTTCAACTCAGTAGCCAGAGCTACGCCTTCTTGCAGGTTCAGGTTCATTTTCCAGTTTCCTGCTACAATTTTCTTTCTCATGTTGTTTTCGTTTTAGTTTATGAGTTATGAGTTTCGTTATTTCGATATTACAGTTTTATTTCTTTCTTATTTTCCATCTCTTATATAACATCTGCCCTACCCTTATACGGTCGACGAGTGTCCAAAGGAGCAAAGGCAGAACAAACCATAGTACGAGGCGATTGATGGCCTGCAGGCGAGTTCGCAACTGCATCTGCCCCAGGTTGCTGCGTTCCAACGGTTCGCTGTCCAGTTCCACGTTGGGCAGGTTAGCCGAAGCCCACTTCTGATAGATGACCCCGTCGTGAAGCAGGAGTAAGCCCGGATTGGAACGTACAACCGTCTTGAGCATTGTACCATCGGCCCATGCGAAATCGTACTCTGCCCCCGTGAGGTCCTTCCAGCGGTCGATACTCGTCTCCAGGCTTGACGTGAGGGCCAGGAACGGATATCCCTGCACCTGACAATAATCGTAGAGTGCATTAATATTGTCCATCGCGCCGTCGTCAGCCTGTTCCAGGAAGGGTGCCACGAGCAGGAACTTATAGCCGGGTTGCTGCAACCACTCCAGCGTGATGTCCTCGCCCTGCAGCGTCTGAATGGAGAAGTCGGCATAACGCATCTCCATGCTCTTCCCCTCCCATTCGTCCAGTAAGGCACGAGGCAAGTCGGTGCCGATGCTGTAGGGACGGAAATCGATGATGGGCAAGTAGCGTATGTCGTACAATCCAAGGAGGAAGGCAAAGAGCATTGCATAGAGCGAAAGCAACCACTGATTGCGCTCCGTGATAAAGCGCGTGAGACTGCGGTAGTAGGTCACAACGACAAGGGCTGCAAAGAACAAGACCACATTCTTGCCGAAGGTCTGCCAGGTGGTAAGATGAACGGCATCACCAAAACATCCACAGTCGGCCACCGCATTGGTTTTTGCCAGCCAGAAGGTGACAAGAGTCATCACCACCATCAGCAAGAGCGTAAAGCGTGTGGTGGTGCGACGACGTATGCCGAAGAACAAGTTGAAGCCCAAGTAGAACTCGAGCATAGCCAAGGCCACGGCAACGGGCAGGAACACCCCGTCGGGAATCCAGTCATAGGCTCCCATCGCGACAGCATAGTCCTCCAGTTTGTACTGTGTGCCGCGAGGGTCGATGAGCTTCACCACACCTGAGAAGACAAAGGTGACAGCAAGCAGCAGACGGCACAGATTAGCACCCAGCCACCGCAGCTTTTTCCTCTGTCTCGCTTGCATCATCATCGAAGGTCAGTTTAATCAATCCAAAGACCGCGTAATTCATCATGTCCATATAGTTTGCGTCGATGCCCTCGGACACCAACGTCTCTCCACAGAGAGATTCTATCTGTTTCGTACGGAATATTTTCATCAGAATGAGGTCGGTGTAGCTGCTCACGCGCATTCCACGCCAAGCCTCATCGTAGTCGTGATTCTTGCGCAACATGAGCGACAGCGCAGCTTCTGCCCAGCGGTCGTATGCTGCGAGAGCCTCGTCCGTGCTCATGTCATCGCCAACTTCTGCAAAACCTAGTTCCAACTGAATCAGACCCACAATGGCATAGTTCACAATGCCGATAAACTCCGGGCGTATGCCCTCGTCAACCATAGTTATGCCCTTGGTCTCAATCGAGCGGATGCGGTTGGCCTTTATAAAGATTTGGTCTGTAACAGAAGAGGGCCGCATGATGCGCCATGCAGCCCCATAGTCATGTAATTTCTGGGCAAAGAGCGTACGGCACTCACCCATCACCTGTCGAAACTGTGATTCAGTGCGTTCCGTATTCATTTACGAACATTTTAATATCTGTCCAGGGCGTAAAGTCTTGGTCTTGGATATGTTGTTCAGTCGGCAAAGCCTTTCAACGGTAATGCCATACTTCTTTGCAATCTTACTCAACGTATCGCCCGAACGCACCTTGTAAACCTGCGAACGGTTCTGGCGGCTGGCAATCTGCTGTTGTTGGAAGGCACGCGACTCCTCAGCCTTCTCCACTGCACTCAGCTCGCGTTCGGCCGGAAGGTTGTCGACGTCGTGTGCAGCCAGCAACTGCGAGCGTCCGCCTTGACGGTAGACATAATAGTCGCCACGAATATCACCCACTTCGAAGCAAAACAGCTTCTCGGGGTCAATTTTCTCGCCCAGCAAGCGGGTTTCGAAGTGAAGGTGAGGACCCGTACTACGACCCGTATTACCACCCAAGCCGATAGGCTCGCCGGCCTTCACCGTCTGGTCTTCGCTGACCAACTGCTTGGACATGTGGCCATAGATGGTCTCCAGTCCATTGGGATGGCGAATGATGACATACTTGCCATACCCCTTACGACGACCCTGATCCTGGACTACGCGTACCTTGCCACTGAAGGCTGCACGGATGGTATCGCCGATGTAGACCTTGAGGTCTGTGCCATAGTGATTGCGGCCGAACTGGCGGCGGTAGCCGTAGTGTGAGTTTACCGTACGACTGTCACAAGGCATGTGGAAGTCGCGGAGGTCGATACGAAATTCTGCAGGCAGTGCCTGAGTGTAATTGACAAAAGTATTCTCCCATGACTGGTAGAGGTCGATAGCGGGTTCTATTAGCGACTCTGTCTTCAGCAATCGGTTGATGGCCACAGAGTCAACAGCGCGTAATTTTGTATCAATGGGGGCCTGGCTGGCCATTAAATCCTGTGCCTGTACGGGAGCTGCAACACAGCCAACGGCAAGCACGAAACAATATCCTAATAACTTCTTTATCTGCATCGTTTGATTTAAGGTGTCTAACTGTTATAAATCGACTTCGTCAACGGCGTATAATGAACTGAAATTCAAATCGCCGAAATCAAATATTTCTTCGGGCTTGAAGAAACGGTCTATCTCTTCCTTCGCTACGAAAACTCCGTCGCTGGCATGTACGATGTTCTGCTGGTTGGACATTGAGTAGTCGCCTCGAATGGTACCGATGGCTGCATTACGTCCGTTGGTGACACCGGCCATAGCACGCACCACACGCACCACCTCTACACCCTCAATGCACATAGCGACAACGGGAGTTGCCTGCATCGACTTTTTCAAAAGCGGGAAGAAAGGTTTATCTTTCAGATGAGAATAATGCTGTTCCAATAAAGCGTCGGTCATGTACAGCATCTTCATTCCTATGATTCTGAGGCCCTTACGTTCGAAACGACTGATAATTTCGCCCATCAGCATACGCTTCACAACGGAGGGTTTCAGTAAGACTAAAGTTCTTTCCATGAGATGTAATTTCGAAATTCGCTGCAAAGGTACAAAAAATATTGCACATAGCCAAGCGAATTAAGGTTTTTTAGTACATCAACCCTTACGCGTACGATACATCACGATGCTGGCGGCTACAAAGTAGGCAGCTGCCTGAATCCACAGCGCACGGAATTCGGGCATCACATCGGCAGCCGTTGCCCCCATCGTAGCGATGCGAACGTATGCACGTACGGCGAATGTGGAGGGTATGAGTGCTCCGAATCCCTGCCAGAAGGCGGGTATCGCACTCAAGGGCCACGAGATGCCCGACAAGAAGAGGAACGGCACGGAGGTGAATACTACCAGCAGAAGCACGTTCTCACGATAGTGCACCATCCACGAGAGGGTGAGTCCGAATCCGATGCAGGCCAGCAGATAGGGGAACATGATAGCCACGAGGTCGCGCCAGTGGGCTATCATGACCAGTCCGAACAAACGAGGTACGACCAACGACAGATAGGCTGCCCAGACGGCATAGACCATGAAGTAGGCCATACCCTTTCCGAATGCCAGACGAAGACCGTAACCGCGACTGGGAACGGTGCGTACGACGGCCAAGAGGCGTCGTTGCTCGCGGCGTGTGCCCTCGGACAGGCCAATACCCAGCAGGAGTGTCTGTTGCAGGACAAGCATCAAGACACAAGGCAGGATGAAGCCTGCATAGCCCCCCGAGGGATTGAAGATAGGCACCTCCTCGAACTTCAGCGGAGCGGCAGAAACGTCCTCGTCGCGCTGAGTGGTGAGCTTAGTCATCCGACCGATGCGGATGTCCTTGTTCATCTTTGTCACCACACTGTTGGCAGCAATGTATATGGCCTTGTATTGCAGCGTCATGGCCATATCGGCATAGACGCTGATATAGGTGCGACGCGCGCTGTAGACGGCATCGGCCAGTTCGGCAGGAATGTAGTAAATACCTCGCACCTTCTGGTGCTCTATCATGCGACGGGCTTCGTCAAGACTGGTAGCGTGGTAGGCGATTCGCACATCGGGGGTCGCATCTACCAAGTGTATGAACTCGCGACTGAGTGCCGAACGGCTGTCGTCGACAACAGCCACTGGCACCTCGCGCAGCACCTCGTTGTTATAAATCCAGGAATAGAGCAAGGGATAGACGGCAGGCATGAGCAGGCAGAAGAGGAAGACCCCCTCATCGTGGAAAAAGGTCTTCATCTCGTCGCGCCACACAGCACAGACGTCGGTTATTATCTTATAGAATCTACGGAACATAAACGTAATACTTCAAGGCCTTCTTGATTCGCGGGAAGACGAACAGAGGCAATAACGCAAAGGCCACTAAAGCCACAACATGCAGCCAGACGCCCGTAACGGGATAGCCGTTAAAGACCACTGCCTGATAAATCATAAAGTAATGGCGAAGGGGGAAGAGCCACGCCATCGCCTCCAGAGGCGCGTCCATATTGGATACGGGGAATATGGAACCGGCCATAGAGAAACTGAGCACGGCCCACAACGAGCAGATGCTCATGGACATACGCAACTGGGGCAACAGTCCGAACATGAAGATACCGAAGCCCAACGACGCCATTACCGTCAGCAATCCGAGCCACGCCAAGGGCCATGGGCCGCCCAGATGAGGGAATTCGAGGTAGTAGTAGACATACAGCTCGTAGAGATAGAAGATGCCCAGGGACACTACAAACAGGAACATCAGCTTGCCCGTCAGTGCCACCCAGATGTTGTCGTCTGCCAGATAGAGCAAATTGGGACCCGTCTCAAACTTCAGCTCCGTGCCCAGCGAATAGGCAGCCAGGAGGAACATAAACAGGGTGAGCACGCCAGGAACCAGTGCCGTAGAGAGGTAGGCATTGTAGTCGAGGGTGGGATTGGTCACCTGATGGAGGTCTACGCTGATGGGTTGCAGATAGGTCATAATCTGGTCTTCCGTAGCCCCACGCATACGCAATGTTGCCTGCATAAGTCCGGCGTTGCCCAGCGACGAGATGGTCTTCAGGTCGCGGAAGAGCAGCGAACCCGACGTCATCGAGGTCATCGAGTAATAGAACGATATCGTGGGTTTGCGGCTGGCCAGCAGCTTGGCCGAAGTGCCCTTGGGGACATACAGGAAGGCGTAAATCTCGCCTCGCTGAACGGCCTGGCGGGCCTCACTCACCGTGGAGTACTGTCCTGCAATGCGTGTCGTCTGGAAGGCATCCAGCAATCGGGCCATGCGTCGTGTGATGGGGGTATAGTCCTGGTCGACAATGCCCACCGGCATCTCCGTTGGCTGTCCGCTGCTCAGTATGGTCGTAAAGAAGATGACGGCCACGATGGGCATCACCACCATGAACAGCAAGTACATGGGGTTACGCCGCAGGATGCGCATCTCGCGCCGCACTATATTGATGATACGCGTCACGACCTATTAACGATTATTTCTTAATCACCACCGACATGCCTGGGCGCAACCCTTCCCACGTCTCCACGGGACGGGCCTTCACCTCGAAAGTCTTCAGGTCGTAACGGCCATTGGCCTTTGTGGCCTTCCATACGGCGTACGAGCCCAGGTCCTTCATGTAGTAGACCTTCATCTTCAGGGATTTGTCGAAGGCGGGCACGTAGGCTTCAATCTCGTCGCCGATCTTCATGCCCTGGAGCTGATCCTCGCGAACGTTGAACGAGCCCCACATGTCCGACATGATAGCCACGCTCATGATGGGCGACCCCGTGCCTACGAGTTCACCGACCTGGGGGTAGACATCCGTGACCTCACCTTCCATTTGGGCTATCTGCACCGTCTCGCCGATGTATGAACGCACCTCGGCCACAGCACCTTTGGCCTGCTCCACCTTGGCAGCAGCAGCCATTTTCTCCTCCCGACGAGCTCCGTTGACAGCCATGTTGTACTGGCTCTCAGCAGCCTTGGCCTGGGCCTTGGCTGCAGTGTACTGGGCGTAGGCCTCATCGCGTTTCTGCTCACTGAGCACGCCCTCATCGAAGAGGCGCTGCACGCGCTGGTACGACTTCTCATGAATCTCCAGCGCAGCCTTGGCCTGCTGCCATAGCTGGAAGGCTCCCTGGATTTGTTCCTGACGGGCTCCCTTCTCTGCCATTTCGCTCATCGCCGATGCAGCCTCCTCGACGGCATTGGCCTGTGCGCTCTTGGCACGCACTTCGGGGGCGTCCAGTATGGCCAGCGTGTCGCCCACGTGGACATAGTCGCCCTCATGCTTGCAGATTTTCAGGATGCGGCCGGGCACCTTGCTGGAAACGCGGTATTCCGTCACATCCAGTTGCCCCTGGATATACTCAGGCTCGTTGCCCAACGTAAAGAAGCCAATCACGGCTACTACTATCACAGCTACTGCAAAGCCGAACAGGGCCAGCAGCACATTCGTATGTTGCGTTTTCTCGCTCATAATATTGATTTACGATTTAACGATTTACTATTTACGATATTGGATTATTTATCAATTCCCAAAGTACCCAAGGCCTTGCGCAGGGCCACGTCGGCCATCTTCACGTCGATTTCGGCATCTATCTTCTGCGACTGCGCCTGCTGCCAGGCCGTCTGCGCCTGCATGACGGTGGTTGCGTCCATCACGCCCTCGTGAAACCCGGCATTGGCACAACGCAGATTCTCCTCGGCGCTCTCGATGTCCTTGCGGGCACGTTCCAACTTCTTGCGGGCTTCCGTCACCTTGAAGCGGCTCTGTGCCACCTGGAGGTCTATCTTCTCGCGGGTCTCGTCCAGGGTCATGCGGGCCATAGCGGTTGCCGTACGGGCAGCTCTCACCTTGAACTTACCCTCCATCCAGTTCCAGACGGGTACGTGAACCATCACTCCCACGTTCCAGACACCACCAACCTTCTGTTCGAATCCATTGAAGACGTTGGGATTGGAGAACGTATAGCCGCCCACCACTCCTACGTGGGGCAGATAGGGAGCCATAGCCAGCTTCTCGGTCTGACGGCTTATCTCGACGGCATTCTCCAGCAGTTGCAGCTCAGGACGAACGGCCCCCTCGGATGATGCAAGGCCGTTGCCTAACTCTTCATCCTTCATTCTAAACCCTTCATTTTCTCGTTCGTCTTCGAGTGTGAACTCCGTGTTCAAGGGCATTCCGCACAGTTGGCACAGCAGCATTCGCGACAGGGCAAGTCCGTTCTCCACCTCCGTAATCTTCATGTCGGCTTCGTTCACGCGCACGTCCACCTTCAGGCCGTCGGCACGCGTAGCCACGCCCTCCCCTATCATCTTGTGCACATCCTCGTCGAGATGGCCCACCAGGTCGCGATAACTTTCTGCCAGGCGCTGCTTCTGACGGAGCGAGACGACGAGCCAATAGGCCTTGTCGATGTCGTATAGCGTCTCCTGGGTCTGCAGGTCGATGCGCGTGTCAGCTACCGTCTGTCCGATTTCTGCCATACGATTGGCCGCACGTATGGCACCACCCATGTAGATGGGCTGGCGCACCTGTATGGTACCAGCCCACATACTGCGTGTGTCGGTACGGAAGGCGTCCACGACATTCGCACCCGTCTGGTTGAGTGCCGCAGCTGCTGCAGGCATCACCTGGGCGGGATTCATGCCGAGACTGGTCAGTATCGTAGCCAGTTGAGTGCCCAAGGGGGATGTGGAGAGTCCGCTGACCGCGTTCGTGCCCAGGTTGCTCAGGGCCGACTTCTGGTCGTTGTTCAGAATGGACACTTCCTTACTCATATACGAATATCCGCCCAAAGCGTCCACCTTGGGAAGGTATTTCGTCCGGGCGGCTTTCTTCACGTCGCGAGCCAAGTCCTGACCGAGTCGCGTGGCAGCCAGCTGCTTGTTGCCCTGCAGAGCCATCTGCCGACAACTATCAAGCGAAAGTACCCGCTGCGCTTTCGATTGAGGCATAGCGCCCAGCAAAACACAGAGGGTAATAAGTATCTTTTTCATTGTCATTTCCGATTAAACGGCTGCAAATTTACGAAAAAAATGCGACATGGCAATAAAATATTTGCATTTCTGCTTGCTTTGCACTATCTTTGCCAACGATGAACACCATTTGCAGGATATGGAACTTCTACTACGACGGATTCCGTTCGATGACACTCGGACGGACGCTTTGGACGGTCATACTCGTGAAGCTATTTATCATCTTCATCGTGCTCAAGCTGTTCTTCTTCCCCAACTATATTAAGGAACACGCACGCGAAGACCCAGCCGAATTCGTGGCAACCTCCATTACCTCTAACCCTTGAACTAAACCTTTAACATCTAAATACTATGAATCTACTAAGCATCGACATGACAATGGTGGACTGGGCTCGGGCTCAGTTCGCCCTAACGGCCATTTATCACTGGCTGTTCGTGCCCCTGACGCTTGGCCTCGCCGTAGTGATGGGCATCATGGAGACCCTGTACTACCGCACCGGAAGCGAGTTCTGGCGCCAGGCGGCAAAGTATTGGCAGCGGCTCTTCGGCATCAACTTCGCAATGGGCGTTGCCACGGGCATCATCCTCGAGTTCGAGTTCGGTACGAACTGGAGCAACTATTCCTACCTCGTAGGCGACATCTTCGGCGCGCCGCTGGCTATCGAAGGTATCGTCGCATTCTTCATGGAATCGACCTTCGTGGCCGTCATGTTCTTCGGCTGGAATAAGGTGTCCAAGGGCTTTCACCTGGCTTCCACGTGGCTCACGGGCCTTGGAGCAACCATCTCAGCCTGGTGGATTCTGGTCGCAAATTCGTGGATGCAGCATCCCGTGGGTCAGGAGTTCAACCCCGACACCGTGCGCAACGAGATGACAAGCTTCCTTGATGTGGCCCTCTCGCCCGTGGCTGTCGACAAGTTCGTCCACACGGTGCTCTCGGCCTGGGTGTTGGGTGCCGTTTTCGTGGTGGGCGTGTCGAGCTGGTATCTTCTTAAACATCGCCACTTGGAGTTTGCCCAGAAGAGTCTGAAGGTAGGGGCCATCTTCGGCCTCATCGCCTCTGCGCTGCTCATGTTCTCCGGCCACCATTCGGCCTATACGGTAGCCCAAACACAACCCATGAAACTCGCTGCTATGGAGGCACTCTATAAGGGCGGCAACGACCAGCCGCTGACCATCATCGCGGCCATAAACCCCTTCCAGCAGCCCGACTATGAAACGACGGACGAACCTCCCCTGAAGCTTGCCGTGCCCTACGCCCTCTCGTTCCTGGCCACAAATGACTTTCAGGGCTACGTGCCTGGCATACGCGACATCCTGGACGGATACACCAGGAAGGACGGCACGCGCGAACCCTCGCTCGACGAGAAGATAGAACGCGGACAATGCGCCATCACGGCCCTGCAGCACTACCGCAAGGCCAAGCGCGAAGGGGCGCCTGAGGAGTTCCTTGCCGAACTAACGGCTGAAATCAAGGCCAACATGCCCTACTTCGGCTACGGCTACGTCAAGGACCGCTCACAGGTGGTGCCCTACATCCCCGTCTGCTTCTATGCCTTCCGCGTCATGGTGGGTGGAGGATGCCTCTTTGTCCTGCTGTTCATACTGCTCTTGTGGACCCACTCTGCCGCTCCCTTGGAGGGAGGGAATAAGCCTCGCCCGTTTAAGGAGAGATTTGTAGAGGGACTGGCCTTGGCATGCATCCCCATCGCCTACATCGTCAGCGAGGCCGGATGGCTGGTGGCAGAGTTTGGCCGTCAGCCCTGGACCATTCAGGACATGCTGCCCACGTGGGTGGGTGTGAGTCAGTTGGGCTCGTCGGCCGTCATGCTCACGTTCTGCCTCTTCCTCATCCTCTTCACCACCCTGTTGGCCGTAGAGATTAGTATCATGTGTAAAGCAATCAAGAAAGGACCGCAACTATGACCTACCTTTTTCTTCAGCACTACTGGTGCTTCATCGTGGCACTGCTGGCTGCCATACTGGTATTCCTGATGTTCGTGCAGGGAGCCAACTCGCTTATCTTCTCGCTCGGCCGCACCGAAGACGAGCGCCGACTGATAGTAAACTCAACGGGCCGCAAGTGGGAATTCACGTTCACCACGCTCGTCACCTTCGGCGGAGCCTTCTTCGCCTCCTATCCCCTCTTCTACTCCACCAGCTTCGGCGGAGCCTACTGGCTGTGGATGATTATCCTCTTCTCGTTCGTCCTGCAGGCCGTCAGCTACGAGTTCCAGTCGAAACTGGGCAACCTGCTCGGCGCCAACACCTTCCGCTGCCTGCTCGTGTTGAATGGCATACTGGGGCCCCTGCTCCTGGGCGGTGCCGTCGCCACGTTCTTCACCGGTTCTAACTTCATTGTCGAAAGAGGAGTCCCCCTCATGGGGGAGCAGGAGGGGACTATAATCACCAGTCGCTGGGCCAACGCCTCGCACGGACTCGACGCCCTGCTCAATCCTTGGAACCTCGTCCTGGGACTTGCCGTCTTCTTCCTGGCACGCATCCTGGGCTGCCTCTACATCCATAAGCAGGTGGACGAGCAGGCGTTCGGCCAGCACGACCGCATCATTCAACCCCTATGGCGCAGCACCATCCTCTTCCTGGGTCTCTTCCTTGCCTTCCTCGGCCATATACTGACGACGGAGGGATATGCCGTTGACCCCGAGACAGGTGTCATATTCATGGAGCCTTACAAATACCTCCACAACCTCATCGAGATGTGGCCCCTGCTGGTCATGCTCCTCATTGGTGTCGTGTTTGTCCTCTATGGAATATGCTATTCGATATGGGAGAAGCGTTGGAAGAGAGGCTTCTGGGTAGCAGGCTTTGGTACGGTCGTCACCGTCACCATCCTCCTGTTGCTCACGGTCTGGAACCATACCGCCTACTACCCCTCCACGGCCGACCTGCAGTCATCGCTCACGATGCAGAACTCCTCCAGCAGCGAGTTCACCCTCCGCACCATGTTCTACGTCTCGCTGCTCGTCCCCTTCGTGCTGGCCTACATCGTCTATGCCTGGCACGCCATCGACAAGAAACCGCTGACGCTGGACGAAATCAACAACGACCACGCGTACTGACGCAACCAGAAAAAGCCCTATTGCCTATGCAAGTGATTCCATCGCCTATTATTACATTCTTCAGTCTGGTACAGCCATAGTATTTGTATTTCATTTTATATCAATAAATTACGTGTTAAACGGTAGAAAAGTGAAACCATAGATTCTATGAACAACAAAGATGACGAGCCATTAATGCAACGGACTGTCGAGGCTT
>CAJOJA010000035.1 GCA_905234735.1 uncultured Bacteroidaceae bacterium | reverse complement strand
TTGTCGCAAAAACAAAGGTAACTAAAAGGTCGGAATCCTAGCGAGGATACCGACCTTAATTTTTTTATGGATTAAAAGTTTTAGCGGACACCAATAATAAAAAATATCCTGGAGACTTGTTCCTTCAGGATATTTTTTGTATCTTTGTAAGGTCAAAGAAAGCCCTATATATTATGCCTTGACACGCTGTTTCTTAGTCTTACGGGCGTTACCGTCTGGACCATTGAAAAGTTTTTTTGTAGCTTCCTTAATCCTCTAAGAAAATAGACGGAGGAATTTTTTGATGATTTTCATCAAAAATACGTCAGATTATTTGCAGGTGTCATAATTTTATTGCATTTTTGTGACAGATTTAACATTTAAGGGTATAATGACGAATAAAGTGTATCTTTGCGCAGGAAAGGTTGCGAAATAATAGCTTTAACGTGACGAAATAAAAGGAATTAAAAAATGAGACTATGAGAACGTTTGTTCAATGGGTGCTGACCGCAATCCTCGTTTGTGGTGCAACGGTGTTCGCTTCGTGTAGCAGCGACGACGAGAATCCCGTAGTGCCACCGGTGGAGGTGTACACGGGCGTGCCGCTCATCATATACGACACTGACATCGGCTCATCGACTGATGACCTCTTTGGCTTGGAGATGCTCTATCGCTACGAGGAAGAGGGGCGTTGCCGCCTGCTCGGCGTAATGGTTGACAGAGAGGGCGAACGGAATGCGGCCTTTGCCGACGTCATGAATACGTACTTTGGTCGTGGCGGCGTGCCCATCGGCCTTGTGCGCGACGGCATCAAGGAGCCGAAGGTGTGGATTGACTATGCTCATGTGGCTGACACGAAAGATGGCGAGGGGCAGCCAATGTTCAGTCGGTCCATAGCTGACTATTCGTCGCTGCACGACGCTTGGCAGCTTTACCGCTGTCTGCTGGCCACGCAGCCCGACCGCTCGGTGAGCATCGTGAGCGTGGGCTTCCTCACCTGTCTGGCACAGTTGCTGGCATCCGGGGCCGACGAGTATTCATCGCTCTCAGGCGTGGAACTGGTGCGCCGCAAGGTGAAATGTATCTATCTGCAGGGCGGCGTGTTCGGCGAGGCCGTCGAGCCTGATTTCAACTTTGCTCAGGGCATCACATTCGCCAAGGCCTTCTTCACCCTCTGGCCACAGGAGGTAGATATGGTGTTCTCGCCGATGGAGGCAGGACAGGGTGTGGAATATACGCCCGAGCAGGTCATCGCCGATGTCTCGTGGACCAACGCACATCCCATCAAGCAGGTATATATGCAGTGCAACTGCAACACGGGACAGCGTATGTGGGATGTGATGACCACCATACAGGCCGTAGAGGGTGATGCCCTGTTCTCTCTCTCCGAACGTGGCACTGTAACCCTCACCGATCAGGCCGAGACCATCTTCGCGCCTTCGGTCATAGGCAACTGCCGCTACCAGCTGCCTGGATCTCCCGACTGGAATGCTGCCATGCTGGAGAAAATCAGGAACTGCAACAAGACGGCCGCCCAAAAGTTTTGAACGAAAGGAAACAACAATAATAAGAATATATCCATACGACAATGAAAAGAATTATGCAATGGGTGCTGGCCGCCACTCTCATCTGTGGCGCAAGTCTATTCA
This sequence comes from uncultured Bacteroidaceae bacterium, assembly GCA_905234735.1. GTDB lineage: Bacteria > Bacteroidota > Bacteroidia > Bacteroidales > Bacteroidaceae > Physcousia. The sequence goes on along the minus strand of CAJOJA010000035.1, from coordinate 18,875 downwards.
CTTCGTGTTCGTCGAAGGATGACGACAATGGTTCGCAGCCCGAGTCGGGCATGGCTGGGAAGATGGTCGGAAAGTGGCTTTATGTCGAGTCCGACGGAGAAAAGGTTGCGACCGACGAATCGTCGATTACCACCTTCGTTATGGATGGTTCTACGCTGAAGGCCTACACCAGCATATCGCTGAAGGACTATGGCCTGTGGGCCTTCAAGCAGCCTACCGACGTGACGTTTAATGGCAACGACATCACGCTGACCATGCATTCGGGAGACTTCACGACGGTGGAAAAGTTGACCGGCATCACCGTCAATGGCGACGATATGTACTACACCAGCATGTACACACTCTCGCAGAGCGACAAGGTGCTTGCCTCCATGGGGCCGTACCGTTTGCACTGTACTAAGGTCCACGAGGATTTCGCCCCAGTCATCATCGGTAAATGGGAGGGAACCATTACCAGCGACGAGCCGGGCTTCGTCCCCGAACCGTTCTGTGAGGCATACCTCGCCGACGGCAAGAACGTCGCATACAATCTCATAGATGGACAGTGGGTGCAGGAGGAGTCGGAATACGACGAGTATTTCGTTGATGGCAACCTGATGTGTACACGTTGGAAACTCTCGGGACGTGACGAGGAACGCCAGAACTGCATTATCGAGTCATACGTTAACGGCACAATGATTATCAAGGAGGTAGTGTTGCGCAACGGCAAGCTCTACACCGAGACTACCACGTTGACCAGGGCCGATGAATTTAAGTGAATAATGGTAAAAAGGTAATAGTAAAGCAATGGGTGTAATCCAAGATGCGATGGTATAAACACACCTCGCACTATAAAGAAGGTCATCATAGTATGGTACAAGATTTATATATTTTAATGATCACGGCAGCTGTGGTCAGCATCGTGTTTAAATGGTTGAAGCAGCCGGTGGTGCTGGGTTATATTGTGGCCGGTGTGCTGGTGGGCCCGTACCTGTATGGCGAGACCCTCGTGAATGCCGACAACGTGAAGGCATGGGGTGATATCGGCGTGCTGTTTGTGCTGTTCTGCATCGGACTAGAGTTCCGCCTGAAGAATCTCATCAGCAGCGGCAAGATTGCGGCCGTGGGTGCACTGACCATCATCCTGGGCATGATGGTGCTGGGCTACCTCGTAGGCGTGGATGCCAAATTTGACATGGTCAATTCGCTGTTCCTGGCCGGTATGCTTTGTATGTCGAGCACCACCATCGTGATGAAGGTCATCGAGGAGGCAGGCATGAGTAAGGAACGTTTTGTCAAGGGCGCTACCAGCATCCTTATCGTGGAAGATGTGGTGGCTGTAGTGCTGATGGTGTTGCTCTCCAGTATAGCCATCCGCCATCAGTTCGAAGGCGCCGAGCTACTCAATAAAGTGCTTGTGCTGGTCATCACCCTCGTCGTATGGTTCATCTCTGGTATTCTGATTATCCCCACGCTGCTGCGCAAGGTGAAGCGCTTCCTGAACGACGAGACGCTGATTATCCTCGCCCTGGGCCTCTGCCTGGGCATGGTCCTAACTGCCGAGGAGGCAGGCTTTAGCAGTGCCCTCGGTGCCTTTGTGATGGGTTCCATCCTTGCTGAGACGGAGGAGTCGCACCGTATCGAGAAACTGATGACGCCGCTGAAGAATGTCTTCGCTGCCATCTTCTTCATCTCCGTGGGTATGCTCATCAACCCGTCTTCGTTGGTGGAATATTGGTATAGCATCATCTGGGTCAGCCTGGTGATTATCGTCGGCATGATTCTCTTTGGCACCCTGGGTTGCTGGTGGGGTGGGGCTACGATGCGCGACTCCATGCTTACCAGCTTCTCGTTTGTTCAAATCGGTGAGTTCTCGTTCATCATCGCTTCACTGGGTACCAGCCTGGGCGTTCTCAATCCTATTGTCTATCCCATCATCGTGGCATCCAGTGTAGTGACCACGTTCCTCACGCCATATATCATGAAGGCTGCGCTGCCATGCTACACCTTCTTCTACAATCGTGCCTCGTCGAGCCTGCGTGCCAAAATCGACCAGCGCGAGCAGGAGATGGCTGCAGCGGAGACCGCTGCCTCGTCCGGCGGCTCGTCGATTGCAGATAGGGCACGTCATGCTGTCCGCCACACCTACATCACGAAGCACCTGGTGAATCTGATGATTAAGAACATGAGTTCGCACGACGAAAACGCGAAACAATAGCTTTAACGTAGCGATAAAAAGGTATAACAAAATAATAAAGCAATGAGAAAGTTTATGCAATGGATGCTCGCCGCCATCCTCGTTTGCGGTGCAAGTATACTGACATCGTGCTCGTCCAATGACGACAACACTGTTGTCCCCAGCCAACAGGAGATGGAAAAGAGTCTTGTTGGGGTGTGGTACGAGGACTTCGATTATGAGGACGTGACCGAGGACGGCAAGCCCTTCAACCGCGCTATGATTGTAGTGGAGGCTAAGGCTGACCATACGGGCTACGTGGCGCTGGCAGTGTTTGATGACGAATTCAACGAGCCACTCGAGATTTATGGTGGTCCGAAGGATGCACCGTTCACATGGCAGGTGACAGCCGAAGGGAATGTCACTCTCACATACCCAAGCTCAGGCGCGTCATTTGAATCTGTCCGTACGCGTAGTACCGAGAATCCCGGCAACTTCGTCGATATTGGTCAGATAAAGATGAATTGTGCGTCGGGTGGAGTCGCCTTCAGCAATGCATCTCATCAAGGTTCGCTTAGCAAGGCGGCAAGTAGTAAGAACGGCCTGATTCAAGACTGGATGGCGAAGTCGACCCTCCCCAGGGCTTGCATTACCGACAGCATCCCAGTAGAGATTTTCCCCGACTATATGAACTATGTGTTCAATTACCCTTCAGTCGACCCCTTCGGCAATCCCTGTACACTCAGCGGCACCATCACAGTGGATAAATCGCTGATGGAGGAAAATAAGCCCTACAACGGCATTCTGCTCTTCAACCATTTCACCATCTACGCCACCACGCAGGCACCTTCGCGTGGGGCCATTGAGTTCCCCACTGGGGCTGCCTTCACCAACTTCATTGTCGTAGCACCCGACTACTACGGCTTCGGCATCACCGAGAAAGAACCGCAGGCCTACTGTATCTCGCGGGCCAACGGACGTGCTTCGCTCGATGCTTACCTCGCTGCCAAGCGCTTGATTGAAGACCTGAAGGTGAAGAAAGGCAAGGACTTTATTATCGCAGGTTATTCGGAGGGTGGGCAGACCACGATGGCTGTGCTGCGCGAAATTTCAGAACGCCATCCTGAGATAAAGGTGAAACGCGCCTTCGCCGGCGATGGACCTTACGATATCAACTCTATGTATGATGCCATCACCAAGGGCTACACCGAGATGCCCAGCACCGTCTGCAACGTGCTTTGGGCCTACAACCACTTCTTCGGTCTGGGCTTCGACATCCACGACTACCTGAAGGACCCCGTGGCCGCGAACTTTGACGAGTGGTTCCTCAGCAAGAAGAACAAGCGTATACCCCTTGACGAGGAGTTGATCAAGACCAAGAAGACGAGCGATATCTGCACGGCTGCCGTCCTTGACAACAACAGCCCCCTGTCGCTTCGCTTCAAGGCTGCCTTCAGCCAAGATGCGCTCACCAGCGGCTGGACGCCTCGCAGCGACCTGGACGTGATGCTCTTCCACGATACGAAGGACGATGTAGTACCTGTGGATAACTTTTATGCCATGAGCCAGTTCCTCAAGGCCAATGGCATCAAGACTGAGGAATTCGTGGGCGAGTACAGCTCCAAAGAGATAAAGGAGGCTGGCATCAGCAACCACGAGGTCGCAGCCGCCACCTTCTTCCTCAGGGTGATAGAGTGGATTACCAAGAACTATTGACAGCTCACCTGTTTCTTGCAAGGATTGTAACACAATAAAACGGCCTTTCGCCCGTTATTCTATAAGGAATATGGCGAAATAGGACGTGGAGTGCAAGAAATCCGATAACATACTGGAGAGAGGAATAAAGTTGTTTTTATTCCTCGTTCTCTACTCTTTGCCCTTCACGTTCTTCAGCTCCTGCGGTGCTGACCAGAATATCAAGAAGGGCGACGCCTACTTTGCCATCGGCGAGTATTTCGATGCAGCGGCTGAGTACAAGAAAGGCTACAGCCGCACGGCGGTGAAGGACAAGCAGAAGCGTGGCGAGCGTGCCTGGAAGATGGCCGAGTGCTACCGCCGCATCAACTATAATGCCAAAGCCATCGGGGCCTATCAGAATGCCATTCGATACAAGTACCCCGATTCGATGGCCGTCTTCTACCTGGCGCAGATGCAGCACCGGCAGGGCGACTACAAGAGCGCCACGAAGAACTATCTGGCCTTCCTGGACAGCGTGCCCGACGAGGAGCGCGCCCGTATCGGTCTCCAGGGCTGTACGCAAGCCCCCATCTGGAAGACGAAACCCACCCTGCACACGGTGAAGAAGGAACCGCTCTTCAACTCGCGGCGCTCGGACTATAGTCCGGTACTTTATGGCGACGAGTGGGACCAGCTCTTCCTCTCCAGCACCCGGCCGCAGGCCAGCGGCAACGAGACGAGCGGCATCACGGGCACCAAGGCGGGCGACTTCTTCATGTCGAAAAAGGACGAAAAGGGGAAGTGGCAACAGCCCGAACAACTGGAGTCGGAGGTGAACAGCGAATACGACGAGGGGGCCTGCTGCTTCTCGCCCGACGGAAAAACGATGTACCTGACCCGTTGCGCACACGACCCATCCTATCCCCGATATGCCCAAATCTATACGAGCCAGCGCAGCGATGCCTCGTGGGGTAAGCCCGCGCTGCTTGAGATCTCGCGCGACACGCTTTCGAGCTATGCCCATCCGGCCGTAAGTCCGGACGGACGCTGGCTCTTCTTCGTCAGCGATATGCCCGGAGGATTGGGCGGCCTGGACATCTGGCGCATAGCCCTGACCGAAGATGGTGGGCTGGGGGGCGTGGAGAACCTGGGCGAACCCATCAATTCGAAGGGCGATGAGATGTTTCCCGTCTTCCGCCCCAACGGAGAACTTTACTTCTCCAGCGACGGACACGTGGGTATGGGCGGACTTGATCTCTTCCGTGCCGAGCAGGACACCGCGGGAGTCTGGACGGTGGAAAACATGCGATACCCCATGAACAGCAGCGGCGACGACTTTGGCATCACGTTTGAGGGAGTGCACAATCGTGGTTTCTTCTCCTCGAACCGCAACGACGCACGCGGTTGGGACCACATCTTCTCGTTCGAATGCCCTGAGGTGTTGCAGACCGTAAAAGGATGGGTTTACGAAAAGGACGGCTACGAGTTGCCCCAGGCTGTAGTCTACATGGTGGGCAACGACGGCACTAACTTGAAGCTAAATGTCAAGGGCGACGGCTCGTTCGAACAGGTGATACAGCCCAATGTGGACTACATCATACTGGGCACCTGTAAGGGTTATCTGAATCATACCGAAGAACTGCGTGTCGACACCAGCAGCACGAGTCAGGAATACACCTTACAGTTCCCCCTGGCCAACATCTCGGCTCCCGTCCTGGTGCGCAATGTGTTCTACGAGTTCGACTCGGCCGAACTCACGCCCAACAGTACGCAGGCCCTGGACTCGCTTGTCGACCTGCTGCGGGAGAATCCCAACATCACCATCGAGCTGGCCAGCCACTGCGACTATCGCGGACCCGATGAATACAACGAGAAACTCAGTCAGCGTCGTGCCGAAAGTGCCGTCCGCTACCTCATCGGGCAAGGCATTGCAGAAGACCGCCTGACCCCCGTAGGTTACGGCGAGGGCCGTCCGAAGGTGGTCACCCGCAAGATAGCCGAGCAGAATCCCTACCTGCAGGAGGGCGACACACTCAGTGAAGCGTTCATCCTGATGCTGGACAGCGAGGAGAAACAGGAGGCGTGCAACGCCCTGAACCGCCGCACCGAGTTCCGCGTACTACGCACCACCTACGGCCTCTTCGAAGGGCTGAAGGCGGAAGAAGAAAGGCAGAAGGAAGACAACTGACCCGTTACAGTTTGGGAATCGTCTTAGAAATTTCCCCCATAGAAGAGACCATAGAACTTATGTCCCCTGTCGAATTGTGCATTGACATTGGGGTCTCTCTCTGGTTGCCACGTGCGAACCTTGATGATAGGAGACTTGGGATCGTTCATGTCAACCATCAAAAATAGGTAGCCCGTGTCGCTATATGACGACGAATAATAGTCCTGATGGATCTGAATGCCGTACAGTTCTCCACCAACGCCCATCTTACTGATGTCGTTGTCGGTAAAGCGTATGTTGATGAATTGGTTGCTTCGGAAACTTTGTTCCAGGTTCTTCAGATAGCTTTCCTTGGAATGCTTGTTGTACTTCACGTTTTTATTATCCAAATACTTGTTCTTTTCTCGTGGGTTGTTGACGGTCTTGACATACGAGCCCGTGATAATGACAGCGTTGTCGTCGAAAATGCTTTCAATATAGTCGAGTCTTTTCAGGGCAAATGCCGTTTTATAATTCTCAAGGAATGTGGCAACGACCATGCGCACGTTGTCGTTCCACTTACCTACGGCCTTGTTGAAGATGTCGTTCTTTGCTGCTTGGTCCAGTCCGAAGGCAATGGCCTCGATTTTCAAATCGGTGTTGAACGTGAGTGTGACATCCTCCACAAACGTGCGATGGTTATTGCGGAAGGTGAATTTCATGGGAATGCTTCTGCATACAACCTTGTCCAATACATTGTAGAAAGAGTACGAAGCATTTCCGATAAGTGTCGCATTGCCGTAGTGTACAAGTTTGTCAAACATTTGGTAGCCTTCGGGAGTAAATAGTTCCCGTACCGAACCATAGTCCTTCCCTTTGATGGCTGCAACCACTTTCTCCACGAGTGGCATATATATGTTGAACCCCGCCACTTTATCGGTGTTTTCTGCCTTGGCTTCTTGCTTTATGACCTCCTCCAATTGCTTATTGGCCTTCTTGATTTCACCTTTGCTGCCCAATTTGATGTTGCTATTTGCCTGTGGCAGGGGGAAGCCGTTGAAGATGTTCATCACCATTTCCAACTCGGCATCCTGCCTTGCCTGCTTCTGGTAGGCATACTCATATTTGACCTGTATGTTCGAAGCCTTCACGTTGGGTCGCATATCTATCTGGGCAATTCCGTCCTTGGCTGACGTGGGTGTGCTCCACTGAGCACCATCAAAGTACGAGAAGTCCAGACTTGTCACGGGGTTTTCGTCATAGGTTACCAGCAGTTCCATTTCGCCGTTCTCCTGATTATAGGAGGCCACATCCATTTTCAGCTTGCCCATTATTTCGCGCATTTGCTCGGGAATCCAATTAATCAGGAAGCGTTGTACGCCTTCGTACTCAAATTTCACTGTCGAAGGTGACTCCACGCTCTTCAGCAGATTATATGCCCAGTAGTAATAGCGTAGAGCATTATCGACCCTGCCTTTTTTCTCGGCTGCTACTGCCCCGCGCACATAATCCTTCACGCGTTCGATGCGTTCTGTAAATATCTGCTGAATCTCCGTACGCTTGATATACCGCAAAACATGGAATTCAGGTTCTGTGGCAATGCATATTTCGTCCGTATTGCGCAACGTACCTTGGGTATAAGTGCTGACCACATCGTTTATGACACGTTCCATGTCTATGTCGCCGTTATTATTGACCTCTGTGGTCTTCACGTCTAGAGAGGAGCGCAGGCCTACGGAAATCTTGCTGAGCAGATTCTTGATGGCATTGCTGCTCGCCTCATCCATTGTCTCACCGAAGCCGTCACCCGTCACGTAGGCATCGTTAGCCTTTATTTGCTCGGCCTTCTCCACATCGCTGTTCTGCCCGTAGAGAACCAGACAGCATATCAGGAGTGGAATGAATAACAATCGTTTCATCGTTTTTCTGTTATCTTTTTTCTGTTATCGTTATCGTTACTTAACCACCATCTTCTTTCCGTTGACGATGAACACCTCGCGGTGCTGCGACTTCTTCCGGAATATCGTCGAATCCTTGGAAATGTGGCGGCCCAGCATGTCGTATACTCCACGCTTCTTTCCGATTTCCGACAGTCCCTTCATTTCCACGTTGCGAATGTCCGTTGCCTCATTCCACAGCATTTCACCTATCGTCATCGGCTTGGCCATAGCGGCATTATTGATCAGTGCAAATGCCTCGAACGGACGAACCGCACGCATTGCAGGCAAGAAGGCACTGCCGCTGGGATAGAACGTTCCGTCGGCATCCGTATAGTCCTCAAGGTTGATGGCCAATACGTCTGTGCTGCTCTCCCTGTGCTGCATCGATGGGGCAAATTTCACACTGCCCTTGATGGCAATGTTTGACTCATCCTGCTCCACATATACATTCGTTGCCGAATAGGTTACATTGCCCGCCAGGATATAGTCGTCGGCATAGTCCGGATTGTTAGGCATACTTACTACGTAAGGTGTGTAAGCCTTGATTTCTGAAGCTCGTACGAAGCCAGTCTCCTGCAATTCATAAAGCCAAAAGGGCTTGTATCGGGTGATGTCTTCGCCCTTGGCAAACGGTGCCATAGCTCCGCGAGTGGCATGGGTGATGTTCTGTACGTCGAACGGCAGCGAAAGCGTCTCCCATCCTCTTGTCTCTCCGGATGCCGTAGTCTGGCTGTAGTTGTGGGTGTAGCTGACCTGCTGTGCGTAGAAACGCTCCGGACAATAGAAGTTGTTTCCAGCCTCGGCGTCGGTCAGCGTGATGCTCGTAGCCTCGCCGCCTGATATCAAGTTGCCTTTGTAGCTATTGGGAGCATAAATACGTGAGTTGACATACAGCAGCATGTTCGGGTTTTTGATGTCCTCGACCACCGTTTGTGGAACGGTCAGGTTGGCATTCCATACGATGGCAGCCAGTTGGTCACACCCCTTCAGAATGTGTTCGCCCACCTTGGTCACTTGTGCCGGGGCAGCGAATGATACTAGCGGGAGGTTGGCAAACGCTTCGCTGGAAATACTGTCTCCTTCGAAGGTGGCCTGTGTAAGGTCGAGGTGGCGCAGAGTTTCAATGCCGCGAATGAACTGAACGTCCTTGCTATTAATCTTACCTTTGACAGGCAGGGACTCAACGTTGGCTGTTCCTCCCGACCACATGAATACGTCCTCCAGTTTACCGGCCTCGTCCAGGCTGGCCTCCTTACCGTCATACAGATAGGAAACGGTGAACGCCGTCTCTGGTGAATCGCGGAAGTCCTTGCGCTTGGCAATAGCCTTGACGGTGCACAACTGACTGATGTCTACGGGTGACGTGTAACTCTCCGATTCGCTCGTGGGCTTGTTGCCGTCAGTAGTGTAGTATATCGTGGCCCCCTCGTTGGCCGACATCTGTAGGTAGCGTCCATTGTAGGCGAAAGTTACCTCGTTGCAGACGAACAAGTCAGGTGTTATTGATGCCGCATCCGAGTTATGGAAGTTCTTCCTTACGGCAATTGCCTGTATCGTCCTGTTGTCGACGATCTTGATGGCTTTAGTGTACACTTCCGACTCGGTGGTTGGCACTGCATCGAAGGCGTAATATATGGTCGTTTCCGGTGTCGAACAGGTGATAGTCACCTCGTCGCCGTTTAGTGTAAGGATGGGAGTCACCACCTTGAACCAGTTGACCTCGTACGTCGCCGTCTCTGACTGGAACAGCTTCGGATTCGTGGCCATGGTCTTGAGTGTGCAGTTCTCTGTCATCTCCACCGGTGCGGTGTACACGTTGCTGTCTTCCGTCGGTTCTGTTCCGTCCATGGTGTAGTAGATGGTGGATTCTTCTGCCGGTGTTGTGGTGATACCAACCTTGTTGCCGTCGCGTGTGAACTGCGGTGTGGTCAGCGTGTTCTCCGCTTTGTCGAACGAAGCGCTTGTCACTGCCGACTTGCTGAAGTTGTCGCGGAAGGCGATAGCTTTCACAATGCACGATTCCTTCATAGTCAGTCTGCCCGTGTAGCGTAGGCTCTCCTCGTTGGGCGATTCGCCGTCGGTGGTGTAGTATATGCGCGAGTTGGGTGTGGCGCAGGTAATCGTGGCGTAGATGCCGTCGAAGGCTATGACGGGAGCCTCGGTGCTGAACCAGTTCACATTCGTGGTGCCTACGGCCGAGTTGAAATAGTTCGGGTGTGTACTAATTGCCTTCAGCACGGCATTCTCCGTGACGGTTATTGGCTCCGTATACTTATTGCTCATATCCGTCGGGTCTTCACCATCCAGCGTGTAGTAGATGGTGGCACCTTCGGTGGTCGTACTGATGGCAATCGTGTTGCCATCGCGTGTGAATGACGGCGTGGCACTGCGATGGGCCGTTGTGTTGTAGGTCAGCCTGGCAACACCGGATGCGGTGTAGTTCTCGTAGTAGGCAATAGCCTGAATGGTTGCGTTCTCCGTCATGGTCAGCGGTTCCGTATAAAGCGTACTGCCGTCGGTGGGCGTATTGCCGTCCGTGGTGTAGTAGATTTGTACGCCCTCCATCGTGCAGGTTATCGTCACCGTCTTACCGTCAGCCGTGATGCGCGGTGTGGGCACCTGGAACCATCCAACGTCGAATATCTCTGTCTCGCTGGTGTATAGCGTGGAATGGAAGGTGCGGGCCTTCACCGTGAGGTTGTGCTCAACCATGATAGGCTCGGTGTACTTTATATCGTTCTGCGTCGGGTCGAGACCATTCAATGTATAGTAGGTTTCACCACCATCCTGTTTGGTTTGTATCTGCACTTGGTTCGTATTGCTCACGCGTGCTATCACAGGCTTCTCGCTCGTGCGTCCCGTTGGGTTGTAGCCGCTCTCGCTTGTACTGGAGTTCCAGTTAGCCTTGTAGGCGAGCACCTTTACGGTGAGCACCTGGGCCGGCATAGCGAACGGTCCGTCGTAGAGCGTGCTCGTCGTGGTTGGGTCGGTGCCGTCTGTGGTGTAGAAGAGAGTTGCTCCCTCCGTGGTTGTGGTGATGTTACAGAAGCGTCCAGTGAAGGTGATTACTGGCTTTTGCACGGTGAACCAGTTCACTTCCCGTTCGCTCACACGGGAGTTAATCATGTCGTTGCGTGTGGCAATGGCTTTCACTGTGAGGTTGCCCTCCAGTTTGATGCCGTTTTCGTACAATGTGCTGTTCGCCGTTGGTTCACTACCGTCGAGTGTGTAATAGATTTGTACGTTCTCGGTTTTGGAGGTGATGAACAGCGAGTCTGCCGTCTGCTCGTTTTGTGCATTGTTGCGCGAGAATTCAGGCGTGAGGCAAGTGTGTTCTTCGGCATTGAAATAGTATTCACTAAGACCGGACTGATTCCAGTTATCGGCCACTGCCATAGCGAAGATATAACCGTCATTGCTGAGTTGGAACGGGCCGGTGTAGTGCTCACTTTCAGTGGTCGGTTCGGTACCGTCGAGTGTGTAGTAGATGGTTACGCCCTGGCTCGGTTCGTTCACGCTAATGGTGCAGGTCACGGCATTCACAGCTATCTGTGGTTGTGCGACAGTGAAGTTCGTGACGTCGTAGGAAGCAATCTCCGAATCGAAGAAACCATTCTTTGTGGTGATGGCCTTTACAATGCAGTTCTGCTTCAGCGCAATGGCGCTTCCCGTATAGCGGTTGCTGGCTGTGCTGGGGTCTGAACCGTCGAGCGTGTAATATACCGTACTACCATTAGGGATGTTGTTTATCCAAAGTGAGTCGCGACGTAATTCACTGTTATTGTCATATTGTGTAAGAGATGGTGCCTGACAGGTGTAATTGCTTCGATAATAACGGAATTCCGTCACTTCACTGTCTGTCCAATTATTTGCTGTTGCCAGGAAGTATAGGTTTTGTTCCTCTTCCATTTCAAAGGGTGCAATATATCTTGTTCGCGTCTCGTTAAACTCTGTAGGATAATAGCGCGGGTTGTGGGTGGAATACCATATTGTTGCCCCTTCTGCAGGTTCGCTTACGGATATTGTTATCACGTTGCGATTAACAGCAATCTGCGGTTTTGCCACACGGAACACATTGAAGTCCTGTGCAACTTGGTCACTATTGAAACGTCCCTGCTTGTAGGCAATAGCACGCATTTGGACGTTGTGTGTCAGTGTAAGCGGCGAAGTATAACGGGTGCTATTTCGCATAGGCTCTGTTCCGTCAAGCGTGTAAAGGATGATGGCATCCGGGTCGCTGTGTGTAAGAGTTACGATATGCGTTTCTTCGTTATAATCTATCGTTGGCTGTTCAAAGCGCAGGGTGTCAATGTCATAATTAAAGTGGGCGTACTCACTTTCTATCCATTGGTCGCGCTCGGCTTTGATATGTACCCATCCGGGTCTTGTGAGCTGCATCGAGGGCGTGTAGAGTTGCCATTGTTCGTCTTTGGTCTCCCACGACGAATTGTTCAACTGCCAGTAGATGCGCGTGGTCGGCATACCCGTCACTTGGGGTGTTTCGGTCGTGATGGTGAGCATGAGATCTTTGTCGAGGCTCGATGTGGGAGTAGCTACCTTCAAGTCGTTCTTACGGAACTCTGCGATGAGTGATGGGTCGAAGCCGTTGGCAAAGGTGATGGCGCGGATGGTGTCGTTCTGTGCGAAGGAAAGTTCACCTTGATAGAGTTGGCTCTGTGCCGTCGGGTCTGTGCCGTCGTTGGTAAAGCGTATCTGTGCTTCGGGCGTCGGTGTGCTCATCGTGAGTACATAGTTGTTCCACGATATGGTGGGCTGCTCGGCGGGCAGTTGGCGGAATGTTTGTATGTTGGAAAAATCCATCCAGTACTTTGCGTTCTGATATGCATTGTATACGATGCTATCTGCCGACTCTGGCACATATAGCGTAGCTGTGCCGGTTATGCCGGTGAAGGCTGAACCTGCAGTCATGTCAGAAGGAATCTCACGTCGGATATATATCCCCTTCATCCCGCTGCATCCACTAAAGGCTTCGGAGCCGATATAATGGGTAGATTCGGGTAAAACCACGATGGGAAGTGACGAACAGTTATAGAATGCCGTAGGTGCAATAGAGTCAAGCTGGGTGGGCAGGGCCACACTGGTTAGTGCCACGCAATTTCTGAAGGCCTCTTGTGGAATGACTGTTATTTCATCAGGTAATACAATGCCAGGTAGAGATTGGCAGTCGTAGAACACGAGATTGCCTATCTCAGTTACGGTTTGCGGTAGAGTGATGGCCGTGAGTTGTATGCAACCACGGAAGGTTTCTGCTTCAAGACATCGCAGCGTCGAAGGTAATATAATCTTCCTTACACCGCTGTAACGGAAAGTTGCTTCGCCAATCGAGGTGACGTTGTCGGGTAAAATGACGTTTTGTAGCGAGCTGCAACTTTCGAAGGAACTGCCGCTAATAGTTGTGACATTGGGGCCGAATGTTACTTGTTGCAGGTTTCCCTTTCCACTGAACCATGACTGGACACTATTGGTATTTAGAGTTGCAGCACTGATGGCATTGGACTCATAGAAGACGTTAGTGTTCATGGAAAGATTCTTGCGCTGCAAATCCACCTCTCGGAGGTTGTAGCAATCACGGAAAGCATAGTCTCCAACTTGCAGAAGCGAGAAACCCCTTCCGCCTACAAGGTTGGTAATCGCCCCTTGGTCTCGTCCGTTGTTCACAGATCCATCCTTCGAATAACGTGCCAGCAGTGTGTGTGAACCTGACGTGGTGAATGTTCGGCTGAAGGTTCCTGATTGCTCACCTGATGCATCAACAACACACTCTTCATCAAGGTACACGCGCAGTATGTCACATCCGCCTTCACTACTTACGCTCCACGAAAATGAGAGGCTTTCGTTGCTTTGGTTAGTGATAAACCATCGGTACTCTGACTCTGAACTACCGCCGTGGTTGGTAGAGGTCCAACTTTCGTAGTTTGTCTGCGTTTCTGTTGTTTCGTTTTCGTTATCCTCCATACTTCCCTTCGGCAGGAAGAGTTTTGACATAGGACTCCGATAAAATGCACTATTCCCAATGTTTGTCACAGTTGATGGTATGCGTACTTCGCCATTGAAGCATCCAACAAAAGCTTCGTTTCCAATAGTAAGCAGACCCTCAGGAAGCTGGCAAACAGCAAAGTTATCGCAGCTGTAGAACGCCTGATTACCTACGTAACGCAGTGTCTGCGGGAAGTTGACGGCAGTTAAACCGTCGTTGTCATAAAATGCCTGTTCATTTATTCCAACGACAGCATATCTCTCGCCATCGCGTGTCACGCTGTCAGGAATGTTTATTTCGCCTTGATACTGGTTTGGGTTGCTGACAACCTCAACTTCATTGTCCAAACTGTTATCTACGAGGCTGTAATAAATGCCATTCTGTACGAATGTACTATATATGTCTGTGGCCTGATGCTGGGCTATGTCACTGTAAAAATGGCGTGGCTGTACGGCCACAGCCTTGATGAGTAGATTGCGTGAAATTTGGAATGGGGCAGTGTAGCGTGTGCCGTTGGCTTTTGATGGGTCACAGCCATCAAGAGTGTAGTACACCTCCACCTCCTGGTTGTCCTCACCATTATTGGCGTTGATGGTCACGGTGTTACCTTCACGTGAAATCACAGGTGCATTCAGCGTGTAATTACTATTGTTGAACTCTCCACTCTGATAACCACTCCATCTCCATCCGTCGCGAACGGCGACAAAGTATACATTTGTTGGTCTGTTGAGTTGTACGGCTTGGCCTTCGTGGTAGAGTGAATCACGATTTTGCAATACATCATTGAGTGAGTTGCGAGTACCACTATAATTATAGTATATGCGCGTGGGGGGGAGCCCAGGTATCTGCGGTGTATCGCATATTAGTTTTATCGTCATTGAGTCACTCAGTTCTATGCGTGGCTGCCATACCGTGAGCGTATCAATGGCGAATGATGTAGTCAATGAGGGTTGCATACCAGCAGCTGTGGCAATGAACTGCAAGGTGTCGTTACGTGTAATCTGATATGTGTTGCCACATACGGGGCTGTCGGCTGTTGCTTCCTCGCCGTGGGTGGCTACATGTATCTGTGCTCCCGAAGTGAGGCTCTCAATGGTCAATCGGTAGTGGGGATGACCTGTATATATCAGGCTGGGTTGAGCTGCAGCGAAGCCCTGGAAGGCCATAATGTGGTCCGTAAAGTTGCTCCAGTATTGTGCAGATTGATAGGCACTGATGCTATCGGCTGGAACATAAAGTGTACCTTCATACGTAGAGAAAGGATCTGTACCCAATATGGGTGGCGTTGGGTTGAGGCTTGTAACTGCTTGCAGTGGTGTATCCCAGAAAGCATTGGCTCCTACTTGTGTCACTTTAGCTGGAATGACTATCGAACGCAGGCTTCGGCAGGTTCGGAAGGCCTGGTTACCAATGCTCTTCAGACTATCTGGCATGGCTACACTTACGAGGTTCTGACATTCGTAGAATGCATTGTCTGGAATAGACTCTATAACAGTGGGTATACTTATACTACCCAATTGGGTACATCCTCTGAATGTCTCTCCGCGTAGTTCCTTGACATTTTCGTCAAGTGTAACCTCGCGAAGCGATGTGCGGCCAGCGAACCAGTCATTCACAATCTCGGTGTTAATGGTGGCGCGTTCAAGGTTGCTGCAGTTTTGGAAGATGTTTCTGCCTGTATTTATGGACTTGCGTTGTATATTCACCTCAGAGAGTTGACCACATCCGTCGAATGCCCCATCTCCGATAGTTAATACAGAAGAATCGTTGGAGTCACCTTCTTCTTGTCTGTAATTCACCGTTAGCTTCGTTATTCCGGTGTTTCGGAAAGCATAGTTACCCACGCTTTGGATATTCGGTTCAATGGTGAGCTGTTGGTTCAAGTTCGTACAACCATCAAAGGCCGACTCTCCTATTCTTGTTACAGAGGAGGGAATGGTTATTCGGGTAAGGTTAGCCTGTCCTGCGAAAGCTTTCATCACAATAGCCTTCACGGCGAAGCGCTCGCCATTGTATGTCACACTGTCGGGTAGTGTAATATTGCCCTGATAGGTGTCTTCTTCATTCAATGGAGTCACAACCTCAACCTCATTTTCCAGTGTGTTGTCAAGCAGTCGGTAAGTGATGCCGTCTGCCATGAAGCGTGTATCGATGTTCAACGCTTCGTGGCGTGCAATAGCTGAGTTGTAGTGGCGTGGCTGCGATGCTATGGCACGTATTACAAGATTGCGTGGAATCTTAAACGGTTCGGTGTAGACCGTGCTCATTCGTGTGGGTTCGGAGCCATCAAGTGTATAATGTACTCTTACTCCCTCTCCTTCGTTATTGGCATTGATGGTAATGATGTCTCCGTCTTGTGAAATCTGTGGTTGGTTCAGTGTGTATCCACTTGAGTAATCCTGTTCGCTCCAGTCGCTCATAATCCAGCCGTCACGTACAGCTACAGCATATAGCCTAGAAGCTTGGGTGAGTTGAATACTGTCGTGATAGAGCGAATCACCGGCTTCTATTATCTCGTCCAGCGAATTGCGTCGTCTGGTGAAATTGTAGTAAAAACGTGTCACAGGGAAACTTTCCACCTCCTTGGGCGTATCCACGTTCAGGTAAACAACCATACTGTCGGTTAGCTCCTGGGTTGGAGTGGGCACTTTGAAGTCAGACTTGACGAACAATGCAGTGTCGCTCAGTGCCAATCCTTTGGCCTGTGCTACGGCGCGTATGGTGTCGTTTTTCGTGAAGGGAATGCCATTGGCGTTGGTGTATAGGTGCAGAGAGTCCGCAATTACGGGCTCGTTGTTGCGGCTGTACCATATCGTATTGCCTTCGGATAGTGTAGAAATTTTGAGTCGGTAGTTATCGTATGCGAAGGTAGGCTTTTCCGTAGGTAGCCCATCGAGAGTGCGTACGTCGGCGAAATTGGCCCAATAGGTGGCATCGCCATAGTTATCCTTATTCGGTACATAGAGTGTGGTACGCTGATAGAGATCGTTGAATGCGTACTCATGTGCCGTAGGTGGCGTATCGGCTTGTACGTAAAGTTTTGTCAGCGCGTTAAGTTCGGTTAGTCCGTAGGGACCCACATAGTTTACGTTGGCTGGAACGACAAGCGTGGTCAGTGAGCGGCAGGTGTTCAATGAACGTTCCTCAATTCTCTCCAGTGTAGAAGGCAATGTGATGCTCGACAAAAGGTAGCAATCGTCAAAGCAACCATTGGGTAATGACGTGATGCCCTCGGGGATGTTGATGGTGGTGAGCTTGTCGCAATTGAAGAATGCTGAAGTGCCTATTGTCATCAGCCCTTGATGCAGCGTAACACGCTCCAGTGAATGACAGTATTGGAAGGTGCCGTTGCCGATGGCTTCTACTGTGGCTGGAATGTCTATACTAAGCAATCCACTATTGTAGAAAAGATAATTGGATAGCGTTGTAAGCGATGAGGGTATAGTAATCTGTCGTAGAGCTGTACACTCGTAGAAGGTAGAATATTCTATCGTCTCGATGCCCTCAGGTAGTTTTATGTCAGCAAGTGAATTGTCATAGCAGAAGGCTTCGTAACCTATGGTTCTCAACGTTGTGGGCAGAGTTACGCTTTGCAGGTTGCGACACTCGCGGAAGGCGCGGAATGCAATGGTTTGCAGACCGTTGGGAAGTACGATGTTTTTAAGGCTGTTACACTGGAAGAAGGCGTTGTTCTCGATGGTCTCAAGACCACTACCAAGCACCACATTCGCCAATAGACCACACTGATAGAATGCTGATATCCCTATAATCTGTAATCCCTCTTTGGTGATAATTTCCTTAAGCGAATTCTGGCGGAACGCTTCTTGTTCAATCGTGGTGAATCCCTTCGGCAATTCAATAGTCTCCATGCCATCACAGTACATGAACGAGCGGTAGCCTATGGTCTTTAAGGTCTTCGGCAAGTTCACCAACTTCAGATTGTCGTTGTTGTAGAATGCCTGATTACCTATACGAGTCACGGCATAGCGCGTATTATGGTAAGTCACACTGTCGGGTATGTTCAGCGTGTCTGCATACAATGTTCCATCGGGTCTGGCTGTAACCTCCACTTCGTTTTCAATGCTATTGTCCACAAGACGATAGGCTATGGCGTCTCGTGTGAACGTACTGTTGACATTGGTGATGGCTTGCGTACGCACATCACTTGTGAAATGTCCTGGGCTCACGGCTATGGCCTTTACCTGTATGTTGCGAATGTATGGTATGCTGTCGCCATAATTGTAGAGGTGGCATACCGTGGTTTCACTGGCTACGGGGTCGCTGCCGTCCATGGTGTAGTAGATGATGGCAGCATTGCCCAGTGCATGGGTGATGGTGAATGTCTGCTCTGTGCTCTGTACGTTGATGGTAGGCTGTGCTGTGCTATAGTTGGTACTGAAGTCATGGTCAATGATATCCGACTCTAACCACCCATCGCGCTCCGCACGGACGCGGATGAAGCCCGGACGGTCCATTTGTACTGTATCGGTGTATAATAGCCAATCGCCTGCTGAGTTATTGCGTGCTGCACGGTAGTTCCAGTAGATACGTGTTTCAGGGAAGGTAAGTCCGTCGACAGTGGGTATATCAACACTGATAGTAAACTTGAGGTTTTCCGGATTGAGCGTAGCTACAGGTGAATCCACCTGATAGTTATTCTTAATGTACTCTGATACTACCGAGTTTGTGTAACCCTCTGCCACAGCTATTGCACGTATGGTGTCGTTAGTTGTAAGTGGAATGGGATTTTTGTAGAGCGTACTCTTAGTAGTTGGGTCATTGCCATCGCGTGTAAAATAGATGTTAGCTTTGGCTGTTGTAGTGGCTATTTCAAGTTTATAGTTTTTGTAGATGAACGTGGGTTGTGCGGCCATAACACCGTCTATGGCGCTGATTTTCGTAAACTGTGTCCATAGCTCGTCATTTACATAATTCTCGCGGTTGGCTGTCGGGGTATAG
>CAJOJA010000034.1 GCA_905234735.1 uncultured Bacteroidaceae bacterium | reverse complement strand
GAGGGGCTTACTTTTCAAAAAAAGAGTCCGCAATGCCTATTTATCGGCATCGCGGACGATTATTAATGCTCATTTGAGTTTTAGCGGACAGCAATAATTTTTTATCCACTTTTAGGCTAAAAACCGTCACCATTCTCACCTACTCTCACCCGAACCGTCACCACACAACAACTGAACAATCAAGCGATTATCCCAGGAGGTGACGGTTTGACGGTTTTTTCACCATATAATTGTTAAGTATGCATCCATTAGTTTGCCTCCTGCGATGAATCAGAATCTGCGAATTGTTTGTTGAAGTCAAGAACAAACTGTATCAACTGGCGTCCCACGATGACACTCTGCTGCATGTGGTCAACCGAGTGGTCCATGATGTTGAGCATATAGGCGAAGGTCTTTCTGTCAAGCAGCGAGAGCAGGCTGACGTACTCAGCCTCGTCGCTGAACTTGAGTCCGTACACAGCCCAGTAGTCGACGCCCACCTGGTCAGTGAGAAGACACATAGGAATAGTCTGGTTAGTAGCCTTGCAGTACATTTTAGCCTTCACCAGTTCGTTCATCTTCTTGGTGTACTCTTCAATAGTCTGCTTGTCGGCATAGTTGCGGCCGTCGGTTCTGTACTCATTCTCGATTTCTAAAAGCTTCTGCAGGTCACTGATGCTGAAGGTAGTGGTCAGATCGTCGAGCAGGGTCACCTTGGCCTCTTCGATGCTGCGTGTGGCCAGGATAGAACCTATCACATCGAAGATGGATGCCGATGATTCGAACTTGCTCAGATCAAGACTTCCAAGGGCACCCAAGTTGTCGCCCTTCTCCGTGACGGACACCTCAAACATCTTGCGGCTGTTCTGCGTCCAGCAGGCCTTTCCTGTGGCCACGCCCTTCACACGGTCGCTGGTGATAGAGAGTTCCAGCTGCGTATTGTCGGCCTTGTCACCCACGGTGCCTGCGAGGATGTTCGACTTGATAATGGCATCGGCGGTGTAGCCCTTGCTGGCATCCGCTTCGCCCGCTGCCGGCAGATAGTGCATGATGCCCGAGAAATCTTCGTTCCACGTATCGGTGCCCGTCTTAGAGGACAGGGCAAACTGGAATTTAGAACCAAGCACAATCTCCATAACCGTCTCCTCCACCTTGGGCATGGGCAAGTAGCGTGTCATTTTCGTTCCATCTACCTTCATGGTCACTTTGTACATACCCTTCTCCAATTCCTTAGTCTTGGGGTTCGTGCCGTTGAGGATAATCTCGAAGTTCTCGGCTTCCGTCACGTCAAAGCTCTTATTGTCGTCGTTCATCGTGAAGCGGTATTTGAAGTTGGTCAGGTCCACTGTAGCACAGGTTTTGTAGCCTTGGTTAGCCAGCTCACTGCCTTCCTCTACGGACGTTACCGTCTTAAGCACCTCCGTTGCGAAAGCGACGAGAACTGCGTCCTGGAAGTCGGAGTTGTTGAGCACGTAGTCGTTGAAGTACTGACTATAGGTATTAGCCGTCACCCACGACGTGAAGTTTAGGTTCTCGGCTAGGTCCTTCGTTACGGTACGGGTGTGCTCGACAAACTTGGCCTTCTCCGTTCCCGTCTGCTCCTTGGCGGGGCTGTTGTCGTCATCATCCGAACATGCGGTGAACACACTTGCGCCGCAGAAAAGGATGGCGGCGAGCATCCATAAATTCCTTTTCTTCATAGTTGTTTGGTTTGGGATGTGAATAATTTAAGTTTCTGGAGTTATAATAGGGAGTTAAAATCGGGAGTTATAATCAGGAGCTATAAAAGGCCGTTACTATTGCAGTACCTACAAGCAGGCAGCCAAACATTCGGCTCCTCTTAACTTCTCTTCATAACTTCTACTCATAACTTCTATTCATAACTTCTATTCATAACTTCCAAAAGTTGAATTAATAATAAATGTTTTACAGTCTCACTGCAGCGGGAATGGTGTACAGCCTTCCTGCCGCGTCATAGTATTTCAGCGCCATTGATTCGCCGGCTTTGCTGCCATAGACAATTAGCGACGTGCGGCCATCCGTTGAGAGTGTGGCCGTGCCACGACACTCGTTGCCCCAAAAGGCACCGACCAGGCCACCACTGACGGGCGTGAGGCCAACATTCGTCAGGAGGGGCTCCACATTCACCGCCTTCACCACGGGATACTTGGCCGAGCCGAGTGTGAACTCAGGGATGAAATTCTCGTCGATGCCCGTGCTCACGTCCGAACTGAAGCTGATATCGTCCTCCAGAGTGAAGATGTGCTTCAGCCTCTGGCTGTAGTATTGCAGCGACATACGCACCGTTTCCGTTCCCGTCTCGTTGCCGTAGGCTTTCATCACGAACTTACCCTTGACCTGACCGCCAGAGACGCTGACGGCGGGATTTTCCAGTGCACGTATCTCACCGTTCACGAAGAGTGCCATCAGGTCGTCCTCAGAGGCGTAGGGCAGCAGGGCCTCCTCGATCTGCACCTTCAGGATGGTCCAGTTCTCGAAGGCGGAGCCGTCGGGCTCCGTCCAGTCGGGACGCTCCTGGTTGTTGCTCCAGTCTATCTGCCACGCAGGGGCCTCAGCCTGCTGAGCCACCGTGTAGGTGGCGTTGCTATCATTTTCGTCGTCGCTGCCGCAAGCCCCCAGTATGAGGCTTGCCAGCAGGATAGACATTAATTTTATTTTATTCATAGTTTTCGACATTTCGTTATTTCGACATTTCGAATTACTTAACCACTACCTTGCGGCCATTGAAGATATACAGACCCTTGCGCTTCGGCTTCTGTTGCAGCACCATACCATTGATGGTGTACCACTTGCCGTTCTCGTAGGTCGTGCGCACGAAGTTGATGGCCGTAGGCTCGTCAGGACTGCCAATGACGGCATTGGCCTTGAAGGACATTGCCTCGCCGGTAGAAGCTACGATTTCGCCGTCACGCTCGATAGCGAACCAGATGCCTTGCTGAGTATCGCCAGCTATGCTCAGATAATTGACAATTGATAATTGAGAATTGACAATTATGCTACCGCATTCTTCACCATTAGCATAAGCAATCAGGCGGTCACCATCCTCCACTTCGAAGCCTTCTACTACGGCACTGACACTCATCGTACTGCGCGACTTGGCGGCAGCGCGGTTGGTACTGGTCGTCCAATCCTCGCGGAAGTTGCTGTCCATCTCGAAGAACGGATAGCTGAACGAGGCCGTGGAGGCACCCTTGCGCAGCATCATGTAACCCTCGCCCGGCTTCATGTACTGCAGGCTACCGCGCCAGCGACCTACGTTACCCACCTTGGTGAAGTAGGCAAATTCCGTGTGACTCTTTATCACGTCGCCCGGCTCGGCCTTATCGTAGTAGTCGCTCAGTGCGGTCTCCAAGGTCAGGTTGGTCATCGGTGTGTAACCAATGCCGTTCCAACCCTGCTTCAGCTCAATGGTGCGGTCGGCCTTCTCCTTGATGACGGTGCCGCCAATCGGGAACTTGCCAACCTCCTTCACTTTGATGGCGTATGCATTCTTCGGCGAGAAGACCACGTTCGCTGTGCTGCCAGAGGCAATCCACTGCTTCTGTGCTGCCTCGTAGGTCATCGTCAGGTCACTGCCCAGTTCGGTCAGGATGTCGCCGTCGCTCCACCTCATGCCGCCCAGCAGCTTGTTCACGTCGCTGAGCTGGTTGCTCTTCAGGTTGAACGATACCCAGTTCCAGCCCTCCTTCAGGTTGAAGTTCTGCACGAAGGCCTCGCCGCCGTCGAAGCGCACGGGTGTGTCGGTGCCCAGCATGGCGTCCTTTGCGAACTTGATGCTATCCTGTGGTGTCAGCACAATTTCGCGACCAGTGCTGTATTGCCACAAACGGAAGTTCAGCTCGCGGCCGTTCGACTGGTTGTCATAGACAGTCAGGTACAGGCTATTCTCACCCGTCTGTGTGTCGTGGCTGATGTTGGCGAAGCCGTGGCATACGTTCTGGTTGTCGAAGACACCTACGATGTCGCGAGAGTCGGTGTCCAGTTCATCGTACAGATAAACCTGTCCGCTGATGCTCATCGAGTTCTGTAGGAATTCGCGTTCTATTTTGTCGGCCCAGTCGGGTTGCTCGCCCTCGATGGTCAGGTTCAGATAGAACGGTTCGGTGATGCCCTCATCGTCGGTCAGATAGATAATCTCGTTGTACGTGCCGATGTTCAGGTCCTTGCTCACCTTAGCATCGACATAGTCCATGTTCTGCGGTGCAATCACGTCTCTGTACTTGCTCAGTGTGAGCCAGCGCGGGCAGTTCTCGATGGTGTAGCTGTGGCTGGTGGCACCGCTGTTGTAGAACGGCAGGCTCACCTTCTGGCTGGCATCCTCGCCCGTACCATATTTGATAGTAGCGTCCAGCCGGTTCACCATCCACTGCAGGCTGCTGTTGGTCACGTAGTAGCAGGCCGTCTGCGGCGAAGCCATCGCGTTGCCGTTCTTATCCTCGATGTCGCGCACCGTCACGTGGATGTTGCGGTGGTTCAGTCGGGCGGCATTCTCGTCAAGCTCCACGAGCAACTGGTTGCCGCGACCGATGAAACCGAACTTCAGGTTCTTCACCTCTTCGTAGGGCACCACGGGGGCAGCCTGCGTCTTATCGAAGTGCGGCAGGATTTCGTCAACGGAATTGACGAACACGTAGTCGCGTACCAGCGTGTCGGTGGGCTCCTTCGTCAGCGGGTCAAGCTGATAGCGGGGCTGGCCCTTATCGTCGAGATAGAGTTTCTTGCTGTAGACGTAGGGCACAAGTTCGAGGTCGTTGTCCTTCTGGCGCTCGATGCGGTCGAAACTCAGGTACGTGAGCAGACCAGCCTCGTCGCCGTTAGGACTCTTCGTGGCGTAGGTCTCGATGAGTTGCTGCGGCAGGGCCTGTGCGAAGAACAGCAGTTCGTCCATGTTACCCTTCAGGGCGTCGTCGCCGTCCTTCACCTCCACGTCGCCGTTCTCCTTCACCACGTCGTAGCGGGTAGCACCGATGAGCGGATAGCCGCCACTGATGCCGCCCAGGCTGTCTGCTTCGAAGGTCGTGCGCAGTTCCTTATCCATGTAGATGTTGGCGACGTTGCGGGAACGGTTCACGGTCATGGCGTAGTTGTGCCACTGGCCGTCGCTCCAGTCGCCCGGAACCTCAGCCTTGAAGCCGTTGGAGCGGAACATCAGTTTGTCGCCCTCGAATCCGATGTGGAACAGGTTCTCGGCACCGTTGTCCTCCTTCAGTCCGCGACCGTTGGAGAGCAGCGCACCGCGACCTTCGGCATCAGTCTTGAACCAGAACATCAGCGTATAGTCCTGATCGCTGGTGCGATTCATGGCGTTCTTGCTCAGCAGCACACCCTTGTCGGCCTTCTCCAGTCGGAGCGACAGACCGCGTGGGATGGCCCACGAGGCGCCCATCAGCTTGGCATTAGCCCCCTGGGTGTGGTCGGTGACGTAGTCGCCCGAACCCTCGTTCATCGGGTAGTAATCGACAAGGTTGATCTCGTTGCCCGTCAGTCGGCGGTTGCCGTAGGTTGAACCGATGAGTCCGCCGTCCATGGCAGCGTACCACAGGCGGGCTTCCATCATACGGCCTTCGTAGTACTGGCTCTCCGTGCGGTCAAACTCGTTGGTGCGGCCGAAGATGAGCGGACCTGTGCCGTAGTACAGGGCATCCATCTTATTCCGTCCAATCTCTACACCGCCATTGAAGAAGGTCAGCGTGCTGTCCTGCTGGTTGATGGTGACGGCCACCTGGCGGAAGGCGTTCTTGCCGATGGCCTCGGTCGACTTAAAGGTCTGGTCGTTGACCACCGCCTTCAGCTTGAAGTCACTGGTCAGCCACAGCTGCAGCTTCTGGCCGTTGGTGCCGTGTGAGAACAGCGGCATGTCGCGTCCCGTCTCGGAGGGCTTCACCATCAGGTCGATGGTCAGGTCCTTGCCGCTGAAGTTGCGCTTGGCCTCCGTCTCCAGGCTGGCCTGGCCGGCAAACTGCACGCTAACCATCTCGGAAAGGTTGTCGTTGTTCACCTCGCCCTTCACCTCGAAGTTGGTGATGGCGCTCAGATAGTTGTATTCAATGTCTTCCGAGAAGTTGAAGATGATGTCGTCGCCCGCGGTGAGCAGTCCACTCTTGGGCTCAGGTGTGCCGAACAGCTGCGGACGTCGCGTGTCCTTGATACCGCTGATAATCTTCGACGGCGTGGTGAGGAAGTCGTTGCCGTTGCGGCAGAAGAGCACGGCACGCAGGTCGTAGTTGCGTTCCGTCACCCATCCTTCGCCGTAGAACTCGGTCACGATGTTACCGTTCTCAGGAATCATCTTGCGCACGCCGTTGGCACTGGCCATCAGCGTGGAGTCGGCATAGAACGAGCAAATGTTCGTCCACGAGTCATCGCCGCGCTGCGACTCCTTGTACTGGAACTCGATGTGGTCGAAGTTATGCTGGTGGCGGTCGAAGCCGTTGATGATGACGGGGATGTACCATCCGCGGTCAGCATCCTTCTGCGCCATCGTGTTCAGCACCCACTTGTCGCCCGGCACGGCAATGTTCACCCCTCCGGCCTCGCGCAGGAAGTGTACGTTGAACGAGACGAGTTCCTTGGTGTTGACGGCGTCGGTGGGCGACATCACGCCGATGGTCAGGCCGTCGAAGTCGAAGCCCTGGCCGGCCCTCACCTCCATCTGCAAGGCCGTTTCCATGCCCGGTACCACCGAGATGGTCATGCCACCCGTGGTCAGCGGCTGTCCGTTGATGCTGATTTTGGCACCGAGCGGATTCAGTTGATCGGCTGCAAACAGTTGCAGGACGGTCAGGCCCTCCGTGGCCTCGGGCTTTTCGCTCTCGTTGGAGACGTAGACCGTGAAGTGGGCAGCGTCGTTGACCGACACGCCGCTCACGCTCTGCTTGTCGAGGCGAATCTTCGGGTTGACAATCTTCAGCGTGCGGGCATCGAGTTCCCGGCCCGTGTCGTAGAAGTTCGTCACACGCTGATCCTCCCACGGATTCTGGGTAGCACCGCCACGGGTGCGGAATACGAAGCCGCGCGGACCCACGAGACCCTCTTCCTTAACCGTCTTACCCACGAAGTCTTCCACCAAATCGTACATCTTGTCGAACTGGTAGTTCGTGAAGATGTTGGTAACACCCACGGAGTCGGTAATGGTATACTGGGGATTTATCATGTTGTGGGATTCCGTCCCGGAATTGGCAAACAGGGGCTTCACGCGATAGACATCCACGTTCAGGCGGCTCATCGGGTCGGTGGCAATGGTGAAACTCTCCGTACGGTTGAACGCCTTGGCCTCAGAGTTGGCACCGACGGTCGAATACAGGGCCACGGGGAGAACCCTCCACTGGAGCAAATCACCGGAGAAAGAAACCGTTGAGAGTCCTCCGTTTTCATTCCAATTAAAAACAGTCGTCGGCTGTTTCCAAAGTTTCATTTCTGCCATAGAAGCAAGGTAACTGCCTACAAAGGAACCAACAATTGAGAAAGTCGAAGTGGCATAACTGATGCCGGGGCCGAAGTAGTCAACCTCGGTGGCGATGGGGAAGTGGTGCGTCCATGAGTTCGAGAAGTTACTGTCGAAGGTCTCGCCATAGTTCACGCCCTGTGCGCCGGCTATGTCGTAGTTGGTCAGCAGGTCAGTAGCACGCAGTTTCTCCATCTCGTTCTGGGCTATCATCTCCGTCCAGGACTTCAGTATCTGGTACTTCTCTGTCACCTCGTCTTTGAAGCTCTCCGGCGAACGGCCTGTGGGTATCACCACCATGTAGTTGATGCCCTTTTCGGCCTTGTCGATGTCGTAGTTGTAGGCACGGCCCGTCAGTTGCTTGTTCACCACGGCAAACATCGAGTCGGTGGGCTGGCGCAGCGACCAGTAGACAGGTTGTCCGGTCTTGTCGGCTATATCCTGGGCTTCCTTCTTGGTGCCACAGAACATCATGTCGACAATCTCCTTCGCCTTGTTGGGGATAATCTGCGTCAGGATCTGCTTCTGCGAGTAGATGAACTGCGACTGCATCTTCGGGCCGTAGCCCAGTGCCACGTCGCGTATCAGGTAGACGGTGTCGCCCTTGGCATTCAGGCCTTCGGCAATCTTCACCACCGTGCCGTATTCGACGTTCTTGGTCACCTCCGACACCTTGTTCACCCCGCCCTGGCGGGCTGCTATCTGGTCAAACATCTTCTTGGTCACGGCGCGGACGGTGGACATGGGCGTCACCACGACGTTCTGCACCGCACCG
Source organism: uncultured Bacteroidaceae bacterium (assembly GCA_905234735.1). Taxonomy (GTDB): domain Bacteria; phylum Bacteroidota; class Bacteroidia; order Bacteroidales; family Bacteroidaceae; genus Physcousia. Next base: position 15,274 of record CAJOJA010000034.1, on the reverse strand, counting down.
ATGTAGAGGTCGGCATCGGCACCCACCATCGACGGGTCGCCGCTGGTGCTGATGTTGTTGCTGATGGCCATCGTGTAGGAGAAGGCCTTGCTGCCTTGCGCATTGTATATAAACTCGTTAAAATCGCCTTCTTCTGTCTTGCCTGCACTGACTGAGCCGGTAGCAACACCTATACCCTCCGGTGCTTCCACAGCGGCTTCTATAACCTGTAGTTCCTTACCCGTCCTGTACCACATGGAAACACCTGCCATCAGCGTCAGATTCATCATGTACGTATAGTTCAGCGTGGCACCCTTGGCCAACGTGTTCGAGCTGTAGGAGCCTGGCGGGTCGCGCAGGATGTCGATCAGCACGGGATTACCTTCGGTCATGATGTCCTTGCTATTGCCCACGGGGAACATGTTGAGCACGTAGCCCTGCAGGGGTTTGGCCTCAAGGTAGGTGCTGTCGCGCATCACGGTGAATGTCACCGTCCTCAGCGAGTTCTCCAGGTTGGTGGTCTGGCCGGCTTGCAGGGTGAAGCGGGCCCGTCCGAGGCTGTCTATCAGCACCGGCTCATCGTAGGAACCAGGCTTCATGCCGTTCTGCATCATGGCCATGCCGCCACCCAACCTGACGATGTCGGCCTTTCCGGCCGGGTCGTTGTTGTAAAGATAGTTCTCGCCCACCTGCAACTCGATGGTGTACTTGCGCTCCAGGCTGAACACGGGGTAGCCGAAGGAATAGCGAGTCGTCACCGAGTCCACCGGATCCAGGTAGGCCAGCGACACCTCGGCCATCTCACCGTCCAGTTTGGTGGCCATGTAGTTCTTGTCGCCGAAGTAGCTGAACGTGTCGTAGCCCAACTGCCTGTAGGTCACCTCCACCGGGCTGTGGTAGATGCGGTTGTAGATGGCGTGGTACTCGACCTTGGGGTCAACCACCGTGACGGTGTCCACGTCCTTGTAGGAACCCGTGTAAGTGGTCTCCTGCGGCGTGAGGCAGTTGGTCAGGTCGACGACCTCGTTCACCTGTCCCTCCTGGAACAGCGTGGGATAGCCCTTGCAGTAGACCTGCTGCACCTTCCAGCGCACGGGCGGCAGCAGCAGCATGTACTCGCCAGTCTTGGCGTCGGGCCATACCGTCATGCGCTTGCGCTGGGTCTTCACCGTGGTGAAGTGCTTGTCGCCGCCGCGCGGGTGGCGCACCACCTCCTCGCGCTCGGTGCGGTTGGGGTTGAGGTTGTCATAGACGAGCCACGACGTGTTGTCGCCCTCCAGGGTGAGCACGATTGTCAGCGAGTCGCCCAGGTTGTTCTTCGAGAGGTTGTTCAGCAGGGGCTTCTTGCCCTGCTCGTCGCCGCCCACGACGCGTCCGGTCAGTTTCACCTTCGTGTCGTCGTAGAAGTAGATGTTGGCCACGTCGTCGGTGAAGTTGTGGCCGGCGGCACTCTTGAAGTAGCCGCCCTGGGTGAACGTGTGACCGTCCATCACCACCTGAATGGTGTCGTTGCCGGGCAGCACGCGGAACGAGAACGAACCGTCGTAGTCCGTCTCTAATAGTTTGCCCTTCGTGTTGTAGACCTTCCGGCCGTTGACCTTGAAGTTGGCTCCCTTCACGGGGATGCTCGTGCCGTCGTACATGACGTAGCCCGAGAATCGCTTGCCGTTCAGGATGGCGATTTCGCGCAGCGTCTCGTCGTTGCTGTGGGCATCGAAGGTCACGCCGGTGCGTTCCGGCGAGAAGTCTTCGCCGTTCCGGCCCACGGCGCTCACCTCATATTCGACGCTCGTGCCGCCGTAGTACGACAGTTCGTCGGCCACGTAGTGTCCGCTGTCGTCGGTCCGCACGCTCGCCACCTTCGTGCCGTCGTGGAAGATGTCCACCTCGATGCCGGCCGCACTGGTACCGTCGTTGAAGCGCACGTAGCCGTCTAAGCGGCCCGTGTGCTTACACTCGCCCACCTTCACCTGGGTCTCGGTGGAGTCGATGCCTTCGCAGTCGTTCACGCCGAGCACCTTGTATTCGTAGGTGAGCAGCGGCGACACGCTGGTGTCCTCGTAACTCAACTGGTCCAGGTTGGTGGCCACCTCTTTCCACTTGTCGTTACCCTCGCCCTTCACGCGGCGCATCACCCGGAAGTAGTCGATGGGGCGGCCGTCGGTGTTCCAGGTCAGCAGCACGCTGCTCTGGCGCGTTTGTGTCAGCAGTTCCGGGTCTATCGTACCCGTGTTCTTATGGTAGAAGTCGGGAACGTCGCACTTCGTGACGGGGAAGGCACTTGGTTTAGGCACCACCTTGCCGTCCTTCACCTGCCAGTTGGCGCTGCCCAACTGTGCGGCCATTTCGTCCGCGGTCATCGAGCCCACATGATAGGCTTCGGCCCAGTCATGGTAGGTCCAGTTGTTCGTGCTCTTCTCGCTGTTGCCGTATGCAATGGGGCTGCTGCCGTTATTCCAGGAATAGTTCATCCCCACGTGGTCCGCACTGTAGTTACCGCCGTTCTCTAAGCAGTTGGACAGGGCGTTTCCGGAAATTTCTTCAACCCAGCCTATGAATGTGCCTGCATAGGAGGAACCTTGGCAGGTGACGGAACCGTCGAACAGACAGTTGGTGAGGGCGTGAGCCGCTTTGTGTCCGTGTCCGATGAAGCCGCCGGCATGGTCGCCGGTGCATTCCACACGGACCGACACGTGGCAGTTCGTAATCGTGTTGTGCTTACCGTTCGTGGCCTCGCTGTGGCCCACCAGGCCTGTCGAGTGGATGCCGCCCTTGACGCTGCCCGTCACGCGGAGGTTCTTGATGGTGTAGTCCTTGGCATAGCGGAAAGGCGCAACGAAGTCGCCGCTCTGGTCGATGTTGAAGTCTATCGTGTGGCCGTTGCCGTTGAACGTGCCCCGGTAAGGTCTGTCGCTTTCCCAACCAATGCTTATGTTCGTAGTGATGTCGTCCATGAGCACGGCGTTCACGTCACTCTGGCCCTTGGCAGCCTGCACGAGGTCGCGGAAGCGCTGCCAGTCGGCGGCCGTGCTGATGGCGAGGACGCTGGACGCGGGTTCGGGCATGGTCGTCGTGACGGGCACGAGTGTGCCGTCCTCCATCTTCCAGCAGTCGCCCATCTTGGGCGCGATGTCCTCCTCCGAGGTAGCGACCTCGGAATTGAACAACACAGGTTCAATCTTGCCGTCGACAACCTTCCAGTTGCTTCCGTCCAGTTTCGAGGCCAGTTCGCTGGCCGACAGCGAGCCGACGTTGTTCCACAGCGTGCGCGTGGTCATCTTGGGCAGGGCCTTATCGCCAGACTGATACCAGCCATCGCCCAGTCTGCCAATCCAACTGGCTACATTGTCATGAGAGATGCCAGAGTGATTGACCTCGTCCCATGATAATCCTTTATAGGAATAGTTATTATTGCTGTTACCTTTATTACCCCATACTGAATAGTTTGTATAGCAGAATCCTGCGTGGTCCACGTAGTAATAGTTTCCGTCTTCCAAGCAGTTGGTTACGTGGTGATCTGCATCGCCTACCCAGCCGAGGAATGCTCCGACATAGGATTCCCCTCCGTTTTGTCCGTCGTTCTTGGTACTGACGGAACCGTCGAACAGGCAGTTGTTGATGGTGTGCGGAGTATCGTGGCCGTGGCCGATGAAGCCGCCGGCATGTGTTGCGTTACAATGAATATTGACATTTACCCGGCAACTCTGGATATTGCCGTTGAAACTGCTAGCCACAAGTCCGGCTACGTGCATATCGCCCCCGAGGCTGCCGTTGAGGTGCAGATTCTTGATGGTGTAGTCACTGGCAGAAGTGAACATGCTGCCACCACCGTCGCGGGTCATCGTATGGCCGTTGCCATCGAACACACCCTTGAAGTCCGATGCAGAAGTGTTTGTTATGACATCGGCGTTCAGTATGGCATTCACGCTCTTAGTGCCACGGTTGTCCACTGCTTTTCGGAATGTTTCCCAGTCGGTGGCATTGTTGATGATGTGGCAGAATTCGTTGGTGGCATAACTGTTGGTGACGGTGACGGGTTGGTTCTCCGAATTGCGTGCCCATGTCTCACTGCTTGCGGGGTCGGTGCCTACGTAGGCTGGCATGAAGAGACAGTTCTCGATGGTCACGGGGCCGTTAGTCCATCCCACGAAACCACCGTTGTGACTGCTGTTGCTGCCCTCGAAGCGCCCGTCGAACATACTGTTGCGGAACGTGATTTTAGCATTGCTGTTCACAAGCCCCACGAAACCACCCATAGAGGTATCGCCAGTCCAACTGTTTTTAAGGGTCACCGACGAGTGGCAGTTCTCTATCGTGACGGTGTAGCCATCATCCACACAGCCAATCAAACTGCCATGGACTGGCTGCGACGAGGATACAGTGCCCGTCAGGTGCAGGTTCTTGAAGGTGGCGTTGGCAACATGAGAGAAGAGTGCCGTGTTTCTGGCATCGTCCGAAATGTTGAGGTTGATGGTGTGGCCGTTACCGTTGAAGGTGCCGCGATAAGGATAATTGCCTGAGTAGCCTGCAATGGCCTGCTTACCACTCAAACTGATGTCTTCGGCAAGGATGGCATCCACCCAGTATTGGTTCTTGCACTTCTCCACCTGTTCCACAAACTGGTTCCAGTCTGCTTCATTACGGATGATGAGGGTCAGCGAACCAGTATATAACCTGGTGGCATAATTGTTGACGGCCGAATAAGTGACATCCTCCGTGTCCAGTTTGACCCATGTTTCGCAGCCGTCGAACTTGGTGCTGATGGTACCAGGGGCGAAGACACAGTTCTCGATGGCCAGGGTGCTCTTGCGGGCCACCCAGGCCACGAAGCCTCGGTTGTTCGTGGCGTCGGCACCCTCAAACGAGCCGTCGAACTTACAGTTGCGGATGACGACGTCTGCGCCGCTCTGGCGTGCGACGAAGCCGGCCATGAGGCCCTCGCCATTGGCCGAACACTGGAGCACCACCGACGAGCGGCAGTTCTCGATGCTGACCTTTGTGCCCTCCATCGCCCAGCCGACGAGACCCGACATGTAGCGTTTGCTGGAACTGATGGTGCCCGCCGTATGCAGGTTCTTGATGGTGGCGTTGCCCACATAGCGGAAGGGGGCGATTCGTTCTTCAGTCCAACCAGACTTGTTGAAGGTCAGCGTGTGGCCGTTACCGTCGAAGACACCACGGTAATAAGCACCGGGGTCAACTCCCACATGCTCACTGGTCGTGATGTCGGCATAGAGGCGGGCGTTGATGTCCTTGGTGTTTCTGGCATCATTCACCATCTTGGCAAACGTGTGCCAGTCGCTGGCGTTGCGGATGGGGAAGAAGACGGAGGCCACCTGGTCGCCGTAGTTGAGAGGCGACTCGCCCCGCTCCACATACATGTCTATATCATAATGTACGCACGAGCGCGAGAGTTCCACCACCTTGTAGCGCAGCCAGCGTTCGTTATCTTCGAGCCTGTAGGTCAGGCTGTCGACCACCTGGCCGGCACTGTTGCGCGACACGACGCGCAGCACCATCTGGGCACGGTCGTCCCAGACGGCACCCAGTTCGTCGGCGTAGTTCCACGCCACGCGGACGGTATAGGCCCGCTCGTCTTCCCAGCGGGCCGAGTAGTCGGCGATGCTCAGCAGGTGCAGGTTGTCCACCACGCACCTGACGCTCGATGTGCAGCTGTTCTTGGCCCAATTCCAGTCCTGGGTGATGGTACGGCGCACGCGGTAGGTGAGGTTGTCGAGCGAACCGCCGTTCGTCAACATGCGTTCCGTGAGGTCGTCCGTCAGGGTGCTGTCGACGAAGATGTAGGACGACTTCTTGTTGACAGAGATGTAAGGTTCCTGATGGACGGTGACGAAGTCCTGCTCCAGACCAGTGAGCGAGCGCTGAATCTCGAAGAAGTCCATGGGTGTCAGGTCCTCATCGTCCGGGTAGGTCAGGTTCCACTTCACCTCCACCTTCAGTTTCTGCCCCTCCAGTTGGCGGGCACTCAGCCCGATGGGGGTGTGAATCAAGGGTATGTTCTGCGCCGTCGAACCTTGGTTTTCAATCAGGTAGGACCCCTTGTCGTTCGCCTCCTTGTAACTGCATACGACGCGGAAGTTGCGGTAAGGCACGTTGGCATCCAGCAGGATGGTGCTGGTCTTCACGTTCTCTATCGGCTTCTCATAGTGGGCACCATTGGCATCCGTGTACTCATAGCGGGCACTGACAATGCTGTCGGAAGCCAGGAACCAGGGTATTTCCAGTTTGCCCGGGTTGTTCGCGCTCAGCATGGGCAGCGAGACGAAAGGTTCCAGCTTCGCACTTGCCGCAGGCATGCTGATATCTTTCGCCTGGAGGCCTGGCACTTCCCTATTCAGGACAGTGGCAGAGTTACCGTTACGCTTGACATACCAGGTGAACCTCAGTTTCTTGCCCAGCAGGTTGTAGGGCACAGCCCACTCGGCACTGAACCCGAAGGTCTTGCCGTCGCTGTTGCGCACCACGGATTGCCATCCGCCATTGTCCTTGGTCAGCCGGAAGGTGTTCCTCGAATTACCCAGCGTAATGTCGAAGAAACCGTCGGCGGTGGTGGTGAACTTCACCTTCAACGTTGTGTTGTCGTTGTTGATGTTCGTTTCAGACTCCCAGTGGAAGATGGTGATGGGGTCAGCGCCATCTACCGACACCCGCAGGTTACCGTCGTAGATCCACGTGTCGGCACCACGCGTGTCATAGCACGGAGCCGTGAAGTAGATGACATTCGAACCACCCAGTTCCACTGTGTAGTTGTCCGGATCGTCCTCATACGAGAGATCCGCCGCCGCCGTCTGTGGCAGCAGCCATGCGAAGAGCAGACATAGCAACAACCACGGCCGCCCTCGCAAGATGGTACTAGATTGTTTCATAAGGTTAAAATGTATGAGTTATATTTTTTGAACTTCCCCCAATTATTCTACTCCAGCGGAATCTCGGGATGCTGCACAGCCAGAGGCATATCCTTCTGCGAGAGGTAGAACATATAGAGGATGACGGGCACGGAGCCGGTATTCTCGCCGTGGTGGATGGTATTCACCATCTCTACGACGGGCTCACCCTCATGCACCACTTTCTTCTGACCGTCCTTACCGATGATGGTCAGCTCACCCTGCACCAGGATGCCGTAGTTCATCACGGGGTGGTGGTGCCAGCCCAGTTTCTTGCCAGCGGGGAAGACATACTTCACGGCCACCAGTTCGGGTCGGCCTTGCAGGTAGTCAGGCAGTTCCACACCGTCCCAGCTCTGGCTGGTGCGTATGAGCTCAGTGCTCACCACTTCCTCTTCCGGCTGAGGGGTTTCGGTCTGTGCCTTTGCTTCCTTACAAGCTGTCGTAACAGCCATTGTGCCGCAAATGAGGGTGGCGGCTATCACCCAATTTCTCATCTTTTTCATTGTGTAGGTTGTTATTTATGTTAGTTATGCTTACAATTACCTTGCAAAGATAATAAAATTAACAAACATAAACATATCCTACAGGGCCGAAACGAAAGATTTTGTAGATTCTGAGAGTTTTTTTGTAGATTCTGAGAGTTGGCACACGAATTCGGTGTCAAAACTTAGTCGGAGGTTTCGCGCATCCACGCTCTCAAGCTCTGTCCCATGCGCTGCTTGAAGGCGCTGCTGAAGGTACTGTAGCTGCGGAAGCCGCTGTCCTGAGTCAGCTGCATGACGGTGAAATGGCGATTGGAAGCCACAGCCTCGCGATAGAGACGGATGAAGTGATCGATACGCAGGCCGTTGATGTACGTGTTGTAGTTCAGGCCCAGTCTGGAGAAGTACTGGCTGAGATAAGTGCGGTTGACCCCAACGGCTGTCGAGAAGGAAGCAAGGGTCAGGTCGTGCTGCAGATAGAGTTGCATCTGCACGCAATGCTCGGTCAGCAGCTGCTCGATAGCCTCATCCCCAGGCCCTCTCCGAAGGGAGAGGGGTGCAGACACTTCGTCCGCTGCTTCCTGTTCTTGGGCGTATTCACCCTCCTCGGCCTTCGGAGAGGAGTTGGGAGTGAGGGTTGGCAACGTCTCCACACGCCACAGCAGGAGACCGAACATTACGAGGTCGACGATGCGGATGAGAAGGAATGACGGGTCGTCGGAAGCGGACTCATAGACCATAACGGCCAGCAGGAGCATGATAATCAGCGCAAGACTGAAGCGCACCTCCTTGTGCTCCAGGTCAGCATAGTTTTCACGCAGCCATCGCCCGTACTGTCGGACGGCAACCACCACATACAGGGTGAAAAGCACATAGACGGCCAGCATATAGACGATGCAGGGGGTAAGGAAGTCGGTAGCGGGGCGAGCTATCTGCAGCGCACCGAGTATCACGATGGGCACCGTGGACAGGGCGATGGGCCAGAACGGCCGTTTGCGGTCCTGGAGCATGGCGAGCAGAGTGCCGAAAATAGTGACGAGCAACGTTACGCTGTCAAGTACGACGACCACGACAAAGGCCGCAGAATGCTCCTCCCGGAAAAAGATGTAGAAGAGCAGCCACCACACGTGTCCCAGGGCTCCTATGCCATAGAATGCTGCCGCCCAGCGACGCAGCGCCAGGGGCGGGGTGGTATGCGCCGAGAAGGCGTTCCCCCTGCGTAGCAACAAGTAGAGGCACAGCACAGCAGATACTACCGCTGCTCCCCCGTAGAGCACGAAGAACAGTAAGTATCGTATGGGTATCGGTTCGAACATGAGTATAGACGGCGGAGTGAACGTTGATTTTCTCGATTAAATGGCGCTTTTTTGCGAAATGATGGCGATCAGTTGGACTCTATGAACTCGAAGTGCTGGAAGTCCTTGCAGGTGGTCCAGTCGCCACCCCATTCGAAGCCGGCCTCGGTGAAGAGTCGGAAGCAGAGGTCCTGGTGGTCTATCTTGTAGGGGAAGTCCCAGTCACGGTTGCAGTAGGCCTCGGCCGTAGCGGGCTGAACGAACAGCGTGCTATCGCTGCGCACTTTATAATAAGGATTATAGAGCGTGTTGATGTCGATGGCCATTCCGCGGGCATGCTTCGAGAGGTTGGTGCTACCCGCAATGGCGCGATAGCAGAAGCACGACGAGTTGTTGTCGCGCATCTGCGTCTCGTCGTCGGCGTTGTAGACATCGGGCAGGAGCATACGCTGGATGGGGTACTTGGCATCGAACAGTTGGCGCAGGATGGCGGTCACGCGGTCGGCAATCGCCTTGTTGACAATCATTTCGCCCACGTGCATCTGATTGTCGTAGTCCCAGTGCAGGGCACGCACGTGGCGCAGGTCATCGCGTCCGATATGGGGGTTCTCCTTGTAGGTCTTGCCCTGCATGCGGGCCCACACGCCGTCAGGGATGGGGTCGGCTGCAAAGCACTTGTCGATACCCCCGAAGGCATCCACCACCTCCTGGCTCACCGTCTGTCCGGCTTGCCACTCCACAAGCACGGCGGTGCCGGCCTCGCCTGTATTCTCATTCTCGTTGCACGATGCCAGTACTCCCGAGTCGCAGAGCATGAGGATGGCGGCTATCATCCATACTTTTGTCATTTTCATAGTAGCATATCGTTCTTTAACTTCTTTAACTCCTTTAACTTCCTTAACTCTCTAACTCCTTTCGACCGCTCGGTTGTCGGCCATAACGGAGAGAACAAGGTCGGTGACCATCTGCTTCAGTTCGTCAATGAACTGTCGGGCCTCGTACTCGCGGTGCTCTATCTGTCGCAGCTTACGCTCCCATTGTCCGGTGAGTTCGGCACTTTTGAGCAGTTCGTTCTGGATGATGCTGATGAGCTGTATGCCTGTTTCGGTGGGAGCCAGGCTCTTGCGGATGCGACGTATGTAGTCGCGCTTGAACAGCGTCTCGATGATTGCCGCCCGGGTGGAAGGCCGTCCGATGCCGTTCTCTTTCAATGCATCGCGCAGTTCGTCGTCCTCAACCAACTTTCCGGCGGTCTCCATTGCACGCAGCAGTGTGGCTTCGGTGTATGGCTTCGGCGGTGTAGTCTGTTTTTCGGCCAGATTAGGTTCGTGAGGCCCCGACTCTCCTTTCACAAATGTGGGTAAAGTCCCCTCTTCCATCCCTTCTTTCTCGTCTGCAGCATCCTGTTCGTCACCCTTTTTCTTTGCCCACAACACCTGCCAGGCGGGTTCGGTAATCACTTTGCCAGTGGCACGGAAGGGAATGGCGTCGGTGAAGGTTGCAACGTGGAGTCCCTCGCTGCGGACTGCGCCCAGGACGGTGGTCTGCTGGAACTTGAGGTCAGGGTAGAAAATGCCGATGAAACGGCGTGCAACGAGATCAAACACACGCTTCTCCATGTCCGACATTGCTACCGAGGCAGGGTTCACCCCCGTGGGTATGATGGCATGGTGGTCGGTCACCTTCGAGCTGTCGAAGTATTTCTTGTCCTTACGCAGTTTTCCTGTGTCTAACGGCTGTATGAACCGGGCGTATGGCACGATTCCAGCCAGTATCTGGGGGCACTTGGGATAGAGGTCGTCGCTGAGGAAGGTGGTGTCCACACGGGGATAGGTCGTCACCTTCTTCTCGTAGAGGCTTTGGATGAGCTGCAGTGTCAGGTCTGCCGAATAGCCGAACTTTTTGTTGCACTCCACCTGCAGCGAAGTCAGGTCGAACAATCGTGGTGGAGCCTCCCTGCCAGCCTTCTTTTCCACCGAAAGGATGGTAAAAGGCAGCGAACCGATGGCTGCCAAAGCGGCCTCGCCGTCTTCCTTCGTGCGGAAACCGCGGTCGCCCTCCTCCATGACGGCGGTGAACGTGGCCCCTCGGTAAAGGGTGGTCAGCACCCAATAGGTCTCAGGCTTGAAGTTGTCTATTTCCTGCTGACGGCGCACGATGAGGGCCAGCGTGGGCGTCTGCACACGACCGATGCTGAGCACCTGCTTCTCGCGGGCCAACTGGCTGCGATACTTCATGGTGTAGAGGCGCGTGGCGTTCATGCCCAGTGTCCAGTCGCCGATGGCACGGGAAAGTCCGGCCTCGTAGAGGCTCTGGTAATTGTCCTGGTCCTTCAAGGTCTGGAACCCCTCGCGTATGGCCTCCTCGGTCAGCGACGATATCCACAGTCGCTGCACGGGGCACTTGGCACCCGTCATCTGGATGACCCACCGCTGGATGAGTTCGCCCTCCTGGCCGGCATCTCCGCAGTTGATGATGCGCTCGGCGCCGAGCATGAGTTTCTTAATCGTATTGAACTGCTTCTCCACCCCCTTGTCGGTCTTCAGTTTGATGCCGAAGCGCTGGGGAATCATCGGCAACTGGGCCAGGCTCCACGTCTTCCACAGGGGCGAGTACTCGTGGGGCTCCTTCAGTTCGCACAGGTGGCCGAATGTCCAAGTCACCTGGTATCCATTGCCTTCCATGTATCCGTCGTGCTGCTGCGTGGCGCCCAACACCTGGGCGATGTCGCGGCCCACCGACGGTTTCTCTGCTATACAAACTATCATAGTTACTATCTATCCAGGGTGCAAAGGTACGATTAAGCGAGCAAAATACCAAAAATGTTTGATTATTTTCGAATACATTATCCTCACGCTGCATCACCATAGCGCCTTCTCACATAGTTGTACACCTTATCCCGGTAATAGGTGATACTTTCGTCGGAATAGCTTTGTGGTAGTTCTGCCCACAGTAAATCGCGGATAGTGATGATGAGGGCAGCCTTTGTTTCCTGCTTGTCGAACGGATGATCCATCGTAGCTAATTGCGCCTTTATCTTTTCCAGCAAATCCTTGGCTACGGCCTTTAGTTTCTTGATGTCTTCCTTTGTAAGGTCTTCTTTCATCAGCACGTCATACATAGACAGCTGCTCATCATTCTCAAATCCTTCACGTACATAGCGGCGTTGCTCTTCTGTCAAATCATGCGATAGTTTCGTTAGTTTATCGAACGTATCTTCTATTGTCACACGGTCTTGCTCCTGGTTATAATCCTGGATAATCTGCTGATACTTTTCATAGAAGTTGATGCGCGAGGGATTTGCGGCCAACATCTGGGCAATACGTTCTTGCAACAGTTCTTGTATATCTTTCAACACAAGGTTCTTTTCCTTGCTCTTGGCAAACTCACGACGGAGCAAGTCAAAGTCGATGCCACTGATGTCAAAGCGCCGACCGTCTTCAGCCACCATTGTTTCTACCATTTCAAGGTGCTCGTTCACTATCTCATTGATGGCTACGCTGAGGTCAGTGATGTCGGCATGCTTGCGCTTCTTCTGCAATTCCTTATAGATGGCCTCAATAGCATCCTTCTGTTGCTTCATTTCAGAAGTAATGTCTTCACGGTCGAGGTATTTCCAGAGATTCAGGAGCGTTGTCGCAAAGGTACAATATGACTTCCTGATTTCAAGTGTTTCGCACATTGCATTGGCGGCAGTCTTCAGCAGTGATAGTTTTAGGAAACTCTCTGCATGAATCAAGGTGTCCAGCTCGAAATCATGTTCCTTCAGGAATACTGTCGTTGCCGCTATTGTTTCCAGCACATGCTTGATAAGTTCTTTCTTGTCGATGGTCGGATCATTCCCGGCTCCACCTTCCGTGTTGGCAGTATAGTCGGCCAAAGCCTGACGCAATGCTTTCACAATACCGATGTAGTCAATGATTAGTCCATTCGTCTTTCCTTCCGAAACACGGTTGGCACGGGCAATGGTCTGCATCAGCGTGTGAGCCTTCATCGGTTTGTCAATATAGAGACAAGAGAGCGTCTTCACGTCAAAGCCTGTCAGCCACATGGCACAGACAAACACGACACGCAACTTTGAGTCGCCGTCCTTGAACTCCTTGTCCAACTCCCGTTTCTCCATCTTCTCACGGTGTGGTTTGATGTCAAGTCCCCACTTCTGGAAGGTCTGTATCTCGTTTTGTTCCTGCGATACCACTACAGCCATTTCCGTTTCCTTCATCCACTCCAGTTTGCGCTTCAGTTCCTGCGTTTCCTGTTGAGAGGAACAGTTGGCAATCTGCGTTTCAAGGGCTTTTATCTCTTGCTGCCAGTATTCCTGCACGTAGTTGTACATTCGCACACAGGTCACCTTATTATAACTGACCATCATCGCCTTGCCCGATGTCCACAGGTCGCTATAGTGTTTGACAAAGTCTTTGGCCACAATACGCAGACGTTTCTTGGCAGTTAACAGGTGTACTTCCTTGGCAAACTCCCTTTCGAGTTTTGCCAGTTGCGATGCATCCATGTCACCAGCCTGTTCCAGTGCTGAGGCTATCTCCTCGTTAATCTCCGGATTCTTCAGGTCTTGCAGCTTCTCACCCCGATTCTCATAATAGAGCGGTACGGTGGCCTTGTCCTCCACCGCCCGTTTGAAGTCATAGATACTCACATAACCGCCAAAGGTGCGGGCTGTGATATTATCGTCCTTCAGCAATGGTGTACCTGTAAAACCGATACGATGGGCCGTTGGTAGGATATGCATCAGGTTATCGGCAAAGATACCGTTTTGTGTGCGGTGTGCCTCGTCGCTCATCACGATGATGTCGTGGTCGGGATAGATGGGTTCTGCCTTCGGGTCGTTGAACTTCTGAATCAGTGAGAAGATGAACGACGGATTAGCTTTCAGTTTCGTCTTCAGGTCCTCCCCACTGCTGGCGATGAACTTCTTGGCCTTCACATTGCCCAGCAATCCGCAGTTCTCAAACGTATCGCTGATTTGTTTGTTCAACTCGTCGCGATCTGTCAGCACCAGGAATGTAGGCGAACCTTCGAACTTGCGCCGTATCTTCTGGGCCAGGAACAGCATGGAATAGCTCTTGCCACTGCCCTGTGTATGCCAGAACACACCCAGCTTGCCATCCAACAATGCACGTTCACGGTATTTCTCTACGGCTTGGTTCACACCTAAGTACTGGTGGTTGCGAGCCAGTATCTTGGCCGTTCTTCCTCCGCTATGGTCATAAAGGATGAAGTTCTCCAGCAGGTCGAGGAAGTTATCCTTTTTGCAGATACCTCTCAGCATGGTAGGCAACTCTATGTTGCCGGCATCTTCCTCCTTCAATCGTTTCCACTCGTGGAAGAACTCCCACTTCGAGTCGATGGTACCCACGCGTGCCTCCAGTCCGTTGCTGAACATGATGAAGGCATTATGATAGAACAGCTGCGGAATCGTGTCGAGATAGTCGCGATAGTTCTTGTTGAAGGCATCTACCACTTCCACGTCGTGGTTTTTCAGTTCCATAAACAGCAAAGGCAGCCCATTCACAAAGCCCACGATGTCAGCCCGGCGATGATATAAGGCACCATATACCCATAGCTCGCGGACACAAAGGAAGTCGTTCTTCTCGGGCGAAGCAAAGTCAATCACCTTGGCGCGCACCTCTTCCGTCTCGCCGTTCGGCTTCACGCGAGTCACGGGCACACCATCCTTGATATACTGATACTTCTGCTCGTTGATCTGCATCAGCGTCTGACTGCTCATGTGTTCCGTCATGCGCTCCACGCACTCCTGCAGCTGCTTGTCCGTCAGCCAGGGATTCAGCGTCTTCAGTGCCTTCGTGAAATGGCGAGTCAGCAGCACCTCATGATAGGATGTGCGCCCCAGCGTGCCATTCACGCCAAGCACCTCCTTATCGAAGGCATACACGCTCGTCCAGCCCAGTTCCTTCTCCAGCAACTCGGCTGCACTCCGCTGTATCAGTTGGTCTTCGCTATAGTCCTTTGTTTTTTTACTGCACTTTATCCTGCACTTCTATTTATTTTCCACATACCATTTTTGTCACTCCCCTCTCTCGTTATGACGCCCGCCTCTTTCAACTTCTTCAGTTGTTTTTCGACGCCACGCTTACTTATTCCTATGTGTTCAGCAATTTCCTGAGCCGACATTCCTGGAGTTTCATCTATCAAGATTAATAGATGTTTTTCATTTACACCGAACTTTACACCGAACTTTACACCGAACTTTACACCGAACTTTACACCGAACTTCTTGTCAATGGGGTCGGTCTCATTTAATGGCAGTTCTTCCCCTTGATGCGCTTTCAGCGTTTTATATATCTCATTCAGCATAAAATCGATGAACGGGCCTGACTGTGCTGCGTTAGTGCTGGCTGTAATGGCATCGTAGTATTGTTGCTGATTACTATACACCATGTTTTCTACAGGCAAATGTTCAAACAATGGATGCAGCTTGCCTAAGATGAGCGACTGCCATAGGCGCCCTGTTCTGCCATTGCCATCGATAAACGGATGGATAAACTCAAACTCAAAGTGGAACACACAACTGCGAATCAGCAGATGGTCCTTCGAATGCTTCAACCAATCGAAGAGGTCACCCATCAGCATA
>CAJOJA010000033.1 GCA_905234735.1 uncultured Bacteroidaceae bacterium | reverse complement strand
TGTGGCAAAAACAAAGGTAACAAAAAGGCTGGAATCCTCGTTCGGATTTCAGCCTAATTTTATAACAGACCAAAAAGTTTTAGCGGACAGCAATAAAAACACTTGATTCCGCCTCGGAAATGTTGTACCTTTGTATTGTGATTAAGGAATCACATTAGTAATGTGAGTGCACGCGCGTTACTAAGACGAGAACCGAAACATTAGTATTAATTAACTGAAGTTAAAATGGGAAGTTATAATCGGGAGTTATAATGGGCCATTACAATTACAGTACTTACAAACAGACAGCCAAACATTCGGCCCCTCTTAACTCCTCCTCATAACTCCTACTCTTAACTCCTACAAAGCCAAATTATTAACCTAATCATCAAAGAAAAAAAACTATGGCAAACAAGACTATCGGAATCCTGAAGTATTCGAAGGTGGCACGCCTGTCAAAACTGATTCCTGCCAGTCGAATACATTTCTCTTGCCCCCTCTCACTTGCCCCTTCTCACTAATAAAAACTAAAAAGTAAAAAAAACTATGAGCAAGGAAACAAAAAAGCAACTGATTAAGTTTCTGTGGAAACTGTTGACGGCCCTGCTGGCCGCGCTGGGTGGGGCGGCTACAGCCTCGGCAGCAGTCGGACTGGGCTGGATGTGAAAATGAGACATTGAGATAAGGAGAAAAGAGCCCCGCCATCGTCCGTCAAGACACTCAGCGCAGGCATCATCCCGGGCAGCGGTGCGAACCTGAAACCCGAAGAGCTGAGGCTGTGAAAAAGAGCCTCCCCCACCCTTTCCTTTCACAGGGAGGGGGAGTCTTCGCTTTAGAAGTCCACGTTCACACCCAGACCGAAGACGCGGTTCTTGCGGGTATAGGTGTCGGTCTTGGGGCCGACGGCGGTGGGGAGGGTAACGGTGCGGTCCTTGTAGAAGGTGTGCATGTAGCCCAGGTCGATGCTGAACCGCCTGCTGGGATGCACGCGCAGACCGCAGCCTATCATGTTGTTGGAGACGTTGAACGTCAGGTCGTTCATGTATTCGTCGCCCAGGCCGTAGCGGGTGTTCTGCCACGAGGCGCTGACGGTGACCCACTTGCAGAAGTCCCACTCGATGCCGGCTGAGAACTCCTGTGTGTTCTTGTCGATGAGTTTCTGCTTGTCGTTGTACTGCTTGGAGTTCTTGTCGAAGTAGTAGTGCCAACCGGCCATCAGTCGGAGCTGGTCCACGGGGGTGACCATGATGCCTGCGTTCAGTATGGCAGGGATGTTGGCGGCCACCTTCCTGCCGTCCTCGAACTGGGCCAGGGTGGCATTGCCGTTGGCCACTTGCTGCTGGGCGAACTTGTTCATCTCCGACTTGTTCTTCAGGCGCATCTTGGTCTCGAACTCATATTTCGCGGCGATGTTCAGGTGTTTGTTGACGCGGTAGTCAAAGCCCAGAATGGGGGTGAAGCCGAAGCCCGTCTGGTCGCAGTTGAGGGCCAGTCCGTACTGGTCGAGGACCTGCTGTCCCTGCGTCACGTAGTTGGGGACGGTGTAGTAGGCCTTGATGTCCTGCACATATCCGTTGTAGTTACAGGTGGCATAGATGGCGCGCAGCCCCACGAATCCGGCCATATTCTTGAGGATTTTGTAGGTGGCACCCAGCGATAGGCCGAAGTAGTACTGACGGCCCTTCATGTAGGCATCCAGCGAATAGCCCGTGTACTGGGCGGTTCCGCCGATGGCGTCGGCTGCGGCAGCAGGCAGTCCAATCTGGCTCTGCAGGCCTGCCGAGACGGCTGAGGGCAACATGGCGGGAACCATCTGAGCGAGCTGGGCGGCATAGAGTGCCTCGAAGGAGCCCAGTCCCTTGTCGTACTCACACTTGCCGCCACCGCCGTTCAGAGCGAAGTTGGCATTGAGGCTCCACTTGTCCTTGTTGTAGCTCAACTGGAACGAGGGCAGCACAGGAGCGTAGGCCTTACCCTCGAAGTCGTGGGGCGTGACGGGGTTGTCCTGATTCTGCACGAAGAGGGGGAAGTCCGTCGTAATCTGTCGGCTCTGCTTAGCGTTCTGCCAGCTGGCCGAGACGTGCCACCCTTTCTCCAGAAAGGCCGTACCTGCGGGGTTGAGGTAGAGGCCTGTGATGTCAATGATGCCGTCCTGACTCATCTGTCGCAGGAAGGCCACGTTCTGGTTGGTGTTGGTCAGCAGACCGCCAGCATGCGCTTCGCTTAAATTGAAAATTGAAAATTGAGAATTGAGAATTGCAAATGCAACTAATACCTTTTTCATAGTCGTGTTACTTTAATCTTTTTACCTTAATCTTTTACCATTGTTTCTTGAAATCGGCTGCAAAGGTACACAGAAAAGACCAGTTTGTGCAATTATTTGATGCACAAACTGGTTGCAAATGTGCGGTTTCTTGATTTATGTCAAGTAAACCCGACCTATTTCTTGCCTAAAATGATATTGACCAAAGCGGTTACGTCGGCGATGTTGACGAGTGTGTCGCCATTCACATCGGCAGCCAGCTGCTGGGTGGCAAAGGGGGTGAGCGTCTTGCCTAAAATGATATTGACCAGCGCCGTCACGTCGGCAATGCCGATGTTGCCGTCGCCGTTGACATCGCCCAGGGTCAGCGGGCCGAGGTAGTGGAGCCTGATGTCGTCGAAGATTGTCCAGTCGTTGGCTACGGCTACGTCCTTCCTGACGCCCACGCGCAGTGCTCCACCCCTGACGGTGAAGTACAAGGGGGCTGTGGCGTAGAGCCCGTCGTGGATGTAGTAGGAGACACCCTTCTGATTGTTGGGAATGTAGCCGTGGGTGGTGGAGACGTCATCGTCCATCTTCTTGCTGCTGCCAGCACCTTCGAAGATGGAGGGCAGGGGCAGGCTTCTGTCGTTGCCATAGAACAGGGCATTCAGTGCCTCGCTACCAGCAGTGCGTTTGGCGGCCGCATCGGCATATCCGCCACAGCGATAGAATCCCTGCATGGTGACTTGGTAGATGCCGTCGGGGACATCGTCGACGGACTGATGGACGTCGAAATTGGTGTTGAACTTCTCGGCATTGTAGTTGCCCCACTCTGAGCTGGCATAGCCGCTGCGGCTGGGCGCTCCCTCCCAGAAGTTGATGCGGCTGTCGTTGCGGCCGAAGCGTGCGCAGGGCAGGAGGAAGGTGGCATCGACAGGCTTGTCCATCGAGGCTTTCTTCAGCATCTCCAACAGGTCGTCGCGCGTGAGAAGCAACCACTTGGCAGAGGTGCTGCTGGCACTGGTCGTGGTGGTCAGCGCAGTGTTGGCCACCAGAGGCGAGGATAAGTATTTGGCGCCGTCGGAAATGGTGTAGGCCGTTTTCCCGTTGATGGTACCTGCCTCGTTGAAAGTCCACTCGAAGGCAGCGCCGTCGACAAAGAGATTGCTGCCCAAGTAGTGGCTGTCTCCGCCGTTGGTGACGTTGGAATCAAGCAGGTAGCCCTTGCTGCCTCTTACCATAGAAAAGTCGAGACCGCTCTCGGCCACGATGGCCTGGGTGTCCCACTTGTTGCCACCGGCTATGAACAGGCCGCTGGCGGCGTTGCAGAGGTAATAGCGGCCAACGGAACGGGGAATGAGGCGGATGCCTATGTGGTCGGCCGAGGCAACATCACTGCGATTGCCTGCCAAAACCTCTCCGACTGCGAAGTTCTTGTCGTTGTCCCAGAGGCCGACGTAGTTGCCGGCATGTGCCAGATTCTTGCACACCCAGTAGTCGCCCGACGAATAGTACACGAAGTCGAAGGCCGTCTTGGCAGCCTCAATCTTGTAGTCCTCGTTGCGGGTGATGAAGTTCCAGGAGTTGGGACTGCAGATGAGGTAGTCTGGCTCTCCCACGTTGCGCAGCGAGTAGCCACCGTTGCTGTTCGTCTCCAACGTCCACAGCTGATAGGGGTCGCTGGTGAGGTCGCTGGCAGCTGCTTTGTAATAAACGCGATTCTCGCTGCTGGTATTATCATAGACGGCCCACACGAAGTTGGAGGAGGCTTCCTTCGAATAGAACTGGAAATAGTAGTCCTTTAGGTTGACAGGCAGTACGTTGGTGTTATCCACCTTTTCGGTGGTGCAAATCAACACATCGCTGCTGTACTCCTTGTTCTCATACATGTCCACCACACGCCAGAAATACTTCTCGGCATTGGCAAGCGTGCCCGCGTAGGTGTAGCTTTGGTCGCCGCTGCCCGTCTTGTCCTTCCGGCTGACGGTGGCCAGCGTAGTCCACGATGAGGCCGAAGGCAGTTTGTACTGCACACGGATTTCGTCCATCATGTCGCCGTTCGGGTCTTTCCAACTGAGGCTAAACTTGCTGCCACTAATGTCGCCCAACAACGAGTAAGGCTTGTTGATTACAACCACAGGAACGAACTCGCGGCCCTTGTTGTAGCCCAGTCCGCCGTCCGTCACTGCGTAAATCTTGCCCAGAGAGGTTACTCCTCCGTCATAGATCTTTGCCTTCGACTCGCTGTTCCAGTAATGATAACGCTCCACGTAGTCATAACTGTTCATGTAACCCAGTATGGTGCTCGTGTTGCTCTGAATCAGCGACTCCGTAGCTCCGCTGCCATAGACTCCGTTGTTGTTCCACGAGGCTCCCCAGAGCCACTCTGTCACCCAGATAGGCCGCCGGAATTTGTTGTAGTAATTGACCAGTGAGGGGAAACTACCGGTAACCCAGTAACAATGCATATCCAGCACATCGCATCGCCAGCCGCGCTCGTCGATGGCATTCATGAATTGTTCCTGCCAGGCATAGCCGCCATCGTGCGACGAGGGGGCGCACAGGCGCATACCCGTTCGCATGGCGTCCTGCCAATAGGCGAGGACTTGGTCTACGGTGGCGGGAGTGTCGTCACTCGAGTTAGCCGGTTCGTTGTCCGTCTTCATGTGGGCGGAATAGTCGCACGAACCGCACTCGCCTACGCCAGGCCAGTCCTTATGTATCTTATGAGGTATGCATTCCACATCCGGGCGCATGTCCTTTCCGCAGCCGTAGTTGTAGGCCGATTGCACGTTCAGCTTGTCGCATACGCCAGCATCCGTGTTGTTGGCTATGCCCGACTTGCCGAAGTTGTACCACTGAAAGAGGCGGTACGACGACACTTTGCCCGCAAGCACGGTGGGCAGGTCCATCTCCAAGTCCTCCGTAGCCGCAATGAAGCAACGGCTGTAGCCCCACCCGCTTGTTCCCGTAGCGAAGGTAACCATGTAGCCTCGCTTCAGTTTGAAGCTACGGATGTCGTTGAGCAACAGCTCACTGGTGAGCGTCTTCATGTAGCCGCCGTTGCTGCCGGTAGTATATTTGGTACACGAAGTCCCTGTGTATCCCTTCCCCGTATAGCAAGTCAGGACCGCTGTGGAACTGCTGTAGGGCAGCACGATGGCTCCCTTGTTGTACATGCGCACCTGACAGTTGGTGCCGTTCACCGCTGCTGCCCCGTTTATACGGACATAGCCAAGCCACTTGCTGATGACCACTGATGGCTTGACGGCCTTAAAGATAACCACCGAATGTTCCATGCTGGAGGATGGGATATTGACGTAGGCCGAACTGCTGGTAAAGGGGGTTGCAGAGGTGAGGACATAATCCACACGGGCTCCGACGTTTGTCCCTGAGCTCAGGGAAGATACGGTCGTAGTAGTGTTGGCGGCCCTCAACCCTAAAGCGAGGACAAGGGCGATGAGCACGAGTCTTACTTTCATAACTTGTATGTTTTCTTACAATCCCGTCACTTCGTCAGAACCTTGCGAGTCGTGCCGTCCGAGTAGCGGATGATGCTGACACCCTTCTTGGTGCCCGTCGGCCGGCGGCCGCTCAGATCATAGGTGTTCTGAATCCTGAATTTTGAATCCTGAACTGATGTCAGGCCCGTTCCACCATTGTGAGTTATCTTGACACAGTCGACAAAGAGGTGAGGCATATCGCCCGAACCCTTATTAGCAGAGGTGTATCCGAGGGACAGGCGTCCACTGGTCTGCTTCTTCAGCGTGAAAGTCACCGTCAGCTCCGACCATTGTCCCACATCGAACGTGGTGGCCTTGCTCAGGTACTCGGTTTCGTCTTCAGCAATAAAGCCAAACAGGTTTTTCACGATAGCAGTGGTGCCTCCCTTGCTGTTGTAAACGGGGAAGGTCAGCGTATAGGTAGCAGGTTCGAGCACGACGTGCTGGACGTACTGGCTGGTAGCGGTCCACACCGCCACAATGCCCAAACCGCCATCCTCGGACTGGCCCTCGGAGTTGGCAGCGGGTGCCGTATAGCCCTCGCCCCCAAGGAAGCAGTTTGAGCCCCACTTGTACTGGCCTCCGGCACGGGCATCGCCATTCGACGTAATCTGCCAGCCCACGACCTCGCTCAAGCCCGACGTAGCCGTCCCCTTGATGTCCTTGGCGTAGGTGCAGATGTCGGATGATACGTACTCGCCGGTGTTGAACTCCAAGTTCTGAAGCTCGTCGAGCGTGCGGTAGACGGGTATACTGAAGACGTCGCTCTCAACGGCTTTGTCGGCATACAGCGTCGTGACAACGGCCTTTATCTCGTCGCCGGGCATGATGACGTCGGTCAGGGTGATGGAGAGCTGAGTCGGCTCGAACTGCGAGCGGTCGGTGATGCTGTAGGCACTCTCCCACTGTCCGCCGGAGGACTTGCGCATGATGTCGAACGTGGAGGTGGCATCGCCGTTCTTGTTGGTGATGGAGAGTGTGTATTTCCCGTTGGCAAGCGTCACGTCCGTGATGGAGGGTGTTTCCACTGCCGGAGCCCACCAGTTGGGTACGGGCTGGATGGAAGCCACGTAGCCGAAATGGGGCTTGACCCGCTTGTAGACTTCGCCCACATAGGCAACGCCCTTTGAGGAGGTATTGTCCCAGAACATTTCGCGCATCCAGCCGTTCGTGCCACCCGTGTCAAACTCGTAGTAGGAATAGCGCTCGACGTACTTATTGTACTCCAGCATCTCCAAGATGTCAAACACCTTAGCACGGGCATCGTTTGCGCTGGTGGGATTACTGCCGCTGGTCCACGAAGCACCATACTCCCATTCCGTAATCCAGATGGGACGACCGTAACCCTTCAGGGTGTTGAGACTGCTTGCCCATTCCGAAGTCCAGTATCCGTGGGTGCAAGAGAAGTCGCAGCGCTGCTTCATGTTGTCGCAGTTGTCCAGGTATGTTTTAATCCAACTGAGCTCTGTAGCTGAAGGAGAACCTATGCGCAAGCCAGTGGCATTAAACTTGGGGGTATTCTGATAGGCCTTCCACTCGCTGATGGTTCCACCACAGGAACACTTGTCGCTGGTGTGCTGCTCCGAGTGCTCGGGTTCGTTGAACAGCATCATGGCCGTAGAGGCGCTCTTGTAGAAATTGCCGTCGTCGGGCCAATAGAGATGTTGCTTGATGGGGATATACTCGACGTCGGCACTGGTGGTTTTATTGGCATCCCAGTTCCAGCACCACGTACCACCGCAGACGGTAGTGGCGGACATGACGTCGCCCTTCAGCGAACAGTAGCCCGCCTTGCTGGTATAGTGCCAGTTGCGTACATACACCGACGAAATGCGCCGGTCGAGCGCCTTGGGCAGCGTGACGGTGAGGTCGGCATGGTCGGCCACATATACGCGGCTGTAGTCGCCGCCATTCGTCCCTGTGGCCACCGTAGCCATATAGCCACGCTTCAGGGTGAAGGAGCGCGCCTTATTGCTGTTCGCTTCCAAATCCTTGGTATTGCCCACTTTTACAGAGAAAGTCCCATCGTCCGTTGTGGCCACAAAAGGTGCCTCAGAGGGTGTGGGAATGACAACGGCCCCACGCAACCAAATCTCCACGCGGCAGTTCTTGCCGTCTTTGGCTGCAGCACCATCGATGGTCACCTTGGAGAGATAGGAGCTGATGACCTTGCTGGGACGAACGGACTCGAAGACGAGCCACGACTTCTCCCCCGTCAGATTCACGCAGCCCGTACCCGCAAACGGTGTGGAACTGATGATGTGATAGTCGCATCCCTCGACATCCACAGGCTCGCTCACGCAGTAGTCATCCATCTCCTCAACGCCGTATTCGTTGGTGAAGGCCGACGCCGTCTTGGCCACCTGGCGGGACTTCTCGAATCCCTCACCGTTGCTGGGGATGATGCTGTACCAGTTCAGGGATCCTTCTCCTTTATTGTAGTACACAGGAATCTCATCGGCCGACCAGTAGTAGGTCCAACTGTTGCCCGATCCGCTGTAGAAGTCGGAACCCAGTCGTGCACCGGTGTTTTTCTTGTTCACAATCTTGGTGTCAAAGCGCTGGTCGAGTGCCCACAGATACTGGTCACCGCTTCCGTTGTCGGTGAGCAAGACACTCCAATTGTTGCTGGTGCTGGCAGCGAGGTACTTGCCAGAGGACTTGTGCTTCAGCTTCACATATCCGCTCGTACCCGATGCCTCGGCCACGAAGAGGAATTTGGCATCGCTGGCTTTGTCGTAGGCAAGCAGTCGGGGACTGTCGCCGCTCTGAGTCAGCATTTTCTCCCAGAAATTATTGACAATGTAATACTCGCCTTCAGTGAGCACAGCATGCCCCTGAAGCGTCAGGAGAAGACACAGGCTGAGTGTCAGGATTCTTTTAAGGTCTAAGTGTATCATTTTTTGTATCAGTTTATTGATTATTCAGGTATGACTTCTTGCATGAAAATGGCTTCGAGACTCCAGAGGGCACAGTCGTTGGTGGTGGTCTGCGGACTCTCGTCCAGGGGCTCGGCCACCTCGCTGCCCTCGATGTGGCGCATTTCGAAGGGATAGTGCTGGAGCTTGCTGCTGTGTGTCCACATGTCGCGCCAGGCCTCCTCGGCCAGCTGCCGGTCCTTGAGTTTCCAGGCAGCGTATGCCTTCAGGCGGGTTACACGGAAGGCGTTCTTGGCCTGTTTGTGATAGTTGCGGCAATATTCGAGCCAGGTCTTTTGCCAAGCCTTGTTGGGAAACATTTCATCCATCTCGTGCTGTATCTCAAAGCCTCCCATGATGACCGCCAGATGCTCGGTGTGGGTCACCTTCGGGTCGCCTTCCCAAGAGAGGACGCCTGTTGCCGGGTCGAAGCCAAGCACACCAGGACCAGTGAACATGCCGTGAGGCAGGCGCGAGATGCTCTTCATGCCGGCCTCTATCTTCTTCTTATATATAGGATTACGCGTGCGCTCGTTTTCCGTCATCCAGTTTGCGGCGTATGCCAGCCAGTCAGGTCCCACACGCAGACGGGCCGGAGCTGTGCAGGGGTATTTGTCGCGAGGCAGGGCCAAACGCATGGGGTCGATGGTGTAGAGTTTCTGGTCGGCATCGCGAACGGCGGTCATCAGGTCGCCCAACCGCTCATCGGCAGTCAGGTAATACATGAATCGGTTCCAGGCAGCCTGACTGATGCGGGCCTCCTTGGCTCCACAGCCCCAATGGGATACGTTGTGACGCGAACCCAGTCCGGCCATATCGCCCAAATGATAAACATCCACTTCCGAACAATGGCGCGTCATAGCCTCGGCCAGTCGGAATAGGTCTGCCCTACCCGTCCGCAGGAAACTGTACCAAAGCCAAGAGGGAGAACCCAGTTCCGTATTGTCCCATGCGAACCCGCCCACATCGTATTTCCACTCGTGGCGGGCAGCGTCGTACTGGTGCATGAAATCGCCGTAGTTCCAGAATCCATACCAGTGATGCTGGTCCTGAGCACGCAGGTAATAGTCAAGATATTGTTCGAGCAACGTCTCCACCCTCTTGCGGTTGGGAGTGGAGGTGTCGGGCAACGACCAGATGCCAAACGCATGTTTGTCGTGCAGATATTGAGGCGTGGGCAACAGGTGTGCGTCTTGACTCAGACGCTGTGCGGTCTGGAAAACGCGATCTTTGAGTGAAGACTTTTCATTCTTCATTTTCCATGGGACCAGTGTCAACGTAGTCGTTCGTGCTATGCCGTAGGGAGTCGACATACCTTCCTGAACATCTTCGTACGAAGCTATCAAGTCGTGGGCCACATTGTCGTAGTGGCGCAAATCCATAGCAGGAGCATCGGGGCTCCAAAGGTAAGCAGTCAGAAGGGCACAGTTCTGGGTGGCATTGTCCACCTGCAACGAGGCAGGATAGCTCTGCCAGAAGTCCTTCATCTGAATGCCCAAACCTCCGCTCACATCACCTACATAAGCATAGCCTGGGGCACGACGCCCCGTCTGGGTACCTACCCAGGGATTGTTCGGATGGGCACGTTTCGTTATCGAGAAACCCTGGTCGTTGGGTTGGCTCAGGCGATAGGAGTTCCATGCGGCCCAGTGACGGAGCAGGGACTGCCCATTCTCGTCGAAAGCCGATGGTTCAGGTATGCGCCGGCCAGCCACCTGGTCTAATTCCAGTTGCGGGTCGTTGTTCAGAATGCGGCGGCCCGACAGGGGCTGCACACTTTCGGCCCATACGCCCTGCCCTGTGGCAAAGGCAACGTGACGGTTGTACAACTGTTCGCGCATGGGCACCTCGAAACGGACTCCCAGTGCATGAATGAAATCATGGTGCTGGTCGCCGTCGTAAACGAACGAATGCACCATCTTCACCTCACTGCTGCCCTGATAGAAATAGAGTCGAACGGTAAAGGGTAACCACCGCCGCTGGCCGTCGGTATGCCGTCCGTCGATGCGTACCACGGTACGCACCTGTCCCTGCCGTTCGATATAGGCCGTATCTATGGAACTCTTGAAATCTGCAAATTGCAGGGTGCCGACTCCCTCTTGATAAGGCTCGTTCTGCGTGGTACACAAGAGATAGCCCCGTTCGGCTATGCGCGTACCGTTCAACACCAGGCTGTCAATCAGCACCTCGCCCCTGAGGGGTATATAAGCTTGCAAAGAGCCTGTGTTCACCAGAATACTAGATGCTCCAGGGAGGTTAGGGAGACTTGACAATCCCGAAAGATTAGCATTCATGGAAAACTCCAGCCTTTTAGCTCCGCTTGGTACCACAGCTGCAGCAGCTCCCCACTTCACGCTGCCGTCGGGCCAGTAGGCCAGAGGCCAGAAGTCGGTGGTAAGAGGTTGTCCGTCGGCCATAATACAGCCCGATGCCGTTGCCTTCAACTCTCCTTTTGCAAAGGGGATGCCCAGGGTCACAGGCTGCGATTCGACAGGCACATCACCCACCCAGTGCAAAGGCACCTGTGCATAGGAACTTATACAGAATAATGATAACAGAAGTGCTGTGATTATTTTCATGATTCATCAATTTATGGTGCGAAGATACGAAAAAACCTTCACTTTTTTCATTTTTCGTTTAATTTTCTTTATATTTGCGCTACATTACATTGACATACAAACAAAAAACATACTACGAAATGAACATGAAACACGTAGCGCTGACGGCGCTGGCTCTGCTCTGCATGCAGTGCACCCAACAACAGAAACAAGAAGAAGTGAATGACTCCACCACCCCGCTTCACCTGTTGAAGCCCGACTACAAAGTGCCCTATGGCGAGGTAAACAAGGAGGACGTGAAGGCGGCCCTCGACCGCATCTTCCAGTACGTCGATGCACAGACACCTCATGCCCTGAAGGACGACGGCACCCTGGAGCGTGGTGCCTTCCGTATTGGCAGCTACGAGTGGGGCATCACCTATCAGGCACTGCTGGCTGCAGCCGAGGTCACAGGCGACCAAAAGTATTGCGACTACGTCAAGACACGCTTCGACTTCATTGCCGAGGTGGCTCCCCAGTTCCGTGAACAAGAGCCGTGTCAGGATGCCCAGATGGAACAAATCCTGCATCCGCGCGCCCTCGACGACTGTGGAACCATGTGTACGGCAATGATGAAATTTGAGAAAATGAGAGAGGGAGAAAATGAGAAAACGAGAAATTCGCTTTCTGCTCTTGTTGAGAATTATTTCGATTTCGTGGAGAACCAGCAGTATCGCCTGTCGGACCGCACCTTTGCCCGCCATCGTCCACAGCGCAACACCATTTGGCTCGACGATATGTACATGGGCATCCCAACCATTGCCTATCGCGGCGTCTATACGGGTGAAACGAAATACTTCGACGAGGCAGCTACGATGTACAAGAATTTCGTGCAGCGTATGTGGGTTCCTGAGAAAGGTATCTATCGTCATGGTTATGTAGAGGGGCTGCAGGAACAACCAACCTACCACTGGGCACGCGCTAACGGATGGGCTTTGCTGACCACCGTAGAACTCCTGGATATGTTGCCCGAGTCGCACCCTGACCGCCCCTTTATCCTCGAACAGCTTAAGAAACACGTTCATGGTCTGGCCTCGTACCAGTCGAGCGAGGGCTTCTGGCACCAGTTGCTCGACCGCTCCGATTCATACCTCGAAACCAGCGCCACAGCCATCTACACCTATGCTATTGCCCGTGCCATCAATCAGGGTTGGCTCGAAGGCATCACCTACGGCCCCGTAGCGCAGTTGGGTTGGAACGCTTTGGCTACAATGATTAGCGAGGACGGCAAGGTGGCAGGAACCTGCGTGGGTACCGGTATGGCCTTCGACCCCGCCTTCTACTATTATCGTCCCGTCAGCGCAGCCGCAGCACACGGCTATGGTCCTGCCATCTGGGCTGCTGCCGAGATGCTTCGTCTGCTGGACAACTGGCACCCGCGCACCAACGACTCTGGCCTGCACTACTATGAACAGGAGCAGACCAACGAGGCTCCCCTCTTTTACCTGACCGAGGACGGCAAGGGAGAAGCGGTGAAATAGATGCAGAATGCAGAATACAGACTGTTGCAATGTTGAATGTAAAAAGCATATGTTGTTATGAAGCATCTTTCATTTCTCATTTTCTCCATCGCTAATCTTCTTTTTGTTGTATCAGCATCGGCGCAGGTTGCTGCCCACATGAAACTGTGGGACCGCAAGTATCGCTACCCTCGAGTGAATAGCGTCGAGTTCAAGGGCGACGTACCACAGCTGGCCTCCTACGACGCTGTCTATGGGCACGGTGCCATGTGGGAGAATGAGTGGATGGGGTTCCGCGTATATGTCGACTATCGCCAGAGCGTGGACCTTTACGGAAAGAAGAAGCCGCAACTGGAGCTGGACAGCATCAATTTCTATTCCTCGCGCGAACTCATGGCTGCCGGTTTTGGCGAAGACGTACTTTTCGTAGGACCGAGCATTGGGGCAGGCTCGTTTCGAGGATACGAAGGGGGTAAACCCACGTTCGTAGAACCCGTCCAGGCCCGTGGGCAACGAGTATTGAGCGAAGGTCCCGACACAGCCATCGTGGAGGTGTACGCCACCGACTGGAAATACCGAGGGCAGACGCTGCAGTTCCGTCAGCGCTTCACGGCTCTGCGCGGACATCGCGAGGTGCAGGTCGACGTATGGGTGGAGGGGGCATCTGACCAGGAAGTATTTGCCACCGGCGTACAGAAGCTGGAGTCGAACAACGAAGGCTACACCAACCGTCGCGGCGTTGTGGCCTCCTGGGGCAGCAATATCCCCGATAAGGCCAATCCCGACCTGGTGGAGCGGCTGGGCATTGCCGTCCGTGTAGACCGACAGAACCTGGTAGAGGTGAAAGAGGATGACCTGAACTACCTGTGTCTCGTACACCCCGTTCAGGGGCACATACGCTACTGGTTGGTGGCTGCTGCCGACATGCAGGAGCAAGGCGAGGCTTTCCACAATTCGCACGACTGGTTCCATTGGGTAAAACGTAACTTTTCAGACTAATTAATGAAACAGATGAGCATAAAACAGTTTTTCGTACTCGCTATACTGATTATGGCAGGCCACGCCTGGGCTGCCGAAGACTGGCTAGACGTCACCGAACAGTATATCGTGAACCCCAACTTTGACAACAACGATGTTCGAACAGGATGGCTCGGTACGGCCTTTGGTATGGCCAACCCACAAGAAAACGCTGAGCACTACAATAAGACCTACGACACCTATCAAGTCATCACGGGATTGACCCCTGGACATTATCGACTGAGTCTGTCCGCCTTTTATCGTATGGGGGATGCCAATAACGACTATTGGCTCTTCACATCAGGAGACTATAGCGAATCGCAGCATGCACAGCTCTATGCCTCGACTACCGATGCAGAAGTGGTAACCCCCATCATACCCTCCTCAAGTGCTGCCCTAAAGGAGAGCCTGGGCGGTTCCGCAAGCCAAGTGGGCAATTGGTGGATGGGCGCAACATTGTATATCCCGAACAATATGGAGGCCGCATTCTACTGGTTCGAAGCGGGATACTACCATAACGAATTGGAAATAGACGTGCACGAGGACGGGATTCTGCGCATCGGTGTACGCAAGGGGCTGACCATAAACAACGACTGGACCTGTCTGGACAACTGGCGACTGGAGATGTGGGGACAGGCCGTAAAGGCTACATCTGTAAGCATCAGCCCAAGTTCTGCCACCCTGGTGTTGAGTGAAAGACGTGAACTGAAGGCCGACGTGAAGCCACAGAATGCCACCAATCGCACCGTGGAATGGAGCAGCAGTGACAACAATGTGGTCACAGTGGACCGCACGGGTGTGGTAACGGCCCTGAAAGTGGGACAAGCACGCATCACCGCCACCACGACGGATGGTACTCAATTGCAAGCATCGTGCAACATAACGGTTAAGACAAACACCACCGGACTGAGCAACCTCATGGTCACGGAAATCCAATCGGCCAATCTGGACCAGCACGTAGACCCCTCCTGGAACTACGGCGGATGGGTGGAACTGTACAACCCAGACAATCTGGGCGTTTCCCTGACCGGTTGCTGGCTGAGCGACGATGCGCAAAACCTGCAGAAGGTACACATCTCGCAGCCCGTGACTGTTCCGGCTATGGGCCACCACGTGCTTTGGTTCGACCATCACGACAAATATTGCCTGACACAGATGGACATGAAGTTGAACACCGAAGGGGGGACGCTGTACCTGAGCGACGAACAGGGTAAGCTAATCCTGTCGCAAGAATATCCTGCTGCCGTCAGCCGCTGTTCCTATGCCCGAAAGAGTCTGGCAGGCACGGAATGGGGATGGTCCTCGACACCAACACCCGGTATCGAGAATACTGGCATGACTTATGCAGATGTACGCCTGCCAGCTCCTATGGTGGACCAACCGACGCAGATATTCGATGCACAGCTGAAAGTGTGTGTGAATATTCCTGAAGGAGCAACTCTGCGCTATACGACCAACGGCTCCACACCTACGACGACAAACGGTGAAACATCCGAGACGGGATTGTTCGACATTGATCAGACCACCACGCTACGCTTCTGCCTGGTGGGCGAAAACTATCTGCCCAGCCAAGTGGTGACCCGCACCTACATTCTCCGCGACAAGGAGTTTGATCTGCCCATCATGAGCGTAGTGGGTAACAACTACGACCTGTATGGCGACGACATGGGCATCTTCACGAAAGGTAACGGTAACGGGCGACCTGGCAACGGACAATCCTCGCCCTGCAACTGGAACATGGACTGGGACCGCACCGTAAACTTCGAATACCTGACTCTGGAAGGCCAGATGGCCATCAACCAAGAGACGAAGATTGAGCGCTGCGGCGGATGGAGTCGTGCGTGGCATCCCTACTCTTTTAAGTTGAAAGCCCATAAACTTCTGGAAGGACAGAGTTTCCTACCCTACCAGTTCTTCGAAGAGAAACCCTATCTGAAACACAAGACCCTGCAGATACGCAACGGTGGCAACGACAATACGTGTCGCATAAAGGACCCTGCCCTGCAGGAAATCGTTATGCGTTCGGGCATAGATATCGACTGCCAAGGCTACCAGCCCGTCATGCACTACATCAACGGCCGATATGCCGGAGTCATCAACATACGTGAACCGAACAACAAGCACTATGTCTATGCCAACTACGGACTGGACGAAGACGAGATAGACCAGTTTGAAATGTCGCCCGACTCTGGTTACATACAGAAATGCGGTACCTATGAGAGTATGCAGCGCTGGCGCGACCTGGCCGAGCAATGCGGAGAGAGCGAAGAGGCCTACGAGGAAATTCGGAAGATGGTGGACATCGACGAATACTGCAACTACATGGCCGTACAGTTCTATCTGGGCAACTGGGACTGGCCACAAAACAACGTGAAGGGCTTCAAACCAATCATGGATGGCGGACGGTTCCGCTTCGTACTTTTCGATATGGACGGAGCATTCAACTCCAGCGATGTCTTCAACGACTTCGCTAAGAAGCAGAACTACACCTTCGACCGTCTGTACGGCGAACCCATCCAGCATATATCAAAGGAGATAGAGTTCGTCACCATCTTCCTGAATATGCTTAAGAACGAAACGTTCTGCAAACAGTTTGTCGATACGTATTGTCTGGTGGCTGGTTCGGTGTTCGAGCCCACACGATGCAAGAATATCATCAACGAACTGGCCAACCGCGTAAGCAAGAGCCAAAACATTTGGAACGAGGTATTCGCAACCCGAAGCACCCCATGGGACACTGCCAACCAGCTCATCAACACCCTGTCAAGCAGCCGCCAATCGTCAATGGTGTCAACCCTGAAGAACTACGCCGTCTTCGGACTGAAGACACTCACGACACAACGTGTGGAACTGAGCGCCAACATCCCCGAGGCACGACTTTGGGTGAACGACCTGCCCGTACCCACGAACCAGTTCAAGGGGCGCCTGTTTGCCCCAGTCACCTTCCGCACACAGGCTCCCGTTGGGTATAAGTTTATCGGTTGGAAATATCTGAATGGAAGCAGCCAGACTACTGTCACCTTAGTAGCCCCCAATTCCACATGGCAATACTACGACCAGGGCTCGCTCGATGGTCAGAACTGGACCTCCCTGAATTACGATGCGACGACCTGGAAGTCGGGTCAGTCCCCATTGGGATACTTCGTAGGTGGCAGTCGGGAGACCAATACCTACCTCGACTACGGAGGCAATAACAATCAGAA
This sequence comes from uncultured Bacteroidaceae bacterium, assembly GCA_905234735.1. Classification (GTDB taxonomy): domain Bacteria; phylum Bacteroidota; class Bacteroidia; order Bacteroidales; family Bacteroidaceae; genus Physcousia. The sequence continues at coordinate 6,075 of CAJOJA010000033.1, read as the reverse complement.
GTATCCCACCTACTACTTCCGTTCAGCCTTCGATCTGAGCCAAGCACCACAGGCAGACGATGTATTTACCCTGGACTATACCATCGACGACGGGATGGTGGTTTACGTCAATGGCACTGAGGCCGGACGATACAATATGCCTGAAGGTGCAACAACCTTCAGCACCTATGCCACATCCTATGCCCACAACAATCCTGACACTGGCTCCATGACACTTGATGCCTCGCTCTTCCGCCAGGGTAGAAACATCGTTGCTGTGGAGGTTCACAACAATGCAGCAAACTCCACAGACATCTACTGGGAGGCAAACCTTGCGATGAGCAGCAACACGACGACAGGCGAATATGTGAGCACCGATGAAACCTACGAAATGCCTACCGGCAATCTGGTATTGCAGGCCTGCTACGCCCCGATGACAGACGAGGAGAAACGCCAGGCCGGCATCGCGACCACCCCCATTGTCATCAACGAAGTATCGGCTGGCAACAGCATCAACATCAACGAATACTTCAAGAAGGACGACTGGGTGGAACTCTACAACACCACCGACGAGGACATTGACCTGGAGGGCATGTACCTGACCGACCGCAGCGAGAAACCAGAGAAATACCAGATTACGGCCAAAGGCACACGAGCTAGCACCATCATACCGGCTCATGGCTACAAGATTATCTGGTGCAGCAAACGCGAAACGGACACCGAACTGCATGCCAACTTCAAGCTGGACAACGCGGACAGTTCCGTTGTACGCCTGATGGCTGCAGACCGATCGTGGGCAGACAGCATCGTCTACTGCGCGCACAACGGCGATCAGACGGTAGGCCGTTATCCTGACGGCGGACTCGACATATATCTAATGACACAGCCCACCATACGGAAGGCCAACTTGCTCAACTCCTATGCCAAGGAAGTTCAGTACACACAGCCCGACGGCGACGGCATACGCCCCACTATGGCCAGCCGCAACGGAAGCATGAGTATTGCCTATTCGAACAACTATCTGTTCGTCAAGAGCGAGGATAACCCGAACGTGACGGTAGCCATCTTCACCCTTTCCGGCGAGTTGGTCATGCTCCAACCCTTGAATCTGGGTACAGGCAATGAACGCATTAGCACATTCATGTTACCGAACGGTGTATTCGTGGCTCATGCCAAGGATAGCGAAGGCAACCAATGCGTAACGAAATTTGTGAAGAAATGAGAAAGGTCATCTATTTCCATGGGTTTGCCTCGGCAGGGTCCTCAGGCACAGCCACACATCTGAGGAATATGCTCTACGAATACGGCGTAGAGGTCATATCACCGGACATTCCCGTCATGCCGGTCGAGGCTCTGGCATTCCTGCGTCAACTCGTAAGTGAGGAACAACCGGAGCTTGTCATCGGCACATCGATGGGAGGCCTGTACACAGAACAGATGTACGGCACACCGCGCATCATGGTCAACCCCTCGTTCCACATGGCTCGCCACCTGACCTTTCAGGGTATGGGCCGACGCGAGTTTCTGAACAAGCGTCAGGACGGTGCCAAGGATTTCAAAGTGGACAAGGAGATGATAGCCCAGTTCCGTGAGGTGGAAAAAACATCGCTCAGCCAGGTGACAGCCAACGAGCGGGCCATCGTCTGGGGATTGTTCGGCAAGAACGATAAGTTCGTGAACTGTCAGCCGGAGTTCAAGAAAGCCTACGGAACGGAACACTTCCGTATCTTCGACGGCGAACACCGGCTCAACGACATTGTTCTCAAACGCGACATATTCCCACTTGTCAAACAAATCCTGAGCCTATAAACCTCAAGACATAAGGAAAAGAGGCTACAGCACCAGGCTACACGAAAGTCCTGCTGCCCTCTCTTCCTGCAAATAAAAGGGAACTGCCACTACAATGGGGCGGTTCTCCTTCTTCATCTGCCGTTTGGCATCGCGCTTGTCTATTCCCATCCATCGTTTCCAAACCGGCAGCATCCAATAGCCGGCATTGGCGCATAAAATACCTGCTCCGGCTCCGGCCAGTACATCGCCCACCCAATGACGCTTGTTATAAACACGCAGAAAAGCCGTTGTGGCAGCTACGGCATAGGCTGCACTACCATAGCCCCAACCATATTCTATACGCATGAGTTCGGCACCCGTAAAGGCAGTTGCTGTATGGCCAGAGAAGAAACTGTTGCGCTTCCAAGAGTCGGGACGACGCTCCTTGACCGTATATTTCACGGCATTAGTGATGCCTGCCATCAACAGGTTGGCTGTGGCAGAGGCAAGTACACGATCGCGGAAATTGTGTTTGGCCTTCACACCTGGTATAAAGCCCAGCAGCAGATGCACGCCCGATGGGACATATTGCAGGTATTCATCGGCCTTGGTCTTATGACCGTTCGGGTTCATGTCGTAACGGGCCCTCTGCTCCAACCAGTCCACAGGACTCTGGTCTGCCAAGCCCCAGGCTCCCAAAGCGATTAGGGTCACAGGAGCCACCAGTTGCTGGGGACGAAAGCGACACGTCGAATCGACCTGTGACACGCGTGTCACAACGCCTTTCGACGTATCATCCTGAGCTGTGACACACGTGACACAAGCCCATGCAACGTATAGTAAGAGAAGACGCCTCATATCTCTATCTTAAGTGTTCCGATTATGCCTCGTGGAATGGTCAACGTGAAATTCGGCCCACGCTGCATGAGGCCTTGTGCGCCCTGTGGGAAACACATCTCGTTCAGCACGTTACCGAAGTCGTAGATGTTATAGCAGAGCAGGTCGAGAGTCATGGGATGTCGCTTGACGGTCCATTTGAAACGGGTATGCAGGTCGAAGTTGAAAAGGGCACTCTCGCGGCAACCGAAGTCGCCATCCGTGGGGTTGATGCCTCGCGTACAAACTGGGCGCAAGGCCAATTGCGTATTGCCCGAGGCATCGGTCGAGCTGGCGGTATTGTAGAAGACAAAGGGCTGTCCGTCGGTCCAACGGCCGTTAATGCCGAACTGGAACCAGCGGCAGACGTTATAGGCCAGGTAGATACGACAGATGAAGGCCTTGTCCTGATCAATTCGTCCTACACCGGGATACCTGCCGTCTGCATTCTGTATCGTGCTGAACGTGTTGGGGTTGGCTGTCGACTCGCTCAGCACCCCAATGTTGTTCGCTGCCGGCCCGTTGCCAAGTGCCGACAGACCTACGCCCATCATCGACTGCCACGAAAAGCTGAACAGGAACTTCCGTCCTCGATAGGTGTAGCGCGCGGTCTGCGACAAGTAGTAAGGAGTGTTGGTGAAGAAGCCCGTGCCCATCATGCTGGTTGGCTGGTAATCGACAAGATAGTCGTGCTGCCCCGGATTGAGAAAGTAATAACCGTCGGCATTGGTGTATCCGTTGGCTTGAGCGCCGTCAACGAACTGCGTCATCCATGTGTGGTAGAATTTCTTGAACGTCTGCAACAAAGCTATCTCATGCCGACCAAAACGGAAGTGAATGGGAAGGTCGAAAGTGAGGTATGAAGGCTGTTGCAAGTGCTTGGCATAGCGGTGATGGCTGCCTCCGGTTGTCGTAAACAGACGATTGGTGCCGCTGTAGTAGACCTGCGCATTCATGTAGTCGCTGCTTATGTAGCGGATGTCCTCGATATTGTAGCTCACACGGTCGTGTGCCAGCATCAGCCCCACCTCGAACCACTTTGCAGGACGATAATCCATAGCGAGCAATGCCTGTACATTGGGCGTAACCTTCGACTTGGCTCCAATCAACATACCGTCGAGGGTTAAGTTAACCTCACCCCGCAGGTTAAGTTTATCTCGGAACGTGCGTTGGACGACCGCACCGACCTTGTTCTCCAACAGACCGGAAGCAAATGCCGAACTGCTCCACTCGTAACGGTAAAGGGGCGTCGCTACGCTTTCCAGCATTTGTTGCATGTACACCTCATTGCTGAACGTATGCTGCGACGGTGTGAAATACAGCAGCGAATTGTAACCGTCAGCCTGCAACTGCAACCACGGCAGCAACTGTTTCTTATAGTTCAAAGCCCAACTGAGTTCGTGGGTGTTGCCGTCGGCCACCCAGGGTTCCAGCGACTCGCCGTCCTGATCTATGATGTTCCGACTGAACTGCAAGTCGTCGTGGCGCACGACGTTCGTGGCCCACGTCAGTCCCGTAGTCATTCCACGTCGTTTGGCATAGAGCGAAGCACTGTAGGTGTTCAGTCGCATCACTTCGCTACGATTGAAGTAGAACTCCGACCCGTAATTGTCCTTGCCCGAGAAGTTCACGAAGTATCCCAGTTTGTCGAGCCATCGTCCAGCAGGCAATCGCCCGTCCATCTGCACTTTATAGTATTCGGACGGATAGAGCGACGACGTGTGCAGCAGTCCTTCCTGGTCGTAGTTGGGGTTCATCTGCTGTCCAATGCTGGCATACAGGTGCTGACGATAGTGCTGTCCGCTCTTCGCTTTCAGCGTATAGGCCACATCCATCGTCCCTTGCCCCTTTACGTACTGGCGGCGATGGATGGTCGACGGGTCGTATGCCCCCTCCGTACCCGTCCCGTGAAAGAGGTGGATGATGCCCTTCGTCGTTCGGTTGATGCCGCCCAGGTTTCCACGATTGTAAGATATCAAGGCATAGTCACGGGCAAGTGTATCCAGCGTGAATTCCAGTGCAGAATCATGTGCATGGATTCTCAGATCATAGTTCTCCATGTTGGGTACGTAGCTCGTGGAGCCGGCCGTAAACCGATTGTCGACACGGAACCCGTCGATGTAGTATCTGTTCCACCGATAGCTGTTCCCATCGACGGAGAACATCAACTGTCCCGACTCGTCCCACTGTCCCACATGCAGTCCTTGGTAGACCGTATGGTCGCTCAGTCCGTCGAGCCAGTGCACCAAATGTCCCTGATGATAGAAGTTGCGGAAGAACTCAGCCTTCACACTGTCCTCCTGCGCCTCTGACGTCATGCATATTGCCAACACAACGCTCAAAATGCCCGTTCGCCTCAATATACCCATCACTTCACACTCATTTTCTCAATTTCAAAATATCCCATCGATAGGCCAAGCCCAAACGAATCTGATGATAGGGATAATCGCGAAGTCCATACTGATAAGCTGCAACGATGTCGAACTGCTTGATGTGGCCTACGACATCTGTCCTCAGGACAGCTGGACGGTCATGGGCCCGTTCTCCCCCATTGCGGGCATTATGCTCCCAGCCCGAATATCCTGCAAAGGTCTCCGATACGCTGAAGTACTTATTCTCGTACTTCGCCATCACACCGAACTGTACAGCATCGTTCTGCCGCCCGTTATCGGTTTGCCAACATAGGAAACCTGTCGACAAGGCTACCCGCAGGCTATGAGCCCACCGTTTGTTCCGGCCCACAGCAAAAGACTTGGCCAGCGATGTATCGAAGAAATAACCTGGACTATCATAATATCGAGCCACATAAAAGTCGCCCCCCGATGCCGTCTTCAAGGCGGCACGCAACACCCAATCGGGACGGTAGCGCCGCTCCTTCATCAGATGCATGTCGATGCTCAGAAAGACATCGCCCATTAGACTGCCCTTACGCGCCTTCTCCTGATATTCGGGCTGTATACGACACATCGCAATATTCTCATCCGAATTACGATACCACTCCATCACGGGCATCCAAACCGTCAAGTTGGCACGCTCCGTCCACAGCGGAATATTCAGCTTCAGCGACACATCTTCCGTATGGTCGCCCCGATAACCCTTGAAATAGTCGCCCGTTAACTGCACACGAAATTCACGCTGCACCCTGCCGTCCAGCATCTCCGGAACAGGGAAGGCATTAGGGCCAAAGTAGTACGGGGATATCTGCGTCACCTGCGACAATGACGGTTTATCCAAAGCCGTCTGTGCTTGCAGAGCACAACTTGCTGACAGCAACATAAATATAAAGTATCTTCTCATTGCATGGAATTTGACTGCAAAGGTAACTAAAATAATTGAAATACGCAAATACGAAGAAGCCCCTGCGAGCGATTGCTTGCAGGGGCTTCCCTCATGAAAAAACGGCGGCTACCTACTCTCCCACCTTGGCAGTACCATCGGCGCGGGCGGGCT
>CAJOJA010000032.1 GCA_905234735.1 uncultured Bacteroidaceae bacterium | reverse complement strand
AGACTTATTCCAATGATGTCAAAGAGCAATCTGGTCCCATTATTCCGGGGTTGTTTGATTAATATTTAACTCGTCCCAATTTTAACGGGACACTAATGACAATGCATAATTACTTATTGCGCTTTGAGGTTATCTGTGCACGGCAATAAAGCAGGTAGGACAACTTCCAGCATACGACGATGACGAGGGCGAAGAAAGCAATTATGCCCACCTTTGCTCCAATCTCGTTTATCTCAAAGTCGACAAAGAAGCGATCCAAATGATTAGCAAGGAGAGGCATCGACATACCAAACAGCAACATGGAAACGAAGCTGAACGTCATGTGGAAGACATAGGTCCATATCACGTTGTGACGATACTTCAGCGCATTACCCAGCACGAAAGTGGAACTGAAGGCCAACCAAGCCAGTATGACAGCGGCCTGCAGCCATTTATGCTCCGTATTGTCGAGAGTAAAGAGGCCTGCGTAAGGAATCCATTCGGCATGGGCAAAGTCATAGACGATGCCGACATAAAGGTACTGCAGGATATCGATGACGAAATAGCCGACCAGATAAACCAGGAAGCTGCCGCCAACGGTCAGTAGCCCATGGAAGAGGAACTTCTCGGTGTTCGAGGCAGGCAGGGTGAGTTCCTTGATGCGCGACTGCTTGGTGAGCAGGTTGTGGAACATATAGCCGCAGATGATGGGCAGTGCCACTACGAAACACATGGGGATGTACTCCTGCATACTCCTAAGGGGAGCGACGGTGAAGGCCATTTCAGTGCTCCGCGTGACCCCCATCACCCATACAGTCTTCATCACCTGCGTGAGGAATGGTATGGCCATGACCAGGAACAGCGAGAGGGCCATCTTCAGATACTGTGCACGGTTGATAGCGAAGTTCCAACGGGCAACGTTCAGGAATCTGTTGAAACTAAAGGAACTCTTTCGTAGCGTTTCGGTGGCCTGGAAGGCACCTGCAGACAGTTTAAACAATTTCATAGTTCAGTCCTCCACTGTTTTATTTGGTTAATGTATCGATGAACAGTTTCTCAATGTCGACGGGGGTATCATCGGTCTCCTCAAGACGCTTGTCGAGCAGGATACGGTTGCGGTCGATGATGACTACGTGATCGAGCAGACGCTCCACGTCGTGCACCTGATGGGTGGAGATGATGACGGTCTTGTTCTCCGTCATGCCCGTGATGACCACCTTGCGGAAGAGGCTCTTCGAGAGGATGTCCAGTCCGTTGGTGGGTTCGTCGAGCAACAGGTAACGCGTGTTGGCGGCCAGGGCGATGCAGATGTACACCTTCTTCTTCTGTCCCATCGACAGGGCTGCAAGGTTGACATCGGTAGGCATCTCGAACTCGCGGAGGCACTTTTCCAACAGTTCGTCGCTGAAGTTGGGATAGAACGGCTTCAACGCCTTCACATAATTCCTTAAGGAGATGGCGGGCAGGTCGTACTCCTCGGGCACAATGAACATGTCGGCCAGTATCTCGGCCTGGCGGCGTGTCGAATCCACACCATCCACCTGTACGCTGCCCTTCTGCGCACGTAGCAGCCCCGTGATGAGATAGAGCAAGGTGCTCTTGCCCGTTCCGTTCTTACCCAGCAATCCGTACACACCACCCTCTTGGAAACTGAGGGAGAAATCCTCCAGCACCCGTGCCGAAGGTGTGTACCCAAATGTTACATTCTTTACTTCAATCATAGCTTTGTAGTGTAATAGTTAATTAGTACACTACAAAGGTATGAATAATAATTAAAAACATGCAATAGTTCACATGATTTTAACACTTATTTAACATTTCAAGGAGGCTGTAGTATATCTTCTTGCCGGCAATGAGCAGGGTGACGGCGGCAAGGACGAGGAAGATGCCCAGACAGATGCGGGGCGTCAGGCGTTCGCCAAAGACCAGCGTACCGACCAACAGGGCCGTGATGGGCTCCAGAGCCCCCAGGATGGCAGCCGACGTGGAACCGATGTTGCGGATGCTGACGGTCATGGTCACCAGCGAGATGATGGTGGGGAACAGGGCCAGGCAGAAGGCGCACGTCCAACCCAGCACCGTATGTGGTACCTGCAGTTCGGTCAGTCCTCGCGTACGCGTTATATAAATAAGTATACCGAAGCACAGGGCGTAGAACGTGAGCTTGGCCGACGGCATACGGGCAATGCTGCTACGATTGACGCCTACGATATAGATGGCGTAGGACAGCGAAGAGAGCAGGACAAAGGTGATGCCCAGCAGCGAGATGGTGGAGCCGTCGCTCGTCTTCGTCAGCAACGACACTCCGCCTACGGCCAGCACAATGCACATCCAGGTCAGCAGCGACGCCTTCTCATGGAAAAAAAGCGCCATGATGAGGGCCACCATCACAGGATACATGAACAGGATGGTGCTGGCAATGCCCGCATCCATGTAGTTGTAGCTAAGGAAGAGGAAGAGACTGCTGGCCGAGAACAGCAGGCCGTACAGGGCCAGCAGGGGCCATTCCCTGCGGCGAACACGCATGTCCATCCGCTGGAAGCGCAGCAGGACAGCCATCAGTCCTATGGCAAAGGCATAGCGGTAGAACAGGACCGAATCCACCCCTATCCCTTCCCGATAGAGGGGAAGGGCGAAGAGTGGATTCAGTCCGTACGATGCAGCGGCAATGCTGCCTGCCGTGAAACCTTTGACTTTGGGAGACATCAGCAGACTTTCTCCAGGCGCTTCATCATGGCAAACATGAAGAGAGCGGCGATGACACAGACGGCGATGAATACGCCCCAGACGATGGTCAGGGGGATGTCGCCCCAGAGGTAACCGCCCACGCCTACCAGTTTGTTACCGATGGCTGTGGCTACGAACCAGCCACCCATCATCAGGCCCTTGTACTTGGGAGGTGCCACCTTCGAGACGAACGAGATGCCCATGGGCGACAGCAACAGCTCGCCAAACGTCAGGATGAGATAGGTACCTATCAGCCAGTTGGGAGAGACGAACGAAGCGGCATCGCCGGCTGCCTTCTGCTCGTTGGGCGTAAGCAGACCCTGCGAAGCCAGCATCATCACCAGGAAGGCCGAAGCGGCCACCAGCATACCATAGGCAATCTTGCGTGGGGGACTGGGTTCCTTGCCACGAGCAGCCAGAGAGCTGAAAATGAGCATCGAGAACGGGGTCAGAGCCACTACATAGAAGGGGTTGAACTGCTGGAAGATGGGGGCACTGATAGCAACCTCGCCGCTCAGCACGCTGTATTTCCAGCATAGGAAGCCCACAGCGGCCAACACCACGATGGCAGATATCGTCTTGGCCTTCGCCGTCTTGCTCTGGAATACAGAGAAGCCGGCATAGACGATGAAGACAATGGCCACGAGGTTCCACACATCAAAAGCCATGCTTTCCAGTCCTGCCGACGACTTGGCCGTGAATTCATCGGCGAAGTAGGTCAGCGACAGACCGTTCTGGTGGAAGGCCATCCAGAAGAAGATGACGACGGCGAATACCAGGCACAGGGCCACGATGCGCTGACGCGTTTCCTCCTTGGTCAGTTCCGGTTCGGCGACAGTGGAAGAAGCACTGCCCACAGCGGCAGTTTTCTTTCCGCCTTCGGTGTGACGGAACGTGCTGCGCGTCAGGTAGTAGATGGCGATACTGAGCACCAGCGAGGCACATGCCACAGCAAAGGAGAAGTGATAGGCGTCGTTCGACGAATAGCCCAGCGACGTCTCAGCCCATTCCTTTATCTTCACGGCTGCCGTCGGAGCAAACAGGGCACCGATGTTGATGGCCATGTAGAACAGCGAGAAACCAGCATCGCGCTTCGAGGCATAACGCGGGTCGTCGTACAGGTTGCCCACCATCACCTGCAGATTGCCCTTGAAAAGGCCCGTACCGAGACTTATCAGCAACAGGGCCACAAGCATGATGATGAGGGCAAACATGTCGCCGCCAAAGGGGAACGACAAGAGCAGATAGCCCAGGAACATGATGATGATGCCGATGGTGACCATGCGGCCGTAGCCGAAGCGGTCGGCCATCCATCCGCCCACGATGGGCAGGAAATAGACGAGCATCAGGAAATCGCTGTAAATCTCACCTGCCCAGGCAGGATCCAAGCCGAAATTGGCCCTGAGAAACAGAGCAAAAACAGCCAGCATGGTGTAGTAGCCAAACCGCTCACCGGTATTGGCCAGGGCCAGCGCATAGAGGCCCTTAGGTTGTCCTTCGAACATGTATAGAAAAATTTAAGTTAATAAATTTGGTCGTAAAGGTACAAAAAAAACACGAAACTCCGCACTACATCTTACATATTTTATAACACAAAGTTACGAAACATATATGACAAACTGCAGCCATCGCCGACGTACGGACATCCGTCGTCGGCGAACAGCCATACATCGACGGTGAACGTCCGTTCATCGGCCGGTGTACGGAGTTGTTCTTAGGAGTCTTGCAACTTTATCCTACAAAGAGCTTGTTTTTGTTTGCTCAGTTCGCGGAAAATCACTAATTTTACACACAAACTGAGTTCATATCATGCAATTTTATAATTTTAATCAATAAACAAAAACAACACGTATGAAAAAAACACTTCTCATGATGGCCGTTGCAGCGGTATGCAGCATGGCCCAAGCGAAAATCCTCAGAGTGAACAACACCACCGGTTCAGGTGCGCCGTACACAAAGGTTGCAGATGCCCTGGAAGCCGCCGTATCGGGCGACACCATCATGGTAGATGGGTCAAAAACAGCCTACGGAAACTTTTCTATAACCAAGAAGGTCGTGTTGATGGGGCCAGGCTATTGGCGTACGGAGAATGGAGTGTCGGGGCAAGGCGAGTCCGATGCATCAATGGGTACCATAAGCATCAGCTCAACAGCCGAAGGTACGGTTCTACGTGGCTTGACGATAGAATACGTAAAAGTAAATGCAAATAAAGTAGTCATCAATCGCTGTCACGTGTTGCATGACATCGATCTCATAACAGGTATTAACAATATTGCTGACAACTGTTTGATTCATCAAAACTTCATTCAAGGGAGTGTTAACGGTTATTCCAATAACAATTATGCCAATTACACACAAATTACGAATAACATTTTCGTTGGAAGAGAATCAAATGTTATAAGATATCTAAATGAAGCATATATTGCATATAACACTTTTGCTTCTCCCAAAGGGGATGGCAGTGACAGGCAAGTACTTAATATCAAAGGCTGTACCCTGACAAAGAACGTCTTTACCGGCAATGAGGCTAAAATTGATGGGAACAGTTATGCAGACAATTATATGCCAGAGGAATGGATTATCTATGTTTACGAACATCGGGAATCAGACCTGGCTATCAAAAACGAACAACTTAGCGAAGAAGACGCAGCTGTCATCGAAGGCAAGGGCGCTTTCTGTGGTGACGACCCCTACGTTATCTCTGGCATACCCGCCGGTCCTGTTATCCAAGACATGACCGTACCTGCCAGCGTGGAGCAGGGCAATACGCTGAATGTAACCATTAAACTGGGCGTGCAGAAATGAGAATAGGCAAGAGAGTGTTGCTCTGTCTGTGGCTCTCGCTACTGGCTGTAGGCCTACGGGCGCAACAGCCAACCCGCGTGGAGTACTTCTTCGACCACGACCCAGGACACGGACAGGCAACCAGCATTCAGACAGTGGCGGAGGGAGAGAACCAACTCTCGCTCTCGACCAACGGCCTCGATCCCGGCGCACACATCCTCTTCATGCGCTCGCTGGGTAGCAACGGTGTGTGGTCCACCACCGAGGCCCATGCCTTCTATCTCGCCAGCCATCGCTCCGACGAGATAGCACAACTGGAATACTTCTTCGACACCGACCCAGGATTCGGAGAGGGAATACCCGTCAGCGGAGAACTGAACGGCGAACGTGTGCTGACGCTCTCCACCGAAGATCTCCTGCCCGGCTCCCACATCCTCTGCCTGCGCTCACAAGGCAAACAGGGCGAATGGTCGTCGGTTTCGATTTCCAAGTTCTACCTGCTCTCCACCTCGTCAGCCAACATCCGACGCGTGGAGTACTTCTTCGACACCGATCCGGGACACGGACAAGGACGTATATTGACAGAGCTTCGCGAGGGCGAACAGCAGTTGGCCCTGAGCACCGACGGACTTAGCGAGGGTGCACACATCCTGTTCCTGCGTACACAGACCGACAACGGGGTATGGTCGGCCACCGAAGCCCATCCGTTCTACGTCAGCAAGGCCCTGCCGACACGACCCACACAGGTGGAATACTTCTTCGACAACGACCCAGGCTACGGCAAGGGTCAGCACATGGCAGCCACCGAGGGCGAGAACAACCTCACCCTGTCGCTGGGCGACCTGGGCTATGGCGCACACATCCTCTTCACACGCGTCAGCGATGACCAGGGCGGATGGTCCGCCGTAGAGGCACATCCCTTCTTCATCTGCGACCGCGAGGGATTCGTGGCTATGGAATACTACTTCGACACCGACCCGGGTCAGGGACAAGGTACACCCGTGACGCTGCCCCTCTACTTCCGCGACAGCGACCCGTTGGTCATCAGCGCACCCACCGATGGACTTTTGCCCGGCGACCACACCATCAACCTGCGCGGTATGGACAAGGAGGGTAACTGGTCAGAGATTACCACTCGCTCGTTCCGCATCAACGGGCCCGAGTTGGAACTGGCTAAGGAGGTACAATATGCATACAACGGCCGCTACGTGAGCATGAGCAGCGAGACAGAAGGTGCTACCATCCGTTACACGCTGGACGGCTCCGAACCCACAGCATCGTCGCCTGTTTATGCAGGACCGACCGATGTTGGCGGCTTGGCTACCATTCGTGCCATTGCCATGAAGGACGGCCTCAATCCATCCGAGCCTACGCAACTGGCCGTACCTTGCTACTACGACGGCGAGTTGGCACAGGTGCGCACAGCCGGTACCCTGGCAGAGGCCTTCGGCTGGTGCGATGCACAGGAGATAGAACGACTGACCGTGAAGGGCAACCTCGACGATACCGACTATGCCACACTGCGCACCCTGCAGGCCCTGCGCCATGTGGATCTGAAGGAGGTTGTAACTGCCAACCAGTCGATACCCGACAATGCGCTGGCTGCGACAGGTCTGGTGACTGCCGAACTGCCTACGGCTCTGACATCGGCTGGTGCCACGCTCTTTGCCGGATGCGAACAACTGGCAGCCATCGGATGGAATGCCAACATCGCCGTTCCGTCAGTCACCCTGCAAGGCATCGACAATCCTAACCTCCTGCTTTATGTAGGTCAAGCTGCCCAGGCACAGCAGACGGGCATTCGCAACATTGTGGCCAACGGACAGGCCGAGAGCATCACGCTAAGCGATGCGGAGGGCAATGCCAACTTCTTCGCCCTGCGTCCGTTCGTAGCCGAGCGCATCAGCTATGCCCACATCTACGGATTGGAGACGGGCTACAGCGAACTTTATGGCTGGGAGACCCTGTCCCTGCCCTTCGATGTGCAGACCATTACCCACGAGACACGCGGACGTCTGACTCCGTTTGCCCAGGCTACGGGCAGTCGCGACGAGCGTCCCTTCTGGCTGTGTCAGCTTACCGCTGGCGGTTGGCAGGAGGCTCCCTCCGTACAGGCCAACGTCCCCTACATCGTGGCTATGCCTAACAACGAGGTTTACAGCGACCAGTATCAACTGGCCGGACAGGTGACATACGCAGCAACGAATGTCAACGTGCCGGCAACCGTGGCCAACGAGGCCCAGTCGGGCACCACACGCTTCCTGCCCACGACGCTGAGCGTAGCAGCCTCCGACCAGGTGTATGCCTTGAACCGCGACCGCTACGAGGAATATCGTGAGGGTAGCGTCTTCGTGCGCAACCTGCGCGAAGTGCGTCCCTTCGAGGCCTACTGTAGCAGCACGGTGGCAGGCCCGCACCTGATGCCCATCAAGGATGGCATGTCGACAGGCATACGTTCAATGGACAACGAAATGGTAAATGCTAAATGGTCAAATGGTAAATGCTTTGACCTGAGCGGACGCCAGATAAACCGTGTCGTGAAGAAGGGCGTGTATATTGTAAATGGGAAAAAGGTATTGATAAAGTAGACGCGCTATGAGAAAGACAATAATGACAATGGGCTTGATGCTCTCCATGCTGCTTACGGGCAGCATGGAGACCGCTGCCCAAAATACAGAGATAAAAGCCTCCGATCTGTATCTGGGTGCCGGCTACACGGTGGGCTCGTTCAGCGGTGTCACCTTCGTGGCATCGGGTGTCTACAAGAACCACGACCTGCAAGTCAACTACACCCTGGGGCTGAGCAAGACACCCACGCTCTACTGGTATAACGCCAACGGCGACGTGGACGGAGCCCTGAGGTTCAAGCGCAACTCGCTGGAGATGAAGTATGGCTACCAGTTCATCCCTTGGAAGCCTCTGGCCCTCACCCCCCAGGTCGGGTTCAGCTACGAACGTCTGACGGGCAGTCAGCAGATGGGCCTCTACGACAAGGGCAACGGCAGCGATGCCTGGTGCGTGGCTGTAGGTTTCAAGGCCGTGTACACCCCAGTCCGACACTTGAATATCTTCGTGGCCCCAGAGTACAAGATTCCCATTCGCAAGAATGCCTTCTACGAAGACGTGATAGCCACGACCGATAAGTCGAACGGAGGATTCGCCATACACATGGGCGTGATGTATAGTTTCCAATTCAAGGCGAAAGGAGGGAAGAAATGATGAAGAAGATGATATTCAGCAGCATTGCTCTGCTTGGTGTCTTTGTGCTGGCCTCGTGCGTGAAGACCGACGACGTGGTGGAAGAGACTTCCAGTCTGTGGTACCACACGGCTGCCAACCACGTCACTATCGGCGGCGATGAGACGCAAGCCGACTTCCAGATTACATCCGACTGCCCGTGGCACATAGAGACAGAGGCTGACAGCTGGGTGAGCGTCCAACCCCAGACGGGCAACGGCACCCAGTGCGTTACCGTTGTGGCAGCAAGCACCAACCCCTCATCGACAGAGACAAGAAGCTCGTCGTTTGTCATAGTCACGCAGGACGGTGTGCGCAAACGCGTAACAGTGGAACAGAGTCCCTCGACGGAGGAGGAGCCTCCCACGCCTCCAACACCTCCTACTCCTCCCATCCCCATACTCGACGTCACCCCATCCTCAATGACGATTGGTGCCATCGAGAGCAACGCACACCAGATAACCATTACGAGCAATCAGGAATGGACAGCAACGTGCGACGCCGAATGGGTGCACTTCAGCACCTCACCGGGAACGGGAAATGCCACGCTGACCCTGACCTTTGACAAAAATGCCAACATCACGGTCCGCATAGCCACGCTGACCATCAGTGCAGATTCGCTGAGCCGGCAGGTGACCATCACCCAAGAGGCCGGACACCTGCAGACGATGGGAGCCACCACCATCGAGGACGTAGACGAGACCGAGGCTCGCTTGAGCGGCAGCCTCATCTACACCGAATTTCCCGTCACGGAGTTCGGCTTCTACATCAGCACCGAGGCCAACCCGTCGGAAACGGGAGAGAAATGGGCTGCTACTGGTACGCTGCAAGCTGGCGATACCTTTTCGGTCACAGTGGGAGAACTGAACAAGAAGACGCACTACTACGTCTGTGCCTATGCCACGACGGACATGGGCACCGTCTATAGCAACGTGGTGGACTTTGAAACCCTGAGTATACCTAAAGAAGGCGACCTCAATAAACCAAAACATTAATATTAATATTAATATAAAAAATGGAAATACAACTCAAGCCCCAGCTACTGGACTGCCTGAAGGGCTACAACCGCGAAACGTTTATGAAAGACCTGATGGCGGGTATCATCGTGGGCATTGTGGCCCTACCCCTGGCCATCGCCTTTGGCATTGCCTCGGGCGTAACCCCAGAGAAGGGCATCGTGACTGCCATCATTGCGGGCTTCATCATCTCGCTGTTAGGCGGGACAAAGGTACAGATAGGCGGCCCCACGGGTGCCTTCATCGTCATCATCTACGGCATTGTGAACAACCCCGACTACGGTCTGCAAGGCCTCCTGATAGCTACCATGCTGGCTGGAGCCATACTCATTGCCCTGGGAGCCTTCCGTCTGGGGGCCGTCATCAAGTTCATCCCCTACCCCATCATCATCGGCTTCACGGCGGGTATAGCCGTCACCATCTTCACCACGCAGATGGGCGACGTGCTGGGACTGACGCAGGAGGCTGTGGCGGAGACGGGCGAGACGATACGCATCCCGCTGAAGACACCAGGCGACTTCATCGGCAAGTGGATATGCTATGCCGAGAACATCCGCTCGTTCAACCTCTGGAACTTCATTGTTGCCGTCGTGGGCGTACTCATCATCATCCTGTCGCCACGCTGGTTGCGCAATGTGCCCGTGCTGAACAAGATTCCCGGTTCGCTCTGGTGCATCGTAGTGGGGACGGTAGGCGTGCTGCTGATGAAGCAGTACGGCATCACGGGCATCGACACCATCGGCGACCGCTTCCACATCCAGTCGCAGCTGCCCCCCATGCAAGTGCCCACCATCACGTTTGAGATGATACAGCGGCTGATGCCCGTGGCCTTCACCATCGCCATACTGGGCGCCATCGAGAGTCTGCTCTCAGCCACCGTGGCCGACGGTGCCATCTCGGACCGTCACGACTCAAACATGGAACTCATCGCCCAGGGTGTGGCCAACATGGTGACGCCCATCTTCGGCGGCATACCTGCCACAGGAGCCATAGCCCGCACAATGACGAACATTAATAATGGGGGCCGCACGCCTGTGGCCGGCCTCATCCATGCCGTCGTACTGCTGCTCATCCTCCTGCTACTCATGCCCTACGCCGAGTACATCCCCATGGCCTCGCTGGCCGCCGTGCTGGTCATCGTCAGCTATAACATGAGCGGCTGGCGCGCCTTCCGCGGACTGCTCCGAAACCCGAAGAGCGACGTCACGGTGCTCATCGTCACCTTCCTGCTCACCGTCATCTTCGACCTGACCATTGCCATCGAGATGGGTCTCATCATCGCCTGTGCTCTGTTCATCAAGCGCGTGATGGAGACGACGGAGATCTCGGTCATCAAGGACGAGATAGACCCCAGCGACGAGGCCGACATGAACCTGCAGGACGAGCACCTCATCATTCCGAAGGGCTGTGCCGTGTACGAAATCAACGGCCCATACTTCTTTGGCATCGCCAATAAGTTCGACGACTTGCAGACGGCCCTCGTTCACGGCAAGAAGCCCCGCGTACAGATTATCCGTATGCGCAAGGTGCCCTTCATTGACTCTACCGGCATTCACAACCTGCAGAACCTGATTCAGATGAACCACGACGAGGGACGGCACGTCATTCTTTCAGGCGTCACCCCGAAGGTACACAGCCAACTGGAGAAGGCGGGGTTCTACCAGAAGATGAATCCCGACCACATCTGTCCGCACATCGACGTGGCCCTGCAGAAGGCGCGGGACTTTTTGGACAACAAGTAACCCCACGGCTGCAAAAAAGACCTCGGCTCTTGGACAACCCAAGGGCCGAGGTCTTTTTATGTGTGGGAAATATCCCTAAACGCTATGCGAAGTAGATGGTCAGGCCAGCCATGACTATCGAGACCATCGACATCAGCTTGATGAGGATGTTCAGCGACGGACCACTGGTGTCCTTGAACGGGTCGCCCACGGTGTCGCCCACGATGGTGGCCTTGTGGGCAAACGAACCCTTGCCGCCGAAGTTACCCTCTTCGACCATCTTCTTGGCATTGTCCCAGGCACCACCGGCATTCGCCATGAAGACGGCCAGCGTGAAGCCTCCGGCCAGTCCGCCAACCAGCAGACCCAGCACACCGGCTACACCCAGCACACAACCCACAACGATGGGGATGGCAATGGCCAGGAGCGAGGGGAATATCATCTCATGCTGAGCAGCACGGGTGGAGATTTCCACACAACGACCATAGTCGGGCGTGGCCTTGCCCTCCAGGATACCCTTGATCTCGCGGAACTGGCGGCGCACCTCCTCCACCATCTTCTGGGCTGCACGTCCCACGGCCTCCATCGTCAAGCCGCAGAACAGGAAGGCGGCCATAGCTCCGATGAAGGCACCCACGAGGACGCGCGGGTTCATCAGGTTCACCTGGAAGTAGTTCATGAAGTCGGGAATGGTGGCATCGGCAGCATTGATGATGTCACCCTTCAGGTTGGTGAGCGTCATTCCGGCCCGTTCCATCGCGATTTTGACCTCTTCGATGTACGAAGCCAACAGCGCCAGAGCGGTCAGGGCAGCACTGCCGATGGCAAAGCCCTTGCCCGTAGCAGCGGTGGTGTTGCCCAGCGCATCGAGGGCATCGGTGCGATGGCGCACTTCCTCGCCCAGTTCGCTCATCTCGGCATTACCACCGGCGTTGTCGGCAATAGGGCCGTAGGCGTCGGTAGCCAGGGTGATGCCCAATGTGGAGAGCATACCCACGGCAGCGATACCGATGCCGTAGAGTCCCTGAGAGAGGGCTTCGGCAGACATCGTGCTGTTGAATCCATTAGCACACAGATAGCTGAGCATGATGGCCACACCGATGGTGATGACGGGGATGCAGGTACTGATCATGCCCGTGCCTATGCCTTTAATAATAACAGTGGCAGAGCCCGTGAGACCAGCTTCGCTGATCTTCTGGGTGGGTTTGTAGGAATGCGAAGTGTAGTATTCCGTAGCCTGACCGATGATGACGCCGGCTGCCAGACCCGTAATGACGGAGAACGACAGGCCAAGCCAGTTATCGATGCCAAGCAGATAGAGTATGCCGAAGGTGGCAACGGCTATCAGCACGGCGGAAATGTTGGTACCAACGGCCAGCGAGCGAAGAAGGTCCTTCATGGTTGCACCTTCCTTGGTACGAACCAGATAAATGCCGAAAATGCTGAGGAACACGCCTACAGCAGCGATGAGCATAGGAGCTATGACAGCGCGCAACTGCATGCCCTCGACCGATGAACCGGCAAAGGCTACGGCACCCAGGGCAGCCGTGCTAAGGATGGAGCCGCAGTACGACTCGTAGAGGTCGGCACCCATACCGGCCACGTCACCCACGTTGTCGCCCACGTTGTCGGCAATGGTGGCAGGATTGCGCGGGTCGTCCTCGGGAATGTCGGCCTCGACCTTACCCACAATGTCAGCACCCACGTCGGCAGCCTTCGTATAGATGCCACCGCCCACACGGGCAAAGAGGGCCTGCGTGGAGGCACCCATGCCGAAGGTGAGCATGGTGGTGGTGATGGAGATGAGGCCGCTGTGATCGAAGCGATTCAGGATGAGAAACCACAGGGCGATGTCCAACAGACCCAGACCCACGACGGTCAGGCCCATGACTGCCCCCGAGCGGAAGGCTATCTTCAGTCCGCCGTCCAGACTCTTACGAGCCGCATTGGCCGTACGGGCCGAGGCGTAGGTGGCTGTCTTCATGCCAAAGAATCCGGCCAAGCCCGAGAACAGACCGCCCGTGAGGAAGGCGAAGGGCACCCAGGAGTTCTGCACGTGCAGTCCGTAGGCCATGAAGGCAAACAGCAGAGCCAGGACGACGAAGACGATGGCTACCACCTTGTACTGCTGGGCCAGATAGGCCATAGCACCACGACGCACGTGTCCGGCAATCTCACGCATACGGGGCGTTCCTTCGTCGGCCTGCATCATTGAGCGGAAGAAGTACCACGCCATGCTCAGTGCCACGACGGATGCCACGGGCACGAGCCAAAAAGCAACAGGGATGTTCATAGTGTGTATAGTTTTAAGGTTAAATGATGTTTCCAAATGGCAAAGCTAATCATTTTTTTGCAAAATATCGACAAATCTGCAAAAAAAATTAATCAGCCGGATTGCAGTCGGCACGGAAACGTCGAATCAGGCAATGGCTCCAGGTGGTGCGGAAACCGAACCAACCACGAGTCAGGGATTTAGGGTCGGCATAGTCGAACAGCAACTCGTCGTTGACGTAGTAGCTCGTACGCTGGTAGCGAGTCTCGATGCGGATGCGATACCACACGTTGGGCTGTAACAGGTGAGCCGAGTCGGTATACTCTTGGAGGAGGGGTGGATTGGGCCGACCGTTGTAGCGACGGAAGCGCGTAGTGGTGTTGGAGTTGCCGCCATAGCCCACATAATAGAGTTGCATGGACGAGGCATTCTTGAAGACCCCACGACGCTCCTTCAGATGGCGGAAAATACTGCCGTCGAAGCATTCGGGGTCAGTGGCCATCCAGAAGCAGTTGAGGTCGGACAGGCGGTCGGTGGAGTCTCGCACAACCACCATAGCCTCATACTCGATAACGCAGGGCGTCGTCAGTTCCTGGCGCCACCACAGGGTGAGACCTGCCGGGGTACGAATCTCAATGGTATCATGACGAAAGTCGAGACGCGAGTCTTCCGACTCCGCCTCGACCTTCCATGAATCTTTCGTCTGTGACAGCACCGTAGTTGCCGTCAGCAGCAACAGGGCAATGACAGCTGCTCTCATACTCAACGTCCGGTGGTAGAACGGTTGCCACGAGTCTCGCCGCTGCTCGACGTGCCACCCGAACGGCTTGTGCCATTGCTGGCAGGCTGCGACGTGCGCGAGCTGCTGGTGGATTGTGTCGTGGTACGACTGCTGGTACTGCCCGTGCTGGCTCCACGATGCTCAACACCCGTCGAGCGGTTATTTATCTGCGGTGTGTTGCGGTTGCCGCTGTTGTCGCGATAGCGCGGGTCGGCGGTGCGGTTCGAGCTGTTGCGATTGCCGTAGTTGTTGTAATCGGGCTTTGTGTCGCGGTTGCGCAGGTTCGTGCCGAAATCGCTCTTGCGATGGGTTGTGAAGTTCTGCGAGCTCAAGATGGCACCGTGTCCCGTATAGCGGTCGTTGGCATTGTAGCGGTTGGCATAGTACCCGCTCGAATAGTGCTGACGGCTGTGGCCGCCGCGATAGTCGTGGAAGACGGTGGGTGCATCGAAGTAAAAGAACGAACGGTTGCTGTAGGTCGTGTAGATGCGGAAATCCCAACCGTGACTCGTCGTGTAGATGGGACGATAGAAATAGTCGCGCGACAAGAAGCGGATATACTGGCTGGAAGTCATAATGTAGCGCAAGTCGTCGTTACGATAGTCGAGATAGCGGTAGTAGTCATCGATAGCATCGTAGTAGCCGCGCACAACGTCGTCCATCAGGTAGGCCACACGATAGATGAAGTCGTAATTGATTTCGTAGCAATCGTCGTACTGCATCGGTGTGAAGTCCAGTTCGTAGGCCATGCGGTCGGTCAGGTAACGGGCGTGGTTGCGCACTTTGCTTCTCGACATAGCCATTGTGCCCAGGCTCACCAGAGCCAGCATCAGCGTTAGGAAGATTGTCTTTTTCATCGTTCTCTCGTTTTAGTAGTCAAACATCTCGTTCTCAATCTCTGCATATATGACCGCACAGACGACGCAAGTTTAACCGGCAGGACTATTTTTTAGGTTTCTTAACCTTTACCGGAGCCACGCCTTCGCGGGTAGGAACTACGCGACGGATGGTGCCGTCGGAGTTGAACTCCATGCGGTCGATGCACACCTGACGGTGGAAGCCCGGTCCGTTGGGCGTGGGCAGCAGGTAGTTCTTGTTAATGCGGTGATAGACGATGTACCATTCGTCGCGACCGGGAATCTGCACCACACTGTTATGAGCCGGACCATAGATTTCCTTCTCGGGGTCCTGAATGAGAACAATGGGTTCGTCGGCAACCTTGATAGGACCGAGCGGTGAATCGCTGGTGCCGTAGGCCACGTGGTAGTTGGGCGAACCCGTATCGTCCACGCTCCAGTGGAAATAGTACTTGCCGTTGCGATAGAAGACGTAGGCACCCTCGCGGAAAGCATAGTCCTTCAGACTGCCGCCCTGGGGAGTGAGGTGGGTAACGGTCTCCTTCTTCACCGACATCATGTCGTCGTTCAGCTCGGCTCCGGCCATGAAGCCGTTGCCCCAATAGAGGTAGAACTTACCGCTCACGGGGTCCTGGAATACATCCACATCGATGGCCTGACCGCCATGCGCCTCACGCGGACGGTCCTCGTCGGTGATGATGGGCTTGCCATAATCCACGAAGGGGCCCGTGGGACTGTCGGCCACGGCCACGCCTATCGACTTGCGGTTGCGCTCACGGTCGTGTCCGCTGTAGTAGAAATAATACTTCCAGCCATTGTCCGTTTTGCGTTCGATGATACACGGAGCCCAGGCATTACCTGTGGCCCAGGGCACCTGACTGGTACCCAGGTCGAGCATGATGCCCTCGTGCTGCCAGTCTGTCAGGTCCTTGCTCGAGAAGACGGTGAAGTAGTAGCCGCCCCACCCCGCAGCACCGTCGGTGGTAGAGTAGATGTAGAACTTGCCCGTCTGGTTCGAGTAGAGCACCTCGGGGTCGGCGTGAAACTCGGGCAGGATGGGGTTCCCGCTTCGCTTTGCCTTTTGGGCTTGCAGCCCCACTGTCAAGAGTAGGGCTGCAAGTGTTAAGAGATTTCTTTTCATAATTACTTAATCATAATCTTTTTAACAGTACCGTCAGCCATGCGGATGATGTTGATACCGCGCTGGGGAACCGACAGGCGCGTGCCGTTCAGCGAGTAGATGCCCACGGGCATAGCCACCTGGACTTCGGCTGACTGGATAGCATCCTCGCCACCACCGTTCAGTTCGTCAACATGGTAGCCACTGCCGTAGTAGTAGAGGTTCCATGCACCAACTACCTCGTAGTCGTTGGGCAGAATCACGGTCTTCGACAGACCGATACGAACCTTACCGTCAGTGCCAACATAGAAGGGCAGTTCGTTCAGGTAGTAACCTGCTGCAAAGTAGGCTGCCGTAGGCGTTGTGCCGTCGGGGGCATACTTGCCATTACCCAGGGTATAGCAGTTCACGCCCTCAATGGGTTCGTCGGTAGCATCCTCGTACAGGTTCTTTACCTTCGTCTCGAAAGTGTCGTCACTCGTCTGGGCGTACAGGGTGGTCAGGTGGGTTTCCTCACCGTTCTTCACGCGAGCCTCTTCCTCGTCCCAGTAACCAGCACGGTAATAGGTGTGTACCGTTACCTTATACGTACCTTCACGCAGGCCCGAGAGGTCCTGATACAGGTCAATATCGGCACGGTTGTACGAAACGGTGTACTGCTTGTAGCCGTTCATCGGGGACGTAGTCCAACCCTCAATCTTCTGATCGTCCTTCGAACCACGGTCGGGATCGAACGTATTGTTAACGATGAGCGACGACATGTCTTGCTCTTCACCAATACCCCATTCCTCATCACCCATGTACCAGAGCTTCCACTCGCCCACAACCTCGTAGTCGTTAGCAAGGGTCTCCGTCTTCGACAGACCGATGGTGACCTCACCATCCTCAGGAACGGTGAAGCGCAACTCGTTCAGATAGTAACCTGCAGCGAAGAAAGCAGCCGTAGGCGTTGTGCCGTCAGGGGCATACTTGCCATTACCTAAGGTATAGCAATTTACACCCAGGTCTGTATCAGCAGCATCCTCGTAGAGGTTCTTCACCATCGTCTCAAACTTCTCAGCCGAGGTCTGGGCATACAACGTGGTCAGGTGGGTTTCCTCACCATTCTTCACGCGGGCCTCTTCCTCATCCCAGTAACCAGCACGATAGTAGGTGTGTACGGTTACCATGTACTTACCCTTGGGCAGACCCGTCAGTTTCTGGTTCAACTCGAAGGCAGCACGATTGTACGAAACGGTGTACTGCTTATAGCCGTTCATGGCCGTTGTGGTCCAGCCTTCTATCTTCTGGTCGTCCTTCGAGCCACGGTCGGGATCGAACGTCGGGTTCACAATAATAGAGCTATAGTCAACAGGATTCTCCTCGCTGGCCTTCACGTCGCCCATGTACCAGAGTTCCCATGCACCTACAACTTCATAGTCATTGGGCAGAACCTCCGTCTTCGACAGACCGATAGTCACCTCGCCGTCTTCAGGAACAGTGAAGGTGAGTTCGTTCATATAGTAACCTGCAGCGAAGAAGGCTGCCGTAGGTGTAGTGCCGTCGGGAGCATACTTGCCATTACCTAAGGTATAGCAATTTACACCCAGGTCTGTATCAGCAGCATCCTCGTAGAGGTTCTTCACCTTCGTCTCAAACTTCTCAGCCGAGGTCTGGGCATACAACGTGGTCAGGTGGGTTTCCTCACCATTCTTCACGCGGGCCTCTTCCTCATCCCAGTAACCGGCACGGTAGTAGGTGTGTACCTTCACCTTATACTTACCCTTGGGCAGACCCGTCAGTTTCTGGTTCAACTCAAAGGCAGCACGGTTATACGAAACGGTATACTGCTTATAGCCGTTCATGGCTGTTGTGGTCCAACCTTCTATCTTCTGGTCGTCCTTCGAGCCACGGTCGGGATCGAACGTCGGGTTCACGATAACAGAAGTGTAGTCCACAGGTTCTTCCTCGCTCGCATTCTCGTCGGGGAACAGGATGCTAACTACCATAGCATTCAATTGGTCCGTCATCTCCCAAGCCTCATCCATATTGTACGATTGTGCACGATAGGCAGCCTCAGCCTCGTTGAAGAGGGCTTTAGCCTGGTTGATAACGACTATGCTGGCCTTCTCGTTGCCCAGGATGGCCTGATCAAGGTTGAACAAAGCATCCAGCAGCTTTTTATAAGCCTCTGTGCTGAGGTCAACGGCTTCAATGGTCTCCTTCATGGTAATTAGAGCCTGGAAGAGGTCTTTATCCTCGCACGTTGAAGCAAACGTAGCAGCATCGCTCATGGCATCCAACTCAGGCTTACCGCAGTACAGTCCCAGCTTCTCATTCACGATAACGATGGTATTATCGATGACCTCCTTCAAGGCATCGGCATTCTTCGAGCGGAAGATGAGTTTCACGGGACCTACCCAAGCCACGCAGTTGTCGTCGGTGCGCAGGTTGTTCTTGAAGCCGATGCGCATGGTGCCGTCGGTAACAAGACCGTAGGCGCGAGCGGCATACTTACCGGCCTGGAAGTGGGCGGCAGCACCCGTTGCGCTGTTGGGACCGAAGCCCTGGCCCTGATAGTTGGCGTCGTCACCAGCGATGGCTTCCTCCGAGAGGTCGTCCAGAATGCCCGGGATACGGGTCTCGTAGTTGTTGATGTAGGCAAAAGCCTTGGCCTTCTCGGCCAGTTCCTCCTGAGAAGCACCAGCTTGCGTGGGGCGGAACAGACCATTGTAGCTCAGTTCGTACAGACCGTTCTGCAGACCAGCCAGTTCCTGGTAAACGTCAAATATTACGTTCCAGCCCTGCATCAGCTGCTGATTGTCGATAGCCAGCGTCACGTTGTCACCATAGTTCCAACCAGTGATGTCAGCGAAGTTTGGGTTCTTCAGCATAGCTGTGCAGTCGTCGCCGTCTGCCATACTGTTGGCCATAGCATTGCTCCAAATAGCTTTCAGGTATTCGATCTCGCCCGACAAATCCCAAGCATCAAGTGTACCATTGTTCAGGATATAGTCGCCACTACCTCTGTTGTTGAAGCCCTCATCGGCATCGGTGCTCAGATAATCGGCCAGCAGGGCCACCTCGTCAGAGTCGCTGTTCTTGTCCTCGAGCCAAGCCTTAGCCTCGCTGAACACCTTGAAAAATTCAGCGTAGACATTGATGCTGGTGCGCAACTCGTCGTACCACGTCTTATACTCAGGTATGGCAGATACCACCTCGTCAGCCGTAGCGGCTCCGAGCATAGCCTTCTTGGCTGCCAGATAGGAATCATAGGCCGAATGCTGGTAGTACACATCCTCGCCGGCATTAATGAGCGACTCCAGGTCTACGTCGTTCTCGTAGATGTGGGAGGCGGCAGAAACGTAGGCGGCATCGGATTTACCCGAGTAGGCCAGTTTCCAGTCGTCCCACAGCGACCAGTCGTCGCCGACGGTCTCCGTCTTGTGCAGACCAATAGTCAGTTTGCCGTCGTTGACAAAGGCGTAGACCGAGGTCGGAGCATACTGTCCAGCAGCGGTGTAGACGGCTGCCGTCTCCATGTTGTTGGGCACATAGCCGTGCTTGGTCTTTGCCGTGCCGGTCGAACCCTCCAGGGCCTCTTCCGAAGCACCTGAGTTCTGCAGGGGCAGGGCGCGCTCAGCAGAGCACAGTTCACTGGTGGCATAGAGTTTCAGGTGCTGGAAATCCTGTTCGCCCACCGAGGTGAGCACCTTGTCGTAGTTCAGGGCATCCACTTCGTTCGAACCCGAACGGTAGTAGCCCGTCACCTGAACACGATATACGCCCTCGGGAAGTCCTTTCAATTCCTGATAGTGGTTGACCTTGTTGTTCCATTTTTCGGCATTACCGAAGAGTTGGAAGTCAGGGGCGTCGCCACTCCAGCCGTCGTTGTTGTTGTTCACATACGTGGAGTTCACGACGAATACTTCTGTCATGTCCACCTCTGATGCCGGACCAGCCACCAAGGCTGCCAGACGATGATAGGCGGCATTCAGTTGCTCCCATGTGCTGTTGGTGTCGTTGTAGACAGCCTTCACGGCAGCGAGGTCTGCATTCGGAGCATCCTTCTCAGCCTGCTCAATAGCAGCGCCCAAGGCAATGGCCAAGTTGTAGCGCTGCACGTCGCTCTTGTAGGCCTCCAGGCTCTCGGCCGACACGAACAGCCAGCGCGTGTAGTACTGGTCGGGCTGGAACTGGGTGTCCAGTTCCTCCAGGTTCAGGTACAGGCGGTTGTCGTTCTTCACGGGCATCATGCCGATAAAGTGTTCCGAATCATACACGGGCTGGAACTTATAGATGTTGTCGCCCTGGTCCACGAACACGAATGCGCCAAACTGCTTGGCATCCTCGCTTGTCACTTCGCGGTCTACCCAGAAGTTCGAGGCGTCGCTCATGAACATGACACCATCCTTACCCTTCATGCCGCCGTCTTCGATGGCATTCCAGATGAAGTAGGACTTTTCGTCCCAAGGCTGGCCTTCAAACTCGAACTTCTCGAGCCAAATCAAGTGGCCGTGCATGGGCTTCACACTGGCGCGGGTGCCCCAGTCGTTAGCTCCGCACAAGAATGCGTCGGCATCCACGTTGTACAGATAACACTTTGCGCTCGTTTCCAGAGGCTGTCCCTTGGGAACAGGCTTCGTCCACTGCGCATTTGCGGCCAGACTCACGATTGCGGCCATCAAACTTAGTAGTAGTTTTCTCATCCGTAAATAAATTTAAGTTAATAAAAATATTAGTTATTGTTTAAATTTCAACTTTCAACTCTCCCTATAGTAGTCCAGCATTTCCATGATTTCCTCCCGCGTGGCGGTCTGGTTGATGCGAATGTCGCCCACGTTGCCCAGCAGCGTGAAGTTCACCTGCCCGGCCGTGTTCTTCTTGTCGTGCGTCATCAGTTCGTAGAGCCGGTCGTAGTGTTTGCAAGTGAAGGCAAACGTGCCGTATGTTTCGCGCACGAACTGCGCCGTCTGGTGCATCCGGTCCGTGGGGAAACCCGTGCGTTTGGCACTCAGGTACAGTTCGCACACCAGCCCCCAGGCTACGGCATAGCCGTGCAGCACGGTCCGGTTCTCCATCATGGCCAGCGACTCGAAGGCGTGGCCCACGGTGTGCCCCAGGTTCAGTGCCTTGCGGATGCCATGCTCCAGAGGGTCCTCCCCCACGATGCGCTCCTTTATGGCCACACTCTTGGCCACCAGTTGGCCCAGTGCCCGATAGTCCACGCGGTGCAGGTCGAAGCGCAACAGCTCGGCCCAATTCTCCACATTGCTTATCAGACCGTGCTTCAGCATCTCGGCATAGCCCGAAGCCAGATTCTCGTAGTCCAGCGTGCGCAGGAACTCGGTATCCAGGACCACCGTCCGTGCCGGGTTGAACACGCCCACCTCGTTCTTCAGTCCACCAAAGTTGATGCCCGTCTTTCCGCCCACCGAGGCGTCCACCATTGCAAGCAGCGTCGTGGGCACATTGATGTAGGCAATGCCGCGTTTGAACGTGGATGCCGCAAAGCCGCCCAGGTCCGTCACCATGCCGCCGCCCAGGCAGACCAGCAGCGAGTGGCGCGTGGCCCCGCCCTGTTGCAGAGCCGTCCAGACGTGGGCCAGCGAGTCCAGCGTCTTGTTCTCGTCTGTGGCCCTGATGGTTATCATCTGTGCCTCCTGCATACAGGCCAAGCCGCCCACCAATGGCCAGCACAGCCGCAGGGTGGTCTCGTCGGTGAGCACAAACAGGCGGTCGCAGTCCACCTTGCCGACAGTCTCCGACAGCGTCTGCTCAAGATGCTCGCTCAGTATGATTTCCTGTTCCTTCATCATGCGCTTTATCCTTGCAAATTTACGATTTTCCCCCGACATAGCCAATTCTTCCACACTTTTTTCTCTGCTTTTCAGCAAAGTTGACGATAAAATCCGTATCTTTGCACCAGAAAAGACATCGTAACACCCACAAAACGATACACATCATGGAAGTCATACAGAGCTTTACCATCGACCACACCCGACTGAAGCCCGGCATATACATCTCGCGCCAGGACAAGGGCTTCACCACCTTCGACCTGCGCATCACTGAACCCAACCGCGAACCCGCCGTGGCCCCCGCCGCCATGCACAGTCTGGAACACCTGATGGCCACCTGGTTCCGCAACAGCTGTGCAAAGGACGACGTAGTCTACGTAGGCCCCATGGGATGCCTCACAGGCATGTACATCGTCATGACGGGCACCTACTCCGTCCACGACATGCGGCGCCTGACGCTCGACTGCCTCCGATGGATACTCACCCAGACCGAGGTTCCCGCCACACAACCAGAGGCCTGCGGCAACTACCTGCTCCACGACCTGCCCATGTGCCAGTGGGAGTCCGCCCGCTACATCGACCGCCTGGAGCACCACTTCCACAGCGAGTACACCAAACTCCAGATCACCCTCGACGACGGCCGCGTCTTTGCCGATGCCTGAGAAGACGAAAGGCCGCGAGTGGCAGAAGTCGAAGGCAACGCTCAGCGGACGGGCTGCCGCAGAGCCGGTACTGACCACCGCAGGAGAGGAGCAGGGACACGTTTTCCGGCTCGGAAAGAAGTTCCTGAACATGACCCTTCCCGCTCATTCATTCAATACATATCAATAGTTCGGTAAATTTGATCTTAAAATATTAACACTGGTCATAAGCCCGTCACGCTGCAGTGTCATACTGCATAGTGGTTAGGGAAAAGACCTCTT
>CAJOJA010000031.1 GCA_905234735.1 uncultured Bacteroidaceae bacterium | reverse complement strand
TTGTCATTGGGTTTCGACAGGCGTGCCACCTTCGAATACTTCAGGATTCCGATAGTCTTGTTTGCCATAGTTTTTTTTCTTTGATGATTAGGTTAATAACTTCTTTTAACTTCAATTAATTAATACTAATGTTTCGGTTCTCGTCTTAGTAACGCGCGTGCACTCACATTACCAATGTGATTCCTTAATCACAATACAAAGGTACAACATTTCCGAGGCGGAATCAAGTGTTTTAGCGTTTTGTTTGAGAATTGCTCGGTATCGGTGTCACAGCGCACTGATATACAACACATTATAATTGAAAAAGTTTGTAATAAGTGACACACGGGGGACAGGGCTAAATGTAACAATGTAACATGTAACATTGTAACATTAAGCGTAACCCACATGGCTGGTGGATATGGTCTATTATATAATATATAATAGTATACTATATTCTTATAGTTTGTAATCCTCCTCTGATTTTCACCTATTGAATCCCCCTTAATGTTACAATGTTACATGTTACAATGTTGCATTAGTGAGTAGCGAATTCAAAAAAAGGCCACAATCCTCACGGACGACGGCCTGCATGGTGTACGGGTCTTTTGCAATAAGAATTTTGACCTTCGGTCGAATTTATTTGGCATTTCGCTCACTTATTCGTATCTTTGAGACTTGTCTCGAAGATACTCTCGCTCGGAAATGCTCAAATATTTTTGGCATTTCGCTCACTTATTCGTATCTTTGTTGGCAAATTAAACCTATAAACCATGAAACGCATTGCACTACTACTAATTTTCTCATTTTCTCATCTTCTCATTTTCGCTACCCCCATCGACGGACTGCTGGAACGCATCGACAAGGGGGCGAGCCGGAAGTTCATCATCGAGAAGAAGAAGGGCGACGTCGACTTCTTCGAGCTGGACCAACGGGGAGGCAAGCCCGTCATCCGGGGCAACTCGTGGGTGAACATCGCCACGGGACTGAACTGGTACCTGAAGCACCACTGCGGCATACACCTGACCTGGAACCAGATGAAGGCCACGCTGCCCCCTACCCTGCCGGCCGTGAAACAACGCGAAAGGCACGAGACCAGCCTGCAGCTGCGCTACGACTTCAACTACTGCACCTACTCCTACACGATGGCCTTCTGGGACTGGGAACGCTGGCAGACGGAACTGGACTGGATGGCGCTGCACGGCATCAACATGCCCCTGGCTGCTGTGGGCCACGAATGCGTCTGGCGCAACATCCTGCTCCGACTGGGCTACAGCGAGGAGGATGTGGCCAAGTTCATCCCCGGTCCGGCCTTCTTTGCCTGGTGGGAGATGAACAACCTGGAGGGCTGGGGAGGCCCGCTGCCCCAGAGCTGGTACGGACAGCAGGAGAAACTGCAGAAGCAGATCCTGCAACGCATGAGCGAATACGGCATGAAGCCCGTACTGCCCGGCTACTGCGGCATGATACCCTCGTTCCTGAGCGATGCCCCCAAGCAGTACTGGAACAAATACGTCAGGCCCAGCATCCTACTGCCCAACGACGAGCAGTTTGCGAAATATGCACGAATGTTCTACGAAGAGACCAAGAAACTCTACGGCGAAGCCGAATACTACAGCATGGACCCCTTCCACGAGGGCAGTCTGCCCCAGGGTGTGGACATCGGCGAGATGGGCCGCCACATACTGGCAACCATGAAGCAGGCTGTGCCCAAGGCCAAGTGGGTGATTCAGGGCTGGGGAGCCAACCCGCTGCCCGCCATGCTCGACGCGCTGCCTGCGGGCGAGGTCATCGTGCTGGACCTCTTCAGCGAGTGCTCGCCCATGTGGGGCATACCCAGCCGATACTACCGTGAGAAGGGGTATGGCGACCATGATTGGATATTCTGCCTGCTGGAGAACTTCGGAGGCAACGTGGGCCTGCACGGGCGCATGGACCTCCTGCTCAACAACTTCCGGGAGACACGCACCAACCCCATGGCCAAACACCTCGTGGGCTGGGGACTGACGATGGAGGGCTCGGAGAACAACCCCGTGATGTTCGAGATGATGTCGGAACTGCCTTGGCTGACGGACATCCCCACCAAGGAAGCCTGGCTGCACGACTACGTGAAAGCCCGCTACGGCAAGGACAACGCTACCCTGCAACAGGTCTGGAAGATACTGGCCGACGGCATCTACAACGCCCCCTTCGGCAACTACCAGCAGGGAACGCACGAGAGCATCTTCTGCGCCCGACCCGGAATGGAGTGCTTCCAGGTGTCGTCGTGGAGCAAAATGGTGAACTACTACGACCCCACCACGACCTGGGAGGCCGCCCGGCTGATGCTCTCGGTGGCCGACCAGTTCCGAGGCGACAACAACTTCGAGTATGACCTCGTGGACATCTGCCGACAAGCGCTGGCCGACCGCGGACGCATCGTCTACCACCGTACGATTGCCGACTTCAAGAGTTGCGACAAACGTGCCTTTAGGCAGGGCAGCGAGGAATTCCTGCGGCTGCTGCTGGCCCAAGACCGACTGCTGGGCACACGGAGGGAATTCCGTGTGGGCAACTGGCTCCAGCAGGCACGAAGTCTGGGAAACAACAAGACGGAAAGCGACCTATACGAATGGAACGCGCGCGTGCAGATAACCACCTGGGGCAACCGTGCGTGTGCCGACGACGGACGTCTGCGCGACTATGCCCACAAGGAGTGGCAGGGCATTCTGCACGACTTCTACTATCCACGCTGGCGCCACTTCTTCGGCATCCTCCAGGACGAGCTAGACGGTCGACTGCCCATGCTGGCCGTTGGCAACTCATACGTATCGCAGAAGGGGAATCCGGCCGTCGGAGTCGACTGGTACGCGATGGAGGAACCCTGGACGCTGGACCACACGGCGTATTCGCCAGTGCCCGAAGGCAACCCCATCGACGTGGCGAAAGAGATATTGGGAGGAATGAAAGAATGAAGAAATGGTGAGGCGGTTAGTAAGTTTGGACGTGATGCGTGGGTTGACGGTATTCCTGATGATACTCGTCAACAACGGTGTGGGGCACGAGCAGTTCACCGAGCTCCAACATAGCAAATGGGACGGGCTGACGCTGTGCGACCTGGTCTTCCCCTTCTTCCTCTTCATGGTGGGCGTGTCGGTCTGGCTGGCCCACAAGCGTCTGACTCCACAGAAAATCGTCAGCCGAACCATCAGGCTCTTCCTCGTGGGCGTGTTGCTACACGTCTGGGACATGCTGCTCGACGGGCAATGGGCCTTTTGGCACGAAGTGCGCCTGTGGGGCGTCCTGCAACGCATTGCGCTCTGCTACTGTGCCGCCGCCCTCCTGGTCCTGTACGTCAAGCCTCAACGCCTCGTCTACTGCATCGCTGCCCTTCTGGCCGGTTATGCTGCCCTACTCTACTTTGGACATGGGTACTCGCCCGACGAGACGAACGTGCTCTGTCGTGCAGACCGATGGCTGGTGGGTCAGGCCCATCTCTACCATAAAAGCCCCATCGACCCCGAAGGACTGCTGGGCACCATCCCCTCCATTGCCCACACGCTGATAGGTGTGCTGGTGGGCAGAGGGTTGGGAGCCTCAGAGTCGTTAAGGTCCCTGAAATCACTAAAGTTCATAGGCGCAGCCATGTTTTTCGTGGGACTCGCCCTCTCGCTATGGTTGCCTCTGAACAAGCGCATCTGGTCGCCCTCGTACGTGCTCGTCACCTGCGGACTGGCCACGCTGTTGCTGCTCATGCTCGTCTGGTTGGTCGACATGGAGGGCAACAATCGCTGGTGCCGGCTGTTCCAGATGTTCGGCATGAACGCCTTTTTCCTGTATGTGCTGAGCGAGATGTTGGCCCCCGTCGTAAGCCATTTTGGAGCAAACCATACAATATACGAGGCCATGCTATCGGGTGGGTTTGACCCGCGCATGGCCTCGCTATGCTATGCCCTACTCTTCGACAGCCTGATAGCCATCGTCGCCTGGACGCTGTGGCGGTACAAAATCTTCGTTAAAGTATAACCCCAAGCAGTTCCTGGGGTGTGAGCAGTTGCTGTTCGCCCGTCTCCATGTTCTTCAGCGTGAGCTTGCCCTCCTTCATTTCGTTCTCGCCGACAAGAGCCACGTAGGGAATCTGTTTCTGATTGGCATACTGCATCTGCTTCTTCATCTTCGAGGCATCGGGATAAATCTCGCACCGGATGCCTGCCGCACGAGCCTCGGCCAAAATGGGCAGACAATATGCGGCCTCAGCCTCACCGAAGTTGATGAAGAGCAGTTGTGTCTGGGTGGTCACAGCTTCAGGATACAAATCGAGCTGGTTCAGCACGTCATAAATGCGATCGGCTCCGAAGCTGATGCCCACGCCACTCAGCCCAGGCATTCCGAAGATGCCCGTCAGATTGTCGTAGCGTCCACCGCCCGTAATGCTGCCTATTTCCACATCCAAAGCCTTCACTTCGAAGATGCAACCCGTGTAGTAGTTCAGGCCGCGGGCGAGGGTCAAATCAAATTCGAGTTGAGAGTTGAGAGTTGAGAGTTGAGAGAGAACGTAGGCAATTTCGTCGATACCCTTCAGCCCCGTTTCGCTCTCCTTCAGCACCTCGCGCATCGTAGCCAGTTTCTCGTCGTTGGAACCACTGAGCTGAATGATGGGCTGAAGCTTTTCGATGGCCTCCTCGGGCAGACCGTTTTCGCGCAATTCGGCATTCACGTTGTCCAGACCTATCTTGTCCAGTTTGTCGATAGCTACGGTGATGTCCACAATCTTATCGGCCTGGCCTATCATCTCGGCTATGCCCGTCAGTATCTTACGATTGTTAATCTTGATGCACACCCGAATACCGAAACGCTGGAACACGGTATCTACAATCTGCATCAGCTCCACCTCGTTCAGCAACGAATCGCTGCCCACTACATCGGCATCGCACTGGTAGAACTCGCGATAACGCCCTTTCTGCGGACGGTCGGCACGCCATACGGGCTGAATCTGATAGCGACGGAACGGCAAGGTCAGTTCCTCGCGATGCTGCACCACATAGCGGGCAAAGGGTACGGTGAGGTCGTAGCGCAGGCCCTTCTCACAAAGTTGCGCCGCCAGACGACCCAGATGTTCGGAACCGTCGCTGAAGTCCACACCTCGCGTGAAATCACCACTATTCAGAATCTTAAAGAGGAGTTTGTCGCCCTCCTCGCCATACTTGCCCATCAGCGTCGAGAGGTTCTCCATTGCAGGAGTCTCTATCTGCTGAAATCCATACAGCGCATAGACACCGCGAATGGTGTCGAAAATGTAGTTTCTACGAGCCATTTCCACCGGACCGAAGTCGCGTGTGCCCTTGGGTATGCTTGGTTTTTGTGCCATTATTATACTTGTTTCTTGAAAAACGCTGCAAAGTTAGTGAAAATTTTTAATTTTTAATTTTTAATCTTTAATTTATTCATATCTTTGTACGTAAAATACAAAGATTGTATGCATCATGAACCTGTTCTACAAGAATAAGACGAAAGAAACTGCGCCGCAGCAGGAATACACACCCACTGCAGAACAAACACTGCAGGAGCCCACAAAACTGCCCCAGGAAAAACTGACCACAGAGGAGCGCGTGCGACAATGGTGGCAAACACACTTTGGCGAAAACATACCCGATGAGATGCTACGCTGGATGAAACAAGTGGCCCGAGCCGAAGCGCACAGACAGACCATAGCCAGCGCCCTGCTCACCCCACAACAACAGACACGCATCGAGGATGCCCGACAACTGGCAGAGACAAAACTGAGGAATATAGAGGCTTCGCTGCAACAGCTCAACAACCAGCGGGACTGGACGAATCGTTTCAACGAGAAGAATCACGAACTGACGGAACATCGCAACCGACTGTATGAAGTGAACAAACGATTGGCCATGCTGGCCAACGAAGAACGCGAACTGAATCGCTTCGAAACCTTTGAGACCATACAATACCCCTTCCTGCGAATGTCGCTATTGGAGGAAATGGCCCGAACCAACAAACAGGCACAAAGTCTGCTGGTCCCCCTACTGGAGGAGGCACAGCAAACCGTGAGCGAACGACAGAAAATGCTGAGTCAGCTGAACAACAAATGCAGCGAGGCCACCAAACAAATGACGCAGGTGCGCGACACGATGGCCGATGCATCTCGCATACTGGGCGAACGCACCATACTGGACTTGGACGCAAGAGATACGAAAGAGCTGACTGACTCCATTAAGCAGCAGAAGATGGGACTGGAACAAGAGACGGGCGAAATCGAGGAGGAAATCAAGAAACTGAGCGAGAAGATAAGCCAACAACACGCAAAACGCCAGGCAATGGAGCCCCATCAGAATCTGCTGGAAAATTGCGGAATGGTCGTTACGCTGCTGAAACGGCTAAGCGAAATAAAAATGGAGCAGGAGCAACTCTCACGCGTACAGAACGATGAAAATCGCCGACAGCAGGAGGAGAACGATATGCTCGGACGCGTATTCGCCGAATATCAAAGCGTAGAAGGGGAAATAAAATCGCTGAACGAAGAACTCAACATACACCGCCAACAGAATTTGGGCCGCAGCAGCTACTCACTGCAGGAACGCGCCATGCAACTTAAGAGCCGACGCCAAATGCTCTTGGCGGCCCAGTCGCTATGGAACCGCATCCAGTCGGGCTACCAACTAATAGAGGAAAAGACACAGACCGTAAACCGTCTTCGCCTCAATCTGGACAACCTGAAACTGAATATCAGCAACCTGGAAAACAAAATCGTGCCCATGAGGCAGTTGTGCCACGATAAGGAATACACGCTGACGCTGAGCAAAAGCCAAAACGTCATCCAACTACGCGGCGACCTGCAGGAGGGTGTCAGTTGCACCGTATGTGGAGCCACACACCACCCATACCACAGCGACACCATGCTGGAACAGAGCAAACTCATCAGCGAATTGCGCACGGACTTTGAACTCTTACAGGCCGAGCTTATCTCGCAAGAAGAACAACTGTACCAACTCCAGATTCAGCAGGCAGCCGAAACAGCCCGAAGGGACGTAGAGGAGGAAACTCTGTCGCGACTGCGGCAACGCCAAATGGAGGATGTCAGGGAATGGAGCGTATTTGCTTCACTGGATCGCACGTTTGCAGAATGTTCGCCGAGCACCAACATGGATGCACGCACCGCCATGCTTCGCCAACTGCTGCAAAATACAGCTCACGATGCCGACGATGCACAAAACGAACTGAACGAATACAACTACCACCAGACAAGAATCAACGAAATCTCTGAGAAGCTTACTCAAAAGGAACTGCAACGCAACGACCTGACAGCGCGACTGAATGAAGTCAACACGGGATGCCAAGTGTTGGCTCGCAATACGGAACGCACTCGGAAAATGCGCGCCGAACGCCAAGAGCAATACTCACGTCTGTACGAACGCCTCGGCAGTCTAATCACCATCCACGAATGGTACGCTGAATGGCAACACAACAACGAAAGCCTGCAAATGCGCATTGAGCAGATGACGGAACAGTGGAAGCAACTGAACGAAGAGATTCCGCAATATACGCACCAGTTGGAAATGCAGAAAGTACTATTGGCTGAAAAACAAAGCGCAGCAGCCTATCTCGATGCACTGGCCATATTGCTACACAACATCGACGAACAGAGATCCCGTGTTCGCAAGGAGGGCGAGAAAAACTACGAAAGCATGTTGGGGAATATGGAAGTGAAGACATACTACGACAAATACTTCCAGGCTTTATTGCAAGCCAACCAAGACTGTTCGGCACAGCGTGATGAAATCCTGAAAGCCGCACAATCACTTTCCACACTGCAGGGCCGTCAACAGGAACTGGAGGCTCATGGAGGGAGTTTGGACGAAAACGTAATCGCTGCTAAGTCACAACTCGATATATGGATACGGAAGTTCAACGCCAACCATCCTCCCGTGCAATATGCAGAACTGGAACAAGCCCTATCGAAGGAGAAGGACTGGAACATCTGTCGAGAGCAGATACGAAGCACCCGTATCGAAGCCATGCTGGAACAGGCGCGCGTGGATAATCTCAGAAGCGCTATCATTGCCCTGCAAGCCGAGAGTTGCCGAACGCCCAATACTGAGGGGCAAGATGTGCTGGAATCGTTAATCGCCCAACAAAAGCAGCTGGAGAAACAACGGCAAGACGTGCTGATGCAGCTCGCCGAACAGCAAATCGCCCTGACCAATCACAAAAAATGCCAAGAACAGCTAAAAGCCGAGGAGGAAGAACTGTACGCTATGACAAATAGTCATTAATGGCCTGCACAAATCGGGGACCATATTTCAATCGTTTGAACTCACCGATACCGCTGACCTGACCAAAAGCCTCAACCGTTGTCGGACGCATGGTAGCCAACAGATGAAGCACCTTGTCGCTCAGGACAATATAGGGCGGGAAGCCCTGTTCCTTGGCCAACTGAGCACGTAACTGACGGAGCCTCTCGAAGAGTTCGCGACTCTCCGTCCCACTCATGCTGTCCAAGGGCTGGTCAAAGACAATGGGCGATGTCCTTGGTCCATGACGTCGTGTCAGTGCAGGGACAACATCCTCACGACGAATCACAGCCAGCCGAGCCGTAGCCCTACCATACAACACATCGGCTCCCTGTGCAGTAATGCGCAAGTGGTTCTGCTCGTCGTATGCAATTTCCAGATACCCCAGCTGAATCATCTGCAACAGGTAGTCGTTCCAGTCGCGCAAGGGCACATCACGCCCAACGGCAAACGTCGGAAGCCGGTCATAACCATGCGACTTGACTTCGGCAGAGAAGTTACCATGAAGTATGTCCGAGATTACACGAAGTGTGGCTTGCTGTCGCACACGGGCAACAGCACTCAGTGCCTTCTGAACCAACACCGTACCATCGAACCGACGAGGCGGATGTTGGCAGACGTCACAATTGCCACAATCGTTTGCCGACTGCTCACCAAAATAATTGAGAAGAATGCGACGGCGACAAACGTCGGCCTCGGCATATTCACGCATCCTATCCAAGCGTTCCATATTGACAGACGCCTGTCCACTTTCTTTCGCAAAATGCGACAACTGAATGATATCCTGTACGTTATAGAAAAGCACCGTCTCACTCTGTAGCCCATCACGTCCGGCCCGACCAATTTCCTGATAGAAGTTCTCAATGCTCTTTGGCAAATTGTAATGAACTACAAAACGCACATTACTCTTGTTTATGCCCATGCCAAAGGCTATGGTTGCGCAGACCACCTGAACACGATCGTTTACGAAATCGTCCTGAGCCCGGTCACGTTCCTCAGTAGTTAGTCCAGCATGATAGACTGCCACTGCTATCGAGTGTCCAGAAAGATAGCTTGCAACCGTCTCTGCATTCTTTCGACTCAAACAATAGATGATGCCACATTCGTCGCGGTGACGGGCCACAATGTCCAGAATGGCCCGCTGTTTGTCTCTTGCGTTTAACCCCCTACGCACGTCAAGGCTAAGATTGGGACGGTCGAACGAAGATATAAACACTCGAGCCTTTTCCAAATGCAGTTGAGCCAGAATGTCCTGGCGTGTCACCTTATCAGCCGTAGCCGTCAGGGCAACAAGGGGTATTCCTGGATACATCTCCCGCAGTATACCCAGTTGCGTATACTCCGGACGGAAATCATGTCCCCACTGCGAGATACAATGCGCCTCGTCAATGGCAAAGAGAGAAATCCTTAGTTCACGAATCAGATAAGGCAACTCCGTAATAAGCCGCTCTGGCGAGATGTATAACAGTTTCAAGGTGCCCTGCTGACACTCACGACGAACCAGGACATTCTCTTCTTCCGAGTTTGCACTATTCAGTGCTGCAGCGTGGATACCATTCGCCCGAAGGGCTTCCACCTGATCCTTCATTAGCGATATCAAGGGGGAAACAACAATGGTCACCCCAGGCAACATGAGTGCCGGTATTTGGTAGCATAGGCTTTTGCCACCGCCTGTGGGCATCAGAACCAAAGCATCACCCCCCTCAAGCAGATGTTGGATAATCTCCTTCTGCAGAGGTCGGAAGCTGTCATATCCGAATACGCGCCTGAGAACTTCCAGCATCAAGCCCGGATTATAGTCTGTTCACGATCGGGGCCAACCGAAAGTATGGTAATGGGTACCTGCAACTGGCGCTCCAAATAGGATACATAGTCGCTGAAAGCCTGTGGAAAATCCTCCTCACGGGTCAAGTGTGTAAGGTCGGTCCGCCAACCAGGCAGTTCCTCGTAGATAGCCTTCCACCCCTCGATATCATAGGGCATATCTGTTGTTTGTACGCCATCCTTCTCATATGCCACACACGCCTTGATGGTGGGGAACGTGTCCAGGACGTCACTTTTCATCATTATCAGCTGAGTGACACCATTCACCATGATGGCATAGCGCAAGGCTACCAGGTCCACCCAACCGCAACGGCGATTGCGGCCCGTAACAGCACCATACTCATGACCTATCTCACGAATGCGGTCGCCCGTCTCGTCGAAGAGTTCAACGGGGAACGGACCGGCACCGACACGTGTACTGTAGGCCTTGAAGATACCAAACACCTCGCCAATGGCACTGGGGGGGACACCCAAACCGGTACATACTCCGCCACACACGGTATTGGACGACGAAACGAAAGGATAGGTGCCGTGATCGATGTCGAGCATGGTACCTTGAGCACCCTCTGCCAGCACGCTCTTACCCTCTGCCAGTGCACGGTTTATCTCCACCTCAGTGTCGGTCAGCGAGAACGTGCGCATATACTCCACGCCCTCCATCCACAGGCGTTCCTCGTCCGTGATGTCATAATCGGTGTAGCCCAAATGCTGCAGTGCTTCTTCGTGGCGAGCCTTCAACGTCTGGTACTTTTGCTCGAAGTTCTCCAGAATATCGCCAACGCGCAATCCCGTACGGCTGGCTTTCTCACTATAGGTGGGGCCTATGCCCTTGCCCGTCGTTCCCACTTTATTTTTACCCTTTGCTGCTTCGTAAGCACGGTCCAGCACACGATGGGTGGGCAAGATGAGATGGGCACGCCGACTGATGTGGAGACGACTTCGCAGGTCATATCCTGCCGACTCCAATTCACGAGCCTCCTGCATAAACAGGTCAGGAGCAATGACACATCCGTTGCCGATGATGTTCACCTTATCTTCAGCAAAGATACCAGATGGGATGGAGCGAAGAACGAATTTCTTCCCCTCAAAGATTATCGTATGTCCGGCATTCGGGCCACCGGCAAAACGTGCCACGATGTCGTACTTGGGGGTAAATACGTCTACTACCTTCCCCTTACCTTCATCACCGAATACTATGCCTAACAGGGCATCAACTTTTCCTTTTTTCATCAGTTCTTTATTTATTATTTATCATTTTCTATTTATTCTCCATCCGCAACATAACGTTTTGTACGGCTTTACGCAGATGAAGATTAGGTGTGGACTGCAACGAATGCGCCTGGTCGAGTAGCTCCTCGCGACTGCGTTCGTTAAGCAATACCCCCTGAATGAGCAGACGACCAATGAGCAGGAAACCGCAGAGTTGCAGCATCTCACTCCCACACGCCATCCACTCAAAGGCTTTGTCCACCGCGTATGGCAAACGGGCAAACAGATTCATCACCGTCATTTGGGCAATCTCGGCATTGGGTATCTGCTCAGCCCAGACATCACAAAGTTCTGGTGAAAAGCGTTCCGTTGGCATGAGCATGCCTGCCAGAATCTTACTCTCGCGCACATTCTCGTTCCACAATTGTTGCGCCACTTCATGATTGGGTTCGAACTCGCTGGCAATCTGCTGGAG
Organism: uncultured Bacteroidaceae bacterium; assembly: GCA_905234735.1. Classification (GTDB taxonomy): domain Bacteria; phylum Bacteroidota; class Bacteroidia; order Bacteroidales; family Bacteroidaceae; genus Physcousia. The sequence goes on along the minus strand of CAJOJA010000031.1, from coordinate 12,756 downwards.
ACGAGGCAAGTCGATTCCGAAGTTGATGTGGTACAGTAGCCCGGCCTCCCGCATCTGTTTCGAGGCCACACCATTCATGTTGGCCCTCAGTTCTTTCTTTATCTCCTGTATCGTAGTCGTCGCATCCATAACTCAAAAACTTCCATCATCTATAACCCATAAGCATCACTATACCTCAGCATCTGCTCGTCGTAGCTCTCACCGTACTCAATCTCTATGTCCACAATCTGTCCCGTATCGTCACGAACTATATGGTAACGCGGATTAATAAATCCCTTGTATGGAGCCAAATCCAAAGCTCGATAACGCTGAAGGACCTCATCGTGCAACAAAGCGTCGACTTGTACGCCATATTGCTCCACAAGTTGTTGAGCCGCTTCGTAATCCCCCTCACTCTTGATACGCTGCACCTCTGCCAACAGCTGTCCGATAACGGAACGCAGGGCTTCATAGTCAGAAATTTGCAAATAGGTTTTCCCGTCTCTCTTTATCAGTTTCATAGCCGTTGTGTGAGCCATCACCCAACGCGCGATGAGAGCCCGGTTGCGCATATGAGCTTCTTCTATCTGACATCCTGGTTCTATACGAACCAATTGGGTCATCAAGCCGTTCATCATATAGGTGTAGTACTGACTCTTGTAAGCCTCAGCATTTGGCACAAGGCCCAGTTCAACAAGTTTTAGGTCGGCAATGTAATAAAGGGCAAAAAGGTCAGCACGAGCCTCCTCGATGGTGCTTCCGTATACTCCCAAAGCATCGGGGTCGGTACCAGGCAGCAGCTGTCCGCTGCCATGACCCAGACATTCATGTAGGTCTGTATGTAAGTCGTCCAACTTATCGGACGATTCGCTATTAACCAAAGGCAAGGATTCAGGAATGACAAACTCTTCTCGGAAGCCACTGCCTTTGGTGGCTTCGTTGTAGGCACGCGTCAGGTTGCTGATGGTCACACTCTTGCTTCCATATTCCTGACGGATCCAATTACTGTTGGGCAAGTTTATGCCGATAGCACTGGCGGGATAGAGGTCGCCACCCAACATAGCTGTTTCCACCACGCGGGCTGTAACACCTCGGCAGACTGTTTTCTTGAAGCGGACATCAACTGGCGAGTTATCCTCGAACCATTGCGCCCACTCGCTCAAAGTTTGGGTTCGTGCTGTGGCTTGGCGGTCTACGATGTTGACATAGCCCTCCCACGATGCTTTCAGCCCCAACGGATCGCCATATACTTCTATAAAACCATTCGTAAAGTCTATATCGGTATCTGTCTGCTGTACCCATTGGATGCTATACTCGTCGAATGTCTTCAACTCACCTGTCCGGTAGAACTGAATAAGAGATTCTATAACTTTCTCCTGCTTACGACTCTCCGCCACAGTCATCGCCTCCTGAAGCCAATAAATGATTTTGTCGATGTAAGCTCCGTACAGTCCCCCACTCCGCCACGTCTTTTCTACAAGCAGACCATTGCCATCGCGCTCCAATCGGCTGTTCAAACCATACATGGGGGGACGTATTTCGTCTTTCTGTTTCTTGCCTGCATAGAAGGCCTCTGCCTCGCATTGTGTGACACCGGGGCCGTAATAGTTCATCGCAGAAGTTTGTAAAAGGTCTTCTCCCTGGGTCTGATTTACACGTTTGGGCATCAGAGAAGGGTCAAAAATGAGCTGAATAAGCCTATCGTCCACGGGATAGCCAATTTCCAGTAACGCCCGACGCAGGAACGATTCGCTGAAAGCAGGCTGGAACTTGTCCATCGAATAATGGTGGTGAATGCCATTGGCAAACCATACACGTCGCATGTAGATTAAAAAAGCCTGTGCCTCCTCGTCCATAGCAGACACACCACCTGTCATCTTGACCTTCTCACTTTTAATTCCTACATAGACCGCCTCAAGCATGTTGCGCAAAGCCAGACCATAGCGGAAGTTCTGATCCCAAAGGATATCACGTCCCCAAAGGCAAGCCTCGCTCAAGTAATAGACCAACATTTTCTGCCGGAGGGAAAGTTGTCCGAAAGCCTCTACGGTGTAGCGCAACAACTGAACGTCGGCAAAACGGATATCACTGACCATACTGTTCATCGCCTCGCCTTTTCGGTTTGTTGCAAACGATATTCCTTAGGAGTAATACCTTTTATCCGATAGAAAGCCGCATAAAATGATTGACGATTGGCAAATCCTACCGCCCGCGCTATATCCTCTACCGTACGGTCGGCCCAACGGTGATCGATAAGCATGTACGAGGCCTCTCGTATGCGAAAATCATTGACCAGAGAGGCATAGTTTTGCTGAAATCGAAGATTCACAACCGCACTCACATATCGAGTGTTGGTTTGCAGTTCATCTGCCATCTTACGTGCCGAATAGTCTGGGTCACGGTATTTTTTCTCCACCACCATTTTCTGAAGAATCTTCTCATACAACTGATCCACCAGTTCCGAGCGAAGTTGCATGCGGTAAGAGGCCTCTTTCTCTTTGCGTTCAACGATGTTGTACTTTGTCATAATGGCTCCTATATTTATGTTCCGATGCAAATGTAAACATTTTTTTCGACTACCGCAAGTAAACAGGCAAGCTATTTTTAGAAAACTTTATAACTATTGTTTGCTCATTCTTTCTTCAACATGGAAGCCATCTCGCGAGGGTCAGCGCCAAGGGTTATCGCTGTTTGGGCATCCTGACGGGCAAGACGACGCTTCTTCATGTCCAGATACAAGGTTGCCCGACTGACATAGTAGTCGGGATTTTCGGGAGACAGTTTAATGGCCTGATTAAGGTCGTTCAGGGCCTCCTCGTAGTGTTTACGTTGCTGATGGATTCCCCCTCGCACGGCATATAGCAAGGCGTGTTTGGGCGAAAGCGAAATGAGTGCCGTGATTTGTTCCATTGCTTCGCGCGGACGTCCTGAACGGTCGTTAACGAGCACCAAGCCAACCTGAGCCGTCTCGTTCAGCGGTTCCAAATGCAGGATTGTCTCATAGTCCTGCCGAGCGTTCTTATAGTCTCGTTGTCCCGCATAAATATGAGCACGCATCTGCAAGGCTTCTATGTGCTGAGGTTGCTGCACCAGCACGTCGGTATAGTCTATCAGTGCCCGCGAAGTGTTGCCCATACGGTAGTACAATGCTGCACGGTCGAGCAGTAGCTCCAGATGTTTCGGATTGAGTTCCAGTCCTTTGGAATAACTGTCCAAAGCCTCATCCCGATGGTTCATTCGCTCGCGTATTTGCCCTAGGAGACGGTAGATTTCGGTATTCGACGATTGGGCAGGTGACTCGCGAAGAGCCGACAAGAAGAAAGATTCGGCCTTGCTCAAACTATCCACACGCAAAGCATCCATACCCTTATGGACATAGTCTCCGTAAGCCGTCTGCGCATGGATAGAAAGAGAAGCAGAAAAAAGGAGAAAATAAGAAAGTAGCCCAGCACTCTTTCTCAATAAGTAAAATAAAATATCATTTCTTCTCATTTTCTCAACCTCTCATTTTCTCCTGATGTAGTCCACAATCCATTGTCCCACTTCACGGGTTCCATATTTGGCACCACCTTCTACTTGTATCTCAGGCGTTCGGACGTTTTGGTCCAACGAAGCATTGACAGCTTCGCGAATGAGTGCACCCTCTTGCTTCAGGTCGAAGTACTCGTAAAGCATGGCTACAGACAGGATTTGTGCCAAGGGATTGGCAATGTTCAGTCCCCTGCCTTGGGGCCACGAACCATGAATCGGCTCAAACACCGGAGTGTGTTCACCCGTAGAGGCACTGGGCAACAAACCCATGGATCCAGTAATGCACGAGCCTTCGTCGGTTAAGATATCGCCAAAGGTATTCTCCGTGACCATTACGTCAAAGAAACGGGGGTCTTGAATCATGCGCATAGCAGCATTATCAACGTACATAAAGTCGGTCTCTACATCCGGATATTCCGTCATCATCTCCTGAGCGACCTTACGCCATAGGCGACTGGAGGCCAGGACGTTGGCTTTGTCCACAACGGTCAGATGATGACGACGTTGACGAGCATACTGGTAGGCCACACGCAGAATACGCTCCACCTCCGGACGGCTGTAGAAGTTGGTGTCATAGGCTTCGTCAGTGCCCTCTTTCTTCTGGCCAAAATACATGCCACCGGTAAGTTCACGGATGCAGATAAAATCAGCGCCACGAACAAGTTCATCCTTCAGGGGCGATTTATGTACAAGGCAGTCAAAAGTGGTGACAGGACGGATGTTAGCATAAAGTCCCAATTTCTTGCGCATAGCCAACAGGCCTTGTTCGGGGCGCACCTTGGCCGTTGGGTCATTATCGTACTTCGGGTCGCCCACACTGGCAAAAAGCACGGCGTCGGCATCCATACACGTTTGGAAAGTTTCCTCTGGGAAGGGATCACCGACCTCATCTATGGCATGGGCACCACATAGAGCCTGGCGGTACGAAACCTCATGTCCGAACTTTTCAGCAATGGCACTGGTCACAGCCACACCTTGTTCCATAATCTCGGGGCCGATGCCATCACCGGCCAATACTGCAATCTTCAATTTCATTTATAGTTCTCTTCTATAATATTCAATAATTTTATAGTCGCCTTAATGGCTGCTTCGGTCTGGTCAGCATCCAGGGCATGGGTATGATAGGTCTTGCCTTCAAACTGCCACTCGATGATGGTCTGTACCAAGGCATCGGTGCGACCGCCGGGTGGTATCGTGACAGTGTAGTTAGAAAGCCAAGGGAACTGACGTCCCAACTTGTCGCGATAGATGTGTCGGATGCAACGGACAAAAGCATCGTACTGACCGTCGCCCGTAGCCGTTTCCTCATACACAGTGCCGTTAACATCCAAACGGACACTTGCCACAGGGCGCAAGCCGTAGGAAGTGTTCACCATGTAGCTCTCCAACTTTACTCGCTCGTCACTGGTGGCATGTTTCAGTACGTCGCTGACAATATAGGGAAGATCTTCTTGCGTGACAAGTTCCTTCTTATCACCCAGTTCAATGATACGTTCTGTTACACGTTTGGCCTGTTCGGGAGTCAAGTCCAGTCCGAGCTCCTCCAAATTACGCATAATGTTTGCCTTGCCGGAGTTCTTGCCCAGCGCATACTCGCGTTTACGGCCAAAGCGCTCGGGGATAAGGTCGTTCTGGTATAGCCTGGCCTTGTTGTCACCATCGGCATGTACACCAGCTACCTGCGTAAAGACATTGCCACCAGTAATAGGTTGGTTGGGAGGAATGGCGATGCCCGAATAGCCTTCAACCAAACGACTCACCTCATTGAGACGACTTTCGTCGATGTTCGTTTTTGCCTGGAACTGATCCTTCAGTATCGCCTGCACACTGGCAAGGGGAGCATTACCTGCCCGTTCGCCTAGGCCATTCACACAAGTGTGTATACCTTGACATCCCGCCAGTACTGCGGCCAACACATTGGAGATAGCCAGATCGTAGTCGTTATGGGCATGGAAGTCGAAGTGCAGCTTCGGATAGCGCTTCCTCATACGCCGCATAAAGTTAATCAAGTCCAAAGGATTAAGTATACCTAACGTATCTGGCAACATAAAACGGTGAATACCAAGGCCCTGCAAACCATCGACCAACCCGAAAACATAGTCGGCCGATGACTTCATCCCATTACTCCAATCCTCTAGATATACATTCACTCCTATGCCCTGCTCGTGGGCGTAGACAATCACCTCGCGTATGTCGGCGATGTGTTCGTTAAGCGACTTCTTGAGTTGTTCCTCACAATGTCGACGCGACCCCTTGCAGAGCAGGTTCATGCGAAGAGCTCCAGCCTGCTTAATCCAATCGACAGAGGCATGACCATCCACAAAGCCAAGAACCTCTACCCGCTCCAGCATATCGTTTCGATCGGCCCATTCGCAGATGCGACGTACAGCATCCCGTTCTCCGTCGCTGACACGAGCCGAAGCGACCTCGATGCGGTCGACGTTCAGGTCTTGCAACAGAGCACGAGCGACTATCAATTTCTCATGGGGCATGAAACTGACACCACTGGTCTGTTCACCGTCGCGCAGTGTCGTATCCATGATTTCCACCCGTCTCAATTCTTTGCCTCCCATGCTTCTATCCTATCTGTGTTTTTCAATAAAAAATCGATATCGTCAAGTGCATTCATCAGACAATATTTCTTATAGCCGTTTAGTTCAAAGTGTTCGCTCCGCCCCGTCGTGAGGTTGGTAACCATCTGGTTGGGGACGTCCACCTTCACCTCGCTATTGGCATCACATGCAATGGTTTCGAACAACTCTTGCTGCATATCGCGACTTACCACTACGGGCAGGACAAAATTGTTCAACAAATTGTTGCGATGAATGTCGGCAAAACTGCTGCTAATGACAACACGTACGCCATAACCAGCAATAGCCCAGGCGGCATGCTCTCGACTACTACCCGACCCCCAATTCTGTCCAGCCACGATGATTTCATGTACTCCCTTTCGAGGAGTCTCGCTGAAGGCAGGCTGATTCATAACGAAGTCACTGACCACATTCCCCTCTGCATCAAAGCGAAGGTCATGCATGAAAGCATCGCCAAAGAACTTCGGGTCACGTGCTGTTGAGGCCAGATAACGGGCAGGAATTATCAAATCGGTATTGCAGTTGTCTATTGCAATGGGAATGCAACTCGACTGTATGATGTCAAATTTCTGTTTCATCGCTTTCTCATTTTCTCATTATCTCATTCTCTCAATTTCCTCACATCAGTAATCACTCCCGTTATAGCACTTGCCGCCACTGTAAGCGGGCTAGCAAGAATAGTCCGCGCACCCGGCCCCTGACGCCCCACAAAGTTACGATTCGAGGTAGAGATTGCCAGTTTGCCAGCTGGCACCTTATCGGGATTCATTGCCAAACAGGCTGAGCATGAAGGCAGTCGCAACTCAAAACCAGCCTCCTGTAGCACACGATCAATGCCCTCATCGATGATTTGCTGACGCACGGCCCACGATCCTGGCACAAGCCAGGCAACCACATCTTTGGCTTTCCGTTTTCCCTTCACCACGGAGGCAAAGGCACGGAAATCTTCAATGCGGCCATTGGTACAGGCCCCCAAGAATACGTAGTCGACGGGAACTCCTTCGAGTTTCTGACCTGGCTGGAACTGCATATACTCCAATTGTGAAAGTAACTGTGGGCGCTCCACCTCTGGAACTTCATCGAGCGTGGGAATGTGTCCGTCAATAGCGATGCCCGCACCAGGGTTCGTACCATAAGTGATACGCGGTGCAATATCCTCTGCCCGATAGGTCACCTCTTTGTCGAATACGGCATCGTTGTCGCTCTTGAGTTCTCTCCATTCTGCCATCGCCTTGTCCCAGTCGTCCCCCTTGGGTGCATACTCACGACCTTTCAAATAGTCAAATGTAATCTCATCGGGGGCTATCAAACCAGCACGCGATCCCATCTCGATAGAGAGGTTAGACAGAGTCAGACGCCCTTCCATACTCATGTGACGTATCGTACTTCCAGCATATTCCACAGCATAGCCCGTGGCGCCAGAGGTAGTCATCTGGGCCATGATGTATAGGGCAACGTCCTTCGCGGTAGTTCCCTGGGGAAGCGTACCCTCGATGTTGATGCGCATAGTCTTGGGCTTCGTCTGCAGGATGCACTGAGAGGCCAACACCTGAGCCACTTCACTGGTTCCGATGCCCATAGCAATGGCCCCTACAGCTCCGTGAGTGGAGGTGTGGGAGTCACCGCATACGATGGTCATGCCAGGCAGCGAAAGACCCTTCTCAGGTCCCACGACGTGTATAATGCCGTTGTCCTTCGTTCCCATGTCGAAATAGCGTATGCCAAACTCCTTGCAGTTTCGCTTCAGCGTCTCCACCTGTCTTCTACCCACTGGGTCCGCGATGGAAAGACAGGCGCCTCCGTCATCCATCTTCCCTGTTCCCTCGTTTCCCGCAGGTACATCGGATGGAACATTATGGTCCGGCATCGCTACCACTTTTTCTGGTCGGAACACCTTTAGTCCCTTGTCTCTCAATGTGTCAAACGCCTGCGGCGAGGTTACCTCATGGGCATACAGCCTATCAATGTATAACTGCGTAGGCCCATCTTCCACATTCCGCACCACGTGCGCGTCCCATATTTTGTCAAATAACGTCTTTCCCATCTCTCATTTTAGAATATACTCCCCTTAATCCTTAAACTTATTTATACAATCGATATATGCTTCCACCGAGGCTGTTACAATGTCGGTATTGGCACCGAAACCATAGTACAGATGGCCGTCGTACTCCACCTGCATGTGTACCTTGCCCACATCATCGGAACCCTTCGAGATTGCCTGTATGGTAAACTCTTTCAGCGTCATGTGTCGACGGATGATAACCTTCAGCGCCTTGATAGCAGCATCCACTGGACCGTTGCCACTGGCCGAAGCCTCGAACTTCTCACCCGAAATGTTCAATCCAATGGCAGCAACACTGCGCACGCCCATACCGGTGGTCACCTGCAGATAGTCGAGACGGATGGCATGAGAGGCCGTCCGGTCGGCACCGGCTAAAACGAGTATATCGTCATCCGTAACATCCTTTTTCTTATCCGCCAGTCGCAGGAAGGCCTCGTATATGGCATCCAGTTTTTCTCCATCTACATCGATGCCGTTCACTTGCAAACGATGCTTAAGCGCGGCACGTCCGCTGCGGGCCGTAAGTACGATTGAGTTGTCATCAATGCCCAAATCCTTTGGATTCATGATTTCGTAGGTCGATGCATCCTTCAGCACGCCATCCTGGTGAATACCACTGGAGTGTGCAAAGGCATTGCGGCCCACGATGGCCTTATTAGGTTGGATGGGCATATTCATCAGACTCGACACCATGCGGCTGATTGGGAATATCTTCGTGGTATTGATGTTTGTCTCAATGTTCAAGTAGGGGTGAGTCCTTAGGGCCATCACCACCTCCTCCAAACTGGTGTTACCGGCCCGTTCGCCAATGCCGTTAATGGTCACTTCCACCTGCCGAGCCCCATTTAGGACACCTGCCAGCGTATTGGCTGTGGCCATACCCAAGTCGTTGTGGCAGTGAGTAGAGAGAATGGCCCGACCAGCAGACAGCCCATCCACGTGTTCCATCATGTATTTTATCTTCTCACCAAATTCGTTAGGCAGTCGGAATCCAGTTGTATCAGGAATGTTCACCACCGTAGCCCCAGCCTTCACTACGGCCTCCACCACACGTGCCAAGTACTCATTGTCCGTACGTCCGGCATCCTCGGCATAGAACTCTACATCCTCCACATATCGTTTGGCATACTTCACGGCACTGACGGCACGTTCGATGATTTCCTCTGGTGTAGTGTTAAACTTATATTTGATATGGCTTTCGCTGGTGCCAATGCCCGTATGTATGCGTTTGTGTTTGGCATACTGAAGGGCTTCAGCGGCCACGTCAATGTCTCGCTCCACTGCACGAGTCAAGGCGCATATCGTGGGCCATGTCACAGCCTTCGATATTTCAACCACAGAGTTAAAATCTCCCGGACTCGACACAGGAAAACCCGCTTCAATGACATCCACGCCCAACAATTCCAGCTGTCGGGCTACTTGTATCTTCTCAACGGTGTTCAACTGACAGCCTGGCACCTGCTCGCCATCACGCAAAGTAGTATCGAAAATAAATAATTTGTCACTCATTCGTCTTTTTACCTTATATGTATTATTACCTTATTTCTGTAGTTTGTACCTATATAACAACTCCCGATTATGGTTTGCATGCTCATAAGGAGGTATTATATATCTGGGAGCAAAGGTAATAAAAAACAACGAACCAAACAAACATGACGATAACTTTTATTTTCGGCTTTCACACGAATGCTCACACGCGAGCCTACATTGTACATCAAGCTTTTAAAAAAGAGGCGAAACGCCCAGTTGGGCAATAAAATCTATGTTAAATAATATAAAGTTTAATATTACGCATGTCATACACCCTTGCATGTCGATATTTTTCTTATCTTTGCAGGCAAGAACTGGATATACTATATATAATAAGGTATGAAGAGACTGATTTTAGCGATGGTATGCCTGCTGCCCATTATGGTCTGCAAGGCAGTACTGAAGGAGAAGGACCTGGCGCGTACGCTGGGCGTACTACGTGCCGAACTAGCGCGTGACTACGAGAAACAACAGGCCTTTATGCAGATGTACGAACAGCAGGGGGCACAGCAGCACCAACAATTGGTATCGTACATGAACCAGTGCGAGCAGATAGGACTGATGCTGTACTCTCAGTCAACCGAAAACACGTTCGACATGGCGTATGCCTGCCAACAGGCGGTGAACCTATACCGACAGCTGAATGACGAGAACGGGCACACCTTACCCTACGACAAAATCATCGCCCGACTAAAGGGGGAAATTGAACGCTACGATGCACTGATAGCCTCACTGAAAAGCATGCCTCCCGTGGCCAAGAAGGACGAGGAAATGCTGACGGAGAGCGACAGCATACTGCTGAACGCCATCGACTCGCTGGCCTCGCGCATAGATTCGCTGGAAAGGGAGAGAGCAGACCTCCAAGCCTCCCAAACGGATATGCCTGAACCAGTTTCCCAAACCGAAGACGAGCTACACAGCGACGAACCGCTATACCTGACCGGACAGCAACTGGACGATCGAAAAGCATGTTTGGAATATGCCGAGACACTGCGTGATAATATGGTGGTGTTCCTGGAAAGTCTGGAAGCGGAAAGTACGTACTACAAGAGCGTACGGGAGAAAGTGGAACGACTGAACGGATTCGCCCAAAAACGCTACAAGGTATTGCAGGACAACATCTTTGTGAACGGCAGTACGAACTACTTCACCGTACTTGCCAATCTGCCACGCTACACCCGACAGGCCCACAGTTCGGTTACAACGAAGTACAAACCCTTTGAGGGAAAACAGAGTCAGTCGGAATGGCGCGGTATGTCGGTTGTTTTCATCAGCATCTTTGTACTCCTGTACCTGAGCATCGCTTTGCTCATTGCATATATCATCCTTCACTGGATGACGCCCAAACGCTGGAGGACTAAGGAGTATACGACACGTCGCCAAATGCTCACGCTGGTACTGGGTACGGGACTATTTGCCATTATCGTCATGATAGTCCGTTCGTTCGTAGACCATAACTTCGTACACATGTCCACGGGACTTATCATCAACATGGCCTGGCTCATGGAGGCCATATTCCTGTCGCTTTACATCCGTCTGAAGGGACGGCAGATGGTGCAGGCTGCCATCATATACATGCCGTTGATGATTCTCTCGTTCATCGTCATCATGTTCCGCATCATACTGATTCCCAACATCCTACTGAACCTCGTCTTTCCGCCCATACTATTGGGCTTCACACTATGGCAACTGTGGATGTCGAAACGCCATCGCAAGGGACTGCCCCTACTTGATGTCATCTACACCTACATTACATCCATAGCAATGGTGGTGGCATGCATTGTGGCATGGGCAGGTTTCACGCTGATGGCAGTACAAATCATGGTGTGGTGGACTTTCCAACTTGCAGCCATCACCACCATCACCTGCTTCTACGACATGATGGAAATGTACGAAGAGAAACGTCTGCTGAAGCGCATTATTGCCTCAAACGGAGAAGAGGCAGCAAAGGCCAAACGCCTTATGAAACAGGGCGCATACATCACGAGAACCTGGATCTACGACTTTGTCAATCAAACGGCGGTTCCCATCCTGGCAGTAGGTTCTGTATTGGTGAGCATCTACTGGGCAGCGGGCATTTTCGAGATGACGAGTGTCTGCCAAAAGGCATTCTACACCAACTTTGTCAACGAGAAAGACCTTATACAGATATCGCTTTATAAACTCTGCCAAGTGGCTGCACTATGGTTCATCTTCCGCTACCTCAACTACGCCATACGCAGTTTTTATGCCCTATATCGCCAACAGACAGCTAGTCCCGATGAAACACTTAATCTGACATTAGCCCGCAACATAATAGCCATACTCACATGGGGATTGTACTTCATCATGGCACTGGTCATCATGCATGTTCCCAAGTCGGGTATCAGCATCGTCACTGCAGGTTTGGCCACTGGTCTCGGCTTTGCCATGCAAGACCTCATTGAGAATTTCTTCTACGGTCTATCACTGATGACAGGCCGCCTGCGCGTTGGTGACTACATAGAGTGCGACGGCATCATGGGCCGTGTGGAGAGCATCACCTACCAGAGCACACAGGTCATCACAGGAGACGGTTGCGTAATTGCCTTCCTGAACAAAGCACTGTTCAGCAAGAACTTCAAGAACATGACACGCAACCACAGCTACGAGTTGATAAGCATCCCCGTTGGCGTGGCCTACGGAACAGACGTTGACCAAGTGCGGCAAATGCTCATTAAGGATCTCACCCCTATCTGTCAGGACACCAACGCTTCAGGTATGCCTCTGGCTGATCCGACACGCCCCATACAAGTGCGCTTTGCCGACTTTGGCGATAGCAGCGTTGATCTGAAGATATTCATATGGATGTTGGTGGAAGAGAAATACGCACTGACCGCGCGTGTCAAGGAGTCCATCTACAATACACTGAACAGGAACAACATCGAAATACCCTTCCCGCAGCGAGATGTGCACATGAGGTGATATGTAAATAATAACACGAATAAGCCCCTGCGAGCGATTGCTTGCAGGGGCTTCCCTCATGAAAAAACGGCGGCTACCTACTCTCCCACCTTGGCAGTACCATCGGCGCGGGCGGGCTTA
>CAJOJA010000030.1 GCA_905234735.1 uncultured Bacteroidaceae bacterium | reverse complement strand
CATGATACAATAACAGTTGTAGTTGTGTGCACTATTGCGACTGCAAAGGTACAACGACACTACAACTGCTACAACGTGTATTTAAACGAATGCTTACCAAGAATCTTTGCCCAGTCCTTCTCCGGTTCCTCGAAGAAGGTGTAGCTGTTGACATAGTACATGAGCATGATACGGAACAAGGTGACCAGCTTTGAAACACTCCGTGTACGCCTGATATGCTTTTGCGTGACAGCCCGCATCCCCGTAAGGGCTACAGAAATCGATTCTGAGCGCGTCGGGGGGCTCCGTCCGACTATATTCGAAACACCCCCTTGCGACGATATTTAACATAGTTTAAGGGCAAATAATCCGTAATCCTTAACGCTTAATCCTTAATTTTTTTGTATCTTTGCACGCGAAATAATAATATACATTAATTAAATTATAGTATGCAAGACGCAGAAGACAGAATCATTAAAGTAGACATCGAGCATGAAATGCGGAAGAGCTACATCGACTACTCCATGTCGGTCATTGTAGCTCGTGCACTGCCCGATGTGCGCGACGGCTTCAAGCCCGTTCACCGTCGCATCCTCTATGGTATGAAGGGGCTGAACAACGTCCACAACCAGCCGTACAAGAAAAGCGCCCGTATCGTGGGTGAAGTGCTGGGTAAGTACCATCCCCACGGCGACTCCAGCGTCTACGGCGCACTGGTGCGTATGGCACAGGAGTGGAACATGCGCTACACGCTGGTCGACGGTCAGGGTAACTTCGGTTCGATTGACGGCGACAGCGCAGCCGCCATGCGATACACCGAGTCGAGGCTGACGCTCATGGGCGAGGCCATGATGGACGAACTGGACAAGGAAACCGTGGACATGGTGAACAACTTCGACGACACACTGAAGGAGCCCACCGTGATGCCCACCAAGATACCCAATCTGCTGGTCAACGGCGCAACGGGTATTGCCGTAGGTATGGCCACCAACATCCCCACCCACAACCTCACCGAGGTGCTGAACGCCTCGATTGCCTTCATCGACAATCCCGAGCTGGACAGCATGCAGCTGATGGAGTGGGTCAAGGGTCCCGACTTCCCCACAGGTGCCTACATCATGGGTATGCAGGGCATCAAGGACGCCTACGAGACCGGTCGTGGACGCATCATCATGCGCGCCAAGGGCGAGATAGAGAGCGGCGAGACGCATGACACCATCGTCTTCACGGAGATTCCCTACGGCGTGAACCGTGCCGAGATGATTAAGTACATCGCCCAGCTGGCCAACGAGAAGAAGCTGGAGGGCATATCGAACGTCAACGACGAATCCGACCGCGAGGGCATGCGCATCGTGGTCGACGTCAAGCGCGACGCCAACGCTCAGGTGGTGATGAACAAACTGTTCAAGATGACCCCCCTGCAGACCTCCTTCTCCGTCAATGCCATCGCCCTTGTCAAGGGCCGTCCCAAGCTGTTGACTCTGCGCGACTGCATCGCCAACTTCGTTGAGCACCGTCACGACGTGGTCATCCGCCGCACCAAGTACGACTTGCGCAAGGCCGAGGAGCGCGCTCACATCCTGGAGGGACTGATTATCGCTTCGGACAATATTGACGAGGTCGTGCACATCATCAAGGCCAGCAAGACACCCGAGGAGGCCCGACAGAACCTGATGGTACGCTTTGAACTGGACGAAATACAGGCCAAGGCCATCGTCGACATGCGTCTGGCACAGCTCACAGGCCTGCAGCAGGAGAAGCTGCACGGCGAGTACGACGAACTGCAGGAGAGGATTAAGTACTATAACCAGATACTCAGTGACGACAATCTCTGCAGACAGGTCATGAAGGACGAACTCATCGAGGTCCGCGACAAATTCGGCGACGAGCGTCGTACGGAAATCAAACCCGCTGCCAGTGAGTTCAATGCCGAGGACTTCTATGCTGACGACGAGGTGGTCATCACCCTCTCGCACATGGGCTACATCAAGCGCACTCCACTGGCCGAGTTCCGTGCACAGACACGCGGCGGAGTGGGATCGAAGGGCAGTTCTACACGCGACAACGACTTCATCGAGTACATCCACCCTGCCACGATGCACAACACCATGCTCTTCTTCACCCAGAAGGGACGTTGCTATTGGCTGCGCGTCTACGAACTGCCCGAGGGCACTCGCGCACAGAAGGGGCGCGCCATACAGAATATGCTCAATATCGAGCCCGACGACAAGGTGAATGCCTGCTTGTGCATACGCAAACTGGCCGACCCCGACTTCTGCGCCAGCCACTTCGTCATCTTCTGTACCAAGCAGGGCATCATCAAGAAGACCTGCCTCACCGACTACAGCCGTCCGCGTTCGATGGGCGTGCGTGCCATCAACATCAACGACGACGACCGCGTAGTAAGCGTACAGCTGACCAACGGCAAGGACGAAATCGTGATAGCCAACCGTAATGGACGTGCCATACGCTTCAACGAAGATCAGGTGCGCACGATGGGCCGTGTGGCTACCGGCGTGCAGAGTATGACACTGGACGGCGGCGACGATGAGGTCGTTGGCATGGTGGCCGTCAACGACCCGCAGAACGACACCATCGTGGTCATCAGCGAGAACGGCTACGGCAAGCGCAGCGCCCTGACCGACGAGGAGGGCAATGACATCTACCGTAAGACCTCGCGCAGGGCCAAGGGCGTCAAGACCATCGACATCACGGAGAAGACGGGTAAACTCGTGACCATACGCGTCGTGAACGATGACGACGACCTGATGATTATCAACAAGTCGGGCGTCACCATACGTATGCACGCTGCCGACATCCGACAGACGGGTCGCGTGGCCCAGGGCGTGAAACTCATCGACATCGCCAAGCGCAACGACGTGATAAGCAACGTCTGCGTAGTGGCTCGCGAGGACGAGGTTGACGCCGCACCGTTGGCCGACCCTGAGATTCCCGGTTTAGAGTAAACCAATTAGGATGTAAGATGTCTAATAAAATTGAAAGATGATAATTGTTAAATGTAATACAAAAAGCACAATGAAAAAGATTATCCTTTCGTTGCTGATGTGTGCCGCATTCGGTACAGCATTCGCACAAATGACTCCCGAGGAAAAGGCAGCCCTGAAAGCAGCCCAAAAGGAAGCCAAAACACAAGTCAGCGCAGGCATCAAACTGCGCGATGAGGTCAACACCCTTTACAGTGCCAATCAGGCAGAGGAGGCCAAAGGCGATAAGAAGAACCAGAGTGTTATCGACAAAAACGTGGTGCTGATTAAGGAGAAGTCGCTCCAGGCCAGCGAGTTGCTGACGAAGGCACTCTCTAGCGGACACGTGGCTCCCAAACAACTCTTCGACACGGGCAAGGCGCTGGACGACGTTTCTACTCAGCTGCTGAACCCCGAACTGAACCTGGCCGCCAAGAAGCAGACCTTCGACACGCTGACCTTCGACCGGGCCATCGACGGCGTCTGCCTGGGATGCTACACCCAGATAGAGAACGGTAATCCCAAGGACGAGATGCAGAAGGTGACGCTGGCTCAGGCTAAGCTGAAGATGCCGAAACTGATGACCTACTATGCCTACGACTGTATCTTCTATACCGAAACGAAGAATATGGAAGGTGCCATGAAGGCCTTCGACAAGTACGCCGGCTTCGCCAAGAAGTATCCCCTGGTGGCCAACGAGGAGGCTGTCCAGAATCCTCAGTATCCCGTCAGCCAGTTCGCCTTCAACCTCTACTATACGGCCTTCACGCTGAAGCGCTACGATATCTGCGACAAATACTACAACCAGGCTCTGCAGTTCAACGACGAGAGCAGCCACAACTTCGTATTGAGCAGCCGTCCGCAGATGTTCCTTCAGAAGGGCGATACTGCCAACTGGGTAGCCTCGCTCGAGGAGATGATAGCAGCCGACCCCACGTCGCAGAATTCTGACGTGGCTGTGCAGAACCTGCTGGCCTACTTCTCCAAGAAGGGTCCCAAGGAGATGAGCGAATTTGCCGACAAGATGCTGGCCCAGAACCCCGCCAACAAGATGGCCAACTACGGTAAGGGACACAGCCTCTTCTCGCAGGAGAAGTATGAAGAGGCACTGCCTTTCTTCAAGAAGTCTGTTGAGGTCGACGCCAACTTTACCGACGGCTACAACATGTGCGGTATGGCACTTTACCGTCAGGCTGGCGAGAACTACTACAAACAAATCGACGGCAAGAAATTCAAGACCACAGCCGAACTGAACGCTGCTGAGGAAAAACTCGTGAAGAGCCTCTATCGCGAGGCTGCAACCTACTTCGAAAAGTGCCGTGAACTGACTCCCGACACTCCTGAGATGTGGGCCGGTCCCCTGCAGACCATCTATCGCAACCTGGGTCAGAAGGCCAAGGCTGCCGAACTGGACACGTATACGAAGTAAACTTCGTTAGTTGATAATTGATAATTGACATTTGACAATTGACAATTGATAATTAGGAATATGAGACGAATACATCTTGTACTGTTTTTAATTCTCGGTTGTCAATTGTCAATTGTCAATTATTCGCTCTACGCAGCCACCAAGCCCGTGAAGGTGAAGACGCTGCTGAGCGATGCTCGTGCTGCCGTGAAGAATCGCAGCAACCAGGCCAACGCCGAGAAGAAACTACTGGAAAACATCACCCGTGAGGACGTCAAGCGCGAACAGCAGGCCGACATGTATTTCATGGCACAGGAACTCGAACGCAGCCTGAACGATGCCGAGAATATGAAGTTCTACCTGAAGCAACCCTACGACACCGTGAAGTTCTTCTCCACCATACTGCTGATGCACGAGTATCTGCTCTTATGCGACAGCGTGGAGTCGTTGCCCAACAGCAAGGGAGAGCTGAAAATCAGGTATCGCAACCGTGGGCGCGAAATCCTGAAAGCCTATCGGCCCAACCTCCTGAACGGGGGCAAGTTTCTGCTGAAACGCAATAAATATGCCGAAGCCTATCCCTACTTCGACATGTATCTGCGTATGCGACAAACACCCTTCTTCGAGGGGCTGCCCGACATCCAGAACGACTCCATACTGCCCCGTGTGGCTTACTGGGCCACCATCTCGGCCTACGATGCTAACAATCCGAAAAAGGCATTGGCCTACATCGACGAAGCCATAGCTAGTGCTGACTCCGCACTGCGCGTATCGCTCCAAGAGTATAAGGTGCGATGCCACGAAGCGCTGGGCAACCGCGATGCTTGGGTGGACAATCTGGTTATGGGCGTGCGTCAGCATCCTGCCCACGACTATTTCTTCCTCCATCTCATGGATCTCTATGCCGATAGGAAGGCCTACGACGATGCACTTAACCTATGCGACTCCATGCTGCACGTCGTGGGCGACCGCGCGATATACTGGTACGGGAAGAGCCGTATGTTCCTGGCCAAGGAGGAGTACGATTCGTGCATCGTGGTCTCGGATCAGGCTTTGCGCCTCGACTCGCAGATGGTGGACGCCTATTATAATAAAGGTATAGCCTGCCTGAACAAAGCTGTCCTGTTTGCCGAGACGGCGTGCAACGACATACGCAACCCCAAATGCTGGCAGGACAGACAGACCCTGCAGGCGCTCTATCGTGATGCCTTATTGCCTATGGAGCAGGTGCGACGGATGGAGCCGGAGAACACCAAGCGATGGGCGTCGCCCCTCTATCGCATCTACCTGTACCTGAACATGGGAAGTGAGTTTGCCGAAATGGAGAAAATTCTGAATGCGCAATAGCTGGAGTCTGACTGTTGCCGCCCTCGCTTTATTGCTGCTGGGATGCAACGGGGAAAAGGGGCGTGAACGCCACGCTGACGTGGATTCGCTCAATGCGCGAGCCTACGCTTTCCGATATGTCGACATAGATTCCGTTACCCATAATGCCCAACTGGCCTTTGAACGCTCGGCCAACTATCCCGAGGGGCGCAATGAAGCCCGACTGAACTTGGCCTTCGTGGCCTATCAGCAGATGGACTTCGACGGTGTGGACAGCATCGTCCTCCAGGCCCGCAACGACCAACTCAGCAACCTCTTGAGCCTCTGTGCCGACGTCGTACAGATGAAGTGCTGCCAGCGAACGGGTCGGGGCGAACAATTCTTCCAACTGAAGAGTCGTGCCGAACGGCGTATGGCCCAACTGCGAACCCAGGAGGACGATATGTCGCCCCACGATGTAGCGCTGTGGGTCTATGCGCAGACCGAGTTCCACATCATTGCATCTACCTATTACTTCTACCAGGAACAGGACGACGAGGCACGCGCCGAGCTGAACGATGTGCTACCTTGCCTGCGCCTGCGCATCGATACGGCCCAGTGGGTCTACTATAATTACATGCTTGGGCCTGGGGGATTGGTCGAGGGACGCAATGCCCAGGACATCACTCTGCAGGAGTTTGACTACCTGTTCCGTGCCTACAACACAAGTCGACGCAACGGGCTCCGCTACTTCGAGGCCAACTCGCTGCAGGCTCTGGCTGCGATGTACCTCGACTACGAACAGCTGATTCTCGATTGCCGCCCCGACGAATACCATCTGTTGCGTTTCCAGCATCAGCAGAATGATTCCGTATCCCTTCCGCTTGCCTTTGCCCGTCAGGCCTTGCGGCTGTTCAAGGACTACGATGACTTGTTCCAGACAGCCTGCGTCTATAGAACGCTGGGAGAGATACTCTTCGAACAGCAACGCTACGACGAGGCGCTTGAGAACTACAGGCAGGCGTTGCATTGTGTCAACATTCACCATCTGAGATATTACGGCGACATCTCGCCAGATACACTCTCGGTCTTCGACCCCGACCACGTGGGGCGCAGTGTCGAAAAGGAGTGGACCGAGGACAACCGCATCTCCACCGTACCCGACTGGATATCAGGGATACGCCAGCAGCTGAGTCTCGTCTACAGCGCTCTGGATATGAAGCAGGCATCGGACTACAATCGCAACCGCTATCTCGACCTGCTGCTTGCAACCAATCAGGATCTGGAGCTTGAGAACCGTACCGAGGAGCTTGAGCGGCAGACACGAAATCTCTATGCCCGCATGGGACTTTGCCTCCTGCTGTTTGTCGTGGCGCTGCTGATGGTCTTGTTGTTGAGGTTGCGACTGAGGCGACGCACTTCCACCTCGTTGCAACAGCTGGAGAGCAACAGCTGGAATGAGTTTCAGGACTTTCAGGAGTGGTCGCAGCAGGAAATCGAACGGCTTGGCGACGAACGGGAAGAGCTGGAGGAGCGGGTGCAGATAAGCTTGCGAGGGGTCGACGACAACAAGCGCAAGAATGCCGAGAACAGGGCGAAAGTCTCCTTGCTGCATGGCATCGTGCCCTTCCTCGACCGTATCAGTGGAGAGGTCTTGCGCATGAAGCGAAGCGGTTCGGTAGGCATCGAACGGCGAGAATATATCGTGGAACTCGTTGACCAGATAGAACGGTACAATGACGTGCTGACCGATTGGATAAAGATGGAGCAGGGACAGTTGAGTCTGCACATCACCACGTTCCCCTTGCAACGCCTGTTCGACATCGTCTCTGAGGGCCATTATGCCTTCGACCAGAAGCAGGTGCAGCTGACGGTTGCGCCCACCACGTTGAACGTGAAGGCCGACGAGAGTCTGACGATGTTCATGATAAACACCCTGTGCAGCAATGCCCGCAAGTTCACGTCTGCTGGAGGCCGCGTAATTCTGTCTGCCAGCGAGGGAGAGGACTATGTGGAGGTCAGCGTCGAGGATACAGGCTGCGGACTCTCGCCCGAGGATGTGGACACGTTGACCAATAGCAAGGTATATGATGCTTCGGAGATTGGGAAGGGGACTGAAGGCAAGGGCTTCGGCTTTGGCCTGATGAACTGTAGGGGCATCATCGAGAAGTACAAGAAGACTTCTTCGCTCTTTGCCTGTTGTGCCTTTGGCGTTCGCAGTGTAGTGGGGCAGGGCTCTACGTTCTTCTTCCGCATCCCCAGAGTGGTCAAACTGCTGACATTACTATTCTCCGTTACGATACAAAGCATCGCAGCCGAGGTGACGATGTATTACGACAGTCTCTACCATGCTAATGTCTCAGGCGATTATCGCAAAGCCCTGCACTTTGCCCAGCGTTGCATCGACGAGTTGAATGCCCAGAATCCCGATAGGCTTGCCCCCATCATGCTCCTTGACCGCAATCCGGAACATCGTGAGGCAGCCGAGATGTCGTGGGTGCGAAACGGGGCGGATGTGGACTACGAACTGATAGTTGGCCTGCGCAACGAGATAGCGTTGGCAGCTCTGGCGCTGCACGACCTCGATCTGTACCGATACAACAACCGTGCGTGCATACGACTGCATCGCTACATTCATCAGGACCGCGAACTGCCCACCTATTTTCGTCGTCTGAGTCAGACCCATCGCAACAGCAACATCATGCTGGTGCTCATCCTCGTAGCGTCGGTTGTCATCGTCTACATCTCGTTCCGTCTGCTCATTGGTGCCCAGGTGGTGCGCCGTAGGGAGATTACCGACCTAAAGCAGTATCTCACCCGCATCATGCAGTTGGCACGCTCGCACCCACAGCCCTCCGACTTCGAGTCGGCAACGGGCAAACTGCCTGCTATGCGCAGACAGGCCGAGGACTATCGCCAGCGTATTCTCGAACGGACGGTTCGCCCCATCAGTCTTTTACAGGACGACATCTCGCGGCTTACCGATGAACAGTCTCGACTCGACTTTGAGCGTAACCGCCTGCATGTGCAGAACCAGATACTCGACAACTGTCTGTCGACCATCAAGCACGAGTCGATGTACTATCCCTCGCGCATCCGCCTGTTGGCCGAAAAGATGCAGGACTCGGACATCAGCCAGCTGGCCGAGTTGGTACAGTACTACCGTCAACTCTATATGTTGCTGTGCCGACAGGCCAACGAACAGGTCAGCCAGCCAGGTTTCAAGCTTCAGCGCGTGACTGCCGAGTCGTTGGTTTGTGACACGTGTGACACAGCCCGAAGACTCGCGAGGCGTAAGCTTGTGACACGCGTGTCACAGCTCGAAGTCATACGAGAGGTGGACGCATGCGTCGTGGGGGATGCTCTGCTGCTCAATTTGCTGATGGAGTCGCTTTTGCAGGAGATGCTGAGTCGCGAAGGCGCTCAACTTAGCCTGAGCGTAACGGAGGATGAGGCTTTCGTGCGCTTCACGCTGCACGACCGGGCCAATAGTATCTCCGATGAGGAACTGGCCAATCTCTTCTTCCCCGATGCCCACCGCATTCCCTGCCTGGTGGCCAAGCAGATTCTGCGCGAGCACGACACCTACACCAACCATCCGGGTTGCCGACTGGTGGCACAGCCTGGTGAGGATGGTGGTTACGAAATATATTTTACCTTGTTAAAAGCATAAATTCGATACAGATATGGACACGTTCAAAGTAATTATCGTAGAGGACGTTAAACTGGAGCTAAAGGGTACGGAGCAGATATTCCGTACGGAGATACCCGAGGCGGAAGTCATTGGGACGGCGCAGAACGAGAGCGAGGTGTGGAAACTCTTCCGCCAGGCTGTTCCCGACCTGCTCCTGCTCGACCTTGGGCTGGGCGGCAGCACGACCATCGGCGTAGAGATTTGTCGCCAGGTGCGCACGCGCTATCCCCAGTGTCATGTGCTTATCTTCACGGGCGAGATTCTCAACGAACGCCTCTGGGTGGAGGTGCTCAGAGCGGGTGCTGACGGCATCATCCTGAAGACGGGCGAACTCCTGACGCGCGACGACGTGATGCTCGTCATGAAGGGGCGTCAGTTGGTCTTCAACCAGCCCATACTGGAGAAGATAGTGGAGCGTTTCCAGCGTTCCGTGATGGCCGATACGCTGAAGCGCGATGCCAGCATTAACTACGACATCGACGAGTACGACGAGCGTTTCTTGCGCCATCTGGCACTGGGCTACACCAAGGAGATGATAGCGCAGCTGAAAGGGATGCCCTTCAGTACAAAGAGCCTTGAGAAGCGGCAGGCAGAGCTCGTCAACCGCCTTTTCCCCGACGGCGAACGTATGGGTGTGAATGCAACTCGACTGGCCGTACGTGCCCTGCAGCTGCACATTCTGGACCTCGATAATCTGGAACCCGATGAAGAATGAAGCCCCCCAAATGGAAGGGTTGGAAAAGGACCTGAATCCCTCTCAGCTCGAGGCCGTACGGTGTTGCGATACTCCTTCGCTGGTCATTGCAGGAGCCGGGTCGGGCAAGACGCGTGTGCTCACCTACAAGATTGCCTACCTCATGCAGCAGGGCATCGAACCCTGGAACATTCTGGCCCTGACCTTTACCAACAAAGCCGCACGTGAAATGCGTGAGCGCATAGGCCAGCTGGTGGGCGAACACGAGGCCTCCATGCTTTGGATGGGCACCTTCCACAGTATCTTTTACCGCATCCTGCGCTACGAGAGCGACCACATCGGCTTCTCCAGTCATTTCACCATCTACGACGACCGCGACTCGGCCAGCCTCGTAAAGAACATCATCAAGGAGATGGGCCTCGACGAGAAACAGTACCGTCCGGGTGTGGTGGCACGTCGCATCGGTGAGGCGAAGAACGAGCTCGTCCGTCCCAGCCAGTATGCTCAGGACTTTCAGCTCATGCGTCGCGACCAGGCCAGCCGTATGCCGCGTCTCCACGAGATTTACAGCACCTATCAGTCGCGCCTGCGGCAGTCCGACGCGATGGACTTCGACGACCTGCTGCTCTACACCTACGTCCTGCTCACGGAGCACCCCGACGTGCGTCAACGCTACGAGGAACGTTTCCACTTCGTCCTTGTCGACGAGTATCAGGACACGAACTATGCCCAGCACCAAATCGTGTGGCTGCTGACCCAACATCGGCAGCACGTCTGTGTGGTTGGCGACGATGCACAGAGCATCTACTCGTTCCGTGGGGCGCGAATCGATAACATCCTGACCTTCCAGCAGGCCTACACGGGGGCCCGTCTCTTCAAGCTGGAGCAGAATTATCGCTCGACGCAGGTCATCGTCAATGCGGCCAACAGCATCATTCATCACAATCGTCGCCAGATACACAAGGACGTCCGAAGCATGAAGGACGTGGGCGAACGGATAGAGGTGTGTGAGGCCTACAGCGACAAGGAGGAGGCTGCCATCGTAGCCCGCAAGATATACGCTCTGGTGAAGGACGGTACCCTGAGCTATGGCGACATCACCATTCTGTATCGCACCAATGACCAGAGCCGCGTCTTCGAGGAGGAGTTCCTGCGCAGGAAGTACCCCTACCGCATCTATGGCGGCCTGTCGTTCTACCAGCGCAAGGAGGTGAAGGACGCCCTTGCCTATATGCGGTTGGCCGTAAATCCGCGTGACGAGGAAGCCCTGCGCCGCGTTATCAACTATCCGGCACGCGGCATCGGCAAGACTACCCTCGACAAAGTCTATCAGGCAGCCGTCGACCATCAGGTTTCCCCTTGGCAGGTGGTGAACTCTCCTGCTCAGTTCCAGTTGGACGTCAATGCACCCACGCAGGCCCGTCTGCAACGCTTCGGGCAGATGATAGCCCAGTTCAACGAACTAGTTCCTTCGAGTCAGGCAGACGTCGTTGCCATCCGCTTGATGCGCGAGTCCGGAATCACGGACGAGATTAATGCAGGCAAAGAGCCCGAAGACCGTGACCGACAGGCCAACCTTCAGGAACTCATGGACAGTATCTCCTCGTTCGTCGCAGAGCGCACGGAGGAGGGCCAGACCGTGACGTTGACCGACTTCCTGCAGATGGTTTCTCTACTTACCGACCAGGACAAGAAGGAGGATAAATCCCAGCCCTACATAACGCTGATGACTGTTCATGCGGCCAAGGGACTAGAGTTTCCCGTTGTCTTTGTCGTGGGACTGGAGGAGAAACTCTTTCCCTCGGAGATGGCCATCGAAGAAGGCAACATCGAGGAAGAACGTCGCCTGTTCTACGTTGCCGTCACTCGTGCTGCCCAGCGTCTCTTCCTCACGTGGAGCCACTCGCGCATGCGTTTTGGCAAGTTTGAGAACAATCGGTGCAGTCGATTCATCAACGAGATAGATGCCGCTTACCTGACCTCGTCCAATAAGGAGGGTTCGAGCCTGCTCTTTGGCAAGTCGGAGCCCAGCCGCTTCGTTCAGCCTAAGTTGTCGAGCCTGTCGCGCTTCACAAGTCCGCAAACGCAGTCCACACCCTTGCCCGACAAGCAGACGCTTCACGTGGGCGACCGCATCGAGCACACACGTTTCGGGCGCGGACGGGTGACGGCTATAGAAGGAACTGGACTCGACACCAAGGCCGTAGTCCAGTTTGAGAATGCTGGCACGAAGCAGTTGCTTCTGCGCTTTGCCCGTTTTACGGTTATAGGTTCGTAGGGAGTATTCGGTAGCCGATGCTTTCGATGGCCTGGCACACTTCCTGGCGGTCGTATCTGCCTGAAACTCGGGCCGACTTTTCGCTCAGGCTTACGTTAACTGTTTCCACGCCCCCCACACTCTGAATGGCACGTTTCACGTTGGCTGCACAGTGGCTGCAATGCATGCCCTCGATGGCGAACACCTCCGTCTTCTCATCCTTCTGCATATTACCCGTGTGGCTGTCGCATTCGCCGTTGCAATGCTCGTCGGCGCAGTCGCAATGGTCGTGATGGTGGAGTAGGGCGTTAGCCAGCAGGAGCAGCAGGGCGATGGCGCTGGCTA
The DNA here is from genome assembly GCA_905234735.1 of uncultured Bacteroidaceae bacterium. Lineage (GTDB taxonomy): Bacteria > Bacteroidota > Bacteroidia > Bacteroidales > Bacteroidaceae > Physcousia. The sequence goes on along the minus strand of CAJOJA010000030.1, from coordinate 12,127 downwards.
TGCTGAGCCATCCGAGGTGCTCGTCGGCGCAACAGCCTCCCTGGGCTATCAGACCCGTGGTGAACCACTCGCGGGGCAGCAGGTAGTCAATGCCCAGTCCGAACAGCACGGCACCGCCGATGATGGCCGTCAGGTAGAGCAGCAGCGTGCGACGGCCCATCACCTTGTTTATGACCAGCAGACTGGCTACGTTGCAGGCCGGCCCTGCCATCAGCAGCACCAGTGCGGCACCTGGTGTCAGCCCCTTCATCATCAGGGCTACGGCTATGGGTATGCTGCCTGTGGCACAGACGTACATCGGCACGCTGATGCAGAGCACGAGCAGTATGCTCAGCAGCGAGTTGTCCTTGAACACCTCAAACCACTGGTCGGGCACTACGGCTGTAATGAGTCCGGCAACGATGAGGCCCACGACGAGCCATTTGCCGATGTCGGCCATCATCTCTACGAAACCATACTGAATGCTGCCTTTCAGCTTCTCAAACAGAGGCTTGTTTTCTTCCTGAATGGCAGTTCTACGCACGACAACAATCTCGTCTTCCGATTCGAAGACGTTCACCAGCGTGCCGCCCATGATGGCTGTGACGAAGGCCACCACCGGACGGATGATGGCAAAGGGAAGGCCCATCAGCGAATATGTGGCAATGATGCTGTCCACACCTGTTTGCGGTGTGGCGATGAGGAAGGAGATGGTAGCCCCACGGCTTCCGCCTTCGCGCCGTAGTCCCATTGCCGTAGGCAGTACACCGCACGAGCAGAGGGGTAGTGGCACCCCAAACAGGGCGGCCAGCACCACGCTCTTCGTGTCGGCCTTGCTCAGGTAGTTGGCATAGACCTGACGGGGAATGAACTCGTGCATCAGTCCTGCGAGCAGGAATCCGAGCAACAGATAGGGGGCCATCTCAGCGGTTAGGCTCCAAATGTCGAGTAGTAGGTTCTGTATCATAGCAGCATTTTTTTGTTTTCCGCTGCAAAGTTACGAACTTCCCCGTGCAACTTGGTTGCAAATGCGCATCAGAAAGCTACGGCGTTCAGCGTCCTGTCCACAATCATACCATTCATCGTCCACTTGACAGATGGCAGCGCCGTGAGCGCCTTGAAGCGCAAGCGGAACAGTTCTACCTGCTCTCCGCTGATTTCAGGCTGTCGACCCAGGTTGACGAAGGTGGGGTAGAGCACACGCTCGCCGTTGGAGTGCAGACGGTTGTTGGTCATGTTGGTCATGTTGGCTACGGCCACCGGCTCAACGCCCACGAACTCCAGCTGCTGCTGGTTGTAGGGCAGTACGAGGTTCAGGGCATTCACGGCCTGCAAGCCTTGGCCTACGACGGTGATGACAACCTCGTCGCTGGCTTTCAGCTTCTTGTTCTCATACTTCAGTGTCACCTTGCCGGCCAGCTTTCCTCCCGGATGTCCGGCACCGTCTTCGAGTTGTGTACTGACGTAGGATATATCCTGTGCGTCGATGAGTCCGTTTCCGTTGACGTCGCCGACCGAGACATAGCCGTCGAAGTCCCCGTCGCCGCGGCGCAGTCCTGTGTAGTTGAGGTATGACGTCAAGTCATTCTCGTCGATTTTACCATCCTGATTTATGTCGCCAGGTATCTGAACCTTCGCGTCGGGCTTGCGGAAGACGTAGAGCTCAGCGCCCGACCCAAAGCCGCCAACAGCCTTGTCGACCTGGATACGGATATAGCGGGTCGGGGTTTCATTTTCACTTCCGAACTTAACTTCCTTCGGCATGTTGTTCTGTTGCCAGCGGAAGGATTGTGGTGTCGTCCATACCTTGCCGTCGCGGCTAAGGCTGATGGTTCCTGCGAGCAGGGTGCCGTTGCCGCCGTTGTCGCGCGGTATGTATTGGAGGCGCTCGAGCTGGGTCATGGCGTGCATATCTATGTCGATGGTGTACGGAGTTGCGTTCGCCTGGCCCCAGTTGGTATGCCATATCTCACCGCGTTCGTCCAAATCAAAGAACTTATGGATGCCGTTTCCGGGCTGGTCGGGTACGGAGCAGGTGGCCGTGAGTCCCTTCATTGCGAACTCAAGTGGGTTGGCTGCGGTGCGCATGGTGATGTCCTTCCAGGGGCTTACTCCCTGACTGCTGACGGCACGCAGGCGGAATTGGTAGTCGGTCTCCGGTTTCAGGAGGTCGAAGGTATACTGTGTCTGGCGGATGTTGGTGTAGCGCATGCCCTCGAACTCCATTTCGTAGAAGTCGGCACCCTGTACCGGCTGCCACTGAGGTGTGAGGCCGTAAGAGGCAGCCTCGCTTTCTGTCAGCGTCGGCATTTCTAGTTTTTCTAGATTGTCTAGATTATCTAGATTGTCTAGTTTTACTAGATTAACACCCTCTATCGTTACTTCCACTTTGTCGTAGATGCTGGTCTTGGGTAGCTCAACAATCAGTTGTTCGGGGCGCGAGATGCCATTCTTCTCCATCATTTCATCCTTGGCAAAGCGCCAGGAGGCCTGGACCTTCTTGCCGTTCACCTTGGCCACGACCTTCTTAGGCTGGGCAGTCAGGTTGACAAGGAGGCGTGTCCGCTTCTCCTTCGTCATGCCCGTGAAGCCCTTGCCTTCGGCAGGATGAATGACGATGTTGGCAATGCCCTTCCTGACTTGCTGCTCAATCTTGTAGGTAAGGTTTGCGCCTGTGAGGTAGGCATCGGTGGTGCCATCGTCGTCATACACCAAAATGTTGGTCTGCTTCTCCGAAGGATATACCTCGACGATGCGCAGGGTTTGGTCGATTTGCGACGGATTGTTATTGGGGTTGTTCATAGGGATGATGGCGCCCTCGCGTACGAAGACGGGCAGCTTCCATAGCGGACATTCGAACGAGTTCAATACCTGGCCACCTTGATAGGCTTCGCCAGTGAAGTAGTCGAACCACGTGTCCTTTGGCAGGTAGATACCGTTCCTGACGGTGGCTTCCTCATAGATTGGGGCCACCAGGATGCTGGGGCCGTAGAGGAACTGATACTGCGTGCGCTTGCCAAGGGTATAGGGATTGGGGTCGTCAAGGAACATGGCCCGGATGAGAGGCTTGCCTGCAATAGCTTCGTAGGCGTATGTATATGTATAAGGAAGGAGCATGGATTTCAGCTTCAGGTAAGAGCGGTTGATGCTTGTGGCCGGTTCGCCTAAGGCGTGAGGGTACTTGGCATTCGAGCCCCAGCCATCCATGTTGAGCTGCATAGGAGTGAATGTCTTCCATTGGAATTCGCGGATGTTGGCGTCCATGTTCCTACCGCCGAAGATGCCGTCCATATCATTTGTGATGTTTGGCATACCAGACAAACCGGCTCCGATAAACGTCGGTATGTGGTAACGGATGTATTCCCAGTCGCCTCCCGTCTGGTCGCCGGTCCAGATTCCTGCGTAGCGTTGCGTGCCTGCCCATCCGTCGACCGAGATGATGAATGGACGGGCCTGGTTGCCATAATAGGGCATGATCTGGGCTATGTCGGTAATGCCGTTCAGTCCGAATGAGTAACCTGCACCCACCCAGGCCACGTCGGTCTTCAGCACACGTACGCCAGCGTCGCGCACTTCCTTTACGATGTCGCGCTGAAGTAGGGCGGGGATGGAGTCGATGGGGTGCAGGTTCGACTGGGTCCATAGTCCTATCTCCACGCCCTTGGAGCGGGCATAGTCGCCGAACGACTTCAGGTTGGCGATGTTGCCATCCAGCGTCTCTGCCTGACCATATCCTGCACCATAGCCGTCGTTGGGCAGCACCCAACCCAGGGGCATGTCGGCCCGATTGTAGCGGTCGATTACGGCTCTGGCCGAGAACTGATACTCGCCTACGTCGCCGTTGAGGTCTTCACGGATGCCACCTTCCACGGGCTTCTGGCTTTCGATGTAGTATTTTCCGTCCTCAAACAGCACGCCTCGGCGCTGGTCGTCTGTCTGCTTCCAATAGTCGCGGTTATAGGCATTGAGATGCCCTTCATAGAAAGCAAACTTGGGCAACAATACGGGGTGGCCCGTCAACTGATAATAACCATTGAGCAGACAAATGGGGCAGTTGCCCGTCCAGAGGAACATATCCAGGTAGTCATCGTCGTGATGTATGGCCACGTCTCCCTGCGGTGTTCCGAAGTCGTAGTACCCAGGTCGGAAGGTGTGACACAGCACACCATAGCCCGCCGTCGACCAGTACATGGGGGCAGGGGAGCATACTCCTCCGTCGGTCCATGAGTTAGTGTTGACTATCTGAATGCGCTCGCCTTGGTGCGAGAACCTGCCGTTCTGCACGCCGCCACCATAGAAGTTTTCGTTGTCAGCCATACTAAGGCGAACGTCGTAGCCCCCTTTGGCAAAGGCCACAGGTGCCGTCTGTGAGACGACAGCCTTGCCGTGTTTGTTCATCAAGGTCAGCAAGCCCGTGGACTTGTCTATCTGAACCGTGATGCCCTTGTCAGCTTGGATGAGGAACTTGCCTACGCTCTCTTCAATCCTGACGCTGGTCGTCTTGCGCGGATGGACTGCAAGGATGTCGGCAGGCGGTGTGGCCTGTGGGTTGCGAATGATACCACCCTTGGGGTCGAAGAACAGGCGGACGATGTTTGGCCCATAGAAGTCGAGCGTCGTAACCTGCCCGTCTTGGTCCATCACTTCGACAGCCTGCTGGTTCAACTGTCGTACCCTCTTCACGTTGTCGGCCCGTGCACCCAGGGTGAGCACTACGGCCATGAGGCATAGAACGATTCTTTTCATGCTATTAATTTTTATGTCTTTGGGGACAAAGATACGATTAAGTGAGCGATTTTCCAAATCTATTTGAGAAAATCCGACGTGATATAGACAGGCTTTCATAGCCGCCCCTGTTGTCGGTTAATGTGCAGGCGGGGTTACATTCTCACTAATGCAAACTCCATCGTCACCTCCGTGACACCGTGAGACTCCATCAGACGGCCCGTAGGGCCTACGCTTGCTGTGCAGTACGCTCATGAGGCGGTTTTGCAAAGTTTTTTTGTGTTTCTTGCTACATCTTGTTGGATAAGTCGAGAAAAAATGCTATCTTCGCGGCCTAAAAGAATGATAGAACGATGTTTGTAGCTAAGCATTTGAAAGAAAGCAGCGTCTGCGAGTATCTGCTCTACATGTGGCAGGTGGAGGACACGATACGGGCTTTCGGTCTCGACATAGACCGAATAGAGGCGGAATATGTGTCACGATTCCAGCTGGACGAAGCACGGGAACGCATGGAGGTGCAGTGGTACGGCGACCTCATCCGCATGATGCAGCAGGAGGGGTGCAGCCAAAAGGGGCACTTGCAGATTAACCGCAGCACGCTGTCACTACTGGTGGACCTGCACCAGACGCTTCTGCAGAGTCCCAAACAGCCCTTCTATTCGGCGGCCTACTACAAGGCGCTGCCCTTCATTGTGGAATTGCGCGCCCGTGGAAGTAAGGACGTGGGGGAACTGGAGACGTGTTTGAACTGTCTGTACGGTGTGATGATGCTGCGTCTGCAGGGGCGCGAGGTGAGCGACGACACGCAACAGGCGGTGGCCGTCATCAGTCATCTGCTGGCCCTGCTTTCGGATGCCTACAAGAAGGAGAAACAGGGAGAGTTGGAACTTTGAAAATTGAGAATTGAGAATTGATAGTTAGATGAACGAAGAAATAACAAGACGGAGAACCTTTGCCATCATCTCGCACCCTGATGCGGGAAAGACGACGCTGACCGAGAAACTGCTGCTCTTTGGCGGACAGATTCAGGTGGCAGGTGCCGTGAAGAGCAACAAGATTAAGAAGACCGCTACGAGCGACTGGATGGAGATAGAGAAGCAGCGCGGTATCAGCGTGACGACCTCCGTCATGGAGTTTGACTACAACGGATATAAGGTGAATATCCTTGATACACCTGGTCATCAGGACTTTGCCGAGGACACGTTCCGTACGTTGACAGCCGTTGACTCCTGCATCATCGTCGTCGATGGTGCCAAAGGCGTGGAGGCGCAGACGCGCAAGCTGATGACCGTCTGCCGTATGCGCAAGACGCCCGTTATCATCTTTATTAATAAGATGGACCGTGAGGGTAAGGACCCCTTTGACCTGCTCGATGAACTGGAGACGGAACTGCAAATTAAGGTGCGCCCACTCAGTTGGCCCATCAATCAGGGCGTAAAGTTCAAGGGCGTATACAATATCTACGAGCAGAACCTGAACCTCTTCACCCCCGACAAGCAGAAAGTGACGGAGAAGGTGGAAGTGGAGCTCGGTTCGGATGAACTTGACAAGACCGTCGGCGAGACGGATGCCCAGAAGCTTCGCGATGACCTGGAACTGGTGGACGGCGTGTACGACGCTTTCAATGTCGAAGACTATCTGGAGGCACGTGTGGCTCCCGTCTTCTTCGGCTCGGCGCTGAATAACTTCGGTGTGGAGGAACTGCTGAACTGCTTCGTGGAAATCGCTCCGTCGCCCCGTCCCACGCAGGCCGAAGAACGCGTGGTTGAGCCAGATGAACCCAAATTCACAGGCTTCATCTTCAAGATAACGGCCAACATCGACCCCAACCATCGTTCGTGTATCGCCTTCTGCAAGGTCTGCTCGGGCAAGTTCGTGCGCAACGCACCCTATCTGCATGTCCGTCAGGGCAAGATACTGCGCTTCTCGAGTCCCACGCAGTTCATGGCCCAGCGCAAGTCCACCATCGACGAGGCCTGGCCGGGCGACATCATCGGATTGCCCGACAACGGCACCTTCAAGATTGGCGACACGCTGACCGAGGGCGAGGTAATGCACTTCCGAGGGCTGCCTTCGTTCTCGCCCGAAATGTTCAAGTACATTGAGAATGCCGACCCCATGAAGACCAAACAGCTGCAGAAAGGCATAGAGCAACTGATGGACGAGGGCGTGGCACAGCTGTTCGTCAACCAGTTCAACAACCGCAAGATTATCGGCACTGTGGGACAATTGCAGTTTGAGGTCATACAGTATCGTCTGGAGAATGAGTACGGAGCCAAGTGCCGCTGGGAACCCATCTCGCTCTTCAAAGCCTGCTGGATAGAGAGCGACGACGAGGCCCAATTGGAGGCCTTCAAGAAACGCAAGTACCAGTATATGGCCAAGGACCGTGAGGGGCGCGACGTGTTCCTCGCTGATTCGGGCTACGTGCTGCAGATGGCGCAACAGGACTTCGAACACATCCGTTTCCATTTCACCAGCGAGTTTTGAATATGAATTGCGACATAGATATAAGGAATGCTGTAGAGGTGCTGCGGAAGGGTGGGGTGATACTCTATCCGACCGATACCATTTGGGGCATAGGTTGTGACGCGACGAACGAAGAGGCCGTGCGCCGTGTTTATGAAATCAAGCATCGTGAGGACTCGAAAGCCCTCATCTGTCTGGTGGATTCCGCCGACCGCATGCAACGCTACTTCCGTCGCATTCCCGACGTGGCATGGGATTTGGTAGAATATGCCGACCGTCCCCTGACCCTCATCCTGGACGCAGCCGTCAATGTGGCTCCTAACCTGGTGGCAGAGGACGGTTCGCTGGGCATACGGGTGACAAGGGAGGAGTTCTCGCGTCAAATGTGCTATCGTTTCCAGAAACCCATCGTCAGTACGTCGGCCAACATAAGTGGCGAGCCTTCGCCCAAGAGTTTCTACGACATCCCCGAAGATATAAAGTCGAAGGTAGACTACATCGTGCAGTTCGCACGAGGACGAAAGTCCGACGGACGTCCGTCCAGCATCATCAAACTGGCCGAGGACGGCTCGGTGAACATCATACGCAGATAAGACAAAGGAGGACAGAATATGAGACGAACTTTTTTCGAACAGTCATTTTCGAAACTCATAGTATGGAGTAAGCGCAGCATCAAGGAAAGTCGTTTCATGTTGCTCCTGTCTCTGATTGTGGGTGTACTGACGGCCTTTGCCGGTTTGTTCCTGAAGTGGCTCATTGGACAAATACAGTTCATGCTGACCCATCAGTTCAGCATCACGTCGTCCAACGTGCTGTATCTGATTTATCCTGTGGCGGGTATATTCCTCACGTCGGTGTTCATCCGTCGCATCGTGCGAGACGACATCGGGCACGGAGTGACGAAAATCCTGTTTGCCATTGCACGCAAGCAGAGCAACATCAAGCCGCATAACTGCTGGAGCAGCGTCATCGCTTCGGCCATCACCATCGGATTTGGCGGATCGGTCGGTGCCGAGGCTCCTATCGTGCTGACGGGTTCTGCCATAGGAAGCAACCTGGGGCGCATGTTCCGCCTGAATGCCAAGCAGCTGATGCTACTCGTGGGCTGTGGTGCTGCAGGGGCTGTGGCTGGTATATTCAAGGCTCCCATAGCGGGACTCGCCTTCGTGCTGGAGGTACTGATGATAGACATGACGATGGGCTCGCTGCTGCCCCTGCTGGTGTCCAGCGTGACGGCTGCTATCGTGACATTCTCCATTACGGGCACCGACCCGATGTTTGGATTCCATCATGACTATGTCTTCAGTGTGGCGCGCCAGCCGGCCAATATACTGCTGGGCATCGGTTGTGGACTGGTTTCGCTCTACTTCACCCGCACCATGAATGCACTGGAGGGACTCTTCCGCAAACTGCGAGGGCCGTATGCGCGACTGGTGGTCGGTGGGGCTATGCTGTCTGTGCTGATATACCTCTTCCCCTCACTCTATGGTGAAGGCTACGACCTCATCGAGCTCCTGCTTGCGGGTCACGGGGAGGAGGACTGGCAGGCTGCCATGAACCACTCGCTTTTCTACGGACACGGCAACATGTTGGTCATCTACCTGTCGCTGGTCATTGTCTTCAAGGTCTTTGCCTCTACGGCCACTAATGGTGGCGGCGGTTGTGGTGGAGTGTTTGCCCCCACGCTGTTCCTGGGCTGTGTGTTCGGCTTCGTCTTCTCGCAGGTTTGGAACATGCATGGTGTGCTTGGTGTGCATCTGCCAGTAAACAATTACGCCCTGTTGGGCATGTGCGGCCTGATGTCTGGGGTCATGCATGCTCCACTGACGGGCATCTTCCTCATAGCCGAACTGACAGGTGGTTACCAGCTTTTCATGCCCCTGATGGTAGTTTCCGTCTGTGCCTATCTGACCATACACATCTTTGAGCCCCACAGCATCTATGCCATGCGATTGGCTCGACGTGGTGAACTGCTCACGCACAACAAGGACAGGGCCATCCTGACGCTGATGTCGATGGACTCCGTGATGGATCGCTACAGCAAATATCTCATGCCGGAGATGACATTGGCCGAGGTGGTGAATCAGGTTTCGAACTCGAAGCACAACGTCTTTCCTGTGCTGAATGCGCAGCGTCAGCTGGTGGCAGTGCTGTATATCGACGACATACGTCACATCATGTTCCGGACGGAGCTCTATCAGCGCTATCGCGTCAGCCAATTGATGGTACACCCCGCAGCACGACTTTCTACGCAGGATGAGATGGAGGACGTGGTGAAAGTGTTCGAACACACGGGTGCTTGGACGCTGCCCGTGGTGGATTCGGCAGGCTGCTTCGTCGGTTTCATTCGCAAGTCGCGTGTCTTCACGATGTATCGACAGATGCTGGCAGACATCAGTGATGACTAGACCCCTAAACTTTCAACTTTCAACTTTTAACTTTCAACTATACAATGTCTTCGCTTCGTCTCATATATATGGGCACACCCGACTTTGCTGTTGAACCCTTGCGCCGACTGGTGGAGGGGGACTATAACGTAGTGGCTGTGGTTACTATGCCCGACAAACCCGTAGGCCGTCATCACGATGTACTGCAGCAGAGTCCTGTCAAGCAGTATGCCCTCAGTCAGAACATTCCCGTCCTGCAACCCGAACGTCTGAAGGACGAGCAATTCCTGCAAGAACTTCGCTCCTACGAGCCTGACCTGGGTGTTGTGGTGGCCTTCCGCATGTTGCCCGAGGTGGTTTGGGCAATGCCCCGTCTGGGGACGTTCAATCTCCATGCAGCGCTCCTGCCTCAGTATCGTGGTGCTGCGCCTATCAACTGGGCTATCATCAACGGTGATAAGGAGACGGGCATTACAACCTTCTTCCTCGACCACGACATCGACACGGGGCAGGTCATCTACCGACAGGCCGTGCCCATCTACGAAGACGACGATGTGGAGGCTGTGCACGACCGTCTGATGCTGTTGGGGGCCGATTTGGTACTGAAGACAATCGACGATGTTGAGCGTGGGGTGGTGAAGCCTATCCCTCAGAGTGAGCTGACGGTGGACGAACCACTGCGTCCGGCTCCCAAGATATTCAAGGAAACGTGCCAGATTCGTTGGGCTGAACTTTCGGCTCGTGAGGTCTACAACTTCGTTCGCGGCCTTTCGCCATACCCCGCTGCATGGACTACGCTCGACGGCACGATGCTGAAAATATATAAGTGTCAAGTGTCGAATGTAAAATGTGAAATGTTGCCGGGTTCGCTCCAAACGGACGGGAAAACGTACCTGCGTATCGCCTGCAAGGAGGGCTGGGTCGACATACTTTCGTTGCAACTGGCCGGAAAGCGACGTATGTCGGTAGAAGACTTCCTTCGCGGCGCACACATCGTCTCGGAGTGTGTAAAATAACATATAAATCCCAGATTATTACGTCATAATATCAGAAAATATTGAAAAAAACTGAATTATGAATGGCATATTATGAAATATTTATTAAATTTGCACCCGAAAACCAATAAAAACTATCGCCTATCGAAACAACATTACCCCGATAAACTATAAATAAGTAAGGTAATGAACAATTACGTAAAGCTGACCGACGAACAACTGGTCCGCATGTACGGAGAAGGCGACTTCCATGCATTTGATGTTCTCTTAGAGCGTCACCAAGACAAAGTCTTTAATTACATCCGTGCAATCATTTCTGATTACGAATTGGCAAACGACGTTTTCCAAGACACGTTTGTCAAGGTGATTATGGCCATACGGAATGGTCATTATAACGAGTCGGGACAGTTTGGAGCCTGGCTGTTAAGGGTTGCTCGCAACCTGATGCTCGACAAGTTTCGCAGTCTGCGCACGCCTGGGCGCAACGTCATGAGCCACGAGATGGTGGACAGCGACGGTGATGTCTTAGACCTCTTCAATAATAAAGATTTGTGCGAACCCAATATCGAGTCGAGGATGCTGGTGGAACAGTCGTACGACGATGTACGCATGATGATAGAACGCTTGCCCGAAGCACAGCGCGAGGTAGTGAGGATGCGCTATTTCGAGGATATGTCGTTCAAGGAGATTGCCCAGGCCACAGGCGTCAGCATAAATACGTCACTGGGCCGCATGCGCTACGCAATAATCAACCTGCGTCGTATGGCCACCCATCGCGATCTCTATCTCTCGGCTTAGTTCATTCCCCGAGAGGCCGACACCACCCCTGGCGAGGCTGTCCGCTCCGTCTCAGTCAGCAAACAGTAATCTCTAAAAAGTTTTTTATTTGAAAATAATATCACAATCTCACTTTTTTGCATCTTTCTGTTTGGTACACAATAAGATGAAAAGTGAGATTAGGGTGTGAGATTTTGGTGATATTGTGATATTTCTTTGCGAAAACGCTTGTATTCGCAACTATTTCTGTATCTTTGTATCGTTGCAACGGGTCATGTCGGGAGATGCAACGGGACGTAGGGCGTGAGGCAACGGGATGTATGACGTGAGACTACGCGTAGCAGGGGTTGAGGCAACGCGTCGTCGGAGCCTCGACAATACTAGGTTTGAGGCCCGACAATACTATGACCGAGGCTCGGACATTAGTAGGACGCAGCGTCATGCCATACTAAGTCTACGGAGTGAGATTTCTTGGAAACCTCACCTAATATCACTGCGAAATCTCACTTTTTAACATCTTGTCCCACAACTCGATAGGTGTCAAAAAGTGAGATTGTGATATTTCTTTCGGGTAAACTTTTCATGTATAGGATTGCAGTCCTTTATGCAAAGACATCACTGAAGAACTGAATAAAAAAATATTGCTGTCCGCTAAAACTTTTTGGTCTGTTATAAAATTAGGCTGAAATCCGAACGAGGATTCCGACCTTTTAGTTACCTTTGTTTTTGCGACAAAACATCAATAACATGAACAAAGGTACGCATTTTATCGGACAGCCGATGTATGGACAGCTG
>CAJOJA010000029.1 GCA_905234735.1 uncultured Bacteroidaceae bacterium | reverse complement strand
TTCATTGATGTACTCTTTTGCCTGCAAAGGTACTAACAAATGACGAGAAATAAGCAATTACACTGATTTTTCAACACAGGGTTTTGCAGGTGACCCAAAGAATACTGCATTATTTAGAGAATCGGCAGGAAAGCAATACCTTTTCAGGGAACGGTATAGAAAGAGATGCCCAAGATACTACTATATATTACATGTATAAGAAAGAAGGATATTGGGATATCGCCCATGAATCTGTTCAATCTTTCTCCTCGACATAGACCTTGTGGGTGCGTAGCCCCTGGGAGGTGATGGCGACGGCTGGGTCTTTGCAGAAGGCCTGGAGTTCCTTGCTGGCCGTGGTGCGTGAAAGGCTGGTCAACTGGACATAGTCCGTCAGACGTATGAAGCCGTGCTTGCGGATGTACTGAAGAGCCAGCTGGACACGCTCCTCGGGAGTCGTCTGTGGGCGGCGCAATTCACTCAGCGGATTGCTGTCGCGATGGAGACGGCCTGAGCAGAGGCGGTCAACACGACGAACGTAGCGTTGCTGTGCCTTGAACTTTACGTCGGTGACCTCGATGCGACGGGCATTGGGCTCACCCATCCGATAGGCCTGCGGCGTATTGTCGCTGTAGTCGTCCAGACCCAGCCGCAGGGAGAAACTGCCCATGCCGTCCAGTGTCACCGTGTAGCCGTCGGCCAATGTCTCGGCTATGGTCTCGACAAAGGCCTCAATGAGTCCCTTCAACTCTCCCTCGCTCAAGGTACGATAGTGGCGGTGCATCTCCTTGGCGAGGTGTTCCGTACCCACCGCACCTTCCGAGCGCATCTCGTAGCGGTATTGTCTCTCTCCCGTGCCGTTTAGGTCGGCAATCTCCCGTTTGAAGTACTTTGGCATAGTATGTTGTGTTTAGGGGTCTCCGATGTATAATCTTTTCGCCAGTGGTGCATAATGTTCAACTCCACGGTGCAAAGTTAATAACTTCCCGAAGCATATCCAAATCCTCGCCGAGGAATCTGTATTCCTCGCCGGGGAACACATATTCTTCGGCAGGGAATATGCGTCTTTCGTCGCGGAACGCACTATACAAGTAAGTGTACCTTTCATCTTTACAAAGTAAAGATTAAGAAGGAGGCGTGAGATTTATTCATAACTAATAATGCATAATTCATAATTAATTCGTATCTTTAAGCTGTGCTTTTAGGTACTTTCGTTTGGAAAACCACAAATACATTTTGTTTTTCGCTCACTTATTCGTAACTTTGTCAGCAAATCATAAGTAATCAACGTGGGAATACAATACCGACTGACAACGACCATCATCGAGGACCTGACGATGGAACTCAGGCCCGAGCAGATGGCAGGGCCGGAACGGAGCGAGATTCGCGCCACACACCTGCCGGCCGAATGGGCCAAGCAGGGCGGTGTGCAGCTGACGTGGCCCCACCAGGGAACCGACTGGGCACCCGTGCTGAAGGAGGTGACGGAGTGCTACATCCGCATGGCGCTGGAGATAAGCCTGAGGGAACGGCTCATCATCGTGACCCCAGAGCCCAAAGCTGTGGAGCAACTGCTACGCGAGCGCCTGCCCCAACGTGTGCTGGGGAACATCACCTTCTGCGAGGCTCCGACCAACGACACCTGGGCGCGCGACCACGGGTTCATCACGCTGCAGACGAACATGGGTTGCCTGTTGCTTGACTTCCAGTTCAACGGATGGGGACAGAAGTTCCCTGCCGAACTGGACAACCAGATTTGCCGACGGATGGCGGAACAGGGCGTGCTGCAAGGGCAGTACGAAGACCACCTGGACTTCGTGCTCGAAGGTGGCAGCATCGAGAGCGACGGACGGGGCACGATACTGACGACTAGTCAGTGCCTGTTGGCCCCCCACCGCAACCAACCCCTGACGAAGGAAGAGATAGAGGAACGCCTGAAACGCTACCTGTGTGCCGAGCGCATCCTGTGGCTCGACTATGGCTATTTGGCAGGCGACGACACCGACTCGCACATCGATACCCTGGCCCGCCTGTGTCCCAACGACACGATTGCCTACGTGCAATGCACGGACAAGGACGATGAACACTGCGAGGAACTACAGCGGATGGAGGAACAGCTCAAAACCTTCCGCACACTGGACGGACGGCCCTACCGGCTCATCCCCCTGCCGATGGCCAAGGCAGTATATGAGGAGCAAGGGGCAATGGACAAGGGGCAACGTCTGCCTGCCACATACGCCAACTTCCTCATCATCAACGGTGCCGTACTGATGCCCACATACCAGGACGCAACACGGGACGAGGAGGCGCGCCGACAGTTGCAACAGGCTTTCCCCAAGCACGAAATTGTGGGCATCGACTGCCGCGTGCTCATCGAACAACACGGCTCGCTGCACTGCTGCACGATGCAGTTCCCGCCGGGCGCTTTACGCCCAATAATGAATAATGAAAAGTGAACAATTTATTTATGAAAGTAGGACTGATACAACAAAGATGTGTGGCAGACGTAGATACCAACCGTGAGAAGCTGGCACGCAACATACAGGATGTAGCTGGCAAGGGGGCGCAACTCGTCGTGCTGCAGGAACTGCACGACTCGCTCTACTTCTGCCAAGTGGAGAGCGTTGACAACTTCGACTTGGCAGTGCCCATCCCCGGCCCCTCAACCGATTTCTATGGTCGGCTGGCGCGCCAGCACCATATCGTGCTGGTAACAAGCCTCTTCGAGCGTCGCGCCGCAGGCCTGTACCACAACACCGCCGTCGTCTTTGACACAGACGGGTCGATAGCCGGCAAGTATCGCAAGATGCACATCCCCGACGACCCCGCCTACTACGAGAAGTTCTACTTCGCCCCTGGCGACCTCGGCTTCCGTCCCATCGATACGAGCCTCGGACGACTGGGTGTGCAGGTTTGCTGGGACCAGTGGTACCCCGAAGGAGCCCGTCTGATGGCCCTTGCAGGGGCCGAACTGCTCATCTATCCCACGGCCATCGGTTACGAATCGTCCGACACGCCTGAGGAACAGGAACGCCAACGCGAGGCTTGGACAACGGTACAGCGCGGCCACGCCGTAGCCAACGGATTGCCCGTCATCACCGTAAACCGCGTGGGACACGAGCCCGATCCAAGCGGTCAGACACGCGGCATCGAGTTCTGGGGGTCGAGTTTCGTGGCTGGCCCACAGGGCGAACTGCTCTATCGCGCCCCAAAAGACGAGGAGGCCAACGCCGTCATAGACATCGACCTCCAGCGCAGTGAACAAGTCCGCCGCTGGTGGCCCTTCCTGCGCGACAGACGCATCGAGGAGTTCAGCGGACTGCGGCAACGATACATAAAAGAATAGGACCATGAACAAGAACACATTCAAATACATTCGCGAGATACATCGCATCCCCAAGAGCCAGAAACTCGCGTGGTGTATCATCCACTACCCCGATGCCGAACGCCCTGAACGGTGTCATCGCCTGGGCGTATTGCTCGTGGGGACGGACAAGGCCATCGACCTTGCCGACGGTGTCTTCATACAGAACCGCAGCGACCAGAAGGCCGTGATTGCCACACGGGAGAAGGACGGTGACTGGTATCGCTACATAAGCGAGGATGGCTTTGTGCTTCGCCTACCCTATTGCTTCATCAGCGACATGTATTTCAGTCGCGTGTACAGCCGCGACCTCATGGACAGCTATCTGTTTTGATTCCGACCAATCTCCAACAACGTATATACAAGCATGAAAGTATTACTTATCAACGGAAGCCCACGCGAGCAGGGGAACACCTACACGGCACTCTCCGAAGTGGCAAAGACCCTGAACCAGGAGGGTATAGAGACCGAAATCATCAGTATTGGTAAGAAAGCGGTGCAGGGCTGCATCGCCTGTGGCATGTGCGGACGGACGGGGCGCTGCACCTTCCACGACGACCTTTACTTCCAGGTGATGCGTGCCATAAGGGACGGTATCGACGGACTCATTATCGGTTCGCCCGTCTACTACGGTGGTCCCAACGGTTCGCTCTGTGCGCTGCTGGATAGGGTTTTCTATGCCCACGGCCGCGAACTTCAGTATAAGCCTGGCGCCAGTGTGGTTGTCTGTCGCAGGGGTGGTGCATCTGCCGCCTTTGACCGCCTGAACAAGTATTTCACCATCCTGAACATGCCCGTAGTCAGCTCACAATACTGGAACATGGCCTACGGACAGACACCCGGACAGGCAGCTGCAGACGAAGAGGGTATGCAGACCATGCGCACCCTGGGCCGTAATATGGCCTGGATGATTCGTCGGTTGGATCTGCAAAACCAAGCGCACCCAGAGCCGGAGCCCCAGGTGCGCACGAACTTTATTCGGTGATTTTATTCGGTAAATAGCGGACTTAGGAACGTGGAAGCTGGCAGACCATCGCTGTTGCGGAGGTCGGCATCGGTGAATCCGCTCCAACCATAGCGCACCCAACAGGGTTTTGCCCCCTCGGAGATGGTCAGCAGTACTGTGCCATCGGCCTGTACCTGGGGCTTGGCGGAACGGAACAACCCATCTGCACCGGCCACTTCGAAGCCGCGCGAAACGGACAGTCCGCGGGCGTTGGCAAACGTGAGGACAACACTCCGTCCGTCGGCAGCCACACGACCATGCCTCAGTACGGGGCCTTCGGGCACGAGGCTCTTTCTCCCATAAGTATGTACCAGCGCCTGACGCGCTAAGCGTTCGCCCACAGGACGTTTGTTGCGATAATGCACATCGCCAGCATCGCCCACGTCAGTGGTCACGGCCATCCATGTATGGGGGAGCATCGCAGCCAGTCGTCGCTGACTGTCGCGGAAGGCTGGCCATGAGGGGCGCGGCAGACTGGACAGCTGTACGAAATAGAACGGCAG
Source organism: uncultured Bacteroidaceae bacterium (assembly GCA_905234735.1). Taxonomy (GTDB): domain Bacteria; phylum Bacteroidota; class Bacteroidia; order Bacteroidales; family Bacteroidaceae; genus Physcousia. The sequence continues at coordinate 40,115 of CAJOJA010000029.1, read as the reverse complement.
CGACGGGTCGGAGAACTCCTGTCGCCACGATTGCTCAAGCAGCGTGAAAAGGCGTTCGTGAAGTTCCACGTTGTGGGCATTGCTCTCGCCCTGATACCAGATGACTCCCTTTATTTGGGGCTGCTCCAGCGGGCGGATGGCAGCCTCGAACAGGTAGCAGGGGTCGTATGGATGACGCTGTAGGGGATTGTAGACGGGACTGTCCTTCCGGATTGCGTGGGCAATGTTCTGTGCTGCTCTGCCGCGTGCCCAGGCTTGACCATAGTCGGCATATAGCCAATTCGACAGGATGTTGGGCATCTGCCATTCCAGTGTTGAGCGGTCGATCCAGGATTCTGTGGTCGATCCGCCCACAGCATTGGAGATGATGCCAATAGGCACGTCGGTCAGGCTGTCGCTCAAGGTGCGTGCAAAGTTATAGGCTACAGCCGAGAATCGGCGAACGGCTTCGGGAGTAGCCTTTGACCATCCCTGGGGATCCATGTGAAGCAACTCGTTGGTCAGCAGGAGAGCCGAGTCGGGCCATTCTACTGCATCGGTACGGAAACGGGCAGGCATGTTGAAGAGACGCACGTTGGTGAGACGGGCTGCATCCGCCACGTCTTGAGCTTCGGAGAGAACCTGGTCGACGCGCAGTTCCATGTTCGACTGTCCAGAGGCCAGCCAAACATCGCCGAACAGCACGTTGTGCAGAACCTTCTCGGCACAAATCACCGTCTTGCCGCGCTTCCCCGCAGGTTTGGTTGTGGTAAAGCTCAGCGTATAGGGACCACTAGCCTTCATTGCCGGCAACTCCACTTTCCATAGGCCGTCAGTTCCTGCCGTAGCTGTTGCTGTGGCAACGGTGCTTTTTTCCTTGCTGAGGCTGACGCTCACGAGTTCGCCCGTGTTTGCCGTTCCATGCAGGCGTACGGGGCATTCGCGCTGCAGCACCATGTCGTCGCCATAGAGCAACGGCAGTTTCAGACCGCCGTAGTTGCCCGTCAGGGCTCCGTACACCGTGCGGGCCAGTATGCGCGCACCGTCAGCGTTGGGATGCAAGGCATCGCCAAACAGGTCGGGGCGGCTGTGCAGGGGTGTCCATAGGTCAATCAGTTGCACATCGGCCCCCAGGGCAACGGCACGGATGGCCTGCTGAATCTGCGCGTGCCAGTCGCGCGTGCCGCTTTGGAAACGCGGATGGCGGTCGAAGATGGGTGTCATCTGGCAGATGAGTACACGCGCCTTGGGATTGGCTACGCGAAACGAATCTATCAGTGCGCGGTAGTTGGGGATAAACTCCTCCTTCCAGTCCGGCCAGTTGCGCGGGTCGGTGTCGTTCAGGCCCAGATGGATGACCACCCAGTCGGCCTTGAAGTCTATGGCCGCACGGTATTCGGGGGTCTTCACATAGGGGCGATGCCCTCGGCTGAGCAGCGTGGAACCCGAATGGCCGAAGTTGCCTACCTGGTAGTTCGAACCCAGCATTTCCTGCAACCGGGTGGGATAGGACTCCGCGGCCGGATTCTTGAGCCCGTAGCCGTATGTGACGCTGTTGCCCACGCAGGCAACACGCAGAGGCGCTTCTTCACCCCAAACAGCTATCGGCAACAGGATGGTAAGCAGGAAGAGCACGATTCGGGTATTCCGTACGATGGTCCACCCTTTCTTGCGGATTGTTCCGCTGTAGTTTTTAATGTACCGCATATTGTTTCGTGTTTTTTATGGTTCGGTTTTTGCCAAATTCTTTTGTATACATTCGTTAACCTCGTCCCAGTGCTCGGCCAAGTAGGGCACAGAGGGCAGGACAAGGTCGGCACCGGCCTCTTTGAGCACTTCGTCGCGTAATGGGCCGGTGTTTACGGCGATGGTGTAAATGCCGGCGGCATGTGCGGCCTGTATGCCAAGGGGGGCATTCTCGACAACGACGGCCTCCGAGGCTATGATGTTGGCCTTGCGCAGTCCCATGAGATAGGGTTCGGGATTGGGCTTGCCGTGACGGACGTCAAAGGCCGTCACCATCAGTTCGGGTGAGAATATCTCAGGAAAGGCGGCATTGACGCGGTCGAGTAGGGCGTGGGTTGCGCTACCCGTGACGATGACGCGCATTAGTCCTTGCGCACGTATCTTATGTAATAGGTCGAGTGCTCCAGGCATGGGGCGTGCCTCGGGCAGGGAGTTGAACAACGCGCTCTTGGCCTCGTATATCTGCTCCACCTCTTCGTCCGTGGCGTCGCGTCCCCAGTAGCGGTTCGAGAGGATGTTGATGGTGCCCTTGCCCGTGCGTCCCTCGTTCATGTACACCTCCTCCGGCTCCATCTTCAGGCCGAAGTCGGTCATTGCATGGCTCCAAGCATACGCATGGTTCGGCATGCTGTCAAACAGCACGCCGTCCATGTCGAAGAGAACCGCTTTTAACATTTCGGGATTATACATCCTAAGCCAGTCGCTTGCTAATAGCTTCTGTCTCAGCTTCGTATCCAGGCTTGCCGAGGAGGGCGAACATGTTCTTCTTGTAGGCTTCTACACCGGGTTGGTTGAAGGGATTTACACCCAACAGTAGGCCGGAGATGCCGCAACCCTTCTCGAAGAAGTAGATGAGCTGACCGAGGTTGTATTCGTCGAGACGCTCCAGCTCGATGCGCAGGTTGGGCACGCCACCGTCCACGTGGGCCAGCTTGGTACCCAGCTCGGCCATCTTGTTCACCTCGTCCACACGCTTGCCGGCCAGGAAGTTCAGACCGTCCAGGTTCTCCTCGTCAGAGGGGAAGAGCAGGGTGTGCTCGGGCTTGGCAATGGAAATAACCGTCTCGAAGATGCTGCGTTCGCCGTCCTGAATCCACTGTCCCATGGAGTGCAGGTCGGTGGTCAGGTCCACACTGGCCGTAAAGATGCCCTTGTGGTCCTTGCCCTCGCTCTCGCCGTAGAGCTGCTTCCACCACTCGCCGATGAAATGCAGTTTTGGCTGGTAGTTGGCCACGATTTCTATCTTCTTGCCGTCCTGATACAGGGCGTTGCGTACGGCGGCATACTGGGCAGAAGGGTTCTCCTCAAAGGGAACGCCCACAGCCGTCTGGCGCTCCATGTCCTGTGCGCCCTTCACCAAGGCTGCGATGTCGAAGCCGGCAATGGCGATGGGCAGCAGACCCACGGGAGTCAGTACGGAGAAACGCCCGCCCACGTTGTCGGGGATGATGAACGACTTGTAACCTTCCTTGTCAGCACATGTGCGGGCGGCACCGCGCTTGGCATCGGTGATGGCCACGATGACCTTCCGTGCTACATCCTTGCCGCGCTGTTCCTCGCACTGCTTTTTCAGCAGACGGAAGGCCAGGGCCGTCTCCGTTGTGGTTCCCGACTTCGAAATGTTGATGACGCCGAACTTCTTGTCCTTCAGGTAGGTGGTCAGTTCGTAGAGATAGTCTTCGCCGATGTTGTTGCCGGCAAACAGCACGTTGGGGTTCTCCCCCTTGTTGGTCAGCCACTGGAAACTGTTGGCCAGAGCCTCGATGATGGCTCGGGCGCCCAGATACGAGCCGCCGATACCGGCTACGATGACGGTGTCGCACTCCTTGCGGAGGAGGTTGGCCGTGGCCTGTATTTCTGCGATGAACTCAGGAGTGATGCTGGAGGGCAGATGAAGCCACCCCAGGAAGTCATTGCCCGGACAGGTGCCCTGTTCCAGTGCTTGCTGTGCTTCTTCCACTTTACCCTTCAGGGCGTTAACCTTCTCTGCACCTATCAGTGCCTGTGTGATGTCAAGTTTCATAATCTTATTATTTATTAGGTTTATAATTTCTTCTGCAAAGATACTGCAAACCATTGAACGATGCAAGCATCGCGGCAATTTTTTCGGTAGATTTAGGCTCATTGGGAATGCAGGATTGAAAATAATTTCGTAATTTTGCACAAACTATAATTATATATGGTATGAAAACGAAAGAGGAAATCGTCAAGAATTGGCTGCCGAGGTACACCAACCGTCCCTTGGAGGACTTTGGAGAGTATATCCTGCTGACCAACTTCAACAACTATGTCGACATCTTTTGCGACCGTTACGGCATCGAACGGCCTGACTACATGTCAAACATGCGTTCGGCTACGGCCGAAGGCATCACGATGATAAACTTCGGCATGGGTTCGCCCAATGCTGCTATCATCATGGACTTGCTTTCGAGCATCAGTCCTAGGGCCTGCCTGTTCCTGGGCAAGTGTGGTGGCATATCGAACAAAACAAAACGTGGCGACCTCATTCTGCCCATTGCTGGCATACGTGGCGAGGGTACGTCGAACGACTATTTCCCGCCCGAAGTACCGGCTCTGCCCGCTTTCATGATGCAGCGTGCCGTCAGTTCTGCCATCCGCGACCTAGGGCACGACTACTGGACGGGAACGGTCTACACCACGAACCGCCGTGTCTGGGAGCACGACGACGAATTCAAGGAGTACCTGAGACGTACGCGTGCAATGGCTGTGGACATGGAGACGGCAACGCTCTTCACCTGTGGCTTTGCCAACCATATCCCCACGGGGGCTCTCTTGCTGGTGTCGGACAATCCCATGACTCCTGAGGGGGTGAAGACGGCTGCCAGCGACACTGTTGTTACGGCTAAATATGTCGAGGACCATGTGGAAATCGGCATCGAAGCCCTCGAAATGATTAAGCAGGAGAAAAAGACCGTGCGCCATCTGAAGTTCGACTATTAATGGCAAAAACAACAGGACCCACATACGTCGACATCGTCAAGGATGTGCAGGCGGGCACTTTCGCGCCCGTCTATTGCCTTATGGGGGATGAAGACTATTACATCGATAAATTGAGCCAGTTCATTGCCGAAAAGGCCTTGAAACCAGAGGAACGCGACTTCAACTACGACTTGCTCTACGGAGCCGAGACGCGGGCCAACGACATCATATCCATTGCGCGTCAGTTCCCGATGATGGCAGATCGCCGTGTGGTGATTGTACGCGAGTTTCAAGCCTTGAGTGACAAGGAGATGCTGGCAGCATACGTCAAGAATCCCAATCCCACGACCGTACTCATACTTTGTCACAAACACGGCGTTCTCGACGGGCGACGTGCACTCAGCGGCGAAATACGCAAGCAAGGAGTCCTCTTCGAGTCCAAGCGCCTCTACGACCGCGAGCTTCCCGGATTTGTCACAAGCTACATCCAACGCAGTCAGAAAACCATCGATCCGGCCGCCGTTCAGATGATATGCGACCATGTGGGTAGCGATCTCAGCCGACTGGCGGCTGAGATGGACAAACTGCTCATGGCCCTGCCGCAGAACGAGACCAGGGTGGGGGCGGCCCTCGTGGAGGAGCTCACGGGGATGAGTAAGGACTTCAATAACTTCGAGCTGCAGAGTGCTCTGGCTGTCCGCGACGTTTACAAGGCTAATCAAATAGTAAAATATTTTAACAACAACCCACGCACGTTTGCATTGCCTGTTACCTTGTCGTCTCTATTCAATCTATTCTCAGATGCCCTGCTGGCTTACTTCGCTCCGTCGCAGACCGACGATGGTATTGCGCAGTTTTTAGGCAAGTCTACATGGGTGGCTCGTCAGGCTGTTGTGCCTGTACGACGAAACTATAGCGGCAAGAAGGTGATGGATATAATAAGTGAAATACGCCAAATCGATGCTAAGTCGAAGGGGGTAGGTGGGTGTAAAACGCCCCCAGGCGAGCTGCTGACGGAGCTCGTTTTCTTCATTCTTCACTGATTTTCGTTCTATTTGCCTCGCTTCGGCGGGGCAATTTTTTTCGTAATAATCCCTATAAACAAAGGGCTAGGGGGCATTTGTCGTTCGCTGAGAATCGCGTAGATTTTCTCTCCCGCCCATCGTTCCGTAAATAAGCCAAGCATTTAAAAGAGCGTGGATTTGGCTCATCTGCGATTTAGTTTTCTGTTTCTTAATATTCGCAAGTCCGAACAGCCGTTTAGGGAATAATATCGAAAGTAATACCGGAATTTGGGTTTCGAAAACAATATTGTATCCCGAATCCCTCCATTCACAATCATAAACGCTAATTTGGAAAGTGAGAAATTATGGAATACTAAATTCAAATGAATATTTATTCCATGTGTGGTATAGGCGTATATCGCTAAAAATCAGTATATATGTATGGATTTGTTAAACATCAGATAAGCCTTCTGGATATGGGTGCAAACCTGTAAATGAATATTCGTCTCCAAAGGCTTATTTTGATGTATATAACCATTTTAATTCCCAGTATATTATATATATTTATAAAAGTAAATTCGTGAAAAGGTTCTATTTTCTCATCCTTTCCCGCTATTTACGTTTCTAATTTCATCCGACGAATAGATTTAATAATATAGATTTGCAAACCAAAAGACGAATCTATTACACAAAGATTCTATTTTATAAACGTAAATTTGCATAGTTGAATTATATTTTGTACTTTTGTATCGAATTAGAAATCTAAAAAACGGGAGGGCCTGTCCCCCCTATCGAAAAGATGAAGGATCGTATTTTCCAAATCATGAAGCAAGAGGGCCTTAACCAGAAGGACTTTGCAGCAACTACGGGAATAAGCCCTGCTACCCTGTCAAGTATTTTCAATGGTAGAACAAGCCCTACACTAAATCATGCTGAGGCGTTGCATCGTCGTTTCCCCAGACTCAATATGTCGTGGTTGATGTTTGGGGAGGGCAATATGTATATCAATGAATCGGCTGATAGCGAAAATGGACGGGGCGAAGAGAAGGGTCTCCCCAACGATTTGTTTGCTTCTGGCGGACAGGGTGATGGTTATGAGCTTGACGGAAGTACTGTTGGCTCCTCTTCTGCATATAGTGCCGAAGATGCCAATTCGCGCGTTCCTGTTGTTCGTGAGGTGGTAAAATATATTGACAAGCCTCAACGGCGCATTACTGAAATCCGCATTTTCTTTGACGACGGTACCTTCGAGACTTTCCCTGGCCGATAACCTATCGGTCTCCCACTTTCCTGCCCTGACAATTCGGTTGTCGGGGCAGTTTTTCTTCTTTTTTTTTGCTTTACTCAGATATAATTCGTAATTTTGCACGCTCTTAGCAGTAATACAATAATGCAATACGCGTGATACGCGCAGAATAACCGAAATATGGACACAGTAACTATGCTTATACGGATATTGGTGGCTGCACTATTAGGCGGGGCCATTGGTATGGAGCGTGCCTACCGTGCCAAGGAAGCTGGTTTTCGTACGCACTTCCTTGTTGCGCTGGGGGCTGCGCTGTTCATGATACTGTCGGCCCACGGCTTCAACGATGTAGTGTTCACGGACAATGTTCGTCTGGACGTGTCGCGCATTGCCGCGCAGGTGGTGTCGGGCATCGGTTTTATTGGTGCCGGTACCATCATCTTCCAGCGTCAGGCGGTTCATGGACTGACCACTGCAGCAGGTTTGTGGGTGACGGCAGCCATTGGTATGGCGGCTGGTGCAGGTCTTTTCATCATCGCCGCCTTCTCCACGGTATTGGTACTCATTGGACTGGAGATTCTCAACAGCCTCATGCCCCATACTGTCCATCGTAGCATCAAGGTTACGCTCACGGCAGCCGATGAGGAGACTGTCCAGCGCCTGCTCTCCCAAATCAGGGAGGACGGGGCTCTGATTGTGAGTTATTCGCTGTCGCAGAATGTCCAATGCAGGCAGTTGGTGCGGATGGAGCTGAAGCCTTCGCGCAGCAACTATGCCGACCGCGTCCTGCACTATGCCGCATCGATGGAAGGACTCTCCATTGAGAATATAGAATAACGCTACTGCACCCTATAAATGAATAAATAACTGACAGATACGAATACAGACTATGAAGAAATCTATTTTATACCTCTTGTTGGGCTTGGCATCGACCGCAGCAATGGCCGTTCCGGCAAAGCCCGGATTGTGGAAAACACTCAAACTGAAGGACGGTACGGAGGTGCGTGCCTGCTTAAGGGGCGACGAACACGTACACTTCTGGCAGACCGAAGACGGACGCCGCCTGATAAAGGCTGACGGACTATACGCCGAGGTTGACGAGGCACAGATTGCAGTTCATGCGGCTCGCCGCCGTGCTCCGTTGGCCCAGTCGCGTGCCCGTAAGGCTCCGCGCAAGGTGACAATCGGAGAGCGTACCCACTACGGGGGTGTGAAGAAGGGACTCGTTATCCTGGTTCAGTATCAGGACGTGAAGTTCAAAACAGCCAACAATCTGGCCAAATACAAGCGCATCATGAACGAGGAGGGCTATAATGTCGGTAACTTCCGGGGTTCGGTGTGCGACTATTTCAAGGCGCAGAGCCGTGGGCAGTTTGAGCTGGACTTCGACGTTGTAGGACCCTATACGATGGCTAACAAGCGTACGTATTACGGTGCAAATGACAATCAGGGCAACGACAAGAACCCCGAGGCCATGATTGTAGAGGCCTGTAAGGCAGCCGATGCCGAGGTGAACTTTCAGGACTACGACTGGGACGGCGACGGCGAGGTGGACCAGGTGTTTGTGCTGTATGCCGGCACAGGAGAGGCCGACTCCGATGACGAAGATTCCGTGTGGCCCCACATGTACGCCCTCAATAACAGATACTTGACGCTGGACGGAGTGATAGTTGACACGTATGCCTGTTCCAATGAGGTGGACATGTCCGGCAATATTGAGGGCATCGGCTGCTTCTGCCACGAGTTCTCCCACTGCATGGGTTTCCCAGACCTCTACGACACTTCGTATAGCGGCAACTTCGGCATGAGCGACTTTGACCTCATGGACTCGGGCTCGTACAACGGCGACACCTTCGTTCCGGCCGGTTATTCTGGCCACGAGAAGATGATGTGCGGCTGGCAGGAACCCATCGAACTCTCGGACGAAGACGTGACCGTGGAGAACCTGGCCCCCCTGAGCGACGGAGGCGAAAGCTACATCATCTACAACAAAGCCCATCCTGATGAGTACTATATGCTGGAGAACCGCCAGAAGAAGGACTGGGATCTGAAGTTGCCAGCTCGTGGCATGATGATAACCCACGTCGACTTCGACAAGGACATCTGGTACGACAATACGCCCAATACCAAGGTTACGGCTGCCGACAAACGGACATACGGCTACTCAAAGACCAACGACCACCAGCGTTGCACCATCTTCCATGCCGACAATGACGACGACTCGGGGTATTGGAATGCCAGGCGGGGCTATTACACAAAACAGACACTGACTAACGACCTCTACCCCTATCGCACTAACAATAGCCTGACCAACGAGTCCGTACCCGCTGCCACGTTGTTCAATGCGAACACCGACGGCACAAAGTTCATGAACCGCCGTGTGTTGAACATCACGCAGAACTCCGATGGCACCATCTCCTTCCAGTATAAGGCTTCGGCTACGGACGTGGAGGACGGCATCGGTGAAATTGAAAATGGAAAATGGAAAATTGAAAATGGGGCTGACGCAGTGTTTGACTTGAGTGGACGCCGTGTCTCTGTACCCTCTGTCTCCTCTGTGCTCCCGAAGGGAGTTTATATCATCAACGGCAAGAAGAGAGTCGTTCAGTGAATCAGGCGCAGGGTGTTCATGCTCTGGGCCAGATTAACGAGGCTGTCGCGCTGGTCGTTGTCGAGCGGGGCGTAGATTTCCAGACTGGAACGTAGCATGCGGCCTCGGGCCAGTGCCGACACCTCGTCGCTGTTCAGTGCCGAGCGCCAGAAGAACAGTTCCGAGAAACTTCGCTGTGTGTTTCTCCGTGTGGCATCGCCCAGGGTGACACGCTCCAGTAGCAGTCGTTCGTTCGTGGCCGTACCTTCCATGTCTACAAAGAATTGCGTCTGCCGCCGGGCATAGCTATGGCTGAGTGTGATGGTGTGGCGCACCCTGTCCACGAGGGGTATGGGGCATACCAGGCTGTCGCCCGTCGTCGAGCAGTAGTAGGCCCGATGATCGCGATTCACGCCTATCCAGGCTTTGCGCGCCCCGGCGTTCAGTGTGGCAATGCGCCCCTGGTCGCTGCCGCTTACCACTATGCTGATGGCAAACGGGTGGACGGTACCTTCGGGCGCGAACGCGATGGTGTTCCCCCTGCTCAGTGTCAGTTTACCGCTACCGTCGCGCATGGGGATAGGCTTACCCTCGGCCAGCGCGTCGAAAAGCGAAGGCGGGATGGCATGCATCATTTCTCGATGTCCTATCGTGTTAGGGTGGAAGGGGTCGTTTTCGTAGCCTGCCGCCCAGTGTCCTTGTCCGTCGTCGATGGCTCCCAGCAGGTTCACCGACGGAACGTCCCATTCGTGTACTATTAGGTTGATGCGCTTCACCTGGGCATAGTCCTTGGCGTTGAAGTCGGCGCGTCCGTAGTTGTTCATCACCACGGGCACCTTGCCGTCGTCGCGGGCCATGCTTACGATGTTCCATACGTTCTCGCTCCATCGGTCGGCTATGGCCTGTGCGCGACTGCTGTTGTGTATGCCCTCGTTGCCCAGCGATATGCCGATGATGACGTAGCGGCCCAGGTCGAAGATGAGGTCGTTATAGCGTTGCAGCAGTTTCGTGCTCGTGTTGCCGCCTACGCAGATGTCCGACAGAGTGAAAGGGTAGGGGCTTTCTCCCGCCTGCTTGCGCTGACTGAGCAGTTGACCATAGAGATAGGCATATCCGCGGTCGTTGGTGGCCCCTGTGCCGTGGGCCACGGAGGAGCCGAAGACGGAGATGCGGCAGGTGTCGAGCTGCAGCATCGACTCCGTCTGTTCTGTCACGCCGTCGGGGTGCAGGATGGCATCGTGAGCAGCTCGCTGTGCCATGTTGGCCACAATGTCGCTGATGCCTTTCGGGCGGAATTTCATACCCACGGGCGAGATGCCTGTCAGGGCCTCCAGCCAGGTGCAGGCCGCAGTGTATCGGCCTACCGTACGGTCCAGATGGTATCCGTCGCGGTTCATGTGGTCGCCCAGCGGTGTGGTGCGCATGTTCTGGATGGCGGTGCCCGACGGCACGCAGAATATCAGTTCCGTGTGGTCGTTCAGGGCCTTGCCCACGGCATTTACGATGTCCGCATACATGCGTTGCTGGTCGTTGCTGTAGTTCAGGAACCCCTTGTGCGTGGAGTTTTGGGCGTAGGCCCAGGTCTGTTGGAAACCGTAGCGCGTCTCCGCGTTGCGGGCCAGCAGTCGGACGTGGGTCAGCAACTCCTGCAGGTAGGGGGCGTAGGTCTCGTACAGTCCGGCATCCTGACTCACCTGTTGCAGGGTGATGATGTCCCAGGGTTCGTCCGTGACGATGCTGTCCAGTTTAACCTCCTTCTGGTTTGTCCGTTTGCCGTCCACCACTTTGCGGTACTCAAATGCCGCTTCGCCCTTCGTCACCACGTTCCAGTGCGAGGCCAGCCCCTGTCCGCCTCGGTAGGCATTGCCGATAATCAGGTTATAGCCCGCTTCGACTCCCAGTTCGTAGAGGTACTGCTCGACGGCATCCTCAGAGAACGAGTTGCCGATGGCCAGCACGCGCAGGGTGGGCAGTGCCTGTGCCTCAGCACCGAGAAGTGCGAGAAAAGGGAGTACCGCGTATAGTATGATGCGTTTCATGCTGCAAAGTTACAAAATAATCCGTCTTCTTGCTCCATAATCAATTCCTTTTTTCGTCAGGAATGCCACATCTGGATGCGGATTCGGATTACGGATTAGGGGGATTGGAACTTATTTTGGCTACTTTTCATTCTTTTTCTTGACATCATCTCACCGAACAACGACATGAAGGTGAAGATAGATGTGTGGCTTTTTGTAACTTCGCGGTCAGAATTCGTAAAAAAATAAAGAAAAATGAACAAGAAAATCATCATCACCGCGCTGCTCTCCCTCATCGCAATGACTTCTATTGTGGCACGAAACTTCATAAAGACCGCAACGGCTCCAATTTGTTTCTCGAAGAAGGATTTTGCTGACACCATCAAGATAAAGGTGATAGACGGTGCGATCATTGTACCTGTGGAGATAGAAGGGCAAACAAGAAACCTATTGTTTGATACAGGCTCGCCACTCGGAGTATGGCACAGACAGAAGGAGGATTGGATGAGACAGATTACAATGGACAGCCTGACGTTTGGAGATATCAACAAGAAAAGACGCAATCAAATTATATACCAGTTCCCAACTATCAAGATGGGAAATCTCCAGATAGACAACTATCCGATGATAGTGGAGGATGCGATGAGTGAGTTTATATGCAACAGGTTTGACGGTGTCGTTGGTTTCAATCTGGTCGGAAAGGGTCTTTCGTTTAAGTTTGACACGAAGGACAGCCTGCTGATTGTGACCGATAGGAAGAAGTTCTTTGCTGAGGAAGAGAAAGGGCAACCTACAGCAAAATACAGAATGAAGCGGGCATATTGTCCGTTGGTTTATGTTGAATCACCTATCGGGTGGATAGAAACAGTATTTGACACTGGTGCCCTGAACACATGGTTTGATCTGCCACAAGAAGATTTGGACCGCTGGTTTCAGAAATCTCCCATGAAGAGAAAAATACTTGATGAGCTGACGATACAAACAGACACTTCCATCAATTCGAGAGTGGGTATATACGGTCTTTCCACCGATACTATCGTGGGCAGATTCCTCCATTTCCCAACGATAAGGATAGACAAACTGCCCGTCAACGACCTATACATCACAACAGCACACCTGACTGAAACATGCTTCATTGATTATTGACGCTCACCGGAACCAGTTTGTGTTTGTGCCTCATAACGGACAGGATATCACGGTCGGCAACAGTGAGGCTGGCAGCGTTTCATTTATCCCGTCAGAGACTGGCGACACGCTTGGAGTCCTCAAAGCCGTTATCTGCAGGGGGTCAACAGCTTATCAGAAAGGTATTCGTACAGGCGATTACCTGATAGAAGTAAATGGAATCCCTATAAAGGATATTTGTACTTACATGCTGATGGAGCGTAAAGACGAGGAAACTCTATTCGAATTCCGCAGTCCCGACGGTATAGAAAAGGTTGTAAAACTGAAAAGAACAAATTAAGCACACATTACGAAGAAAACCATTGTCATGCGTGACGTATAGCCTACGCCTTTCCCAACTGTTGAAAAGGTGTTTCGTTAGGAATGCCACACCTGTATGTACTGTTGGGCGATGTGAATGGGGTCGTGATGTTTATGGACGTACTGTATGCTCTCCTCCGAGAGGCGGCAGATGGTCTCGGGATGGGCGAGCAGTCGGGACTCGATTTGCTGCACCACGTCCTTCTCGGTGGGCTCGACGTTGATGACGGGGCGCAGATCCGTCTCGCCCAGCAGTTGGTAGTGTTCGGGTTCGGCGCCGCCTACTACCACCAGTCCGCGGACCATAGCCTCCAGGGCGTTCATGGCGGGGGTATAGCTGTAGAGCTGGTCCAGCATGACGTGGCTCGTCTGCATCATCTGCTGGTACTGTGCGAAGGGTACGTTCTCAGCCCGTACAATTTCCATTCGGTCGGGGTATCTCCGCTTCAGCCGCTCCAGTGCGCGAAGCATGATATCGGTCCCTTTGTATTCGCTACGGCTCCGTTGGATGCCGATGAAGAACTTGATGGGTGGGGGCGACGGAGGCGTGGTGCGTGACTGGGCGGGGGCGATGGGGAAGGGGATGAAGTGCAGTTTGCCCGTGTAGCGCGGCTGGCAACAGTGGTAGTTCTCGTAGAGTCCGGCAATGATGGCGTCGCAGTCGTAGGCGATGTAGTCAAAGAGGTCACCCTTGGCTCCCAGCCAATTTTCCTCCATTTCGCGGGTGAAGGCATTGTTGCGGCGCTGGCCCATGAGGTAGAAGTCGCTGTAGCGGAAGGTGTCGGGCTTCAGTCCCTCCTGCACCCAGGGTTTGTCGATGCCGAACGAGCCCAGAAACATACGTCCGTTCTGTTTTCGCAGCTTTTGGTAGTAGGGGCGTATGCGTTCAGGCCGGAGGTCGAGGAAGACGGGATTGATGAGTTGCACCACGTCGTAGCCCTTCAGGCGGGGCCATGTGCGGCGGATGTCCCAGAGGTAGTGCAGGGAGTCTATCGTCCCCAGGGAGCGCCGTCGCAGGTCGATGTCGCGTGGATAGCCCTTCCAGCGGTCTCCGTCGCTCACGACCGTCACCTGATGGCCTAGGGCGCGCAGTCCCTCGGCCAGGGTCCAGTGTACGTTACTGTATTCGCCTACGAGCAGAACTTTCATGTCTCCCTTTGTGTGCTGATATAGTGAAAGATGATGCAAAGATACCATTTAATTGTGAATTGTGGGTTATGAATTGAGAAATATTTTGTACCTTTGCATCCGTAATGGAAAAAAGAGAGCAAGACGACAGCTACCGCCACGTGCTGAAATACACGGGCGTATTCGGTGGAGTTCAGGGCCTGAAGATATTCGTGGCCCTGCTTCGCAATAAGCTTACGGCAAAGCTGTTGGGTGAGGCCGGCATGGGGCTGAACAAGCGTTTTATCAACGTTTCGGAGGTGGTCAATGCGTGGACCAACTTTGGCATCTCTTTCTATGCCGTTCGCCAGATCTCCGAGATTTACGAGGAGGGAACAGACGATGACATGCGGCACTTTGTAGGTGTCATCCGCACGTGGAGTGTCTGGTCGGCGCTGTTGGGCTTCCTGGTTTGCCTGTTCCTGGCCTCGTGGCTCAACGACTATTATTTCCCGGCGGGCGAGAACCACCGGTTGGAGATAGTCTTCCTCTCCCTGTTCGTGGCCTCGTTGCCTATTGAGGCCGTTGAGTGTGCCTTGCTGAAGGGCCTTCGCCGGTTGCGTACGGTGGCTCTTATCGAAGTGCTGTCGGCACTGTCCACCCTGTTGCTGACCGTTCCTCTCTACTGTCTGTTGGGGATTCGCGGCATCGTTCTCTCGCTGGTGTTGTGCGGCTGGTCGGCAGCGCTTATCCATCTGTACTTCTCCGTTCGCATCTATCGTTATCGGTTGCAGCTCTTTTCCCATAGAGTCATCCGCGAGGGGTGGCCTCTCATCCGCATCGGCATCCCATACGTGCTGGCCGGTGTGGCTGGTGCTATGGCGGCGGGCGAGGTGTTCAAGCACCTGGCCGACGACCGCATCATTGGGCTCTACAGCGTTGGCTACGGACTGATGGTGACTTATGCCGGCATGATATTCAAGGCCGTCGAGACCGACTTCTTCCCACGTCTGTCCAGCGTGAACCACGACGTCGTGCGCCTCAATCATGCCATCAATCAGCAGATTGACGTCTGCGTGCTGCTCATTGCCCCCGTCATGATTGTCTTTGCCCTGTTCATGCCGTGGGTCATCCAGATGCTCTACGACAGTCGTTTCCTGCCTGCTGCATCCATGTCGATTTGTGCCGTTTTCTATATGTTCTTCAAGGCCGTAACCACCCCTATTGCCTATACGTCGCTGGCCAAGGCTGATTCGTGGCTCTACCTCATCATGGAGTGCGTCTACGATGCGGTTTTTGTGTTGTTGCTCTGCTATGGCTACGACCACTTCGGCCTCACTGGAGCCGGCATTGCGCTTTCCTGTGCTGCCCTGTTCGACCTTATGCTGATAGGCAGTGTCTATGGCATGTTCTACAAGTTCCGCATGCGCTGGAAAACGTTTTCCTTGATTGTGCCCCAGGCCATTCTGCTGGCCGTCACGGTCTTTGCCTGTCTGTACGCCTCGCCGCTGTACAGGTATCTGCTCAGCGTACCCTGTCTGTGCCTGTCGTGTGCTTTTTCGTGGAGCCGTCTTTCGGCTGAGATACCTGTCGTACAGAAGATACGTCAAAAACTGGGGCTATGACGAAACCCGTGGTTTCCGTCCTGATGGCTGTGTACAACGCTGAGGCTTTCCTGACGAAGGCACTCGATTCGCTGTTGGTTGACCAGCAGCTGACGGAGGTTGAGGTCTTGGCTGTTGACGATGCGTCTACCGACGGGTCGTTGGCTTTATTGCAACAAAGGGCAGCCGCAGATGCACGTCTGCATGTGTTTTGCCAGACGGAGAACCGGGGACAGGCCGTGTGTCGCAATCTGGCGTTGCAACACGCTCGCGGCGAGTACGTTTGCATGGTGGACGCCGACGACTGGCTCTCGCCCGATGCCCTGCAGTCGGCAGTAGATGTCTTTGCGGCCCATCCGCAGACGGACTGCGTCCTGTTCCGCCTTGTCAGTCATTGGCAGGAAGAGGGTAGGGAGGAAGCCTATCCCACGGAATGGGCCGACCAGGACCAGCCGATGACGGGCAGCGAGGCCTTCTGCCTTTCGCTCGGTTGGCGTATCCACGGCCTCTACCTTGTGCGGCGCGAACTGCATCAGCGTTATCCCTACGACGACCGCCTGCGGCTTTTCTCCGACGACAATACCTGCCACCTGCACTACCTGCGCAGTCGCGAAGTTCGTCTTTGTCGGGGGACGTATTATTATCGTCGCCATTGCGACAGTGCCACAATGGGCTTCTCGGCCCAGCGCTTCCTTCACATGCAGGCCAACCTGCTCCTGCGGCAAACGTTGCAAGAGGAGGGCGTTTCGTCGCGCATCCTGAAGGAATATGACCGGCGGCGATGGGACGTCTATCGTGGGTTACTGTGGCTGTGGTTTGCCCGTCGCGCACAATTGAATAAAGAAGAACGCGCACGTGTGAGCGAACTCTTCCGCAGTATTTACCCCTCCTTCTCCCGTCTCCAGCCCTATGGGCTTTTTCTTGCCGACCAGTTTGTCCGTTGGCGAATACGTTCCTTATTGAAAACAAAAAGCAATAGCAGACCAGATGAATACCAGTGATTTTTCCCTTCGATTGCTTCAGTGGTATGAGCGGAACGGGCGCGAACTGCCCTGGCGAGGTACTCAGGATGCCTATCGGGTGTGGGTGTCAGAGGTTATCCTGCAACAGACGCGGGTGGCGCAGGGCTACGATTACTTCCTGCGCTTTGTCGAACGATTCCCGACCGTGGAGGCACTGGCTGCGGCTTCGGAGGACGAGGTGCTGCGCCTGTGGCAGGGGTTGGGCTACTACACTCGTGCGCGCAACCTCCGCCAGGCGGCTCGGCAGATTGTGGAGATGGGAGGTTTCCCTACCGACTACGCCACCATCCGTAGGCTGAAAGGGGTGGGGGACTACACGGCAGCCGCCATTGCCTCGCTGGCCTTCGGTCTGCCCCATGCAGTGGTGGACGGTAATGTCTATCGCGTCCTTTCGCGCCACTTCGGCATCGATACGCCCATCGACACCACCGGGGGACGGAAGCTGTTTGCCGCTATGGCGCAGGAGATGCTTGTTGTCGGGCGACCGGCCGACTACAATCAGGCCATCATGGACTTTGGGGCATTGGTGTGCACACCGAAATCGCCTCAGTGTGAGGCTTGTCCATTGATGGAGACTTGTCAGGCACGGACTGACGGACGGGTGGAGCAGTTGCCCCAGAAGGCGCATGTGACCCGTGTGCGCGACCGCTTTTTTACCTACGTATATATAAGATTCGCGCACGAGACCATCCTGCAGCAGCGTCCGGCGGGCGACATTTGGCAGGGGTTGTATCAGATGCCCATGCGCGAGAGCGAACGCCCCATGACGCTTGCTGAGGTCGAGAAGTGGCTGGGTGAGTATGGTCGGCTGAAAAAGCTTTGCACCGACCATCGCCACCAACTCAGCCATCAACGCCTGCATGCCGACTTGTATTTGCTGAAGGCTGGTCACCGTCCGTCAATGGACGGAGACTGGATAAACGAAACGCAGTTCGACGAGTATGCTGTGCCCCGTTTGGTAGAAGAACTCTTGAAGTGCGTGTCGCGTAATTTTTAATTTTTAATCTTTAATTTCAAAAACTTTCCTGTGTAGCTCTCCTTGCACTCGGCGACCTGTTCGGGTGTGCCCGACACAACCAGTTGTCCGCCACGGTCGCCACCTTCGGGACCAAGGTCGATGACGTGGTCTGCCATTTTGATGACATCCATGTTGTGCTCGATGATGACGATGGTATGGCCTTTGGCAATGAGAGAGTCGAAGGCAGCGAGCAGTTTCTTGATGTCGTGGAAGTGCAGACCCGTAGTGGGCTCGTCAAAGACGAAGAGTGTGGGCTCGTGTTTCTCCAACCCCAGGTAGTAGGCCAACTTCACGCGTTGGTTCTCACCGCCTGAAAGGGTGGAGGAGGACTGCCCCAGTTTGATGTATCCCAGACCTACGTCCTGCAGGGGTTTCAGTCGGTTGATGATGCGCTGTTGCTTGTGTTCACTGAAGAATTCTATGGCCTGGTTCACCGTCATGTCCAGAATGTCGCAGACGTCCTTCCCTTGGAACTTCACTTCCAGGATTTCGTTCTTGAAGCGCCGTCCGTGGCACGACTCGCACTCCAGCACAAGGTCGGCCATGAACTGCATCTCCACGGTGACGGTGCCCTCGCCCTTGCACTCTTCGCAGCGCCCGCCCTCGGTGTTGAAACTAAAGTATCCGGCCGTGTAGCTCATCTGTTTGGCCAGCGGCTGGTCAGCAAAGAGTTTGCGTATCTCATCCCAGCCCTTGATGTAGGTGACGGGATTGGAGCGTGTAGACTTGCCAATGGGGTTCTGGTCTACGAACTCGATGTGCCGTATCTGTGCCAAATCGCCTTCCAGGCTGAGGTGTTCGCCCGGACGGTCGTCAGGTTCATCGAAGTAGCGCTTCATGCCCAGATACAGAATGTCGCGCACCAGTGTGGATTTTCCGGAACCGCTGACCCCAGTCACGCAGGTCATCACATTCAGGGGGAATCGCACATCGATGCCCTTCAGGTTGTTGGCCCTTGCCCCCTTCACCTCGATGTAGTTGTTCCACGGCCTACGGCTCTTGGGCACGGGCAGTGTGTCCTCGCCCGACAAGAAGCGGAGCGTGTGGCTTTCATCTTTAATTTTTGATTTTTCATTTTTAATTTCTACCAAGGCAGGCCCTTGGTAGACGACCTTTCCACCCAGTCGCCCTGCATCGGGACCGATGTCGATAATCCAGTCGGCGGCGCGCATGATTTCCTCGTCGTGCTCTACGACAACCACGGTGTTGCCCAGGTCACGCAATTGTTTCAGCACGTTGATGAGGCGCTGTGTGTCGCGGCTGTGCAGGCCGATGCTCGGCTCGTCCAGGATGTAGAGCGAGCCCACGAGACTGCTGCCCAGCGAGGTGGCCAGGTTGATGCGCTGGCTTTCGCCGCCCGATAGCGAATTGCTGAGCCGGTTCAGCGTCAGGTAGCCCAGTCCCACGTCAAGCAGGAATTGCAGTCGGTTATTGATTTCCACCAGTATGCGCTGCCCGATTCGCTGTTCCTGTTCAGTGAGTTCTAGTTGGTCGAACCATCGTTTTAGTTCCGTGATGGACAGGTCCACGAGGTCGGTAATGCTGCGTCCGCCCACCTTCACATAGTTGGCTTCGGGGCGCAGACGCGTTCCGTGACACTTGGGGCAGAGTGTCTTGCCCCGATAGCGGGCCAGCATGACACGATTCTGAATCTTGTACTGACTCTCGCGCAGGTAGTTGAAGAAGGCATCGATGGAGATGAGTCCCCACTCCTGCTCTTCGGGGTACAGGCGTCTCTTATCCTCGGACAGGGAAGGGGGGAAGGTTCCGTGCCATAGCCAGTCCTTCTCCTCGCGCGAGAGTTGCAGATAGGGTTTGTGTACGGGAAACCCTCGCTCGGAGTTGAAGCGTATGAACCAGTTTTTCCACTCGCTCAATTTCTCGCCGCGCCAGCACATCACTGCTCCCTCGTAGACCGAGAGGGCCGAGTTGGGGATGACTAGGTGCTCGTCGATGCCCATGATGCGTCCGAAACCTTCGCATTCGGGACATGCCCCCACGGGCGAGTTGAAGGCGAAAAGTTTGTCGGAGGGTTCTTCGAAGGTGATGCCGTCAGCCTCGAAGCGCTTGCTGAACGGGTGCAGGATGCCGGCTGGGTAGAAACGCAACATCATTTCGCCTCCCCCCTCGTAGAATGCCGTTTCAGAGGAGTCCACTAGACGGGCTATGGTGTCCTTTTCGTCGCTTACAGACATACGGTCGATGACCAGAGAGAGAGAAGGGGTAGGGGGCAAGGGGCAAGAGGATACATTTTTCTCTTGCGAAGTACTCAGTGAGTCTAATACATTTCTCTTGCCCCTTTCCCCTTGCTCCTTACCTCCTAATAAATCTTCGATGCGTATGATTTCGTTGTCCACCTCCACGCGAACGAATCCTGCCTTCAGTTCCATCTCCAGTTGTTCATGCAGGGTGCGCCCCTCGGCAATGCGCAGAGGGCAGAGAACGGCGAACTTCGTGCCGCGCCCGTATGAGAGCATCGTTTGGATGACGTCTTCCGTCGTGTGCTTCCTCACTTCCTTGCCGCTGATGGGCGAGAACGTACGTCCCACACGGGCAAAGAGAAGCCGCATGTAGTCGTAGACCTCCGTCGAGGTGCCCACCGTCGAGCGCGGGTTGCGGCTCGAGACTTTCTGCTCAATGGCTATTGAGGGCG
The DNA here is from genome assembly GCA_905234735.1 of uncultured Bacteroidaceae bacterium. GTDB lineage: Bacteria > Bacteroidota > Bacteroidia > Bacteroidales > Bacteroidaceae > Physcousia. Next base: position 19,703 of record CAJOJA010000029.1, on the reverse strand, counting down.
GAATGCCCTTGATGTAGTCGCACTCGGGCTTCTGCATGCGTCCCAGAAACTGACGGGCGTATGCCGACAGGCTCTCTACATAGCGTCGCTGCCCCTCGGCATACAGCGTGTCGAAGGCTAAACTCGACTTGCCCGAACCGCTGACACCCGTGACGACGATGAACTTGTTGCGCGGAATTTCCAAATCCACGTTTTTCAGGTTATTCACCCGTGCCCCCTTTATCTTTATGCTGTCTTCCATGCTTCTTGCTTTTGAAATGCAAATATACGAATATTTTTTGTGTGTTTATGGATTTTTTTGTACTTTTGTCTTCGTAAAGTATAAATAATAAAGAAAGAGCGCATTATGTCAATGAAACGAATCGCATTATTGTTTCTCATTTTCTCAATTTCCCATTTCCTCAATTTCGCTGTTGCTCAGTTGCAGCCCAAACGCGAGTTTCGCGGTGCTTGGATACAGTGCGTCAACAACCAGTGGAACGGTATCGGTCGCGACCAGATGCAGCTGACCCTCATCAACCAACTCGACGAACTGGAGCGAACGGGCATCAACGTCGTCCTCTTCCAAGTTCGTGCCGAGGGCGATGCGCTCTATCAGAGTTACATGGAGCCTTGGAGCCGTTTCCTGACAGGGGCGCAGGGCCGTGTGCCCGAACCCTATTGGGACCCTCTGGCCTGGATGGTGGAAGAGTGTCACGAACGCGGCATGGAGCTGCACGCCTGGATAAATCCCTTTCGTGCCAAGACAAAGGGAACGCCTGCGCTGACGAGTGCCTATTTCCTGCAGCACCCCGACCGCTTCTTCGAGTACGACGGTCTCTGGCTCTTCGACCCCGGGGTGCCCGAGAACCGTACCTATATCTGTGAAGTCGTGGCCGACATCGTCAAGCGCTACGACGTCGACGGCATCCACATCGATGACTACTTCTATCCCTATCCCGTACAGGGGCTTTCAATACCCGACGGCAACAGCTATGCTCAATACGGACGGGGAATGAGCATCGGCGACTGGCGCCGTCAGAACGTGAACTACTTCATCCGCGACATGTACCAGACCATCCATAGCGTCAAGCCTTGGGTGAAGTTCGGCGTTTCGCCTTTTGGCATCTATCGTAACATTACCAGCGACCCCCTGGGCAGCGCCACCAACGGACTGCAGAACTACGACGACCTCTACGCCGATGTCTTGGAGTGGATTCGTCAGGGGTGGGTGGACTACAACATCCCGCAACTCTATTGGGAAATCGGTAATAAGGCTGCCGACTACGCCACGCTCATCCAGTGGTGGGACACCAATGCCGGAGGGCGGCCCCTCATCATCGGTCAGGACGTGGAACGCACGGTGAAGTTTGCCGACACCACCAACCCCAACTCGCATCAGGTATTCCAGAAGTACAACATGCAGCGCGCCCTGCCCAATGTGGCTGGCAGCTGCCAGTGGTATGCGAAGGCTGTATGCGACAATCCTGCCAACTACACTACCGTGCTCCAGCAGGTCTACCACCAGCATCCCGCACTTCTGCCCCGTATGCCCTGGATTGACAACAAGGCTCCGAAGCGTGTGACGCGCGTGACTCCCGTCTGGACGCGCGACGGCTATCTGCTCTTCTGGACGGCTCCTACTGCCCGCAGCGAGATGGACCGTGCCATACGCTACATCGTATATCGCTTTCAGCGACCCGAGCCCATCGATATCGAAGACCCCTCCCACATCGTGGCCATAACGTCCGACACCTATATTCCGCTGCCATACGTCAACGGCCAGCAGGAGTACATCTACGTTGTAACGGCCATTGACCGCCTGCATAACGAGTCGCGCCCCGTGAAGCGGAAGGTGTGTCTATAGTAATTGCGCTGTATTGTCATTACTTTGATTATGAATATCATCAAACGCTGGCTTTACAATGCCCGCTCTTTTGCTGCCCCCCAGAACCTGATGCCCAGTCTACTGGCCGTGGTGCTGGCCGTAGGTGTTTCCGGGTTTAACTTGTGGCTGGGTCTGCTGGCCGTCCTGGGCGTATGTATGGTTCACCTGGGCGGGAACCTCCTGGACGACTATTTCGACTGGCAGGACGAACTGCTTGACTACCGCGAGGAACTGCGTCGCGAGGGTGAGCAGGCTTTCACCGACAAGTATCCCTATCTGCGCGACGGTTCCACCACTGTTCCGCAACTGCGTCGGGCCATCGCCGTCTTCATGGCTGTGGCCCTGCTCTGCGGTGTTGTCATCTGGTGGTGGCGCAACTTCGACGGATGGATTCTGGGCATAGCCCTTCTCAGTGCCCTGCTTTGCTACTTCTATTCGGCACCGCCCCTGAAACTGGGCTTCCACGGCTTGGGCGAACTGGTCATTGGCATCTGCTTCGGCCCCTGTCTGGTGTGTGGTGTCTATGAGTCGGCTTGCGGGGGACTGTATACCGCCGACGGTGGGGTCGCCTGGCACATCCTGGCCCTGGGTTGTGCCATCGGCCTGTTCGTCACCAACATCCTCTACACCCACTCCTTCGTGGAGCGCCACGTCGACGATGTTTCGCACAAACGCACGCTGGCCGTGCTGCTCCGCTCCGATGCGGCAGGCCTCACGGCCTACGCCTTTTTCCTCTTCGTTCCCTTCCTTCTAGTGCTACTCTGCGTAGCCCTCGGCTACATCCACTGGGCCTACGCCTTCGTGTGCCTAATGCTGCCGCAGGCCGTTTGGCTCATGTGGGCCATGATCAAGTATGCCCGCAACGAGGAGGTTCCTACTGACCATCCCCACCGTTGGCTGGGGCCGATGGACAACTGGGCACAGGTGGAGCAGGGCAATCGCTACTACCTCTTGCGCTGGTACACCATGCGCAACATCAATACGGGCTTCTGCTTCATTCTGGCTGTCGTGAAACTTACACTTCATTTTGCAGCATGAGGAGCATAGGACGTAGCATCGGTCAACTGGCCTATCTGGCAGGGTGGCAGTTGCGTGCCCTTCTGGGCCGACGCGCTCCGCTGCAGTCCGTCATTTTTATCCTTGACCAGTGCAATCTCCGCTGTCGCCACTGTTCGGTCTATGCCATTGCCGCACCGCGCATCAAGACCCTTGCCCAGATTCGCGAGGAACTGGACTACTGCTACCGCCTGGGTTCGCGCTTCATCGACTTCGAGGGGGGTGAGCTCTATCTGTGGAAAGACGAGAGCATTGCAGGCCACACCTATCGCATCAACGATGTCATTGACCTGGCTCACGAGGTAGGATTTTGGAACGTCACCATCACTACCAATGCCCAGCTGCCTTTCACGGGCACTCATGCCGACCAGGTCTGGGTATCGATGGACGGAGTCGGGGAGTGGCACGATGACATCCGTGGGAAGGGCACCTTCCAGCGGCTCGACAAGAATATTCGCGCCTATGGCGAGTGGCGAGAGAGCACAGGCGCCCGGACGGCACCTGTCTGCGTGAACATGGTCGTGAACAACCGCAACTATCCCTGCCTGGACGAGGTGCTGGAGTACGTGCGCAGCAATCCCCACATCCAGCAGCTGTCCGTCAACTTCCACACCCCCTTCAGCGAGACGGAGACGCTTTTCCTCTCCCCCGACATCCGCAACGTCCTCATCGACCGGCTGATTGACTACAAGCGTCGCGGCTACCCCATCATGAACAGCCGTTCGGGCCTGCAAGCCATGAAGATGCTGGACGGGCGCACCCTCTGCACCGACCGGCACTGCTGGATTACGAACTTCATCTTCTCTGACGGCAGCCGTTCGCCCAAGTGCATGGGCTACGTCCACAACGTCTGCGACCGCTGCGGTTTCTCCATGGGCGGCGAGATGTACGCCATGCAGCACCTACGCCCTGACACCCTTCTGAGCGGCCTGAAGCTCAGGATTTTACCAGCCATTACCGAACATTGAGGCCGTTATCCATAATCGTGAGGTGATGCGTACAGGTGTAGCTGCCTAGTACTTTATACATTAACCATTAACCAATATTTGCCTATGGGACTTAACAACCATACCATCACGAAGAAACTATTTCTCATTCTCGCCGTCCTGCTGCTACCCGTGGTGGTGTGGGGAGAAGACGTGAAGATAGATGGTATAAACTATAGTTTGAATAAGGGTGGAGCTACGGTAATCAAGGATGGTTCTTACTATGGCGATGTAGTTATTCCGGAAGAGGTTATTTATGAAGGAACAACGTACCGCGTGACCAGCATTAACCAATCAGCGTTCTCTGGTCGCAAGCTTATGACCTCTATAAGCATCCCCATGACGATAAGTAGTATAGGTAAGGATGCGTTCGATGGCTGTACTGGCTTAACTGCTGTGTATATTGAGAACCTGACAAGATGGTGTAGGACAACATTTAATAATTATTCTAGCAACCCTCTTTATTATGCCCATCACCTATACCTGAATGGGGAAGAAATAAAGGAATTGGTTATTCCAAACAGCGTGACGTCCATTGCAGCGCTCGCCTTCTATGGTTGCACGGGCATCACTTCCGTCATCATACCAAACAGCGTAACCTCCATCGGCATAGGAGCCTTCGAGAGCACGGGTATCTCCTCCGTCGTAATCCCCAATACTATAACCACCATTAGTCCATACGTATTCTATGATTGCATAGCCCTCACCTCCGTTACCATACCTGATAACGTAACCGTCATCGACCAATGGGCATTCTTTGGTTGCACTTCTCTTACCATCGTTAATATTTCTGAAGGTTTAGAGAGCATCGGCGAATGTGCCTTTGCCGGCTGTACAAATCTGAAATCCATAGTTATCCCCAACAGCGTGACATCCATTGCTACTTGGGCCTTCAATGGTTGTTATAGTATGACCTCTGTCACCATAGGAAGCGGAGTCAAGGGCTCAGCGGATTTTCCCGGTTGGTGAAGATTGAGCTAGTCAAGAATAAAGTGTGGCCAGTCTAAACATAAAGAACTTGATATCCCCAACACCCCTGAACTGTGTTCTGAAAGCCTTGATCTTGGCATTGAATGATTCGGCAGAGGCATTCGTGAGCCTGTCTTCAAAATAGTTGATGATAGTTGCATTGTGGTTCTCAAACGTCTCGATGACCTTGCTGAATCCATCGTCGCCAAACGCCTCTACTTTATTGTACCATCTGGCCAGATTGAGCCTGGCCTCTGCAGGCTTTGACTTTTTGTTGAAGATATCCACGAGTTCAAGATAGATATTGTATGCCTCCTCCAGTCTGGGGAACATCCTGAAAAGGATGGCAGCTCTTGCCTGTTGCTGGTCATTCCACTTAGACTTGTGCATGAGTATAACATGACGGCTGCGTGCCATAATCTGCGGCCTGGTCTCGCCATTCTCCATCCTCTCAGGCTCCCACTCGCCGATAAGCTCCTTCTCCGCCCTGATGTGGACGGCCTTCCGTTTGGCACGGTGTTCCCTGATGGCCATGTTCTCCTGGGCAAGCACCTCCCAGCGGAAGCCTATCCTCATCTGGTCAATGGCATCCGTCACCAGCTGCTGCACATGAAAACGGTCATTGATGAGCATCGCATTGGGGAATACCGCCCTCACGGTCAGCATCATGGCCGAGGACAGGTCCGTCGTTACGGTCCTGACCCTGCGGCGAAGCTCACGGGGGACTCTCCTGAGTATTCCGGACACCGTGTCGGAGGCCACACCACGCACCATTGCCGCCAAGGCTCCCCTGCCGCCGTGTGCAGCCTTGTTGGTCAGGATGGTATAGACCTCGCCGTTGGACAGGCAGGTCTCGTCAAGGCTCATGTCGTCGCCGAAGTTGTTGGGGAAAAGCATGTACTCCTCAGCATGCTCCAGCTGCTCCCAGTTACGGTAGTCGCTGATCTTCTCCTTGTACTGCTTGCGAAGCGTCTGGCCATTGAGACCATTGCGGGCGGCAAGCGTGGAGATGCTTATGGGCGTGGACTCAATCTCCCTCTTTTAAAAAAGAAACGAACTCCGCATTCAGGTGCGTCTCATCGTATTCGGACAGATCCCAATCGTAGCTGAATATCTCACCCGTGTCCTTGTCGAGCCATTTGCGCTTGCGCACATGAAGGTAGGTGGCACGACCACGGATGGGGAAGTCCTGAATCGTATGGTACTCTCCGAAACCATGGGATATGACAGCGGAGTTCCCCTTGTCCTCACGCATCTAAACCTTCTTCTCGTCAAGCCATATGTCGAAACAAAGGTCTGTCTTCTCAAACTTGGCAACATCAAAGTTGTCTATCAGCACATCCGGGAGGATGGCTCGTAGAAGTTGGGTATGATCCATGATGCAAAGGTACAACTTTATTCTTGACTAGCCAAGCTTCACCAACCGGGAAAATCCGCTGAGCGGAGTCAAGTCTATTGGAAATGCGGCATTTTATAATAGTCGGGTACTTACGGATGTTTGTTGTTATGCAGAAGATGTTCCAAAAACTCAGAATGTTATATTTGATAATGATGTTATCGCAAAGGCCACACTATATGTGCCGGCGAAATCTATCGACCTGTACAAGCAGGATGAACACTGGAATGGTTTTAAGAGTATCGTTGCACTGGACGGCGAAACTCCTGTGACACTTCAATGTGCAAGACCCACCATAGCCTATAGGAACGGAAAGCTGCATTGTAGCTGTATGACAGAGGATGTAAAGTATGTGTATAGCTTTACCACAAGTGGTTCAACAGGCGAAAGTACGGACGGCACGATAGAACTTGGAACGACCTTCAACTTTAGCGTATATGCCACACGTGAAGGCTATCTTGATTCAGAAACGGCAACCCTCACCATTGATATGGCTCAGGTGGGCGATGTCACGGGCGACGGTGTAATCTCTGTTGCAGATGTGACAGCGCTTGTTAATATCATTTTGGGGAAGAAGTAATCTCAAAAGGGTATCCGCATTCCACGTCTGAAGCATGCTATCAACATTCTGCGGATGGATGACGGTAAAACGAGAAAAGTGATGGTGAAATAGAGCGTTTGCTCTTGATGTGCAATATAAATGATGTTTAATAGGAATTACGTGATTTTATTAAGCTTGGTTTACAAATCTTTTATCTGACTCCGCCACCGAAGCCGCCGCCGGAGAAGCCGCCGCCACCGCCCCACGATGCAGAACCGCCACGGCCCGAGGCGCGGGCTTCGCGTTCGGCCTTGCTCATGGCGGCACTAGTGGTGCTGCGATGCATGGTGCTGCGGATGAGAGGTAGTGTGGCATCGTCGGCCATCTGCTGGGCCACCTGGTCCATGTTGAAGTATTCGGGGTTAATCTTCTTCATGTCGCGAATCACCTGGTCGGCAATGCCGAAGAGGGTGGCGTAAATCATGTAATCGCGCCACAAGCCTACCTCGCCCACGCTGCGTTCGTCGAGCAGGGTGAACTCCTTCAGGAACTTCTTCATGCCGAAGACCTTGCGGACATCGTCGAGCTGGTCGCGATACTGATAGATGCGTGTCTTAGTGTGCAGCGTCTGGATGAACGAGTCGGTGTACGACTGGTTGTGTTTCTTTTGCATCCACGTCTTCAGTTCCTTGGCTTCGAGAATGGTGTCTTCGCCTGCCGCGTCGCGGAATATCTTGTGCACCATCTGTAGGAGCTTGGGATATTGATTGTCGTCCGGAAGAGGATGAATAACAAAGTTCTGTACCGTTTTACCTTTTCGGTCCATAGACGACTCGATGCTGATGGCTCCGTCGTTGATGAGGCGCAGAATGCAGGCCGAGAGCAGGTTGTTGTAGTCGGCACCGCCGTAGCGGTAGGCATTGAGTACGTCGTTCGTCCGCTGCAGGTTGCCCTCGTAGGGCAGGTCGCGGTACCATAGCAGGTCCTTCATGACCTTGCGGCGCTGGCGCCAGACATAATAGAAGTAGCCGCCGATGAGCAACAAAGGGAAGAGAAAGCAGGCCGCAACGAAGAGGAGGAGGGCGATGAGGTTGTCGCTATCCGAATCGGCGTTGTAGTCGCTACCCTCAAAGGCCTGGGCTTGCACGCCCTCGAATGTGCCGTTGCTGACTATGGCAGGCTCGAACATGCCTTTGGCAAAGCGGGTCATTACTATCATGGCGCTGCGGCGCTTGAAGGGTTCGCTGGACTCGGCCACTATGCTATCTCCCACGAACTGGATGTCGCCTCGGTAGCGGAAGGCCCAGATGGCTACGCTGTCGGGGGTAAAATGGATGAGGGTGTCCTCGGGCACGATGACCAGCCGCACGTGTTCGGGGCTGGGCTGCAGGCCCTCGGCTACGAACATGTAGTTGAAGCCGTCGTAATCCTGATAGCCTCGGAGGAGGTTGGTTACCACGTAGCTTGTGGTGTAGGTTCGGCTGCCGCTCTCGCCCAGTCCCCAGCAAAGCTCGTATCCGTCGCGTTTCGTCACGATGCCGCACTTCTGGGTCTTCCAGTCGCGGCTGCGGTCGATGTCCCACGAGTCCTGCAGTTCGTAGACACAGCCCGTCTCGTCTGTGACGCTGAAGTCGCACAGCTCGCTTCCGTTCAGGTTACCCACGACGATGTAGCACTCCGTGCCTTCGGAGTCGATGCTCATCTGTCGCGTTTCGCTTATCCGTGCGTCGCCGTTCTTCTGCAATACGACGCGGATGTTGAGGTCGTGTAGCTTAGGCCGCCCGAAAACGGTTGTAGCCGATGCCAGAAGCATCGACCACACTGCGATACTATTTCTTAAACGCTTCATCGAGGTTCGGATAGTTCTTCTTTTCTTCGTTGTCCACGCGTAGGTACTCTTTCTGCTCGAAGTGTAGCATGGAGGCCACGATGCTTGAGGGCCACTGGCGCACCATGCGGTTCATCTTTGTAGCAGTGTCGTTGTAGACCATACGCGAGAGGCGAACATTCTCCTCGTATTGCTTCATGCCGGCCATAGCCTCCTGGTAGAGGTTGGCAGCCTTCAGGTCGGGATAAGCCTCACCGATGGCTATCAGACGGCCCATGACCTGGCTGAGCGCACTGGTCTGTTCGTTGACGGCCTCGGGCGTGTCGGCCTTCTCGCCCCTGCGCTGCTGTATGACTTGGATAAGGGTCTCCGATTCGTGCTTGGCATATTGTGCCGCTGTCTTGGCCAGGGCCAGTACGGCATCCCAACGGGAGTTGAGCTGCACTTCTATCTGCGAGAGGGCATTCTTGCAAAGTTCGTCCAGATTGACCAGCGAGCGCTGGGTAGAGATGAAATAGAGAATGACCACTGCGGCCACCGCGATAAGGATTATTGTTGTCATAGTTGTAATGTTTAGTTGTTAATTAAAAAGATGTTATTCCATTTTCCACCAATCGAAGTTGAAGAGGTTGCGTCTCTGCTGCTCGTTGCCTTGGAAGACGAAGTAGAGGTCGTGTACCCCCTTTGCCCGTTTTAACTGGGTCGTAAATTCGTGGAACTGGTCGCTTGTGTTGGGGATGCTGACGGTGCCCAACAGTCGTCCGTCGAGGGCATCAATGTGTATTTCTATGCGGCCTCCATGCAGATGGGCGGCACAGGCCACGGTAATAGACGTGGCCCCCTTGCCGAAGTCCACTCCACGTACGAGCAGGTGCTCGCCTTCGTCTATGTCGGTAACGAAGGGGGTAGGATTCCAGGGGCCGGAGGGATTCTCGCGGGTGGTTCGCAGCCCATAGCCCCAGGCCATGGTCTCAGCCTCTACGCGACGAAAGGGGTTGAAGGGTTCCAGTTGTCGCAGGGTGCACTTCAGAAAGTAGGGCAGCTCCTGTATGGTTCCATCTGGGTTGTAGTGCATCTCTGCAGCTGCTACGGAGCGTTGTTCGGCATGTCGGCTGGTCTCAAGGCGGAAAATGTCGTAGTTCAGTCCGAAGCAGTAGGAGCGGCCCTTGTAGTCGACGATGCCCGGATGGTTGCCTCGTGTGCTGATGGTGTGGTTCATGATGTGTCCCTTGTATTCCCAAGGTCCAGTGGGCGCGTCGCTCATGGCGTAGCCTATGCCTTCGGGGCAGCACGTGGAGGCGAAGGCCAGATACCATTTCTTCTCGCCCCGTTCATTGCGGCGTGACCAGAGCCAGGGGCCTTCCTGATAGTCCTTGATTTTCGGCAGTTTCACGATGTCGCCACTGTACGATATCATATCCTCGTTCAGTTTCACATAGTAGACGTTGGGATTTCCCCAGTACATGTAGGCCTGTCCGTCGTCGTCAATCCATACCGTCGGGTCGATGTCGTCCCAGTGTTCTCGCTGCCATACCAATGGTTTGCCCAAGGGGTCCTTATAGGGACCATAGGGACTGTCGGCTACCAGCACGCCAATGCCGTTGCCGTGAATGGGGCAGTACATATACCACTTGCCGTTGCGCTCGATGACCTGTTCGGCCCAGGCTCCGTTATTGCCCTTGTACCACTTGAAGTCGCGCAGCGATGCTACGGCTCCGTGGTCCTGCCAGTTTACCATGTCCGTCGAGGTGTAGAGCAACCAGTCCTTCATCAGGAATCCTTCGGCTCCCTCCTCATCGTGGGTGGTGAACAGATAGACCACACCATCGTGGACATAGGGCGCGGGGTCGGCTGTGTATTTGGTCTGTATGATTGGCATGTTCAATGGGAGCTCTTGGCTTGTGGCCGTATCGGGCGACAGGGCTAAGGTAGAAATGAGCGCTAGACTCAAACTGTGGAAGATAGGGTTGGTCTTCATAGGACGCGCGTGTGTGGTTAATTAATGAGGAATGTCTTAGTCTGTCCCTGATAGGTGGCACGCAGGGTGGCGCGTCCCTCGACGATGGGGCTAACCTCTGTCTTCACCGATGGGTCGCTGGCTGTTATGCGGAGTGTGGAACCCTTGTGCAGTGGGGCATAAACCTGATAGGTGGAGGCCTCTGTCAGTCCGTTTTCGTTGGTGGCGCGGATTGGGGTTGTGGGAATGTTGAGTTTGCGTCCGTCGGCTGTGATGGTGACGGTGGGCACAACGGGTACGCGCCAGGCTTGTCCAGATTTGGAGAAGCCGATACCGTGCAGGTCGAAGAGACCCTCGGGACGCTGGGGACCACGGCGCTGACCCCATTGGTTGTTGGGTTGGGGCTGTTCCACCTCGGGACCTTCTACCACGAGATAGATGGCGTGCTTGCCCGTCAGTCCCTCTACTTGAGGAACTGATACCTGGAAGTCTTGTGCCTGTTTGGGGCTATTGGTCGGAACGTCCACAACGGCAATTTCGCTACCGCCCCATACTTTATTGCTATAGGGGCCGTCGAGCATGACGCGAATCTTGAATGCTCCGTGGCCACCTGGTGTCAGGCGCAGGTTCAGCATCGTGCCGTCGCCTTTCTGGGTGCCTGTGAAACTGCGGATGCCCTTGCAGTCTTGGGCCAGACCGCCGAAACCGAAGTATTTGAAGCCAATGACACCTCGGTTCTGAATGCCAGCGAGATCCATGCCGTTGTTCCAGACATCGTGGTTGTCCTGCAGCCATTCATTGCCCGACATATAGCAGGCAATGCCGGCTGAGTAGTATTGATAGGGGGGGAGACCAAAGATTTGGAAACCCTCACTCGTTACTTCGGCTCCGGTATATTCCATTCCGTCCGAGGCCTTTGCCGTCCATTCGTTATTGGGGCTATAGGGGTCGTAACCCACGATGCGCACCGTGCCTCCCTTGGCCACGGGCTTCTTGTCCCATGTAATCTTCACGGGAGCCACCATAGCCTGACGGGCATTGCCGAAGCCGCGTGGCGGACGGTGGTAGAATACGTACCACTGTCCGTTGATTTCCTGAAGCGACCCGTGGGTGTTGTGGGCGGCGTTCATGCCCACGAGATGACTGCCGTCTTCGTTGGGTACCACACCGCGCGAATCCACGAGCACACCGCCTGAACGCCAGGGACCGAGGGGCGAGTCGCCATAGGCATAGCGCAGAGCCGAGTTGGTGGAACCCAGTCCGTAGTCGGGACCGCTGTAACCCGAGAACACCATTACATACTTGTTGCCCACCTGTCGAATGGAGGACGCCTCAAAGAAGTTGAAGTCGCCCGGGTTCTGACCTTTGTATAGGGCGGGGTAGGGTGTGCCTTCGGGGTCGCGCACTACACCATATCGTGCCGATGCGGGAATGAAGTAGTCGTGGACTTCGGTGCCCGGACGCACGGAGAACATCGTCTGCTGATCCAGTTCGTAGGCTGTGGAGTGCTGGAAACCATAGAATACATAGGCACGGAAACCACGTTCGTAGTCGCGGTCTTTCTTGTCGTTGACGGGTTCGATGAACACAGAGGGGTCGAAGTCGATGAGCGAACCGTCTACGCAGGCTCGTCCGTCGGCCGTGAGGTTCACGGGAGTAAAGGGACCGTCGGGGCGGTCACCCTTGCACACCATACCCACACGGCGCCAGCCACGCGAATGTGGGTAAAGCCAGTAAGTCTTCTTGCCCGTTGTCCGGTCGCGCACCTCCACCAGGTCGGGGGCATACATCGTGTCCCATTTCCCGTCGACGAACCATGTGAATATGGGACCTTCGTCGCGCCACTGGCTCAAGTCTTCGACGGGAGCCGACCACATGCGTACGTCGTTGCCGCAGTACTGGGTGTAGTGGGTGTCGTGCGAACCGATGATGTAGGCACGCAGTTTGCCTGGGTTGTCAGGGTCTTCGAACACGCGGGGCTCACCGTCGGGCAGATGTTCCCACAGGGGCAGATAAGGGTTTTGGGCCTGTATCGTCACGGCGGCTGTCCATACAAGTAGATTCAGAAAGAACTTTTTCATGTCATACAATTTTTAACGTTTAATTTCCTCTATTTATCCTTTTATGGAGTCCAAAGATAGTACAAACCAAGCGAAAAAACAAATTTTCTTTTATTTGTAAGAAAAAAAGCTTAACTTTGCATTACAAATCAACCGCAAAGAGATGAAAAACATAAAAACACTGATGCTTTTGACGCTGGCAGCCCTATTGTCGGCCGCCTGTAATAACAAAAAAACGGAAAAGGATAGCTGGGTTGCTCCCAAGCATGAATCCGTCACGCGACAAATGCCCGACTTGCAACTGACGGACAGCGTGCGTGCTGCCGGATGCCTATATGTCTACGATATCTGCCGTGTGGCCTGTGATTCGCTACCGATGGTCAAGGACGACATGGACGACTATTATCGCGACAACACGATTCGTGTGACTCTCCATCGCGACGGTGCCGTCTATTTTGACAAGACATTTACCAAGGCCACCTTTGCCAGTTCTATTTCCAAAGATTTCTACGAAAATGCCATTCTTGACGGCATCCGCTTCCTAAGGGTTGAGGTTGGTCAGGGTCTCGTCTTCTCGTTCGCCGTCAGTTACCCTGAGAGCGATATGTCCGTACCGTTCCTGATGACCATTACGGATACTGGTTCGTACTCCTTTGTTAAGGACGAGAACCTTGACCGTGAGGAGGGCGATTCCGTCTATTTTGACGACGGTGTGTGACCCTTTCTGTTCTTTCAGTCTTGCTGTTTGGTCTTGAGTAGTTCCTCGAGACGGAAGAGTTCGTCGCGATACTGGGCTGCCTCCATGAAGTCGAGGTGCTTGGCAGCCTCTTGCATCAGTCGGCGCGTATTGTCGATGCTCTTGCAGAGTTGCTTAGGAGTCATGGCATCGACGATGGGGTCGGCAGCCATCTGGGTCGGAATCTCTTCCATTTGATATTTGACACCGGACAAAGGTCTGTTCGTCTCTCTCTCTTTCGTAGATAGCGGGGTGACGGGCTGTTCTTTCTTGACGGCATGGGGCGTGATGCCGTGTTCCTCGTTGTAGCGCAGTTGGACCTCGCGACGATGGTTTGTTTCATCGATGCAGGCAGCCATTGACTTCGTTATCTTGTCGGCATAGAAGATGGCCTTGCCGTGAACGTGTCGGGCCGCTCTGCCGATGGTCTGTGTCAGGCTGGTCTTGCTGCGCAGGAAACCCTCCTGGTCAGCATCGAGAATACCCACAAGGGACACTTCGGGCAGGTCGAGGCCTTCGCGCAGCAGGTTGACACCCACCAGGACGTCGTACTCACCACGTCGCAGGCTGTCCATAATCTGCACGCGCTCCATCGTGTCCACCTCGTGGTGGATGTAGCAGGAGTTGATGCCCGAACGGATAAGGTAGGCACTGAACTCCTCGGCCTGCCGCTTGCTGAGGGTGGTAACCAGCACACGTTCGCCCACGTCGACTCGCTTCACGATTTCCTCCAACAAATCGTCGGCTTCGTGCTCTCGCGGACGGACTTCGATGATGGGGTCGAGTAGCCCGGTGGGACGTATAAGTTGCTCCACGACGACACCTTCTGACTCTGCAAGTTCGTAATCGGCAGGGGTGGCGGAGACGTAGATAATCTGGTGGGTAAGCTGCTGGAACTCCTCGAACTTCAGTGGCCGGTTGTCGAGAGCGGCAGGCAGACGGAATCCATACTGAACAAGGTTGGTCTTGCGGGCACGGTCTCCGCCGTACATTCCGCCGATTTGGGGAACGGAGACGTGGCTCTCGTCGATGAACATCAGGAAGTCTTCCGGGAAGAAATCGAGCAGGCAGAAGGGGCGTGTGCCGGGTTGACGACCGTCGAAATAGCGACTGTAGTTCTCGATGCCCGAACAGTGGCCCAGCTCGCGAATCATCTCCACGTCGTAGGTTACGCGTTCGTGCAGACGCTTGGCCTCCAAGGGTTTGCCCTCCTCCTCAAAGCGCTGTACCTCCACTGCCAGGTCGTCCTCAATCTGTCGGACGGTCCGTTCCTGAGTGTCCTTGGTGGTCATGAACAGATTGGCCGGATAGATATTGTACTCCTCGAATGCGGCCATGCGCTGCATTGTCTCGGGGTCTATCTCCTCGATGCTTTCTATCTCGTCGCCCCAATAGGTGATGCGCAGTAGGTTGTCGCTATAGGCCAAAGCAATGTCCACAGTGTCGCCCTTGACGCGAACTTCACCACGGTTCAGACTTATATCATTACGTACATAAAGACTATCCATCAGTTTGCGCAACAGCATGTTACGGTCTATCTCCAGACCCACGCGGATGGAGATGACACTTTCGTAGAAGGCCGCCGGATTGCCCATGCCGTAGATGCAGCTGACGGAGCAGACAACGATGACGTCCTTGCGTCCGCTGAGCAGTGCGCTGGTGGCAGCCAGGCGTAGTTTGTCAATCTCGTCATTAATGGCCAGGTCCTTCTCGATGTAGGTATCGGTGCTTGGGATGTAGGCTTCGGGCTGATAGTAATCGTAGTACGAGACATAGTACTCCACCGCATTGTGTGGGAAGAAGGCCTTCATCTCGCGATATAGCTGTGCGGCCAGCGTCTTGTTGTGGCTAAGGATGAGAGTGGGGCGACCTATCTGTGCTATGACGTTGGCCATAGTGAACGTCTTTCCCGACCCCGTCACGCCCAGCAGTACTTGTGCAGGGTCGCCACGACGAACGCCTGTCACCAGTTGTTCGATGGCCTGCGGCTGGTCGCCTGTGGGCTGGAAGGGGGATGTGAGTGTGAACGTAGCCATTGTAAGTTGCAAAGATAGGCATTTTAGTTGAAAGATGAAAGTAGAATGATGAAAATGAACATGGAATTAGTGAAAAAACATTAAATATCGCTCCTGTCATGCATTTTTTATTTTTTAATCTTTAATTTTTAATTTATTTATTGTATCTTTGCGCTCCAAATATGCGCGTATTAGTTGATATGAACAAGATTTGTAGGCTCCTTTTCTTCGTATGGGTATGTCTGATGGTGGTCTCCTGCGGTGAATATGCTGCTGTCCAGAAGACCCAGGACTACGAGTACAAATACGAGACGGCCAAGGCCTATTTTATCGAAGGGAAGTATACCCGTGCGTCAACACTGCTCTACGATTTGCTGGGCATCATGAAAGGGACTACGAACGGCGAGGAATGTTTCTACCTGACGGCCATGAGCGAATTCTGCCACAAGAACTTCGACATGGCGCATAATACTTTTCAAAAGTATTACCAAAGTTATCCGAAGGGAACGTATGCCGAGTTGGCGCGCTATTATGCAGCGCTGTCGCTTTTCAACCAGATTCCCGACCCGCGTCTGGATCAGTCTAACACGCTGGCGGCCATGAACGAGTTCCAGATCTTTATGGATATGTACCCTTACACATCGCTGAAGGCAAAGGCACAGGATATGATTTTCATCCTGCAGGATAAACTGGTGGAGAAAGAGTGCATGTCGGCCAAACTCTACTACGACTTGGGCGGCTATCTGCTGAATAGCCTATACGGTGGCAGCAACTACGAGGCCTGCGTGGTGACAGCCCAGAATGCCCTGCGCGACTACCCCTATGCCCAGACCGAACGACGCGAATTCCTGTCAATACTCGTGCTCAGAGCCAAGTATCAACTGGCGCTGAAGAGCATCGAGGAGAAGCGCGTCGAACGTTTCCGTGACACCATCGACGAATACTATGCCTTCGAGAATGACTATCCCGAGTCGAAGTATTTGAAGGAGGCTAAAAGCATCTTCCAACACGCCGAGGATGCCTTGAAGCGCAAGAAGCTGAACTTGGAGGAGGATTGAGAATATAAAGTATCGTAATATCGTATAATCGTAACTATAAACATGGACTACAAGAAAACAAATGCACCGATTAACACGGTGACGCGCGACATCATGAATCTCTGCGAGGAGACGGGTAACATCTATGAGTCGATAGCCATCATCGGCAAGCGTGCCAACCAGATTTCGCTGGAAATCAAGCAGGAACTCTCCAAGAAACTGCAGGAGTTCGCCTCCTCGACAGACAATCTGGACGAGGTGTTTGAGAACCGCGAACAGATAGAAATATCGCGTTTCTATGAGCGTCTGCCCAAACCCTCGCTGATTGCTACCCAGGAATTCATCGACGGCAAGATTTATTACCGCAATCCCACGGCTGAAGCTGAAATCGACGACTGATGATACAGCGAATACAGAGTCTCTACATGTTACTGAGTACCATACTCGGTGTGGTGTGTCTGAGCATGCCTTTGGGCTACTTCTCGACGGAGGAGGGCGAACGGGTTTCAGACTTGTTCAACCTGTGGTTCCGCGTGACGGAGACTGGGGCCTACGACTTTTCGCCTTGGGCCTTGTTTGCCCTGCTCGTATTAGTGACAACGGTGACGTTTCTGGATATTTTCCTTTTCCGTCATCGTGCGCTACAGATGCGGGCGCTCACAATGTGCATGGTGCTCCTCGTGGGCTACTATGCGTTCCTGGCGTTCCTTGTCTATAAGGCCAAGGGCGATGTGCTCACCTACACTCCGTCCCTGACGGCGGCTTTCCCGCTGGTGTGCATCATTCTGGACTACCTGGCTTTTCGTGGTATACTGAAGGATGAAATGCTGGTGCGCTCGCTCGACCGGCTGCGGTAGTTTTCTTTGGGAAGTCCTAGGTCGTCCTAGGCAGTCCTAGCTTAGGACTATTTTTTGGAAAAAACATCAAACAGATACGATGCCTTCGCGACGATGGTGCCATTGGCCGAACGTCCGAAGGTATCTGCTTTACCATCGTTGAAGATATTTGACAGGCCGAAGTAGTAGCGGCCCTCGAGCATGAAATGGCCTGCATGGCGTGTGTTCACCGATATGCCCAGACCGCCCGTTATGCCATATTCAAACTTCTTTTGAATGGGCAGGTCATACTGCTCCACTACGTGGTTGGGGCGCAGGGCAAGCGTCGAGTTACTCCATTCACCGCCTCGTTTGTCATGGTCCGACAGGTAGAAATTCAGTTGCGGGCCCAGCACCAGATAGCCTGTTACACCTCCCACTTCTTTGCCGAACGACAAGTGGGCCAGCAGCGGCACTTGCATGTAGTTGACTGTGCGGCTGTAGGTGTCCGTGCTGGTCTCGATTTTCTCCTTCCATCCCAGTTGGGCAAAGTTTGCTTCAATCTGAACGGCACATATCATGGCGAAGTATTTCTCGCAGGTGTAGCGTAGCGTCAGTCCGCTCGTCATGCCTCCGTGAAAAACTTGTTTGATGGTGGGGTTGAACGATACGCGGTTCAGCAGGTAGCCGCCGTTGATGCCCACTGCCAGCACGCTGCGGTGTTCGCCAACCTGGGCAAAGGCGGAGTTGAGAAAATGAGAAAATGAGAAAATGAGAAATAAGAGGGTGAGGCGTTTCATTTCAGCGTCTGGATGGTGTTGTTGGTCGAGTAGTGTACCAGTTGAACGAAGGTGTTGATGTAGCCTCCCTGCTGGCTTGCGCGCTGGAAGTTAAACCCGTGCTGGACTGGCTGTAGCGATAATGTGCCCTGCCGCTCGTTGAAGTCACTCCCAAACGTGGCCAGCCCCAGGATGAAGTACTGTCCCAGGTCATAGCCCAGCAGTTCGGCGCGTGGGTACTGGTTGCGCGAGGGTTGGGAGAAGTTTTGCAGGTATTGTTGTTCGAACTTCGCCGTCCGTCCGCTCAGCGGATTGCGGTAGTAGGAACTGAAGACATACGTGTCGAACTTGTAGTAGTCGTGCAGCAGAGTGCTGGTGTAGGTGAGCCATTCCGGATAGCCCAGCAGCGATATTCTGTACTGAGGGCGTGTTGCCAGATAGGCCTTCAGGCTTGTCAGCAGGCGTGTCAGGGATTCCTGGCTGCGGCTGTCGGGCACTATGACATTCTCGAGAAACTGGTTCAGGGCACGGTCGTAGGCAAACTCATCGGCCGTCAGAGCCAGTTGGGTTGTCTGCATATCGCGCAGTCTCAGCACCTGGTCCAGATGGTTGGTGAACGACTGTCCGCGCTCGTCCGTATCTCCCGTCTGGCAGAAGACGAAGTTCCGCCTGCCCAGATGCTCGGCTACGAGGTTTGTGATGTTTGGGAAAAGAAGTTCCTGCGACACGCCCACCTGAAAGATCCAGGGGTTGGAGTAGACCTGTGGACAGGGGGTGTTGAAGGGCACCACCATGCGAATGCTGTGTTGGCGACAGAACTCTGAGAGGGGGGGCACCTGTCTGCCTTCCAGCGGACCGAATATGACATTCAGTTTGGCCCATTCGGGCTCTTTCAGCAACGCTTCCATCTGCTCTGCCGTGTTACCACAGTCCGCAGCGTAGCAGTCCACGTTGATTCCCTCATTCCGAGCTGCATCGATAGCCATCAGCACACCACGATAAAACTCCACCATCACGGTGCCGCGCCCCGCTGTATCTTTCAGTGGAAGCAGTACCCCCACCTTCACCGTGGTAGCCCCCATCAGCTGTGTGCACGCGGCCAGCAGGGCCGCCATCAAGAACAATATCTTACGTTTCATAGAACCTCCTTGCATGATTTGGAGTCCAAAGGTAGTAAATATTGACCGAAGCACAAAATAAATTCCGTTTTTTCTCATGTGAGAACCAGTAGGCATATATCCATTTCATCCCAGACTTCCGATAACAACTCCGTACATCGACGATGAACGCATATACATCGTTGATGTACGCACATTCATCGCCGGTGTACGGCCGTTCACCGACGGTGTCTGCAAAACCCTTCGCCAGCTTGCGGGAAAAGACTCATAGTCTGTCTGTTTTTTATACGTTTTCAACTGGAAAAGGTTTAACTAACAAGAGGGGGGGAGCCCTCACGCGCGCACCTGTAAATATAAATAGGTATGAAGGGCCTTCCGTTCGCTCCGGTGTATGCTGCTGCAAGAATTTTTGAAAAAAGTCGTCGGATTATTTGGCCGTTTCGAAAAGTTGTCGTACCTTTGCACCCGCAAACGAGAGATATGGCTCTCTGAGCAAGTGATATTTGACATATTTTCATAGAGAAGAAGTAGTACAAGGATAAG
>CAJOJA010000028.1 GCA_905234735.1 uncultured Bacteroidaceae bacterium | reverse complement strand
GCTCTTACCCATACCGCCCTTGGCCTTCAGACCGTGGTTGATACAGGGAGCGTAGGCGATGACGATGGAAGGTCCGTGCCATGCCTCGGCCTCGCGGATGGCCTTCAGGGTCTGAGCGTGGTCAGCACCCATAGCAATCTGAGCGACATAGACGTAGCCGTAGGTGGTGGCAATCATGCCGAGGTCCTTCTTGCGGATGCGCTTGCCCTGGGCAGCGAACTGAGCGATGGCACCGAGCGGGGTAGCCTTAGAAGCCTGACCACCAGTGTTAGAGTAAACCTCAGTATCGAGCACGAGGATGTTGACGTCTTCGCCGGAAGCGATGACGTGGTCGAGACCGCCGTAACCGATATCGTAGCTGGCACCGTCACCACCGATGATCCACTGGCTGCGCTTCACGAGGTAGTGATCCAGCGTCTTGAGTTCCTTGCAGCACTCGCAACCAGCAGCAGCGCCGGCAGCAATAGCCTCGCGCAGCTTCGGAGCAATCTCCTTGGTCTTATCAGCGTCTTCACAATTTGCTATCCACTCAGCAGCCAGCAACTTAAACTCTGTGTTCTCTGTCTGCTCTGTGGCCTCTGTGAGGAGCTTTGCGACTCTCTCCTTCATCTTCTTGTTACCGAGGGCCATACCGAGACCGAACTCGCAGAAGTCCTCGAACAGAGAGTTGTTGAAGCATGGACCCTGGCCCTTCTCGTTCTTGGTATAAGGCGTAGAGGGGATAGAAGCAGAGTAGATAGAGGAGCAACCCGTGGCATTGGCCACCATCTGACGGTCACCGAAGAGCTGAGAAATCAGCTTAACATACGGAGTTTCGCCGCAACCGGAGCAAGCGCCGGAGAACTCGAACAGCGGACGAGCCAGCTGGCTGTTCTTCACGTTGCTCTTGATATCTACGAGGTCTTGCTTGCTGGGCACCTTGACGAGCTTGTCCCAGTCGGCAGCAGCCTTCTTCATCTCGGCCTTGTCGGGATTGAAGGGCACCATCTTCAGGGCCTTCAGCGAAGCGGGTTCTACACCCAGCTTTGCAGCCTGAGCTGTGCGACCCGGGCAGACGTCGGCGCAGTTGCCGCAACCCAAGCAGTCGAGCACACTGGGCTCGATGACGAAGTGCATGCCCTTCATGGCAGCGGGTGCCTTCATCTCGCGACTGTCGAGGCCGTCGAACTGAGCCAGTTCTTCGCTGGTGAGGACGAACGGACGGATGGCAGCGTGAGGACAAACGTAGGCACACTGGTTACACTCGATACAGTTCTCCTTGTCCCAAACGGGAACGAAGGCTTCTACACCGCGCTTTTCGTAAGCAGCTGTGCCAACCTCCCAAGAACCGTCGGTGGTGCCGAACTTGGCGAATGCGCTGACGGGCAGCAGGTCGCCGGCCTGGGCGTTGATGGGACGAACCAACTCTTTCACGAATGCGGGAGCGTCATCGGCCTTCTCGGCATCGTCGGGCAGGTTAGCCCATTCGGGCTTCACCTCGAACTGCTTGTACTCACCACCACGGTCAACGGCAGCGTAGTTCTTGTTCACCACGTCCTCACCCTTCGAACCGTAGCTCTTTACGATGAACTTCTTCATCTGCTCCACAGCGAGTTCTACGGGAATGACGCCAGTGATGCGGAAGAAGGCACTCTGCAGGATGGTGTTGGTGCGGTTGCCCAGACCAATCTCCTGTGCAATCTTGGTAGCATTGATGGTGTAAACGGTGATATTGTTCTGTGCGAAGTAGCGCTTAACCTTGTTGGGCATGAACTTCTCCAGCTCGTCGGCATCGAAGATGGTGTTCAGGAGGAACGTGCCGTTCTTCTGCAAGCCGCGGGTTACGTCGTACATGTGCAGGTAAGCCTGAACGTGGCAAGCCACGAAGTTAGGTGTAGTTACGAGGTATGTGCTACGGATGGGCGTATCACCGAAACGCAGATGCGAGCAGGTGAAGCCGCCCGACTTCTTGGAGTCGTAGCTGAAGTATGCCTGGCAGTACTTGTCGGTGTTGTCGCCGATGATCTTCACACTGTTCTTGTTGGCACCCACGGTACCGTCGGCACCGAGGCCGTAGAACTTAGCCTGGAACATGCCAGCACCACCGAGGGCGATTTCTTCAACAGCGGGCAGGCTGGTGAAGGTTACGTCGTCAACGATACCGATGGTGAAGTGGTTCTTGGGCTCGGGCAGGGCGAGGTTGTTGAACACGCTGATAATCTGAGCGGGCGTAGTGTCGTGAGAACCGAGACCGTAGCGGCCACCAACGATGAGAGGACGATTCTCTACGTCGTAGTAAGCATCCTTCACGTCGAGGTACAGAGGCTCTCCGTTGGCGCCGGGCTCCTTCGTGCGGTCGAGCACAGCAATGCGCTTCACGCTCTTGGGCACGCTGGCCAGCAGGTGCTTCACGCTGAAGGGACGATAGAGGTGAACGCTGATCATACCCACCTTCTGGCCGTTGGCGTTCAGGTAGTCGATGGCCTCGCGGGCAGCATCGGTGGCAGAACCCATGAGGATAATCATGCGGTCGGCATCCTCGGCACCATAGTAGCTGAAGAGGTGATACTCACGGCCGGTAATCTTGCTGATTTCACCCAGATACTTCTCTACCACTTCGGGCACGCTATCGTAGTAGGGGTTGCAAGCCTCGCGGTGTGTGAAGAAGGTTTCGGGGTTCTCGGCAGTACCGCGTGTGATAGGACGCTCAGGCGACATAGCACGGTCGCGGAAGCGCTTGATGTACTCTTCCTTCACCAGCGGACGGATGTCCTCCTGATCCATGAGCTCAATCTTGTGGTACTCGTGAGAGGTGCGGAAGCCGTCGAAGAAGTTCACGAACGGAACCATCGTCTCCAGAGAAGCCAGGTGAGCCACAGCGGTGAGGTCCATTACCTCCTGCACGCCACCTTCGCACAACATGGCGAAACCGGTCTGGCGGCAAGCCATCACATCCTGATGGTCACCGAAGATACACAGCGAGTGAGAAGCCAGGGTACGGGCAGAAACGTCGAAGACACAGGGAATCAGCTCACCGGCAATCTTGTACATGTTAGGAATCATCAGCAGCAGACCCTGACTGGCCGTGAAGGTCGTAGTGAGGGCACCAGCCTGCAGCGAACCGTGAACGGCACCTGCAGCACCGGCCTCGGACTGCATTTCCTGAACACTGACGGTCTGGCCCCACAGGTTCTTACGATTGCGGGCAGCCCACTCGTCAACATGCTCCGCCATGGGCGAAGACGGGGTGATGGGGTAGATAGCAGCTACCTCCGAGAACATATAACTCACGTGAGCCGCAGCCTCGTTACCATCACAGGTGATAAATTTCTTTTCTTTTGCCATAATACTTGATTTTGGTGTTTATATATTTCAATACTTTCAATTCTTCAATCTTTCAATCTTTCAATTATCTTAATAAATGAACCCGAATAGCCAAAGGGGGATTTGCCGTTCATCGCCGCGACGGATGCCGTCCATTGCGTAATGGATGCCCGAGAGTTGGCGTTTGGGGACTTCTGTCAAGATGCGGAAACGCTGTTTCCCATCCACCACGAAGTTGCACGAACGGTCGCCTACGTTTACGATGTGGCGGCCCCACAGAGCATTCTGGAAGAATGTCTCGATGGCCTCTTGTTGTTCCACTTGGTGGGGCAGGATGGCATGTATCAGGTTGGGGTTGTGCATGATTACGCGGCAGGGCTTCTTCGGAGAACTTTCGCCCAGGCGGTACAGCACGTTCACCAGTCGGGCGTCGGCCAGATACTTGATGTAGTTCGTCACTGTGGCGCGACTGGTTTGTATGTCCGTGGCCAGCTGACTGATATTCGGTGTCTGCGAGCGGTCGATGGCCAGCAGGTAGAAGAGTTTCTTTATCTTCGACAGATACTTCAGCTCTATTTGTTTGATGAGCAGGATGTCCACCTCAATCATCATGTTCATAGTCTTGACCAGATTCTCCGAGAAATTCCTCTGCTCCAGGAAGAAGGGGTAATAGCCATGATGGATGTAGGCATGGAAATGGTCGAGGGGATTCACCTGGCGACAGATGTCAGCCGAGATTTGTCCGTGGTGTGCCATAATCTCCTCCAGCGAATGCGGCTTCAGCGAGAGACCCGTCTTCATATTCAGGTATTCGCGGAACGAGAAGCCGCGTAGGTTGTACGACTTGACGATGCCGTTCAGCTCCGGGTTCTCCTCTTTCAGTCGCATCACGCTGGAGCCTGTGAAGACAATTCTCAGTCCTGGAAGTGTGTCATAGCACTTGCGCAGTTCCGTACTCCAGTTTGGGTCCTTGAACACCTGGTCGATGAGCAGCACGCGTCCGCCGCACTTGTAGAACTCATGGGCAAACTCCGATATGGAATGACCTTGGAAGTAGAAGTTGTTCATGTTTATGTACAGACACTTGCGCTCCTCCGTCCTGAAATTCTCCTGAGCGTATGTCAGCAGGAACGAAGTCTTGCCCACGCCACGACTGCCCTTGATACCAATCAATCGGTCTTGCCAGTTGATTTCGTCCATGAGCAAACGGCGCACAGGAGCATTGACATGTTCCACCAAATAGGCGTGTGTTCGGAAGAATGATTCCATATCGGGCGCAAATATACACAAAAAACTTGAGTTTGCAAAGTGGAAGTGGCAAAATGTGCAGAAAAATGCGCCTTCTCTTTGAATTTATGGATGCACTACTGTGCCCAGGGGCGTCAGAGGGGTGCGCTGTAACGCTGTTTTAGGACTAAGGCAGGTATCCCAATCCAGTTGAGCGGCTTCGCTTTCATTGCCCGAGCGGTCGACGGCCGTAACAGCAAAATATACCCCGTAGAGCAGTTTGGCGATGGTGGAGAAGGAATAGCTTCGTGTGGACAATAGCATGGCTGTCAGGTTTTCGGCCTTTCTCGTGTCTACAGGGTATTCGGTTGATGCATACACATTGTAGCGTATGGCCCCCTTTGGGGTGATGTTGTCGCTCGGTTCGTCCCAGCTTAGGGTGCTCTGCCCGTTGTCGTCCGTCGTCAGGCTCAGTCCCTCGGGTTTGCCGGGAGCCTCGCCGTCGAGCCAGGGATAGGCGGGTGGCAGGGCAGGGTAGGGGTAGAACATTTGTTGCAGGTAGTCGTAGAGCCCTTTGGTGTTGTCCGTGAGGAACTTACTGCGGAAGAATGCCTGTCCGGCCAGTTCGTAGCGGCGCAGATAGTGCAGTTCGCTGGTGATGACGCTCAGGTTCCAGTTCTTCTCCTGTGGATGCAGAAAATAGATGCCCAGGCCGGGTGCCACATAACGCCCGTGGCTGCCCTCCTGCCAGTCGATGGCAAAGGGGTAGAAGTGGTCGCCCGTGAAGTACATCATGGGGAACAGGGCATCCTGAATGCCCTCGCGAAGCCAACCCTGTGCGTCCTGGTGGACGGCATCGTAGCAGTTCCACCCGTGACTGGAGTAGCGACGCGTGTCGCGATATTTGCCCACGGGACTCGACGACATCACCACCCACGGTTTGCGTTGCTTTACCTCTTTATATAGGCGTCGTACAATGGCTGTGATGTTGTCCCGTCGCCATGTAGCCTTGGGTTTGCCCCGACCGTATTTTCTGTACGTTGCCGCATCGGGAAAGGCCGAAGCGTTTTCGGGGTAGCGGATGTAGTCGAAGTGTATGCCGTCGATGTCGTATTTATCGATGAAATCGGCTATAAACGCCGACAGGTAGTCGGCAGTTCCAGGAAGTCCAGGGTCGAGATAGTATTGTCCCTCATGCTTTTTCAGCAGTTCCGGATGCGTCGATAGCAAGGATCTTTTGCCCATGCGCCTGGCTACCTCCACCTTGAAGGCTGGAATGGTCACCACCCAGGCATGTAGCTCCATGCCCCTGCGGTGCGTCTCCTCGATGGCAAAGGCCAGCGGGTCGTAGCCGGGCGACTTGTCGTAGGAGCCTGTCAGACACTGGTCCCAAGGTTCTATGGACGAGGGGAAAATAACGCTTCCGCGCACTCTTGTCTGTAGCAGCACGGTATTGATGTGGCAGGCGCTGAGTTGGTCCAGCAGCAGGCAGAGTTCTTGCTTTTGGCGTTCTATGCTCGTTGGCGACGTGGCTTTCGTACGTGGCCAGTCCAGTCCGCTCAGGGTGGTTACCCACACGGCTCGGAGTTCGCGTTTCGGCGCTTCCGTCTCCCACGGGAAGTGTGCCCAGACGGCTAAATACGAAGCCAGACAGACGCAAATGAATGTTGTGCATCGTTTCATGGGGTCAAAGATACAAAATAATCTTCATTCCTTATACCTTATTATCTAAACTTTTTGTAACTTTGCTACGGACTTCTGGTAACTTAGTTACGGAATAATGGCGAACTTCGTATGAATCAGTTGCACCCGATAATGTTTGCAGGGACGGGCAGCGATGTGGGAAAGAGCATCGTTGCTGCTGCTTTTTGCCGTATCTTCCGTCAGGATGGCTATCACCCAGCACCTTTCAAGGCGCAGAATATGGCGCTGAACAGTTATGCCACGCCCGACGGACTGGAGATAGGACGTGCGCAAGCCGTACAGGCGGAGGCCGCAGGCATCCCCTGCCATACGGACATGAATCCCCTGCTCTTGAAGCCTCAGAGCGACCATACCTCGCAGGTTGTCCTGAACGGACGGCCTATGGGCAATAAGGATGCCTACGACTATTGGAGGGGCAAATCTCAATTTTCAAATCTCAATTTTCAATTACGTAAGGAAGTTTGTGCAGCCTTCGACCGTCTGGCGCAGCGTTACAATCCCATCGTGATGGAGGGTGCTGGCAGCATAGCGGAGATAAACCTGAGAGACCACGATCTGGTGAACCTGCCGATGGCTCGCCACGCTAAGGCCGACGTCGTACTGGTGGGCGACATTGACCGCGGCGGTGTGTTTGCCAGCATTTATGGCAGCATCATGCTGCAGACGCCCGAGGACAGACGACTCATCAAGGGCATCATCGTCAATAAGTTCCGAGGCGATATGCGCCTCTTCGACGAGGGCCGCCGCATGCTGGAGGACATCTGTCAGGTGCCCGTACTGGGTGTCATACCTTATTATAAGGACATCCATATCGAGGAGGAAGACAGTGTGACATTAAAGATTAAAAATGAAAGATTAAAAATGAAAAATGAGGGGGTACGTGTGGCTGTGGTGCTGTTGCGCCATATCAGCAACTTCACTGACTTCGATGCCCTGGAGCAAGACCCGCGCATCCACCTCTTCTATACGAACAACGTGGAGGACATCCGTCAGGCCGACATCATCATCCTGCCAGGCACGAAGTCCACACTCGATGACCTGTACGAACTGCGGCGCAATGGTTGTGCGCAGGCCATCCTCCGTGCCCACCGCGAAGGTGCATCCGTATTGGGCATCTGTGGCGGTTATCAGATGATGGGTATGGAGGTGCTCGATCCCCAGCATGTCGAGGGTGATATCGAACGGTTGCCGGGCTTGGGGCTGTTGCCCACCACAACTACCATGTCGGGCGAAAAGCGTACAAAACAAGTGACCGTGGCGATGAGGAATGACGAGGTGTGGCTCACTGGTTACGAGATTCACATGGGCGAGACGCGCCCCTATGGCGATGCGGCTCCTTCGCCCCTGTTGCATTGCAGCGACGGACGGGAGGATGGGTATATCGTCGACGGCAAGTGCATGGGCACCTACGTGCATGGAATTCTCGACAATGCCCCCTTCGTGGACTTCCTGTTGCAGCCGTTTGCTGATAGGCTGAACCGCACGAAGAGTACCTTTGACTATGCAGCCTTCAAGGAGGAACAGTACGACAAACTGGCCGACCACGTCCGCCGCCACGTCGATATGGACAAACTTTACAAGATACTGACTACTTAAATGCACGACTATGAAGTATTGGAAATCATACCTCTATATATTCTTGCTGCTCTGTGTGGCTACGGCTTGTCGGCAGCATCAGCGAACGGTTCACGTGGGAGACGACGGCGAACCGGACGACACTACGTTGCGGGTTCGTCCCCAGTATGCCCGTGGCTTCACGGTGAAGTATCTGCAGGACGGTGTGCGTCTGGTGGAGGTCAGCGACCCGCAAGCCGACGAGGACGAGCGCATGCCCATCGGCTATGCCTTCGCGCTGGTGCCAAGGGGGAGTAGGGCCGAGGTGCCAGAGGGCTACGAACGGGTGGAGGTGCCCATCCGTAGCACCATCGTCATGACCTCGCTGCAGCTGTCCAACTTCACGGCTCTCAATGCGCACGATTATATAAAAGGTATCACGGGCACGAAGAACCTCTACAACGAGGACATCCTGCAGCGTGTGGAGGACGGACGCGTACAGAAGATAGGCATGGAGGGCAACTTCGACGTGGAACTCATCCTGGCAGCCCATCCCGACATTATCTTCATCTCGCCCTTCAAACGTGGCGGTTACGACACCATTAAAGAGACAGGCATCACGCTCATTCCTCACCTCGGGTACAAGGAATCCACACCGCTGGCTCAGGCCGAATGGATTAAGTTCGTGGCGATGTTCATTGGACGGGAGGCGGAGGCCAACGCTGTGTTCGACGGCATAGCCCAGCGCTACAACGCACTGAAGGAAAAGGTGAAAGCCCAATCCCCCAACCGCCCCACCGTTTTCAGCGGCGAGATGCACGGCGGCAATTGGTATGCTGTGGGCGGCCGAAACCACCTGGCACAGATGTTCCGCGATGCGGGTGCCGACTACATCATTCACGATGACAACACCGGTGGTGTGAACTTGGAATACGAACAGCTCTACGCCACAGCGGCCAATGCCGACTACTGGCGCATACTGAACAGCTATCCCGGCGAGTTCTCCTACGATGCCCTGTTGGCCAGCGAACCGCGCAATGCGCATTTCCGTGCTTTTCGCGAGCGACACGTCATCTATTGCAACATGCGCCAAACGCCTTATTACGAGTCGGCTCCCGTAGAGCCCGACCAGGTGCTTGCCGACTTAGTGGCCATCTTCCACCCTGAACTCCTTCCCGACCACGAAGGGAAATACTATAGACTACTGAAATGAGAAAGTCCTTACTCTTTATCCTCCTGATTGCAGCCATTGCACTGTTCTTTGTTCTCAACCTGTTGTTGGGGACGGTGCACATCCCCATGCTCGACATTCTGCGCATTCTTATGGGCAATCGCGAGGTAAGCGAAATTTGGTACAACATCGTGTGGAGCAGTCGTGTGCCGCAGGCGCTTACCGCCACGATGGCGGGGGCAGGCCTTGCCGTCAGCGGTTTGCAGATGCAGACCGTCTTTCGCAATCCCTTGGCAGGTCCCTCGGTGTTGGGTATCTCCAACGGTGCCTCACTGGGCGTGGCCTTCGTGGTACTGCTGTCGGGTTCGCTGGGTGGAGTGGCCCTCAGTCGTCTTGGCTACCTGGGCGACGTGGCCATGTCCGTCGGTGCCATCGTGGGGGCGCTGGGCGTCATGCTCCTCATCCTCTACGTGGCGCAGAAGGTGAAGGGCGACGTCACGCTCTTAATTATCGGTGTCATGATTGGCTATCTGGCCAATGCCGTCATCGGTGTGCTGAAGTTCTTCTCCAACGAGGAGGACATCAAGGCCTACGTCGTATGGGGGCTCGGTTCCTTTGCCCGCGTCTCGGGCGACCAGATGGTGCTCTTCGTCGTCCTGATGCTCGTCTTGCTGCCCCTTTCTATGTTACTCGTCAAGCCCATGAACCTCCTGCTCCTTGGCGACGACTATGCGCGCAATCTGGGCCTCGACGTACAGCGTCAGCGTATGCTCGTCATTGCCTCGTCGGGCATCCTGGTGGCCATCGTCACGGCCTATTGCGGTCCCATCATGTTCATCGGCCTTGCCGTTCCCCATCTCTGCCGAGCCATCTTCCGCACCAGCGACCATCGTCTGCTGATGCCCGCAACTGCCCTTGTCGGGGCTTCACTGGCCCTCGTCTGCAACCTCATTGCCCGCATGCCCGGCTTCGAGGGAGCCCTGCCCGTCAACAGCGTCACTGCCCTCGTGGGTGCGCCCGTCATTGCCTACGTTCTTTTCCGCCGTAAGGGTCAGTACTAAGACCTTTATTCTTAGAATAAAGGGTGACATCATTAGGGAGTGAGTAAAAAATGTTCACCGTCTTCGAACCGTTGTTTGCGGACGGCGAATCATTGTTTCCCGACGGCGAACGAAGATTCTCCGTCAAGGATTTGGATATGTTCCACGAAGTTCGTACCTTTGCTCCGTGGAGGTGAGGCTTATCCTTCGGGGCGAAGCGAACTATCCTCCACGGGATGTCGAACCGATAAATACGAATGAAGGTATGCCCTACTACTACAAACGAGAGATTCCCGACCTGAATGGTACGGGCGAGAGACAGTATCGTTACGAACTGCGTTCCGAGGGGACGAGCGACCTGCGCCAGTTGGCTGAACGGGTGGTTCGCTACTATCGGTCGATGACGGTGGGCGAGGTCATGGGCATCGTCACCCGAGTAGTGGAGGAGATGGCCCATGAGATGGCCGACGGTCGCTCGGTCACCATCGACGGCCTTGGCTCCTTTGCTCCCAGCCTGGGCGTGGAGCACCGACGCCAACACTACGATGAAGAGGACGCTCTGGGGCATGAGACGAATGCACGCAGTGTGCGTGTGCGTGGCCTGAACTTCCGTGCCTCGCGCGACATCATACACCGCGTGGACGAACTATGCCGCGGACGGCTGCACCGCGAGGAGGGTGGTCCCGTCACGCTTCGTCAGTCCTCTCTCACTCGCGACGAACGCCTTCGCCGGACCCTTCAGTACATCCGCGATCACGGTTTCCTGCGTCTTGCCGACTATGCCCAACTGGTCGGTGTATCGCGCACGGTGGCCAGCCTCCAGCTCCGTGACTTCACCACCGACCGCTCCGTGCCCATCACCGCTCAGGGCCGCGGCCCCAGCAAGGTTTGGGTGGAGGAGAAGGCATAAAAGAACGTTTTTCACCGCCTTTTTTGCATTGGTGGTGAGATTTCATTAACTTTGCAGCAGAAGAGATCTACTTATAGATTAGTATATCATGGCTTTAGAAGATGAAATATAGTATCATATATGCCGTCATTCGCCCGGAGATAGCCGAGCGGTTGAGCGTGGGATTGATTATTGTAGATGGCGACAACGTGGACGTACGTTATTCGCGTCAGAAGTTGAATGCACTCCAGTCCATCCTCTCCGAGAAAGAGTACAAGTTCGTCTCGCGTGTAGTGGCTTCTATGAAGAAGCGTCAGACGGTGAAGACGGCCGAAGCCATCGATTATCTGACCCGTTATTCCAATAATCTTCTGGCTGTATCCCCCCTGCAACCCATTGACATTGCATCGACAAAACAGAACAAGGATAAACTATACCGAAACTATGTCTATGCAGGCGTAAATGCATAGTCGTAAAAAAGAGCAGAGAGGATGTACCAACGTATCGGAACATCCTCCCTCCTGTTTTATAATGTCGAACTAACGTTAAATGTTGTTATCTACGGAGAACTTTTCGTACCGTGCCGTCACTCATGCGCATGAGATGTATTCCATGCTGCGATAGATTAACACGGCGTCCTTCGAGATCATAATAGGTGTCAGGACATGCAGATATATCGCCAGCCTGTAATGGTTCTATCACTGTTTCATCATCCATTTCCACTATTTCCTTAAAATCTTTCCAGCCTCTAGCCACTTCGTATGCTGCCTTGCAACCGACTGGCACATAAAGCGTCGCATTTGCCGCTTTTTCAAAGGTGTGTGAACTAATAGATATAGGAGTCTCGTTTTTGACCGTAACAGAGGTCAGTTCTGTACAATTCTCAAAAGCTCCGTATCCAATGTTCGTTAAAGATTCTGGAAGCACAATAGATGTCAGACTCTTGCAACCCGCGAATGCATATTCCCCGATATTTTTTACAGAGTTGGGAATGGTCACAGATGTCAAACCGTTACAACCGGAAAATGTGCTATATTCAATACTCGTCACAGATTCAGGAATTATTAAAGATGTTAAACCTGAACAGCCTGCAAAGGCCTGTCCTCCTATGCTCGTTACGGATTCAGGAATTATCACAGATGTCAAACCTGAACAGCCTAAGAAAACCCGTTCTCCAATCTCTGTCACGGTATTTGGGATAACCAAGTCTGTGACTTCTTCTCCATTCAGGAATAAATGATGAGCCATCAGCAAAGGGTTATCGTGAAATTCTATCCTACACCATGCAGCAAGGTCGGAAATGTGAACAGCTGCAAGACTTGTACACTGCTGGAATGCACCA
Organism: uncultured Bacteroidaceae bacterium; assembly: GCA_905234735.1. Taxonomy (GTDB): domain Bacteria; phylum Bacteroidota; class Bacteroidia; order Bacteroidales; family Bacteroidaceae; genus Physcousia. The sequence continues at coordinate 16,904 of CAJOJA010000028.1, read as the reverse complement.
TCTCCAATAGATGTCACAGAATCGCCAATTGACACGGTTTTCATGTCTGTGCACTCAGAAAAAGAAGCATTCCCTATACTTCTCACAGAGTTAGGAATGACCACAGATGCCAAACATGTACAACCTACAAAGGCGCATTTTCCGATGGATGTCACAGTGTCAGGGATGATTAAATCTGTGATTTCCTCATTACCTAAAAATAAGTGGTGGGCCCTCCACAAAGGATTACTATCCCCATAATGGAATTCTATCCTACACCATGCAGCTAGGTCGGAAATATAAACGGCCTCAAGACTTGCACACTGCTGGAATGCAACTTCTCCAATATATGTTACAGATTCCGGGATGGCTACAGAGGTCAAACTAGAACAAGCCAAAAAAGCACCATGGCCGATAGTGTCTACAGAGTTAGGAATTGTTACGCTCGCTAGACCTGTACAACCAGAGAATGCAGAAGCACCTATTTTCGTCACTGAGTTAGGAATATTTACAGATGTCAAACCTACACATTTTCTGAATGCGTTATCGCCTATTTTCGTCACAGAGTTGGGAATGACTATATTTGTTAAACTTGTGTAACCTTCAAAAGCGTTTTCTCCGATGCTCATTACAGAGTTGCCCAAAATGAATTCCTCTATTTGGCTGCCAAAAATCGACATAAGTCCATACAACACAAGTCCATAGTTGGATGGATAATTTTTGGAAATGATGTCATTACTATCAATCGTCACGCTTGTCAATCCGGTGCATTTGTAAAAAGCAGAGGAACTTATACTTGTTACTGAGTTAGGAATCGAAACGGATGTCAAATCGGAGCAACCTGAAAATGCAAGATTGCCTATCGTCGTTACAGATTCTGGAATATGTAAGTCTGTAATTACCTCTCCGTTCAAGAATAAATGATGAGCGTACTGCAAAGGGTTGCTGTCCCATACTCTAAATATTATTCTGCACCACGCAGCCAAATCAGAAATATGAACAGCTGTCAAGCCAATGCATCCTTTGAATGCAGAATCACCTATGCTTTCTACACCATTACCAATAGTTATTGATTCCATACCTGTGCAGTTAGAGAATGCTGTGGTGCCAATGCTTGTTACAGAGTTGGGAAGCACCACAGAAGTCAAACCTGTGCATCCCTCAAATGCAGACTGCCCAATGCTTAACACAGAGTTTCCAATAGCAACTGAATTTAGACCCGTGCAACACGCAAATGCTCCACCGCCAATGTCCGTCACGGAGTTAGGAATCGTCATAGATGACAACCCTGTACAGCCGTAGAAAGCAGAACCACCAATACTCGTCAGGGCTTCAGAAAGCGTTACAGATACTAAACCTGTACAACCTTTAAAAGCACCATCCATATTTGTCACGGAATTAGGAATTATCACAGATGTTAAGCTGCTGCAATTCTCGAAAGCACCACCAATGTTCGTCACGGAGTTTGGAATTATCACAGATGTTAAGCTGGTGCAATTTTTGAAAGCAGAAGAACCTATGACTGTTACAGACTCAGGAATCGTTACAGATGTTAAACTCGTACAATCCTTAAAAGTGGCATGGTCAATGTTCGTTACACCATTCCCAATAATGGCGGATGTCAAACTGGTACATCCTTCGAAAATTCCTTTTGTAATATAACTATTGCCAATGTCCGTCGTCGAACCAAGAAGCGTCACGGATGTAAGACCTGTGCAGTTCCAGAAAGCCCCATCTTTAATGCTAGTTACAGAGTTCGGAATCGTCACAGATGTCAGCCCAGTACATCCAGAGAATGCATATTCTTCTATTCTAATAATGGAATTGGGTATTGTTATAGATGTCAAACCCGTACATCCCCGGAACGCATCTCGTCCAATGGTCTTCACTGGGTAGTCTTTATCTGAAACTTTACTATGAATAAAACTATGTATAACAATGTCGCCAGAGTAATGCTGCCCACCTGTTGGACTTACGACCTTTGCATATATATCGTTTTCCCATCCATCATAGGTAGTAGCAGGATACTCGATTTCATAATAGACACCATCGATTTGAGCAAAAGCGTGATAAACGAAGAGGGAGAAGATAATTAAAAGAGTTTGTTTGAGATGTTTCATAAGTTATTAAAGAATATAAGAAAGGCGTGAAACCATCGTTACTTGCATCTCTCTTTGGCTACCGGCAAGTGGCCTTCTACATATACAAGTGTTGAATGATTCACGCCAAACGTGAACCTTCAGGCATCTTGTTCTCATGTAGAATATTTGCCGGTATTCAAGAGAGAAGAACAAGAGCTAAAAGCTCATTTTCTATAAAGTGACGAAAAGGACAACGCACAATCCGTGTTAAAGAATTTGTGTTGATAATCCCTTGTGAAAGTGCCTGTACCTAGTACCGACATCTTTCTATACCGTCTTTACTATCTGCTTCGTAATTAACCTATATCAAGGTTATACATATCGTTTTATAGTGTTAATAATGGAATATCAGTGATGCGTTTATTGCGATTCATGACACAAAAGTAATGATTTCTTCAAAACTCTCCAAATTTATACAAAGTTTTTCGCAGTATAACATTATCAATGTCGTACAGCCAAATATTTCTCGGCCTTTTTTGCATCGGTAATGAAAAATTACTAACTTTGTGGCGAAGAAACGAATAGAATGGCTTATGGAGCAGACGTTAAAGATAAATCCGGCACAGTATGAGTTGCTAAACATGCTTTCGTGTATAGACCGCGACGAAGATGTGAGTGAACTGAAAAACCTTATCGTGAAGTTCCTTAACACACGATTGCAAAACGAGATAGAACACCTGTGGGACAACGGTACGCTCACAGAGCAGAAAGTGGAAGTATGGCCCCACACTCACATGCGCACTCCTTATCGGTGAGAAGCACAATGAATCGGAGATAATCGTATTATCTATATCTAAAGTCTTATTCGCTTCTCAGCAACAGGATGGTAAGTTCGCCGTTAGGTAGCAGGGGCTTGCAATGCGTGTAGCAGTGGCGGACGACGACGTCGGAGAATCGGTTGGCCTCGGCGGGGGAGAGAAGGTCCCACAGCTCGCGGGCCGTAACCAATGGATAGTGCGTAATGGATAATGGACAATGGGCTTCATCAAGCATTTGTTGGATGAAGGTCTTGTCCATAGTGACGCGACGGCTGTGGGTATCGAGATGACCCTGAGCGAGTTTCACGGCCTTACCTATCATGATGCCAAGAGTGACGCGTGGAATGCCCAGTTCATCGGCCATCTTCAAGGTCTCTCCGATGTAGTTGCCATATTCCACGAAGGCCTGGTGGGGCAAGTCGGGATAGCGGGCGCGCAGTTGCTGCTCGCTCTTCATTCCGCTGCCGATGACGATGTGCTCCGAACCGCTGGCTCGTGCCACCTCCATGCACTTGCGGATGCTTTGGATGAAGGCTTCCTCCGAGTAGGGCATGACAATGCCCGAGACCCCGATAATCGAGATACCGCCTTCGATGCCCAGTCGGGGGTTGAATGTGCGACGGGCTATTTCCTCTCCGTTGGGGACGGACAGACCCACCTCCAATCCCTCCCCAAGGGAGGGGAGTTCAGAATGATTGTAAAGCTCTATGAGGTTCTGGCGAATCATTTCGCGAGGTACGCGGTTGATGGCCGACTCACCTGGTGGAAAGTCGAAGCCGGAAAGTGTGAAGCGACCGATGCCCTTGCCCCCCTCAATCACTATATTCCCCCTTCCCTTTGGGAGGGGTCGGGGGTAGGCCCTTATCTCTATGCCATCCGTCACATCGGGGTCGTCGCCAGCCTCCTTGATGCAGTAGGCATACCCTTCGCCATAGCCAACGGGTACTGTGATGGTCTCGCCATTAGGCAACATCACGGGCACTTCCGCAGGCATTTCTCCTGTCATCAGTCGATGTGTGGCGGCAACCGCTGCGGCTGTGGCGCAGGTGCCAGTGGTCAGTCCGCTGTGCAGGGGGTAGAATTCGGGCAACAGTTTCTCCACAGCCCTCCGCAGTCCATACGGCCCGTTAACCGTGAACCATGAGCCATGAAGCATGAACCATTTCGGCCGACGCAGAGCGATGATGCGCATACCCAGCCGTCGGGCTTCCGCCACTTTCTCCACGAAACCGCCAGAGATTCCCGACTCTTTCAGCAGTATGGCATCGGCTTTTATGGGGATGTCGCTGGCATCTTGGTAGTAGCAGAGCTGTTCGTCGGTTGCCCCTTGCTTTCGGGCCGATGCAATTGACGATTCCCTATTCAGAATGCGATAATAAACCTGTATGCCCTGTGCCTCCAAGTGTTTCAGCTTGCCGATGCTTTGCACGCCAGTCGTGGCTAAAAGAGTTGAGAACTGAAATTTGAGAGTTGAGAGTTCCGAGTAATCGTTGACCCACGTGATGTCGGGGTCGCGAGGCGGATAGATGCGTTCGAAGCGGACGACGGGGATGTCCAGTTTCTGTACCACGGAGGCGATGGTCTGGTGCAGTACGGAGGCAAACGGGTGTGCCGCATCCACGATGAGCCGTATATTGTGTTCCCGACAGAAGAGCAGCATGGCCTCCATGTCCATTGCCCCGTCGGTTCGCTGTCCGTGGTGCAGCACTACCTCCTGCTCGCCCGTCTTCGTCGAGTAGTAGTACGTGCTGCCTGCCTCTTCCAGTGCCGTTATGGCCTGCCGTCCCTCCGTCGTTCCTCCGAAGACCAGTATCATGATGCGTCGTCGCCTTGGCGGAAGAGGTGGGTGAAGTGCTTGGAATATAGTTCAGAGAGTCCCCGACGGTTGTCGATGGCCTCGCCCACGACGAGCATGGTGGTGAGGGTGAGGTGGTTGTCGTGGACGATACGGGCAAGGTCTTTTAGCACGCCACGATAAATCTTCTGGTCGGGCCAGGTCAGGTGGTAGCAGGCGGCCACGGGGGTGTCCTCGGGGTATTCCTGCAGGAGTTCGCGTTGCACGTCATCGACGATGGCCGCAGAGAGGAAGATGCACATTGTGCTCTGGCTTTTGGCCAACAGATGCAACTGCTCCTTTTCGGGCATGGGAGTGCGGCCCTCGCCACGGGTGAGGATGATGGTCTGACAGCGTTCGGGGATGGTGAACTGAGAGCGTAGCTCGGCAGCTGCAGCCAGGAACGACGATATGCCGGGGGTGATGTGATACGTCATCCCCTCGCGGTCGAAGAAGGCCATCTGTTCCTGTATGGCACCGAAGATGCAGGGGTCACCCGTATGCAGGCGGACGATGAAGTGGCCAAGGTCGTAGTGCTCCTTCATCAACTGACATTGTTCTTCGAGATTCATGTCGGCACTGCTGCGTACGACTGCGCCTGGCTTGTGGCACTCCGTCAAAGCCTTGGGTACTAATGAACCGGCATAAAGGATGAGGTCGGCCTGTTCCAGCATCTTCCGTCCTCTGACGCTTATTAAATCCGGGTCGCCTGGCCCCGCTCCGACAATCTCGATAAAGCCTCCCCCCAGCTCCTCCCCAAGGGAGGGGAGTTTGGAGAGAGACGGTTCTCCCCTCCCTTGGGGAGGGGCTGGGGGGAAGCTCATTGCCAATGCAGCCGTCCAATTCTTGCCTTTCACTTTGGGAATGATGAGTTGTCCGTGGTTGGAACCCAGTATGGCTGCTGCCTCACAAACGCTGGGGGTGCCCACGTGCTTCTCGACGGTAGCGCTGGGGTTGGGAACCTCCACCTTTGCCAATTCCTCGGCCGTAAAGAGAACCACTTCCTCCCCGTACTCCTCTCTGAGCAATGTGCAGAAAGGCTCATCCTCCTTTACGTCGATGGTACAGTAGCGATGGGAACAAGGAAGTACGCCACGTTGGGCAAACGCTTCATCTATTTCATCATAGATACATTCGTAATCCTCGGGATGATGTGCCAGGCCGAAACCAATGGTTCCCACCATCGGTACAAAATGTAGCTCCAGCATCCCTGCGGGGGCCTCGCGTATGAAGGGCGAAACGATGATGAGCAGTTTGTATTTCTGTGGGTCGGCCTCGCTGATGTCGTGGATGAGGGTCACGTGGTCGGGTTTCGTGGCCTCCAGATAGTCCGTTCCCTCGTCGCACGCCTCGATGAGCAGAGCCGTGGGCTTGCGGTTGACGAAGGCAAATATGCACGCATTCATGTTATCTATGTCGCTGGCTATGGGCCAGTCGAAGCGCTTTTCGAAGGTGTCCAGTGCCCACAGCCCGGCATTGTCGCTCTGGGTGGTGATGATCTCATGGGCTCCGATGAGGGTGGCTATGTCCCGTGTCAGCTCGTTGGCTCCTCCGATGTGCCCAGAGAGAACGGAGATGACGTTCTGTCCGAGGCTGTCGATGCACACAACAGCAGGGTCCTCATGCTTGTCCTTGACGTAGGGAGCGATGGTGCGTACGCAGATGCCCATGGCACCGATGAAGACGAAGGCATCGTATTCGTTCCATCGCTTGCCAACCTCCTGACGGCTTATGATGGTGGCATCGAACTCGCGCTCTATGATTTCGGCTATGTGCTGACCCGCTTCGTTAATTTGTACAACGGCTATCTTCTGCATTTCAGTATGGTTATAGGATGATTGTCGTTTAATTGGATATGTAACGGCTGTTCTTGTCGTAGCTCCAGTTCAGCACAGGCCTCGTCCCACAGCCGGTGGCTGTCCGTTGTGACCTTTGGGGCCTTCACGCTGTTCATTACGATGCAGCCGTCAGGAGCAAGGAAGGTGAGCACCTTTTCCATGATTTCTTTCAGGCGTCCACCGTGTCCGCCGATGAAGACGGCATCTGGAAGCCTCTCCCCCAAGGATAGGGGAGTCTCAAGGAAGTCGCCGATGTGGATGTTGATGCCAGGTACACCGTGACGGTGCATGTTCTCCTGTATGATGGCTTCACACTCGGGACGTATCTCGAAGGCCTCAATGTGCAGATGGGGGAAGAGCAGGCGCGCTTCGATGGAGACCGAGCCAGTACAGAAACCGATATCCCAAAGCACATGTTTCCGAGGCAAATCCAGTGCCTGAAGTGTCAGCAGTCGGATGGGCATCTTCGTTATCATCTTCTCGCGACCGTCGAGCAGAGCAAAGGAGGAGTCTGGTAGACCCAAAGCCCTCTCCTTCGGGGGAGCGGGGAGAGGGGCCAATATCACGCAGTTTGGATTCTCAAACGCGCGATTGCTTGCTTCCTCGAGAGCGAGCGTGGTAATATGCTCTCTGTCGGGATTACCCAGGTGTTCGCCGACGTGAATGGTATAGTCCGTGTAGCCATATTCCAACATCCGTAGGGCAATGGCGGCAGGGGTATGCTCCTTGTCCGTAAGTACACCTATCTTGGGCAATCGTTCAATGAGGGCGCGGTCGAACTCCGGCCAAGGACGCCCCGTGAGCGAGACGATGCGCATATCGTGGTAGGGCATCAGCAGGCGGTGGGCCAGCATTTGCAGGGAATTGAAGGTGGGGTAGACCTTGATGTCGGCATCGGGGAACTCGCGCTTGAGGGTGTTGGCAAAGCCGAAGAAGAGCGGGTCGCCGGAGGCGAAGACGATAATTGATTGACACTTGACACTTGACACTTGATAATTGTCGAAGACGGAGGAAAGGGGCACGGTGATGTCTATCCATTGGGCATCCTTTGGCAATAGCGGGGCAACAATCTCGTGGTGACGCTTGCCACCCGAGAACACCCTGCCGACTTTGATAATCTCCATTACCTCTGGAGAGAACCACGGCTGTGGGTTATCGGTTATGCCAATTACGATGAACTTCATCCTTGTCAATTGTCAATTATCCATTGTCCGAAGGACTACAGGTCTCTGCCCGGTCTCAGTTGTTCCGCATCGTCGTAGGTGAGGATGGCATTGCATAGGGTGGCAGCGAGGTTGGAGCCCCCCTTGCGCCCTTCTATGATAATCTTAGGAAGGTGGGTCAAGGTCTTGGCAGCATGCTTACTCTCGCATACATGGACAAAGCCTACGGGAGCGGCGATGATACCAGCAGGTTGCATCTTGCCCTTGCGTACGAGGTCGCAAATCTCGAACAGGGCAGTTGGGGCATTCCCCACCACATAGAGGGCATCGGGATATTCCTCTGCTGCCAGTTGCATACAGGCCTGACTGCGTGTGATACCCTTCTCGTCCGCTATCTGCTTCGAGCGAGGGTCGTTGATGTAGCAATGCACCTCGATGCCCAACCTGTCCAAAGCCCCTTTGCGGATGCCGCTGGCAGCCATTGTCACGTCGGTTACGATGTGTTGCAGCGTGCCTTCCTTTACCTTATTATATAATGTCTCTGTGGCACGTTCGTCCATCCACAGACATTGCTCCATGCCGAAATCCACCGTTGTGTGTATGGCGTGCAGCAGTGGCCACAGTCGCCATTTGGGCACATCGGGGTGCTGCATCTCGGATAGGATAGTACGGAAGGATTCGTTCATGATTTCTTGCCCCTTGCTCCTTGCCCCTTGCTCCTTTTTTCTGTAATACCCTCTGGGTGTGATGAAACGCTCCTTCCATACATACGATTGTGAGTTGCCTATCAGGACGATTGTGAACATGTCCACATCCTCAGGGTCGAACTGGCCGAGGGTCGTTGTCTTTATCTCCTGTTCTTCGCGCCCGGCCTGACGGACATAGCCGACGGGCGTTTCGGGTGAGCGCCCTTCTTTAAGGAAGATTTCGACGAGACGGTACAGTTGCCAGTAGCGACCATTAGATTTTGGGTTATAGATAGCAGTTACGAAGTCAGCCTGGGCCGCAGCCTTGATGCGTCGCTCTATAGTTGCCCATGGCGTCATCAAGTCCGATAGGGAGATGACGCAGAAGTCGTGCCCCATAGGACAACCGAGCAGTGAGGCTGCCTTCTGGAAGGCAGAGATGCCGGGCAAGGCCTCCACCTCTACGCTACTGTCGTTTTCTTGCTTCATCTCATAGACGAGAGGAGCCATGCCGTAGATGCCAGCATCGCCCGAGGAGATGACAACCACGTTTTTTCCTTCCTCGGCCAGGGCGAAAGCTTGTTCCGCACGTTCGCGTTCCTTCTTCATACCTGTGTCGATACACTGGCAGTCAGGCTTCACGTACGGTTCAACGAACTGGAAATAGTACTTGTAGCCCACGACCACGTCTGCACTCTTCACCGCTTCGATGACGGCAGGCGTGATGTCTTCCTTGCTACCAGGCCCGATGCCAGCGACGGTTATTTTACCATTTACCATTTAGCCATTTACTATTTATGTCCGCAAAGATAAGGAATAATTATGAATTATGCATTATGAATTATGCATTAGTACGAAAGTTTCAGGCTGGCAATGAACGAGCGGCCAGGATTGATGGTGGAGTAGTTGGAGTTCCAGTAGGAGGTGTCGCGTTGGTTGAAGATGTTCTCGATGCCCACACCGGGTTCGAGGGTGAAGTGCTTCAGTGTGATGGTGTGGCGTGTGACGATGTCCCACTGTCCGATGCCCTTGGCATAGCCGTAGGTACTGCTGTAGCGTTCGCCCTGAATGTGGCCGTTGAGGGTGATGTTCAGGTGATACTGCTTCCAGGTCTTGTCCCACGAGGCCATGACGTTGCCCACATGGCGCACGCTCTTGTCGACGGGCGATGTGGTGACGACATACTGTTGGGTCTTCGCGTCGAGGCTTTGCGTCTCGGCTTCTGAGTCGGTGAAGGTGTAGCCGCCGCCGATGGTAATCCCATAGGGTAGCATGAACTTCAGCGATGTACTGATGCCGCGCAGGGTGGCACGGTCGATGTTGTCGCGCTGTCGGATGGTCTTCCAGCCATCGGCCTGTATAGCCGTTAGGTTGGCATCGGCAGCAATCTCGGCATCAGTCATGGTACGATAGTTTATCATGTCGCGTATCTTGTTCATGAAGCCGCTGACGCTGAGGCTCATCCACGAGTTGCTGTATTCGGCATTGACATTGAAGAAGTGGTTCTTCTCGGGCTTCAGTTCCGTGTTGTTGATGGTATATCGTGAAGCCGTCTTGGCCTGGTCGGTGGCATAGAGTTGCGACAGCGATGGGGTGCGATAGCCTCCGGCATAGCTGGCGCGTAGACGGAAACCCTTGATGTGGTAGAAGAGTCCAGCATTGGGTGTGAAGGCAGCCCCGAAGTGGTCGTTCTGGGTATAGCGTACGCCCACCACGGCTTCTAAACCCTTCACTATCTTCACCTCGTCCTGGGCAAAGAGGTTGTAGGTGTTGGTGTGCTGACCGTCGATGTTGTCGCTCTGGCTTGTCAGGCTTTCCTGCACCATCTCGGCACCTGCCGACAGCTTGTTCCAATCTGCCAGTCGGAAGATGCCGCGCAGGGTCTCGTTTGTGTAGTGCGTGCGTTTACGTATCTCGTCGTAGGCTTCCTTCTCGGCTGTCTGCCAGTAATCGTACTTCGAGGAGAAGTTGTCGCTATAGACATCCAGATAGACGTGGATGCGCGAGTTGGGTACCCATCGTGCACCGCCGCCGTAGGTGTAGGAACGATGGTGGATATCGTAGGTATAGGCCTCCTTGGCGGTATAGGCGTATGTGGTTTCGCCCGTCGTGGCATCCTTGCTCTTTTTCTGGGTGAAGTAGGAGGCCGACTGGGGACGGTCGGTGAGATTGTCGTAGAACGAACCGCGGAGATACACCGACCACTGGTCGTTGAACCTCCATTCAAGTTTCTCGCTGATGTTGTTGCTGTGGAAGCCTGTCGACATGGGGCGTCCGGTGAGTTTCAGGACTTTCATGTCGCCCTCCTCAAACTCCTGGTAGTGGTTCACCTGCCAGTTGTCGGCCTGGTGGTGGGTGTAGGCGGTACGACTGGAAAACTTGCCTGCGGTCACATCTACATGGATGTCCTCGTCCATGCGTCCGTTGTTGAGGATGCGTGTGCTGGAGGAGGCCTTCACGGGGTCGTTGCCTTCGTCGGTGATGATGTTGATGACACCGGCTATGGCATCGCTGCCGTACAGTGCCGAGGCTGCTCCACTGAATATCTCGATGCGCTTCACATTGTCCATGCTCAGGCGGTTCCAGCGGTCGTCGCCGCTCACACGCTTACCGTTCTCCAGAATGACGATGTAGTCGTCGCTCACACCATTGAAGTTGACGAATGTGCCCATACCGTTGGTGTGGGTGGTGACGGTAGAGGTCAGTCGGGTGAGGGCTTCCTGCAGGGTCGTCACCTGAGCATCTTTCAGCTCTTTTGCCGAGATAACCTTCACGGCAACAGGCGAATTGTCGGCACGACGGAATGTACCCGTACCTGTGATGACGACGGGGTTCAGTATCTGTGTGCGCAGGCTGTCGGTCTTCGTCGGTTTCTTTTCGGTTTGCGCCATAGCTCCGATGGAGCATAGTATGGCCAGCATGAACGTATGTCTTCTCATTGATTTTTCTCTAAAAAGAACTCCATGCGACAACACTTCACCGCATGGAGTTCCACTTTACACATATATAGATAGAAAGAGTTTCGAATTACGAATTAAACATTACTCTTCGGGATACATGCTGTGGTATGCATCCTCCAGGAATTCGGCATTCTTGGTGTGATTAATCCACACATTCAGAACACCAGACAGTTCCAACAGCCCCTGCGGGTGGTTGCCAACACGAGGAACGATAACGTCGTAGCCTTTGTGCGAGAAGAACTCAAACCAGCTAACCTCCTCGTCGTCCGGAGCCATGGGTTTCCAATATTCGTCGCCTTCACCAGCCATATCGTTATGAGCGTGGTCACCAGCGATAGACATCAGGGCGTGGAGATACATCTTTCCGCTGGTGAAACCCTTCAGCTCCATACGTTCCATCACATCCATCTTGTAGTTATCGGGCATGTCGACGGTACCGACAAAATAGCTGGGGCTGAACTTCTGCAGTTCCTCTTCCAACTGCGTGTAACGGACGTTGGCCTTGAACGTGTCGTAAACGTCGGGGTTGCCGTGACCCATGAAGGCCACAACGCCCTGTTGTGCCTCAGAGGCATAGAGCGCATTCAACTGCTTGGCTACCTCGGGAACGTCCACCTCGGGGTCGTTCAGCAGAGGCAAACCCAGGAAGATGGCCTCATCCTCTTCCAGCTTTTTCAGGTACTCGTCGTCCAGGTGGGCGCTGGCAATGTAACCGTTGTTCATGAACTTCTTCACGCTGGCAACCACGGCGGCAAACTCCTCGCCGGGGATTACCTGCAGCGACTGTACGTAGATTTTGCTGTACTTGGCGGCACCGATGGCGTGCAACAGGTAGCGGGGCTCGTAGTAGTCGCGCTTTACGATGTTACCATTGTCGTCTTTGTTCTCACCTTTGCTGGCACGGTTGATGCAGATGTCGCTGGAGAAGCTGAAATACACGTCAGCCTCGGGGAAAGCAGCCTCGTAGGCAGTCTTGGTGTTGTCGAATGCCTGGAAAGCGTTGTTCCAGGTTGAACCGAAGGCAACCAACAGCACGGCAACGTCCTTCTTCGACTTTGCCTTCTGTTCGGCAACCATCTTGTCGTTGACGTCATACTCCGAAACGATGTTCTCGACAATCTGTTGTTTGTTTTCAACTTCGTCATCACCGCAAGCGGTGAACACGGGGGCTACCAGACACATGGCCATAGTAGCGAGAATGAAAGATTTAATCTTCTTCATTGTTGTTTGATTTTGATTTAGTTGATAAATTATGTTGCTTAAATCTCTTGCCATGATTGAACTTTATACTGAAGGTTCCATACACCGTCGTACCCGATGTGTTGTTGCCTAAGTGATAAGGGTGCATGGTGCGGTCTACATAGTTGAATATGTTGTCCACACCGAATTCCACCCTATAGGCCAGCGGCTTGTCTTGCTTACCCACATCGTGCGTGGTGTTGATGCGCCATATCTGCCAGGGTTTCCCGTTGCCGTTGTTCTGGTAGTAGCGTGTGCTGCTGCCACGGGTCGACAGGTTGAGGCCCAGTTTGTAGCGGGGGCAGAACGTGTGGCTGTACATGGCCGAGGCGCTCCACTTGTGATGGGCCGTTCCGTCTATGGTGACGGTGGTCATCTTGTCCTTGCTGGCATCATAGAGGTTGGCCTCAGTATCCAGATAGCTATAGGCAGCCGTCAGGGTCAGGTCTTTTATCACCTGATAGGACAGCGTCACATCCACGCCGCAGGTTCGTGCATTGTCCATATTCTTGTACATGCGTGCCTGCACGTTGTTGCTGCCGTCGCCCAGATAGGCGGTAGTGATACCTGCCGGAATCTCGCCCACGGGCACGTTTACCAGGGCTATCATGTTGTCCAGTTTGTTCAGGTAGCCCGTCACCGATGCCGAGAACTTGCGTCCACGATACTCCACGTTGGCCGAGTAGTAGTTGCTGGTTTGGGGGTTCAAGTTGATGTTGCCGATGTTGAAGAACGTGCTGCTGCCCATCACATGCAGATAGCGGTAGTGCAGTTCCTTGACGGTGGGTGTCTTGAAACCCTGGCTCCATCCCAATCGGAACCGGAAGTCGCCAGCCGAGAACATGGCACTCACCTTGGGCGTAAGGCGTACGCCGAAGTTGCGGTTTTCCACCAGACGCAGGCCTGCAGTGAGGTTGAACCAGTCCCATTTGCTGAACTCGTCTTGCACGTACACGGCCGAAGTCCAGTCGCTGGCCGTGCCCGTCTCTGTGCGGTCGGGGGCCTTCAGGTAGTCGTAGCGATATTCGGCTCCAGCGTTGATGGTGTTCCCCTGTGGCAGGTAGAAGATGCCCTTCAGCAGTGCCATCACGCGCTGTTGGTCGCTCTGCAGCTTACTCTGTCCGGGCTTCATTAGCACGGGGTACCATTCTCCGTCCAGGTCCCCGTATTCTTCTCCCTGCAGATGTATTGTCTCGTAGGTGCCAGCCGTATAGTCGTAGTAGTAGGCATGTTTGTTCCAGTCGACATCGAGCGTAACTACATTCTTCTCTCTCAATTTCTCATTTTCTCCCCCTCTCATTTTCCAAGGCTGCCATTTTCCACCCACCGATGCCGAGGCGTTGTTGTAACGCAGGTCGTAGGTGTAGACGTCGCAACTGGGGTGCGTGCCGTTCCTGGGGCGGCAGATGTTCTTCTTGTAGTACGAGCCCTCGGCATACAGTTCCAGGTTGTGCAGGGGCTGGTAGGTCAGCCGTTCGGCCAACTGCCAGTTGCGGAATGCATTTACCGTTTTGTTCCGGCTGTCGGTCAGCACCATGCCCTCGGCAAACTCTTCTGCCGTGTTCTGCCAGCCGTCGTTCCGCTGCATCTGGAAGTTGGTTTGGCTGCCCACCTTACCGATGTTGAAGGCCAGGGTGTTGTGTTGACGCAGGTCGTTGTGCATCCCGTATCGTGTGGCATTGTCCACGAAGATGCCTTTCTGGGTGTGTTTCTTGGTGATGATGTTGATGACGCCCGCCATCGCATCGCTGCCATACAGGGCACTCTGTGCTCCTCTGACGATTTCGATGCGCTCGATATTGTGCGGGTCGATGAGCCCCAAATCGTTCTCGCCCCCCACATCACCGTGTATGCGTTTGCCGTCGATGAGGATGAGGATGTAGTTGTTGCCGAGTCCGTTCAGTTGCATCTGACTGCCCATGTCGCCCTCGGCGAAGGCGAAGGAGGCCGTGAGTCCGCTCAGTATCTCCTCGATGCTCTTGCCGCCATAGCTGTCGAGCACACGTCGCGAGATGACCTCCGTCTGCACGGGCACATTCTTCAGCAGGTGCTGGGTGCCAGTACCTGTAACGACAATCTCCTGGATGGTGTCCGTGCGGAGGATTGTCTGTGCCCGAAGAGTCGGAGCAAGACACGTGAGTGCCATCCCGACCAGTAGGTTTCTTGCCTTCTTCATGCTTCCGCCCTCGCTTGTTCCTGAGCGTGCGTACTACTATACATTATTTATATGTTCCTGGTAGGTCTTCTGGCTTTCCCCAATCTGCCCACCTTCCCAGCCTTGCGGCCAGTGGCTTTTGCTTGAGCAGACCCAATAATGGGGATTACAGCTGCAGGTACAGCTCCGGACTCGCACCGGATTCCCTTGCGTCGAAGTGGCTCTTTTACCACCCAACTGCCAGGATTCGCCGACAAAATTACGAATAAATTATGAATTATGCATTATGAATTATGAATTATTTATAACTTTGCGCTATGAAGTCAGCTTTTTTGATAGCAGCACCCCATAGCGGGTCGGGAAAGACCACTATTGCCCGTGGCCTGATGGCCTTGTTCAGTCGGATGGGTTACACGGTGCAACCCTTCAAGTGCGGACCCGACTATATCGATACGAAGTTTCACGAGCGCGTCTGCGGACGCCCCAGCGTGAACCTCGACTCCTTCTTTGCTTCGGAGGAGCACTTGCGTAGCCTCTTTGCCCATTATGCCGAGGATGCCGACATTGCCATCGTGGAGGGTATGATGGGCCTGTTCGACGGTTACGACCGCGACCGTGGTTCGTCGTACGAGATAGCACGCATCCTCGGCCTGCCCGTCGTCCTGGTCGTTGATGCCCGTTCGGCGGCCTATTCGATGGCGGCCCTGCTCTCTGGTTTCATCAACTTCCGGCGCGACCTCCGTCTCGCGGGCGTAATATATAATAAGGTAGGATCGGAGCGACATTTTCAGATGCTTCGTCAGGTGTGCGACGAACTGCACGTTCCCTGCTTAGGTTATCTGCCCAAGCAGACGGAATTGGAAACCGCCAGCCGATACTTGGGTTTGGACTTCACAGCCCCCTTCTTATCCTCCCATGAGGGGGGAGAACTGTCTCTGGAATCGTTATTTGAGGAGCACATTGACTGGCGGGCGATAGTAAACAACTCCATCCCGGAGGCCCAAGAACACCGCAAGTCTGTTCCTCCCTCCCTTGGGGAGGGGCAGGGGGTAGGCTTTCTCGTCGCCCGCAATGCCGAATCCTTCTCTTTCCTCTATCAGGAAACCCTCGACCACCTAACCGCCCTCGGCCCTGTCGACTTCTTCGATCCGGAAGATCAACATTTTCAATTTTCAATTCTCAATTCTCAATTTATTTATCTCCCCGGCGGCTATCCTGAGAAGCACTTGGAGGCATTGGCCGGAAACGAGGCTTGCCGCCGTGCCATCCGCGACTTTGCCGAACAGGGAGGGCACATCGTGGCCGAATGCGGCGGCATGATGTATCTGTGCCAGAGTATCGTCACGGACGACGGCGAGTACCCCATGTGTGGCGTGCTGCCCTATAAGATTTCGGCTCGCAAGGCCGACCGTAAACTCTCCCTCGGCTATCGCCGGTTCACCTTGGACGGCAAGGAGTATCGCGGCCACGAGTTCCACTATACGCAATTCCTGGGCGACGTTCCCCCCTCCATCGTGCAGGTGTATAATGCCAAGGGTGAACCCGTCTCCACGCCCGTCTTCCGCTACAAGAATGTCCTGGCCAGCTACACGCACCTCTGCGAGCCCTTTCCTTTGTAGCATCGGCTACTACGGCCTTGCGCTTCGGGTAGTATGATTGCCCGCATCGTGCAGCATGGCTGCCGACTTCAGGAACCTTGGCTTTGTGTCACGTGTGTCACAACCCATAAGTTAACGATGCCCGATCTTGTGTCACGTGTGTCACAAGCATCAACCTCATAAGGATTGTCTCGCAAATAATTTTACCCTCACGCCCTCACCTTGCCCTCACTTCGTTGAACCTCGATAAACACTGGCATCGTGAGGGTGTGAGGGTAGTGAGGCAAAAATTTTTTCGTCTTGGACAAATTTGACCATATTCTGTCCTCTGTAATCGACTCCCACCTGGGGCTTCGCAGTAGGCTGATAGGCTATCAAAGCGCGAGATTATACGGGCCATCTTCTCCGTGTTCTGCTGTGGTGGCGACTGCATGGAAGACCTCAACCGAAGTCATTCATGAACCAGAACACAGTATTCCTGCTTATTACAGCCATGGCAGCAAATTTCTACCGATACATCGTGGCTTTGCCCCTCATGGCTGTCCTCTTTGGA
>CAJOJA010000027.1 GCA_905234735.1 uncultured Bacteroidaceae bacterium | reverse complement strand
TTTATTAGTTAATAATATGTAATATAAAAAGAAATATTTTTATTTGAGACTTATCTTGAATGTTAATGAATTTAACTATATTTTTACCGAACTATTGTACATATATAAGCAAATGAAAAAGACTCTGACCCTAACATTACTGTTTGGCCTGGCCATTGGTTTGCAGGCAGCAACACAGAAGGAACAAGTAGAAACTCCCTTCGCCGGCTACCTCTTTGCCTACTTCGAAGGCGGGGGCGACAAGAACCTGCAGGAACAACTGCGATTTGCCGTGAGCGAGGACGCACGCAACTGGTATGCACTGAACCAGAACCAGCCCATCATCGCTTCTGATTCCATCAGCGAGAGTGGCGGCATACGCGACCCGCACATCCTCAGAGGCGAAGACGGCTGTTACTACATCGTGGCAACGGACATGTTCACCCATGACCCCAAGCAGGGATGGGGAGCCAATCCGGGCATCGTGCTAATGAAGTCCAGCGACCTGGTAAACTGGACACATGCGAAAATCAACCTGGGCAAGGACTGGCCCGCCTTCAGCGACGCCTACTGGGTGTGGGCACCGCAGACCATCTACGACCGCAAGGCCAGGAAGTACATGATCTACTTCACCCTGCAACGCACAGGCGACAACCGACAAAGCCTCATCACCTATTACGCTTACGCCAACAAGGACTTCACAGCCTTCGAGAGCGAACCCAAGAAACTGTTTGCAGCAAAGTACGGGTCGATTGACAATGATATTATCTACAAGGACGGCACGTATCACCTCTTCTACAAGGGCAACACGAAGGACGAGAACGGCAAGGAGGTGAAGAACGGCATACAGCGGGCCACGTCGAAGAAACTCACCGGCCCGTGGAAGGAGGATTTCAAATATCTGGATGCCTACGCCGGAACACGGACGCATGTCGAAGGCTCGAGCGTGTTCAAGACCAACAGCCCCCTCCCAACCTCCCTCAAGGGGGAGGAGAGTTACGTACTCATGTACGACCTCTACAGCAGCGGGCGCTACGAATATCAGACCTCCACGGACCTGGTGAACTGGACCAAGGAACCACAGTCGTTCCGCAAGGACTTCTTCCCCCGTCACGGTTCGGTCATCTCCGTCACGAAGGACGAACTGGAGCGCCTGCAGGAGAAGTGGGGCTGGGTGCTGACACACGAGTTTGAGTCGAACGGCAACCCCATCTTCCGCGACAAGCATACGGCCGACCCCGCCGTACTGGTGGAGAACGACACGCTCTGGCTCTTTGCCGGACACGATGCGAAAGGCAACCAGTCGGGCTACATCATGAAGGACTGGCTGCTCTATTCCACCACCGACATGCGCCACTGGAAAGAATACCCCTCGCCCCTGCGCATCGAGGAATTCAGCTGGGCCAATAGTAAGCAGGCCTACGCTGGACACGTGGCCAAGGGCAAGGACGGACGCTACTACTGGTACGTGTCGACCAACTGGTGCGGCATCGGTGTGGCTGTCGCCGACCACATCAAGGGTCCCTACCGCGACGCACTGGGCAAACCCCTGCTCACCAAGGAACAGTGTTTCGCCTCGAAGCACAGCTGGTGCGTCATCGACCCCGCCATACTCATCGACGACGACGGCACGCCCTACATCATCTGGGGCAACGGACAGTGCTACTATGCCCGTCTGAAGGATAACATGATAGAGATAGACGGCGACATCCGACAGATAGACGTGCCCCGATTCACCGAAGCCCCATGGGTGCACAAGTACAACGGGAAGTACTACCTGACCTATGCCTCGGAGTGGCCCGAGAAGATAGCCTACGCCGTCAGCGACCACATCGGCGGTCCCTACAAGCCCATGGGCATCATCTCGGAGATAGCCGGCAATTCCAACACCACACACCCCGCCATCGTGCAATTCAAGGGCCGCTGGCTCTTCTTCTCCCACAACGGGGGCCTGCCCGACGGCACCGGCTACAGCCGCAGCATCATTGCCGAACCCATGCACTACAACCCCGACGGCAGCATACGAAACATACCGCCTACGGCAGAAGGTGTGGGGAGAATTGAGGATTGATTAACTATCTTTAACCTCGGATTTCCCCTAATAAATCTGGCTTTTCGCTCACTTATTCGTACCTTTAACCTATGGTTTTAGGTACTTTCGTTCGGAAAAGCTCAAATAAATTTGGCTTTTCGCTCACTTATTCGTACCTTTGCACCCCGAAAAAGCATTGGTATATTAATATAAGGTAAAAATGGACAAGATTAGTTACGCTCTTGGCTTAGGCATCGGCCAACAGCTGAAGAGCATGAATATCAAGGGTTTCAACATTGGAGATTTTACGAAAAGCATTGCCGAGGTGATGGACGGACAGCCCACACAGATGACAGCCCGCGAGGCACAAGAAATGCTGAACGAATACTTCGCCACGAAAGCTGCCGAGGATGCCCAGGAGAACATTGCCGAGGGCAAGGTGTTCCTGGAGAACAACGGTAAGCGCGAGGGCGTAGTGACCACAAAGAGCGGTCTGCAGTACGAGGTGCTGACCGAAGGCACGGGCCGCAGCCCGAAAGCCACCGACAAGGTGCGCTGCCACTACGAGGGTCGTCTCATCAACGGCGAGGTCTTCGATAGCTCATACAAGCGCAACCAGCCTGCCGACTTCGGCCTGAACCAGGTGATTGCCGGCTGGACCGAAGGCGTGCAGCTGATGAAGGAGGGCGCCAAGTTCCGCTTCTTCATCCCCTATCTGCTGGGCTACGGCGAACAGGGGGCAGGCAGCAGCATCCCTCCATACGCCACGCTCATCTTCGATGTGGAGCTCATCAAGGTTCTATAATCATAAACAACCCATTAATTAAAAATAAAAACAACAATGAAAAAGTTTAGTTATCTTTTTGTAGCCGTTGTGGCTGCAGTGATTGCTTCTTGCGGCAACGGTACTCCCAAGGCCGACCTGAAGAACGACGTTGACACGCTCAGCTATGCCATCGGTATGGCACAGACACAGGGCCTGCGCGACTATCTGACGCGCATCGGTGTGGACAGCGCTTACATGGACCAGTTCATCAAGGGTCTGAACGAAGGTGCCAATGCCGGCGACGACAAGAAAAAGGTGGCCTACTACGCTGGCATCCAGATTGGTCAGCAGATCAGCCAGCAGATGATCAAGGGCATCAACTACGAAATCTTCGGCGAGGACTCCACACAGACCATCAGCCTGAAGAACTTCATGGCTGGTTTCGTCAGCGGTACGCTGGAAGAGGGTGGCCTCATGACCGTAGAGGAGGCTCAGGGCCTGGCTCGCACCAAGCAGATGGAAATCAAGAAGGCCCAGATGGAGAAGCTCTACGGCCCCTGGAAGCAGGAGAACGAGACCTTCATGGCTAAGGTGGCCAAGCAGGAAGGCATCCAGAAGCTGGAGAACGGTGTGTACTATGAGGTCATCGAGGAAGGCAAGGGCGAGATTCCCGCCGACACCAGCCGCGTGAAGGTGAACTACGAGGGCAAGCTCATCAACGACACCATCTTCGACAGTTCGTACAAGCGCAACGAACCCACCACCTTCCGCTGCAACCAGGTTATCCCCGGATGGACCAACGCCCTGACCCACATGCCTGTAGGTTCGAAGTGGAAGGTTTACATCCCCCAGGATCAGGCATACGGTGACCGCGAGGCCGGTGGCCTCATCAAACCCTTCTCTGCCCTGGTATTCACCATCGAACTGCTTAGCATCGAGAAGTAAGCCATGCGTAGTCTGAAATTATTTGCAATAACGGTGGCCGCCATGTTCTGCATGACGGCCACTGCCGCATCCAAAAAGAAGGTCAAGAAAGCGGCTCCGCAGGCAGAAAAGGTGGATACCATACCGGCCCGCGACTTCAGTTATCTTTTCGGCAAGGTCTACACAAACGGACTGAAGCAGTTCCTGGTTCAGAACAAGGGCATCAGCGAGGCCTATATGGCCGACTTCATCGAGGGATTCGATGCCGGCAAGGCCTCTGAGGCCGACCTTCGCGCCAAAGCCCGACTGACCGGAACAGAGATTCGCGAACAACTGGAGAAACAAATCATCCCCCAGGTGTCGAAGCAAATCAACGACTCGCTGCAGATTCTGGACGCAGCACGCTTCATCGAAGGATTCCGCACAGGCATCACCAACGAGAACGACCAGATGCCCATCTCCATGGACAGCGCCCAGAACGTGGTGCAGAAGCAGATGGAGTACTACCAGACGGTTCAGATGGAGCGCAAGTACGGCGACAACCGTCGCGCCGGCGAGGAGTTCCTGAAGGAGAATGCTAAGAAGAAAGACGTTGTCACCACCGCCAGCGGCCTGCAGTACAAGATTCTGACCAAGGGTGAAGGCGAAGTACCCACCGCTACGCAGAAGGTGAAAGTCCACTATGAGGGACACCTGCTGGACGGCACTGAGTTCGACAGCTCGTACAAGCGCAACGAACCCACCACCTTCGCCTGCAACCAGGTCATCAAGGGGTGGACCGAGGCACTCTGCCTGATGCCCGTTGGCTCGAAGTGGGAACTCTATATTCCGCAGGAACTGGCCTACGGCCCACAGGACAAGGGTACCATCAAACCCTTCTCCGTGCTCATCTTCACCGTTGAGCTGCTCAGCATCGAGAAATAAGGCTTTTTTACCAGAGACCATATAGGCGAAGCCTCCCGGGATTAGTCGGGAGGCTTCGCTTATTTCATGTCTCATTCTACATAAACCTTTTTCCGTTTACTATATTCAATCCCTTCTGCAAGGAACTGATACGCTGGCCCTGAAGGTTGTAGATACTGCTTTTTACCTCTGGCCTCTAATTTCTTACCTCTTCTATCCCTGTCACGATGGCTTCGAATTCGCCAGTGAAGGACTCTCGTGGCTGTTTTCCATAGTAACGGTATAATGGCCTTCCGGATACGAAGAAATATCAATGTCGAGACCTACGATGTAGCCTGCGTTGACGGTCTTCTCGTAGATGACCTTGTCCGTATTGTCTGTGATACGTACCTGATAGGCATCGTCGAGCGAGTCGAGATAAATGTCTAAACGATTTTAGTTGTATTCGCCATATAGCGAGCGCTTTTCCGCCTCCCTTCTCATCGGTGCCTTAGGCTGTATCTTGATGGTATGGGTGAAGTCGAAGCGGTGTTTACGGGCTTCTACAGGACTGGTACCGTCCTCGTATTCATCAATGAAATAGATGACCTCATCGCCAACGGTACATGCCATCAGGAACCATGTAGGATCTGCTAATTCTCCATCAACGCAAACAGGGAGGGCGCACAAGCCGCTACGAATCAGCCTTTTATAAAGATTCAGGCACTACAACCTATGGAAAATTACAGACAGGAGTATGGAAAGCTACTGAAAATCACGCCTTCTTTATCCCCAATCGGTCTTCAACCCACATTTCAACAAATGTGGTGATATGCTTCTGGAAGATTGAAAAACTTTGTTGCCTGCAAGTTTGTGTACCACGGAATTTATTCGTAACTTTACGCGCTGATATAACCCATAGGGCTAATGAATCGTGGAATTGCATACCTCTGTCTACTCGTATGCGCATGTCTGAAGACATGGGCCGATGGACATGTGCGGCTGACCAACCTGCCACACGTCTACATCGAGACCTTCTCGGGCCAGTCCATCACGAGCAAGAGCACCTACGTGCTGGCCCGTATGTGGATGGTGGACGAACGCGACAGCGTAGCCTTCTACGACTCGCTGGAGATTCGAGGTCGCGGCAACTCCACCTGGAACATGGCCAAGAAACCCTACAAACTGAAGTTCCACCAAAAGGAAAAACTACTGGGCAAGGGCTATGCCAACACGAAGAAGTGGACGCTGCTGGCCAATCACGGCGACAAGACGCTGATACGCAACGCGCTGACCAGCGAACTGGGCAAACGCATGGGGATGAAGTTCAACCCTGCTGCAAGGTTCGTAGACCTCACGCTGAACGGGAATTTCGTCGGAAACTACCAGTTGTCGGACCACATCGACGTCCGTCCTCACCGCGTGAACATAGACGAACAGGACGTGCCCCTGACCGACGAGAGCAACATCACTGGCGGCTACCTGCTGGAGGCCGACGGATTCACCGACTTCCAGAACGGACGGACGGGATTCTACACCCCGCACAGCGCCCCCATACGCATACACTATCCCGACGAGGACGATATTCAGAACCTCCAGTACCAGTATATCCGCTCGTCGGTCTTCGACTTCGAGAACCGCCTCTACGCCAACCATTTTGACGACCCCGAACTGGGCTATCGCCCACGTGTGGACAGCCTGTCGCTGGTCAACTGGTATGTGGCCTCGGAGGTGAGCGGAAACCCCGATGCCTGCTACTCCACATACTTCTATAAACAACGCGACGATGACCACCTCTACTGGGGACCGCTCTGGGACTACGACATCGCCTACGGCAACGACAACCGCATCGGCGACACCAGCCGACAACTGATGAAGGACGTAGGCTTCGGCACAAAAGTCATTCGACCCTGGATAGAACGCCTATGGCAGGACCCCTGGTTTGCCCGACTCGTCAACCGCCGCTACAACGAGGTCGTGGACGAGGGACTGGAGACCTTCATGCTGGAGAGGGTGGACAGTCTGGCCAATCTGCTGCAGGCATCGCAGGAACTGAACTACGAGCGATGGGGCATCAACCAGCGCACGCTGCGCGAATGCGTGCTCTACAGCACCTACGACCAGTACGTCAACGACCTGCGCCAGTACATCCGCATACACATCCCTTACCTGCAGAAAGCCTTCGCCAACCTGCTGCCCGAAGAACCCGTTGAGCCGGAGCCCAAGATTTCCGACTTCACGCCCGATACCTTAGTGTATTATGCCATCAGCAACGTCGGCGCTGGCACACGCATCGACCTCGAAGCCGCCACGGACAACGTCTGCGGCAACAGCATCAACGAAGAGAGCGAGAGCCAGCAGTGGCACATCCTGCCCCTCTCAAACGGCTACATGTTCATCGTCAACCGCATGACAGGCATGGCCCTGAACGACCCGACGGAAGGTAACCCGACAGCCACGACACTGGTGGGAACAAGGCTGAACGTTGCCACAGCCGACTCGCTCGACACCCGCCAGCAATGGGACATCGTCGGTCAGGGCAACGGCCGCTGGAACCTCATCAACCACTTCAGTCAGCACGGGGCCAACCTGAGTGGTGGCAACAGTGCCGACGGAACACACATTATCAGTTACACCAACGACGATCGCAACGCCTCGTCCAACAACCGAATGTGGCGCATAGAAGCAGTCGACCAAATTACGGACGGCATTCAACCATTGGATAATGTTCAATTGGACTACGCTCTCGCCTACGCCCCCACGGACAACCGTCTGCACTTCGGAGCCGAAGACCCTGAGGCCCTGACCTTTACCGCACGCATTTACGACCGCAACGGCCGTCTAGTGCGCACTTTCCCCGCCTCACAATCGTGCAGTCTGCAAGGTCTTCCCCATGGTCTATATATCATTTCGTGGACCGTCGGAGGCAAGCAGCGCAGCGTAAAATTTGTCTTTTCTCAAAATTAAACGGCACCCAGGACGATAATTTGCCTTTTTTTCCGTACCTTTGCTGAACATTATACCCAAAAGCTATGGAAAAGATAGACAAATTGGACAAACAGATTCTGGAAATTATTTCCACGAACGCACGTATACCGTTCAAGGACGTGGCTGCGGAATGTGGTGTGAGCCGCGCAGCCATCCACCAGCGTGTACAGCGACTCATCGACATGAAAGTCATCGTCGGTTCGGGCTATCATGTCCACCCCGGCAGTCTGGGCTACAACACCTGCACCTTCGTGGGCATCAAGCTCGAGCGCGGCTCCATGTACAAGAAGGTGAGCGAGGCGCTGACCCAGATTCCTGAAATCGTGGAGTGCCACTTTACGACGGGACCCTACACGATGCTCATCAAACTCTATGCCCGCGACAATGCCCATCTGATGGAATTGCTCAACGACCGCATTCAGGAGATTCCCGGCGTCATCTCCACCGAGACGCTCATCTCCCTGAACCAGAGCATAAAAAAGGAAGTACCCATCGGCGCACAACGAAAAGAAGCTGTCCCCACACTCGACCTATGAACGATGCATTTGACTGGAAAGCGACGCTCGACAACGTGCATTGTACTTTCCTCACCCACAAGCCGCAACCCGTCATCGGCATAACGGGCAACTTTGGCGACAAAGGTTGCGAACTGGCCGAAGGCTATTTCCGCTCCGTACTGGAGGCTGGCGGCATACCTCTGGTAATTCCGCCTTTTGAAGAAACCAAGGCACTGCTCGGCTTGCTCGACCGCATCGACGGACTGCTGCTCTCGGGCGGCGGCGACATCAATCCGCTTTACCTGGACGAGAATCCTTCTCCCGAACTGGGGAGCGTCAATCCTCGTCGCGACTTGCCCGAACTGCTGCTCACCCGCCTGGCCTTCGACCGCCAGATTCCGATACTGGGCATCTGCAGGGGCATACAGGTGATGACGGCCGCCCTCGACGGAGAACTGCATCAGGACATCGGTCATATCGCCCAGGATGCGGAGGACGGTTTTCTCATCAAACATAACCAAAACCTGCCCCGCGAATTTGCCTCGCACAGGGTATCGGTAGAGGAAGACAGCCTACTCTACGGCATCTTCGGTGGCAGCAGGAGCTTGTATGTCAACAGTTTCCACCACCAAGCCGTAGCCCAGCCCGGGCCGCACTTGCGCGTCTCGGCTACCGCCCCCGATGGCATCATCGAGGCCGTCGAGAGTACGGAGCATAAGAGTCTGCTGGGCGTACAATGGCATCCCGAATGCTTCATCCTGCGGGGCGACCGCTCGATGATGCCCCTCTTCGAATGGCTCGTGGGAGAGGCCGCTTCTTTCCATGAGGCCGTTCGTCTGCACCACCACATGCTCACCCTCGACAGCCATTGCGACACCCCTATGTTCTTCGACCAGGACATCCACTTCGACCGACGCGACCCGAAGATACTTGTCGACCTACACAAAATGACGGAGGGCCATCTCGATGCCTCCATCATGGTGGCCTATCTGCCACAGGGCGAACGCAACAACACGGTCTTCCAGCAGGTAACAGCCAAGACCAACGCATTGCTGGACGGCATAGAAAGTCTGATTGACGAGAACAGCCGCTACATAGGATTGGCACGCACCCCCGACGACCTCTACCGATTGAAACACGAAGGCCGGAAAGCGCTGATGATGGGCATCGAGAACGGTTATGCCATAGGACAGGACCTCAGTCTCATCGCACATTTCCTCCAGCGGGGCGTGGTCTACATGACCCTCTGCCACAACGGCGACAACGACATTTGCGACTCGGCTCGCGGTAAAGGAGAGCACGGCGGACTGAGCGCGTTCGGTCGTGAAGTCGTCCAAGAAATGAACCGTTTGGGCATGATGGTGGACCTGAGCCACGCTGCCGAATCCTCGTTCTGGGATGCGCTGGAAACGAGCCAGACACCCATCGTGTGTAGCCACTCGAACTGTCGCGCCCTGTGCGACCATCCGCGCAACCTGACCGATGAGCAGATGCGCGCCCTGGCCCAGAAGGGGGGCGTCATGCAGATAACCTTCTACAACGGCTTCCTGCGCACCGACGGACAGGCCACCATCCTCGACATTGTGGCACACATCAACCACGCCGTCGAGGTGATGGGCATTGAGCACGTGGGCATTGGCACGGACTTCGACGGCGACGGCGGCGTACCCGGACTGGCCAACGCCAGCGAGCTCGTCAACCTCACCCGCCTCCTGCGCAAGGCAGGCTACACGCCCGAACAACTCCGTCTGATATGGGGGGAGAACTTCATGCGTGTAATGCGGCAGGTACAATTGAAAGTTGAAAGTTGAAAGCTATGAAGCGAACTATATTCCTCATTTTCTCATTTTCTCATTTTCTCATTTTCCTAACGTCCTGTGGTCACAAAACCCAGCGGGCCAACACACGCGACACCATTCCCATGCAACCCTGCCCAGAGTTCGTGGCAGCCAACGCCATGCGCTGCATCAAGGCACAGTGCGACCTGGGGCCTCGTGTGCCAGGGACCAAAGCCTGGCACGACTGTGGCGACAGCATCGTGGCCTGGTTCTCTGCCCTCGGGCTTAGGGTCGAGGAGCAGCAGACCGAGGTTAGCCTCTACGATGGCAGCCGCGTACCCTGCCGCAACATCATTGCCCGACTGAATCCCACGAATCACGACCGCATACTACTCTGCGCACACTGGGACAGCCGCCCCTGGGCCGACAACGATGCCGACGAACGCAATCATCATACGCCCGTTCCGGCTGCCAACGACGGAGCCAGCGGTGTAGCCGTCATGCTGGAACTGGCACGCATCCTGAGCCTGGCCGATAGCATCCGGACAGGCATCGACTTCATCTGCTTCGACGTCGAAGATGCCGGCACGCCCCAGTGGAGCGACGACCTTTCGGATGCCAACAGCTGGTGTCTGGGCTCTACCTACTGGTCCGAACAAGCTCAGGCCAATGGCTATCAGGCACGCTTCGGCATCCTGTTCGACATGGTGGGCGGTCGTGGCAGCACCTTCTCTCGCGAGGGTTACTCCCTGCAGTATGCCCAACCCGTGGTCGACATGCTTTGGCACATTGCCCACCAGCTGGGCTACGGCCATTTCTTCCCCCTGAGCGACGGCAACTATATCACCGACGATCACCTGTCGGTGAACCAAATAGCACGTGTGCCATGCATCGACATCGTGCCCTACCACACTGACGGCCCCAGTTCGTTCGGCCCCACGTGGCACACCCTGCAGGACACCCCCGAGAACATCGACCCCAACGTGCTCGAAGCCGTGGGCCAGAGCGTCCTGCAGCTCATATACAATGATGGGAAGTAAAAGCCATAAGACCTATATGACCCATAAGACCCATAAGACCTATATGACAATCAACGAAAGACAAGACGAAATCATCGAAGAGTTCCAGGAACTCGACGACTGGATGGACCGCTACCAGATGCTCATTGACATGGGCAGCGAACAGCAGCCACTGGACGAGAAATATAAAACCGAACAGAACCTCATCGACGGTTGCCAGAGTCGCGTGTGGCTGCAGGCCGACCTCATCGACGGTCGCATCCACTTCCAGGCCGAGAGCGACGCCCTCATCGTGAAGGGCATCGTCACCCTGCTCCTGCGTGTGCTCAACGACCAGACGCCCGAGGACATCCTGTCGGCCGACCTCTACTTCATCGAGCAGATAGGTCTGCGCGAACACCTCTCCCCCACCCGCTCCAACGGTCTGCTGGCCATGATGAAGCAGATGAAACTCTATGCGCTGGCCTTTCAAGCAAAGAATTGAAGAAGTAAAGAATTGAATAATTAAAGTTCTACCCAGATTTGTATGGCAAAGCCCTTCAATTCTTCATTTTTTCAATCTTTCAATTTTCCTGAACACCCTGTCTTCCTCGCCCCGATGGAGGATGTCACCGATATTGGCTTCCGACTGCTCTGCAAGCAGATGGGGGCCGACTTGGTGTACTCCGAGTTTGTGTCGAGCGACGCACTCATTCGAGGCGTGAACCGCAGCATCGAGAAGTTGCAGGTGTGCGACGATGAGCGCCCCGTGGCCATACAGATTTACGGACGCTTTGTCGAAGCCATGCGCGATGCAGCCCAGATCGTTGTCGAACAGGCTCAGCCCGACATACTGGACATCAACTTCGGTTGTCCTGTCAAACGCGTGGCGGGCAAGGGAGCCGGAGCGGGTATGCTGCAGAACATCCCCCTGATGCTGGAGATGACACGCGCCGTAGTGGATGCCGTACCCCATACGCCTGTCACCGTCAAGACCCGTCTGGGTTGGGACCAGGAGCACCGCATCATCGTGGACCTGGCCGAACAGTTGCAGGACTGCGGCATACAGGCCCTCACCATTCATGGACGCACCCGTAGTCAGATGTACACCGGCGAGGCCGACTGGACACTCATCGGCGAGGTGAAGCGCAATCCACGCATGAAGATTCCTATCATCGGCAATGGCGACATCACCACCCCCGAACGTGCCCGCGAATGCTTCGAACGTTACGGCGTCGATGCAATCATGGTGGGTCGCGCCACCTTCGGTCGCCCCTGGATATTCAAGGAAATAAAAGATTATTTAAGGGGCAAGGGACAAGGGGAAAGGAGCAAGAGTAATGTAACTGACACCCTGAACACCTCGCAAGAAGCAAACGTATCCTCTTGCCCCTTGCCCCTTGCCCCTTGCTCCCCTATATGGTGTCTCAATGTACTGAAGCAGCAGGTGCAGATTAGTGTCGACCGCCTCGGCGAGTATCGTGGCATTCTGCACAGCCGTCGCCATCTGGCCGCCTCGCCCCTGTTCAAGGGCATCCCCAATTTCCGCGAGACCCGCATCCGCATGCTTCGTGCCGAAACGGTCGAGGAGCTGTTCCAGATTATGGATGAGGCCCCTCTCACCCCATCCCTCTCCCCCGAAATGGGAGAGGGGGTATAAACCACCTCAAAGATAATATGAATAACACAGATAATCTAATAAATACTCCTCCCCTCCGGGGGAGGTTGGGAGAGGGGCTGGAAATCATGGCCCCCGTGGGCTCGCCCGAATCGCTGGCCGCAGCTCTGCGCGCTGGAGCCGACAGCATCTATTTCGGCATATCGCGACTGAACATGCGGGCGCACTCCGCCTCCGTGTTCACCATCGACGACCTGCACGACATCGCCCGCAAGTGCCATACCTTTGGTGTCAAGAGCTACCTCACCGTCAACACCATCATCTACAACGACGACCTGGCCCTCATGCGCCAGATACTCGACGCGGCCAAGACTGCCCAGATTTCTGCCATCATCGCCTCCGACGTGGCTGTCATGACCTATTGCCGACAGATTGGACTTGAAGTCCACCTCTCTACCCAGCTCAACATCTCCAACATCGAGGCACTGCGCTTCTACGCCCAGTTTGCCGATGTCGTGGTGCTGGCTCGCGAACTAAAGATGGAACAGGTGGCCGAGATATACCAACAGATTCAGGAACAACACATCACGGGTCCCAGCGGTCAACTGGTGCGCATCGAGATGTTCTGTCACGGAGCCCTCTGCATGGCCGTCAGCGGCAAGTGCTACCTCAGCCTCGACAACATGGGACGTTCGGCCAACCGAGGCGAGTGCATGCAGCTGTGCCGCCGCTCCTACACCGTGCGCGACACAGAGACGGGCACCGAACTCCAGGTCGACAACAAGTACATCATGAGTCCACGCGACCTGAAGACCATCGACTTCATCGACCGCATGGTACACGCGGGCGTACGCGTATTTAAGATAGAAGGACGCGCGCGCGGAGCCGACTATGTCGACACCACGGTGCGCTGCTACAAAGAAGCCATACAAAGCGTGCTCGACGGCACTTTCACTGACGAAAAGAAACAAGACTGGAACGAACGCCTCGCCCGCGTCTTCAACCGCGGATTCTGGGACGGTTACTACCAAGGACAGCTCTTGGGCGAATGGACACGCAAGCCTGGTTCCAGCGCCACGGAGAAGAAGACCTACTGCGCCCGTGGCATCCGCTACTACTCCAAACTGGGTGTGGCAGAGTTCAAGATCGAGGCCTGCCCGCTACACGTGGGCGACGAAGTACTCATCACCGGTCCCACCACCGGTGCCCTGCGCCTCCCCGTCAGCGAGATACGCTACGAACTCCGTCCTGTCCAGGAAGCCCGCCAGGGCTGGCACGTCAGCATACCCGTCCCGGCCAAGGTTCGCGCCAGCGACAAGCTTTTCATCGTCACTCGCAACGACTGAAACGCAATCCTTAGCAGACATTTTCCACAACCTCGTAAGACAAAGTCCGTCCATCGACGGCGAACGGCCGTTCATCGTCGATGAACGAACATTCATCGTCGGCGAACCTCCGTACACCGCCCGATGTACAAAGAAGTTCTTATAAGGTCAGGATAAACCACGCATAATCCTTCGGAAAAGATGCACCTTGCGCCAGAAACGGATTGAGGGCACAGACGAGTGCCTCATCGCCTTCTTCTTCCGTACCGCCATCGAGGGCATGGAGGGCGAACTGGCACAGAAACGTAGCAATTCCCACCTCGGTCTTTTCCTCTTTTAGAATGGAATCAAGCTCGCTTGCGCACTGCGCTCACTGCTCTAGGCTTTGACCTGCAATCTTAACCTATCACGACTCGGCAGTGCTCAAGCGAGCTTGCGCACTGCGCTCACTGCTCTAGGCTTTCTGCGTACTCCATTTCGCCCTCTACGACCCAACGGAGGTCTTCGGGCAGGAAGTCGCCCTGCTGGTCCTTCTTGGCCTGACGGGCCAGATGGTCGGCAATGGCCTCAACGTCGATGTCAATGTAACCCTCTTCATCGGGCTCGGCATCGAGGATGCCGCTGTCGGCATAGTACTCCACAAGGACATCGAGCAGGTAATAGAGGTCCTCGTCCGTGAACTTCTCCTTCACTTCCTGCGGAAGGTAGCTTTTGATGAACTCGACGGTGCGAGCGTCATCCTCTGCGTCTTGCAGCAGTTCGTCCTCAAAGTCAGCCATCGTCAGAGCAGTTGTTCGATGTTTTCAACCAATGTGGCTTTGCTCTGCAGCCCAACGAGACGCTTGAACATCTCGCCCTGCTTGTTGAAGAAGACAACGGTGGGGATGCTCGAGACCTGGAACTGCATGGCCAGTTCGTCGTCTTCCTCCACGTCGCACTTGCCGATGTTCACACGGCCTTCGTACTCGGTGGCCAGTTCCTCGATGACGGGAGCCAGGCGCTTGCAGGGGCCGCACCAGGTGGCCCAGAAGTCCAACACCATGGGTTTGCCACTTTGGGTCAACTCCTTGAAATTCTCACTTGTGATGTGTAGTGCCATAATATGATTAATTTAAAAAGTAAAAAGTAAAAATAAAGATTGAAAATTAAAAGTCTAAGATTTATAGATTAAGAAATTAATTGATCTTGTAGGTGATGGACTCCATTTTGTCCAGGAGGTCGAGCAACTCCTTGTTCACCGTGATGTGGTATTTCGTGGCGACGGTTTGCAGGTGGGTGGCGTGCCCCGCTTCGTAGATGCAGAAGTGCAGGTGGGTGGTGCCGGGGTTGGCTTGGGCATAGTCGGCAAGCGAGAAGACGAAGTCCTCGTCCAAATCCTCCAGGTAGAAGGAGATGGTGAGGGTGTGGATGGCCTTTTCGCGCACATTGGCCAGGAAGTCCACGCTGTCTATTTGCAGATCCATCTGCCCCTGCTTGTAGCGGTGAGGCTGTATGTGACCGTTGACGTACAAGGTATAGCCCACCTCCATCATGCCGTTCCAGTTGGTCCAGTTTTTGTCGAAGAGTGCCAGTTCGCCCGCTCCGCTGTAGTCCTCGATGGTGACGATGCCATACGGGATGTTGCGTTTGGTGGTGCCCCGGCGAACGCTGGTGACGATGCCGCCGAAATGCACCTCTCCGCTTGGCATTGCCGAGAGGTCGGCCAGCTGTTCGACGTGCATATTACACAGTCCACGTAATACTACGGCATAGTCGTCCAGCGGGTGGGCCGACAGGTAAATACCTATCTTCTCCTTCTCCTTGTTCAGACGTTCCAACGCGCTCCACCGCTCACAGACAGGAATTCCGGGCATGCTTATCTCCACGGCCTCCATGCCACCGAAGAGTGAGTAACGTGCCTCCTGTTCGGCTTGCTGATACTGGATGCTGAACTTGGTGAGGGTGTCGATGAACGCCTCGCCTTTGGTATTGGGGGCAAAGAACTGTTCGCGAGAGAGCTGGTTCTGGAAAGTGTCGAAAGCACCACTCAGAGCCAGACACTCCAACCCGTTGCGCTTGACCATATTGATGGGGACGCGCTTGGCAAAGTCGAAGATGTCCTTGAAGGGGCCGTTCTTGTCGCGCTCCCCCACAATGGCATCCACAGCGCTGCTGCCCAGTCCCGAGATACGCGACAGGCCAAAGCGGATGTTGCCACTGGGGTCGACGCTGAACTTGTGTCGACTGTAATTGATGTCGGGTCCCAGGGTCTCGATGCCCATGCCACGGCACTCGTTCATCAGTTTGGACACTTCGCCGATGTCCTTGGCTCGGCTCATGATGCCGGCCATGAACTGCGCGGGATAGTTGGCCTTGAGGTAGGCCGTCTGGTAGGCTACCCACGAATAGCACGTAGCATGGCTCTTGTTAAAGGCGTAGGAGGCAAACTTTTCCCAGTCGGCCCAAATCTTCTCCAGCACCTTGGGGTCGTGGCCGTTCTCCTTACCCTGATTGATGAACTGGGGCTTCATGTGGTCCAGCTTGTCCTTCAGTTTCTTACCCATAGCCTTGCGCAGGGTGTCGCTCTCGCCTCGGGTGAAGTTGGCCAACTGTCGGCTCAAGAGCATGACCTGCTCCTGGTAGACGGTGATGCCGTAGGTATCCTTGAGGTACTTCTCCATGCAGGGGATGTCGTACTCCACCGGCTTGCGACCCTGCTTGCGGTCGATAAAGTCGGGGATGTAGTCCATGGGCCCCGGACGGTAGAGCGCATTCATGGCAATGAGGTCTTCGAAAACTGTAGGCTGCAGTTCGCGCAAGTATTTCTGCATACCAGCCGATTCGAACTGGAAGGTTCCGACGGTTCGTCCGTCGCAGTAGAGCTGATAGGTGGCGGGGTCCTTGATGTCCAGTTTATCCACATCCACTTCAATGCCAAGACTGTCGCGGATGTTCTGCTGGCATTCCTTGATTTGGCTGAGGGTCTTCAATCCGAGGAAGTCCATCTTGATGAGGCCCGTCTCTTCGATGACCGAACCTTCGTACTGCGTACACAGGAGTTTCTCGCCCGTCTCCTTGTCCTCGGCAGTGCTGATGGGCACCCAGTCGCTGATGGCGTCGCGACAGATGATGACGCCGCAGGCATGGACACCCGTGTTGCGGACGTTGCCCTCCAGCTTCTTCGCATAACGTATGGTATCGCTCAACTGCGGGTCGGCCGAGTTCTCGGCCTGCTGCAGTTCGGGTACAACACTGATGACGTTGGGCAGGTTTATCTTCAGGGCCTTCCCGTTCACTTCGGGCATACGGTCGGGGATGAGCTTACACAAGGCATTGGCCTTCTCCAATGGCAGTTTCTCCACACGGGCCACATCCTTAATGGCCAGCTTCGTGGCCATTGTGCCGTAGGTGATGATGTGTGCCACCTTGTCCTCCCCATACTTCTGGGTCACCCACTGCAGTACACGGCCTCGTCCGTCGTCGTCAAAGTCAACGTCGATATCGGGCAGCGAAATGCGGTCGGGATTCAGGAATCGCTCGAACAGCAAGTCGTATTGTATGGGGTCTATCTGAGTGATACCCAGGCAGTAGGCCACCGCACTGCCAGCCGCGCTGCCACGTCCAGGTCCCACGCTGACATCCAGTTCCTTGCGCGCAGCATTGATGTAGTCCTGCACAATAAGGAAGTAACCTGGGAAACCCATCGTCTTCATCACGTGCAGTTCGAAGACCAGTCGCTCCATCACGTCGTCGGGGATGGGATCGCCGTAGCGTTGCTTGGCCCCGATGAAAGTCAGGTGGGCCAGATAGTCGGCCTCAAGTTTCAGCCGGTACAGCTTCTCCACGCCGCCCATCTTCTTTATTTTCTTCTCCGCCTCCTCGTCGCTCATAATCACGTTGCCGTGCTCGTCGCGCGAGAACTCCTCGAACAACTGTTGGTCGGTGAACTTCTCGTGATATTGTACCTCGGTGCCGAACTCCTCTGGTATCTCGAAGTTGGGCATGATGGGTGCATGGTCGATGTCGTACTGCTCCACCTTCTCCATCAGTTCCACCGTATTGGCCAGAGCCTCTGGCACGTCGGCAAAGAGATGCGCCATCTCCTCGCGGGTCTTGAACCACTCCTGCTTGGAGTATAGCATACGCGTGGGATCGTCCAAGTCGCGACTGGTGGACAGACATATCAGACGGTCGTGGGCCTCAGCGTCGTCCTCGTCCACAAAATGCACATCGTTGGTACATACGAGCTTGATGCCGTGTTTCTGAGCCAGTTCGATGAGCACCTTGTTCACCTCCTGCTGTATGGGGAAGGTCTCGCGATTGGCACGCTGGGCAGGATTGGTTACAGGATGGCGCTGCAGCTCCAGGTAGTAGTCATCACCAAACAGGTTGTGATACCAGCGGATGGCCTCCTCGGCTCCCTCTATGTCGCCGCGATGTATCTTCCGAGGCACCTCTCCGGCTATACAAGCCGAACAGACGATAAGCCCCTCATGATAGCGCTCCAAGTCGGCACGGTCGGTTCGGGGTTTGTTGTAGAACCCGTCGGTCCATGCCCTCGACACCAGTTTCACCAGATTGTGATACCCCACCTGGTTCTTGGCCAGTACTATGAGGTGGTAGCGCACGTGGTCGCCCAGCTCCTTATCCTTTGACTCCTTGTTCCTCGGAGCTACATACATCTCGCAGCCTATGATGGGCTTGAACGGCTCCATTCCCTGCTCCTTACGCTCCTTGTTCAGTTTCTTGCACGAGTTGAAGAACTCCTTGACACCCATCATGTTACCATGGTCCGTAATGGCCATACCACGCATACCGTCAGCGGTAGCCTTCTTCAGCAGTTTCGAGATGCTGGCCTGGCCATCGAGCAGCGAATATTGAGTGTGTACATGCAGATGTACAAAGTCGGGTGCGGACATAATCAGAGTGAAATTTGGGATAAAGATACATCACTTTCCTGAATAGCGCAACTTTTAGATGCTGTTTTTTATTAAAAAATGATTAAAAAGGAATCTTTTGCCCGCAAACTGTTGCATGATTGAGAAGAAAGGCGTAACTTTGCAAGATGGAGGGGTTGTCTCTCCGAAATGATATATAGTCACATGGGAAAACGTTTAAGGCGCTTGCGCCAACTCAGAATACATAGCGAGGGCACTCACATTCTAATCACTTCGGCCATCATCATTCTGGCCGTATGCGGTGCGCTCTATTTCTTTTTTCCCTCTCGGATTCCGCTCATCGGGTTTGCCGTACCAGCCTGTCTGGCATACGCGCTGACGGCCAACTTCTACCGTTGCCCAATCCGCAAGTTCGAGGAGGACACCACGGGTGTCGTTGTTTCTCCGGCTGACGGACGCGTGGTGGTCATCGAGGAGGTGGAGGAGCCCGAATACTTCCACGACCGCCGGCTCCAGGTGTCCATCTTCATGAGTCCGCTGAACGTCCACGCCAACTGGATTCCCGTGGACGGCTGCGTACAACTGGTACGCCATTACGACGGCAACCACCGTGCAGCCTGGCTGCCCAAGTCCAGCATAGAGAACGAGCGCAGCACGATTGTCATCAAGACCACCGACGGCCACGAAATCCTCGTCCGTCAGGTAGCTGGCGCCATGGCCCGTCGCGTAGTGACGTATCTCGAGGAGGGTATCGACTACGA
Organism: uncultured Bacteroidaceae bacterium; assembly: GCA_905234735.1. GTDB lineage: Bacteria > Bacteroidota > Bacteroidia > Bacteroidales > Bacteroidaceae > Physcousia. Next base: position 10,751 of record CAJOJA010000027.1, on the reverse strand, counting down.
AATCGACGACCACATGGGTTTCATCAAACTTGGCTCGCGCGTCGACCTCTTCTTGCCCTTGAGCACTGAGATCTGCGTCAACCTCGACCAAAAGACGACGGGCAACGAAACCATCATAGCAAGACTGAAATGATACGCAAACACATTCCCAATCTCTTGACCTGCTGCAACCTGATGTCGGGTTGCATGGCCACGGGGGCAGCCTTCTACGGCAACTACCGCTGGGCCATCGTCATGATACTGGTCGGTGCCGTGTTCGACTTCTTCGACGGCATGGTGGCCCGTCTGTTGGGCGTATCCTCACCCATCGGCAAGGAACTGGACTCGCTGGCCGATGTCGTCACCTTCGGCGTGGCGCCTTCCGCCATCCTGTTCTACCTATTCCACGAAGTCCACTACCCCGCTGTGCTCCTGCCGTTGGCCAGTTACATCCCCTATACGGCATTCCTGATGGCCGCGTTCTCTGCCCTGCGACTGGCCAAGTTCAATCTGGACACGCGCCAGACCACATCGTTCATCGGTCTACCCACCCCTGCCAACGCGCTCTTCTGGGGCTCGTTTGTTGTGGGTCAGCACGCCTTCCTGGTGTCGCTGAAGTTCAACGCCGTGTTCCTTTTCCTGTTCATGTTCCTCTCGTGCCTGCTGCTTGTGGCCGAGGTGCCCCTCTTCTCGCTGAAGTTCAAGAGCCTTGGCTGGGCCCAGAATCGGGTGCAGTATGTCTTCCTTCTGGGTTGCCTCCTGTGCCTACCCCTCGGAGCCAGCAGTCTGTCCGGCATGATTGTATGGTACGTATTGCTCTCGCTCGTTACAAATGTCATTGTCCGTCGCGATTTGAGCAATTCCTGATTCATAAAATCCTAAAATCGTATAGTGCAATTGCTTGGCTGTCTTCTCTCCATAGTCCTCATCATCCTATTCGCCATACTTGGCTTTGGACTTTCCATCCTTAGTTTCATCCTGCGCCTACTGGGTGTAAACACCTCGCGCACGTCCTTCCAAAAGCCCGAAACTCCCCAACAACCATCGGACACCCCTCAGACCCGAGTCTTCCAGGACAACGAGGGCGAGTACGTCGATTTCGAAGAAGTTTAGTCTGGAATAAGGCTCGCTACTTCTTGTTATTGTCCATGCGCTTCAGTTCGAAGTCGCAGGCGGAAAACCAGTGGCCGAGGAAGGACTGGCCCGTGAGGGAGGGAACGGTCGAGACGCCGTAGTGCAGGACGGCCGGCTTCGGGATGACGATGTCGGGCAGGGTGATGCGGTTCCAGCCGTAACCCTGTTCGCTGTTGGCATGGGCGATGTCCCGCATACGATTGTAGATTTCCATGTTGCAGATGGTGTCGCCGTGCTCCTTCCGCTCGTTCTCCAACCACTGCTTCGCCTCGCGCCAGATGTCGCCGCCCGTGTTGTCGTCGGCAGGAATCTCCTTCAGCCAGGGTGCCTGGTTATATCCGTCGATGAAGGCATAAACGTAGGCCCCTTGCCCATCGGCACGCACACAGGCGGAGAGCAGGTAGTGACCGGGCTGTAACTCCTCCGTACGCTCGATAGTAAAGAGTTGGCGGTGGCGCGAGTCGTAGGTGTCGATGTAGCGGGCATCGGTGTCCGTATAATATTGCCCTGCCGCTGTGTAGCGGTCGCAATGTTCGGCTCGTAGCACGCGCCAGCCGCGTTCCGAGAGGAACTCCCACTCGTCGGGGCGATAGAAGATGCCATCGTGGGTGTTCTCCTTGCGATACTTTTCGTCCGAAATATCATGGCTATGATCCAAGGCGTCTTTCACTTTGCCTGCCAGTCCCGTGCAGACCACAGCGGCGACAACGAAGGTCAGAATCCAGGTGACGAGGAACATGACGCGCTGGCGAATGCCCATGGGCTGCAGCAGGCGGATTTCGCTGAAGAGACTGTGAATGAGGCAATACGCAGGAATAGCGAGCACTACGAGGCAGAGCACCGAAGCAAGCATCAGGTGAGTCTGATTGGCATCGAAGAACTGCCAGAAGGCGGGATCGCTTTCGTGAATCAGGCTGTGGGGCATGGTCATTGCGGCGGTCAGGGCCACTATGCCGGTCAGCAGACTGAAGGCCAGTGCGATGCCGATACCGTAGAAGAACCAGCGGATGAGTGTACCCAGGATGAAGAAGAAACCACCCAAACAACCCATGTGACCGCCTTCATTGGCTTGTGACTGGGGCTGACTGACCTCATCGGCCAGATTCTGCGGATTCACCTCCTTGCCCTTCATCCGGAGCCGGTCTTCGGGCGTATCGGCCACAGGCATCAATATGCCCAAAACGATGTAGAGGATGATAAGCGTGAAATTGAGACTGATGCCCCAGTTCCAATAGCCCCAATCGAACATACGGTGTACAACACCACCTGGTGTCAGGAAGAACATGACCAGAAAGCCCAGTCGCCACCACAGCACATCGCCACCGAAATATGTAGCAAAGCCGGACAGCACACCCATAAGTTTGCGATCGGCCATGTTGCGATAGAGGCGCTTTGCTCCTCTCCCCGCTTCCCCCATAGAGGGAGCAGGTCCGTTACCATCCGTAAACTGTGAGGAAAAGCCCTCCTCCCCACGGGGGGAGTCAGGAGAGGGGCTGTCCATCTCTTCGGGACTTCCCACGCGGTGGATGATGTCCTCCACGTGCTCGATGGTGATGGCTTCTGTTCCTTTGCTCTTCAGTTCGTCGAACAGTTCGGCAATGCGGGCCTCGATGTCATCGACAATCTCCTCCCCACCCTCGCGACGACGGAAGTAGTTGCGCAGCGAGTCGGTGTAGCGTTCCAGTAGTTCGTAGGCATCCTCATCGATGGCGTAGAGGCGGCCCAGCAGGTTTATGGTGATATTTTTCTTCATAGTTTATTGTTTTGCATAAGTCTGATAAGTACTATAGGTCCTATAGGTTTTAGGAAACAAAGGGCAACTGCCTGGGAGCCTGTTTCAGGAGGGATACCGTGGTGGCGAGTTCGTTCCAAGCCTGGTCGAGTCCTGTGAGAAACTGGGTGCCCTCGTCGGTCAGCGCATAGTATTTACGTGGCGGGCCCTGGGTGCTCTCTTGCCACTGGTAGGAGAGCAGACTGTCGTTCTTCAAGCGGGTGAGCAGGGGGTAGAGCGTGCCCTCCACTACCAGCAGTTCGGCCTCCTGCAGCTGGCGGATGATATCACTGGCATAGGCCGGTCCGCGCTTCAGCAAGAGCAGGATGCAGTATTCCAGCATCCCCTTGCGCATCTGCGATTTGGCATTGTTGACGTCCATGATTCATTCAATTCACAATTAATTAATAACGGTCCGGATTGCGAGGAGCCAATATCCACAGGGCAAAATAGGCAAACAGTCCCATGCCAACCTCTAAGATGGCTACCAGGAAGAGCACGCGTACGATTAGCGGGTCTACTTCGAAATACTCGGCAATGCCACCACATACACCACCAATCTTCTTGTCCTTCTCTGACAGATAAAAACGCTTGTTGTTCATAGTTCTATGTCTTTTTATAGGGTTTATAATGTCTTTCTTAACGTTTCACGATACAAAGTTAAGTAAAAATATAATACCTTGCAATACATAGTACCATATTTTATCATATTCTTATAAGTTTTTTTTCCTATCCGACATATAATAATGAAACACGCGCGCACGCAATAACCTCTGGCAGCGTTTGTTGGTTTCGTTTTTTTTTCGTACTTTTACCGACGAAAATGCCGTAACGGGTGAAATGAAGGACGATGAAGGTTCAAAAAGAAGCGCTGCGGAACAGCAATTCCGTCGCGAGATGCTGCCCCTGAAGGACAAACTCTTTCGGTTGGCACTGCGCATCACCCTGGATCGCAGTGAGGCCGAGGACATCACGCAGGAAACGCTGGTGCGCATGTGGACGCTGCGCGACGAGTGGGCCACCATCGACAGTATAGAGGCCTACTGCCTGTCCGTCTGCCACAGGCTGGCCATTGACCACATACGAAAGGTACAGTTGCACGCAGAGAAGGAAAGCGACATCATCCGTTTCCAGCGCACCGTCGTACACGCAGAGAAGGAAACCGACGAGCGACTGGACATCGTGCGTAGCCTCATGGATCAACTGCCCGAAACACAGCGCACCATTATGGTTCTGCGCGACATTGAGGGGATGCGCTACGACGAGATAGCCCGCATCACTGGCCTGACGGAAACCCAGGTCAAAGTCTATCTGCACAGGGCCCGAACCCGCATAAAAGAAAAAATCGGGAAAAAATTGTAGTCCTCCTGTAACTTTTCCACCCCCTTCATCCGTCTTCCCTATAGAACGCCCCAAAAAGGTGGGCAGGAAGACTATGGATTACAAATACATCGAACAACTGCTGGAACGCTACTGGGAATGCCAGACGACGCTCGAAGAGGAGGCCATACTGCACACCTTCTTCGCGCAGACCGACATACCGGCCAGCCTGCTCCCCTACCGCGACCTTTTCCTGGCCGAGGAGCAGATAGCAGGCGAGCGTCTCGGCACGGACTTCGACGAACGTATGATGGCAGCCATCCGACCCACAGAAGAAACTCAGGAGGATGGAACTGCGAGGACGGTGGCCCTGCAACCCCGGAAGCTGAGCGATGTGTTGCGTCCGTTGTGGCGCGCCGCAGCCGTCGTAGCCGTCGTGCTCACCATCGGTATGGCCGCCCAACAGGGATTCCAGCGCGAAGAAGCCAGCAGCGGACAGGACGCACAGTGGGCCATGGGGCCGGCCAGCGATACGCTCCAACTCTTCACAGAACAGCCCCAGGCGTCGCCCAACAGCGAGACGGCCCTGACAGCCACACCGAAAGACTCCATAGCCATCATCCCACAATGAATACTTTTTCTCTTTTGTTAATTAATAAAACAACCAAATGCTTTTTTTGAAACCGCAGCAAGGGCCGCCCGAGAGGGTAGCCCTTGTTGGTTGATACGCCACAATATGACACCGTAGCATCACTTTTTGCGGAGTATGGTTGCAGGTGTCAATGTTTTTTCCTATTTTTGACCCGAGAAACTATATTTAAGCCATGATGAAACGTTTTTTACTAACCATTATGCTGGCCCTGCCACTGGTGGCAACGGCACAAACCGCCCCGCTTGCGGGATTCGAATACAATGCAATGCCTACAGCTCCAGACGGCAAGGAGTGGCAGTCGCCCGAACGGCTCGCGCTAAACAAGGAACAGCCCAGGGCATGGATGTTCTCGTTTGCCAACGAACAGGAGGCGCTGAAAGTCCTGCCTGAGGGTTCCACCTACTACCGTTCGCTGGACGGGACATGGAAGTTCCGCTGGGTGCCCGAACCCTCGCTGCGCGACAGTATGTTCTGGCAGATGACGTTCGACGACTCGCGATGGGACGATATCGAGGTTCCCGGCAACTGGAACGTGCAGGGACTGCAGAAGGACGGTACGATGAAGTACGGGGTACCTATCTACACGAACCAGAAGGTCATCTTCCAGCACCGCGTGGCTGTAGGCGACTGGAAGGGAGGCGTCATGCGCACCCCGCCTACAGACTGGACAACGTACAAGTTCCGTAATGAGGTGGGTTCATATCGTCGCACGTTCCAAGTGCCTACAGAATGGGACGGACGCGACGTATTCATCAACTTCGACGGCGTGGACTCGTTCTTCTACCTTTGGATTAACGGCCAATACGTGGGTTTCTCAAAGAACAGCCGCAACACGGCCCGCTTCAACATCACCCCCTACTTAAATAAGAAGGGCGAGAACGTGGTGGCCGTGGAGGTCTATCGCAACTCCGACGGCTCTTTTCTGGAGGCACAGGACATGTTCCGTCTGCCGGGTATCTTCCGCAGCACATATCTGACGAGTGTGCCAGAAACAGAAATCAACGACCTTATCGTTCGCACGAAATCACTCAAGGGCAATGGAATTACAGAGGAAGCCGATGCAGTAATCGTTGTTGAGGCCAATTTGAAGGATATCAGCAAGAAAACGGCCAAGAACCTTTCTGTGGAATACAAGGTATTCCCCGTGAAGCTCTACTCCGATGAACTGGCTCCTGGAACGCTCAATCTCGACACAAAGCCCGCAATTGGCCAGCCTGATGCACAAGCACAGGTCAACGTTGGTATAGACTTGAGTGTTGCGCCAACCTCCATCAACTTGCATGGTGCACTTCCTTGGAGTGCCGAAGCTCCCTACCGTTATGTCCTCACGGCAACGCTGAAGAACCAGAAGGGGAAAGTAGTGGATGTGCGCTCCACCTATTTCGGCATCCGCACCGTAGAAATCCGCGACACGAAGGCAGAGGATGATGAATTCGGACGGGCTGGCCGCTACTTCTACGTGAACGACAGACCCGTGAAACTGAAGGGTGTGAACCGTCACGAGAACAACCCCTCGCGCGGACATGCCATCACGCGGGAACAAATGGAGAAGGAGGTCATGCTGATGAAGCAGGGCAACATCAACCACGTGCGCAACTCGCACTACTCCTGCGACCCCTATTGGTACTATCTGTGCGACAAGTACGGCATCTACCTGGAGGACGAAGCGAACATCGAGAGCCACGAATACTACTACGGCGAAGCCTCCCTCTCCCATCCGAAGGAATGGCGTGCAGCCCACATCGCACGTAACATAGAACTGGTGCACGCCCACATCAACCACCCGAGCATCGTCATCTGGAGCCTGGGCAACGAGGCCGGGCCGGGCGACAACTTCAAGGCGGCCTACCAGGCCATCCGCGAGTTTGACAAGAGTCGCCCCGTGCAGTACGAGCGCAACAACGACATCGTGGACATGGGCTCGAACCAGTACCCCTCAGTGGGCTGGGTGCAGTTTGCCGCATCGGGCGGCAAGGGTCCCAAGTATCCCTTCCACATCTCGGAGTATGCCCACTCGATGGGCAATGCGGGCGGTAACCTCGTCGACTTCTGGAAGGCCATTGAGACGAGCAACTACATCTGCGGCGGTGCCATCTGGGACTGGGTAGACCAGGCCATCGACACCTACAAGCTCGACGGTACGAAGTTCTTCGGCTATGGCGGCGACCACGGCGACCGGCCCAACGACGGTATGTTCTGCATGAACGGTGTCATGCTGCCCGATCTGGCACCCAAACCCGAATACTTCGATGTGAAGCATGTCTACCAGAACGTGGGCGTGCAGCTGGACAGCCTATGGAAAACGAATAGCAACATTCAGATGGTGCGCCTGCTCGTCACGAACAAGAACTATTTCGTGCCGCTCGACTATGTGGACATCAGCGTAGTTGTGGTGCGCGACGGATTCGATGTTGGGCGCAGTACTATTCCTTGCGACCCCGAACACGGAATGGCCCCCATCGGCCCTCGAAAGACGGAACCCATCACCCTTCCCCTGCGTTTTGAAAAGGATGAAAATCCCGACGCACATTGTTATGACCTGCGCGTGGAGTTCCTGCTCCGTCAGGACATGCCGTGGGCAAGGAAGGGCTATGTGCAGATGAGCGAGCAGGTTCACCTGTGGGGTGCTGGCGACGTGAAGCCCATCTATGCCGCATCCAAACGCAATGCCAAACTGCGCATGGAGAACAAAGGAGAGCATACGACCATCTCAGGGGCTGATGTACAGGCCAGCACAAAGTGGACGGCAGTCTTCGACGACCAGCGAGGTACCATCCACAGCCTGACGTATAACGGGAAGGAAATGATAGAACCCGGATGCGGCCCTGTGCTCGATGCCATGCGCGCCCCCGTGGACAACGACAACTGGTACTACCAGTCGTGGTATCAGAACGGACTGCACAACCTCGGCCACAAGGTGCTCAATCGCAACGCCTACACTCGCAAGGACGGGGCCGTGGTGCTGAACTATATGGTGGAGAGTCGCGGCACGAAGGGACAAATCCAGGGCGGCAGCAGCGGACGCTATACAATTATTGACAACGGCGAACCTTCTGACTTTGCCTTCACCTCCAACATCGTCTGGACCATCTACCCCGACGGCACCATCGAGAACCAGAGCGCCATCACGAGCAACAGCCCGAAGGCCATCCTACCCCGTCTGGGCTTCCTCCTTCGTCTGCCCAAGCGTTTCGAGGGCGAGGAAAGCGAGATGAGCTACTTCGGTCGTGGCCCTCAGAACAACTATGCCGACCGCATGAGCGGAATGTTCGCCCACGTCTACGGATCGCACATTCGCGACCAGTTTGTGAACTTCCCCAAACCGCAGGATATGGGCAATCGCGAGGGCGTACAATGGCTTAGCCTTACCGACGATACGAACTGCGGGCTTGTCTTCGGTGCCCTCACAGGGGCTATGTCCACCAGCGTGCTGCCCTGGAGCGACCTGCAGTTGACCCATGCTCCGCATCCGTGCGACCTGCCCGAGAGCGACCACGTCTACCTGCACCTCGACAAGAAAGTCACCGCCCTCGGTGGCAGCAGTTGCGGACAGGGTGGCCCGCTACAACCCGACCGTGTCTATGCCGATGCCCACTGTTTCGGATTCTTCATCCGTCCCACCCATACGGCCAATGCACAGGCCATCAGCAAGGCCAACTTCCCCATCATGCACGCTGGCGACCTGCCCGTTGGCATCACTCGCGACAATCGTGGCCAGGTGACCATCGTCTACAACGAATTCAACGGCGAATCGGTTAGTTACCGCATCAACAAGGAAAAGGCTCGGGAATTCCACGGCGAACCCATTGACATGCGCGAGGGCGGTACCATCACGGTATGGCACACCAATCAGCCCAACGTGCGTATCAGTCGCACCTTCGACCGCATAGAGATTGTACCCGTGACCGTGGTTGCCGCCAGCAGCGAGGAGCCGGGCGAGGAGGCCAGTCGCATGGTCGATGGCAACACGGAGACCATCTGGCACACGGCCTACGGAGTCACCGTGACGCAATACCCCCACACCGTCGACTTCGACTGTGGCGAGGAGAAACTCATCAAGGGCTTCACCTACCTACCCCGCCAAAGCGGCTCAAACGGCGACATCAGGAAGTACAGCATCAGCCTCTCTGCCGACGGCAAGACGTGGGGCAGCCCCGTCTGCGAAGGCGAATTCCCCAGTTCGAAGAAGGAACAAAAGGTGATGTTCAAACAGCCGCAACGCGCACGCTACTTGCGCTTCACGGCCCTCTCAGCCCAAAACGGAGCCGACTATGCCAGCGGTGCCGAGTTCACCGTCCTGGCAGAGTAGAGTATATATATATAAGAAAAGGTAGAGCGGAGGAGATTATCGTAAAATCTCTTCCGCTCTTCTTTTGTCCTCGTTCAATTGGGCCACCAGTTCTTCGCGGCTCCTGAAGCGCTGCTCCTTGCGCAGACGCTCGACGAGCTCCAGCCTCATGCGTTGCCCATACAGGTTGCCTTCGTAATCGAACAGGTTGACTTCCACCGACACCGTCTCGCCGTTGCCTATGGTGGGACGGTTGCCGATATTCAACATACCCGCCTGGCGACTGCCGTCGGGCAACGTGGCCCACACGGCGTATGCCCCATGGGCAGGCAGCAGTTTCTCTTCGTCGGCCATCAGGTTGGCTGTGGGGAATCCCAACTCGTGCCCCACGTGGAAACCGCGAACCACCTCGCCCCTCAGCGAATACGGGCGGCCCAGCATATCGGCTGCCCCCCTCACATCACCCGCTTCCAGCAACCGCCGACACTTGCTGCTACTCACCATCGCGTCCCCCAGTTCGTGGGCGCGCAGCACTTCGATGCCCGTCTCCCTGCCCCAACGCACATAGTCGTTCAGCGAACCTCCCCCGTGTCCGAATGCATGGTCGTAGCCCAAGATCAGTACCTGCACGTTCAGCTCGCGACGAAGCACCTGCTCCATGAACTCCAGCGCCGACAACCGGCTCAGCTCCAGCGTGAAGGGGATTACGGCAATCTCGTCCACACCTGTCTGCCGCAGCAGTTCCTCCTTCTCCTCCAGCGTCGTCAACAGCGCGGGCACATGCCCCGGACTGACCACCGTTCGCGGATGTCGGTCGAAGGTCACCAACAGCGACCGCAGACCCCGTCGATGCGCCTCCTCCTGCAACTGTCCGATGAGACACAAATGGCCGCGATGCACCCCATCGAAGAACCCGATGCTGGCCACACGAACCTCGTTCTTACAACCTTGCTCTTTCATATTATTTGCAAAGATACACAAAATTTTTAATTTTTAATTTTTAATTTCTAATTTAATTTCGTATCTTTGCACTCGCAAAGTCCGCAAGACCTTGCATCTCGTACAAGATTGGACTTGTAGCTCAGTTGGTTAGAGCAACAGACTCATAATCTGGAGGTCCTTGGTTCAAGCCCAAGCTGGTCCACCCTGAAATACAAGGAGTTACGCAAATCGCGCAACTCCTTTTTTCATGTCTGCGTAAACAATGCGTAAACATTTTATTTCAGTTTCCCCATTTCTGTCACGAAATGTCACGGAGTCTCGGTGGAATTTGCAAACGTATAAAGAAAAAATTAAATGCCATAACGATTCACATCGCCATGACACAATCCTTAAAGAAGCAACAATCATTTTTTCTTTTGGCCTTTACAATCGCTTCGATTGCTTCTGACATGAGCAGACACATGAATGGTTTTGCCATTCTGGACTCGATCATATTCAGGAATGCGATTGAATTTACGGCCATCACTATCTTTTGCCATAATCATTGTAGCCCGTCCTGTGGCGGGGATCTTTATATGGCTGCATGTTTCAGGCAGCCGTGATTTAGCCTATATCAATCAAAATTTATCTATTATTTTTTTGATATCACTCTCTACCGTTACCGT
>CAJOJA010000026.1 GCA_905234735.1 uncultured Bacteroidaceae bacterium | reverse complement strand
TTTTGTGGCAAAAACAAAGGTAACAAAAAGGCTGGAATCCTCGTTCGGATTTCAGCCTAATTTTATAACAGACCAAAAAGTTTTAGCGGACAGCAATAATTCTTTTTGACACCACAAAGCCTTTGTGGAAATCTTTGTTGCTATGCCTGCAGCATATAGTTTGAGCCAAGAAGTTTGGTCTTTTGTTTGCTAAATCGTATCTTTGACCTTTGGTCTTAGACACTGTCGCTCGGATTTCCTCAAATGGATTTGGAAAATCGTTCGCTTATTCGTACCTTTGTACGCAATTAATCAATAATATAAGGAATATGTCAGAATTGAAACCTAATTTGTACATAGCCGTAGCCTACCGACTGTACACAAAAGATAAGGAAGGCAAGCGTGAAATGGTGGAGGAAGCTACACGGGAACAGCCGTTCCAGTTCGTGAGCGGACTGGGTATGACACTCGACGACTTCGAGGCGCAGATTATCGACCTGCAGAAGGATGCGGAGTTCGACTTCGAACTGACTCCCGAGCAGGCATACGGCGAATATGAACAGGAGCGCGTCATCACGGTGCCGCGACAGACGTTCGAGATAGATGGACGACTGGACAAACAGTATATCTACGAGGGTGCCGTAGTGCCCTTGCAGAATGCCGACGGACAGCGCTTCAACGGCCTGATTGCCAAGATTGGCGACACGGAGGTAACCGTCGACCTAAACCATCCCCTGGCTGGCAAGGGACTCGTCTTCGTGGGCGAGGTCATCGACACCCGCGAGGCCACGAAGGAAGAAATCACCAGCACACTGAAGATGCTGACGGGCGAGGGCGGTTGCGGCTGTGGCTGCGAGGACTGTGAGGGATGCGGACACGACCATGAGGATTGTGACCACGATCACCACCACGGTGACCACTGCGGTTGCGGACACTGTCATTAATGGAAAATAAAAGAGAAGAAGAGAAAAGAGAAGTATAAAGATGAAAAGATAAACAAGGAATCCAACAAATAACTTTTATCTTTTATCTTTTAAATTTTTATCTCTATGAAGAACTCCTTCGGTTATCTTTTCCGCGTGTCGACCTTTGGTGAGAGTCACGGAGCAGGCATCGGCGGTGTCATTGACGGTATGCCGGCAGGCATTGAGGTGGATATGGACTTCATTCAAGCCGAGTTGAACCGTCGTCGCCCAGGACAGAGCCGGCTGACCACTGCCCGTCAGGAAGCGGACAAGGTGGAGGTGTTGAGTGGCGTGTTCGAGGGACGTACAACGGGTTGCCCGATAGGATTCCTCGTGCGCAACACTAATCAGCACTCGGACGACTACGAGAACCTGCGTGACGTGTTCCGCCCCAGCCACGCCGACTTCACCTACTGGCAGAAGTACGGCATTCGCGACCACCGGGGCGGGGGACGCTCGTCGGCTCGCGAGACCATCAGTCGCGTCGTGGCCGGAGCCTTTGCCAAACTGGCTCTGCGCCAGCTGGGCATCACCATTCGGGCCTATACCCAACAGGTGGGCGACATCGTGCTGCCTGGCCGCTACGAAGACTACGACCTGACCCAGGCTGAAACGAACGATGTGCGTTGTCCCGATGCAGAAACTGCCCAACGCATGGCCGACCTCATCCAAGAAGTGAAGGCCGAGGGCGACACCATCGGGGGCGTCATCGCCTGCGTCATCCAGGGGTGCCCCATCGGACTTGGCGAACCCGTCTTTGGCAAACTGCATGCCGAACTGGGGCACGCCATGCTCAGCATCAATGCGGCCAAGGGCTTCGAGTACGGCATGGGTTTTGGCGGTGTTGCACAGCGTGGTTCGGAGCAGAACGACATCTTCACGACCGACGAGGACGGGCATATTGTCACACGCACCAATCACAGCGGAGGCATCCAGGGCGGCATCTCCAATGGCCAGGACATCTACTTCCGCGTGGCCTTCAAGCCTGTGGCAACCCTGTTGCGCGAACAGCAAACGGTGACCACAGAGGGTGAGCGAACCGTGATCAAGGCCCGTGGTCGCCACGATGCCTGCGTACTGCCTCGTGCCGTTCCCGTTGTGGAAGCAATGGCCGCCATCACCATCCTGGATAATTATCTTTTGAATAAGAGTTTAAGAATTGAAGAATTGAAGCCATGAAACGAATAGCACTGTCACTTTTAATTTTCAACTTTCAACTTTCAACTTTCAACATTGCATCCGCTCAGTACATCAACAAGCCTTCCTCCATCTGGGGAAATACAATACCTGGCGGCAGCGAAAGGAAAGAGGTAGTATGGAACCAACGTGCCAACGACGGCACAGCCTTCACCCAGGTCACCGACCCCACGCTGGAGCCCTTCGTACCCGAGGCTTCGAAGAGCAACGGTAAGGCCGTTATCGTATGTCCGGGTGGGGCGTACGCGATGTTAGCCTACGAGAAGGAGGGTCAGGAGGTGGCACAGTGGCTGTCGGCTCAAGGCTATAACGCCTACGTCCTGGCCTATCGTGTGCCAAACAATCGCCTGGGTGCCCTGCAGGACGTGCAGCGCGCCATCCGACTGGTGCGCAGCAAAGGGGCGACGAAGGTGGGTGTCATCGGTTTCTCGGCTGGTGCCAGCCTCTCGTGCCGTGCCTGCACCCGTTGGGGCGAACCTGCCTACGAGGGCAATCCGAAGGACAGGATAGACAGTCTCTCGTGCCGTCCCGACTTCGGCATTCTCATCTATCCAGCCTATCTGGACGAGGGCGAGAACCATACGCTGACACCCGAACTGACCGTCACAAAGGAAACGCCTCCCATGTTCGTCTTTGGCACGGAGGACGATGTCAAGTACAGCGGTCCGTCCACCGTCACCATCATGGACGCCATGCAGCGTGCAGGTGCCCCCATCGAGGTGCACTACCTGACGAAGGGCGGTCACGGCTACGGCATGCGTCGCGGAGCCGGACTCATCTGGCCCCCACTGGCCGAACAATGGATTGAAGAAGTAACTAATAAATAAGGTATATATATGCGCAAGAATTTTGGAACAAAGGGAATGTTTACGGCACCCCTGCCTGTGCTCCTGGTGGGCACCTACGACGAGAACGGCGTGCCTAATGTGATGAATGTGGCCTGGGGCGGACAGTGCAGCGAGCACCACGTGGCCCTGAACCTGGGACACGAACGTAAGACGCTGCAGAACATGCGCCTGAAAAAAGCCTTCACCGTCATGTTTGCCACACAGGAGACAATGGTGGCAGCCGATTATCTGGGCATCGTCTCAGGACTGAAGGTCGAGGACAAGGTCGCTAAAAGCGGACTGACTCCCATACCGGCCGAAATGGTGGATGCCCCCGCCTTCGAGCAACTGCCTGTGACTCTGGAGTGTCGCCTGGCAAGCATCCGCGAGGAGAAGACGGGAGAAATACGCGTGACGGGCGAGGTAGTGAACCTCAGTGCCGACGAATCGGTGCTGAATGAGAAGGGCCGCGTCGACTTCGACAAGATGCACCTGATTTGCTTCGACGAGGCAACGCTGAAGTACCGCATCATCGGTGAGGCCGTAGGTAACGCCTTTGTCGAGGGCAACAAGATCCGTAAGGCGTGAGGCCACGGAGGGCTTCGACCTACGGTTTTAGGTGCTCTCGCTCGAAAAACTGCAAATAAATTTGCGTTTTTGCTTACTTATTCGTACCTTTGCAGCCGAAAAGTGTAATAATGGATTATTAACTAATAAAAAACAAGTAAAGCTATGCCAAGCGGAAAGAAGAAGAAAAGACACAAGATGTCGACTCACAAGCGTAAGAAGAGACTGCGTAAGAACAGACACAAGAGCAAATAAGTGAGTAAAATAAAGTCTCACATATTCTGCTTGTGAGCTAAATAAAGAACAAACTCACCGCGAAGAACACCTTAGCGAGAGTTTGTTCTTTGTTTAAGCCAACAGACGAACCCCAAAAGAAATGTGCTAGAAACATGACAAGTGAACTATTCATCAGTGCCAACTCCCAGAAAATCTCCATCGCCCTGACCGAAGACAAACGGCTGATGGAGTTTCAGGAAGAAGGCCAGAGCGTATCGTACAGCGTAGGCAACGTCTACCTGGCCAAGGTGCGCAAACTGATGCCGGGCCTGAACGCTTGCTTCGTAAGCGCAGGTCACGAGCGTGATTCGTTCCTTCACTATCTTGATCTCGGCACTCAATTTCTCTCTCTCGAAAAGTACCTGAAACAGGTACGGAACAGCAAAAAGGGAATCCCCCCTATCGGCAAAGTACACCTGGAGCCCGAACTGGGAAAGGAGGGCAGTATCCAGAACATCCTGCAACAAGGACAGGAGGTGCTGGTGCAGGTGGTAAAGGAGCCCATATCGACCAAGGGACCGCGCATGACCTGCGAGATTTCATTCCCGGGCCGCTATCTGGTGCTCATCCCCTTCCAGGACAACGTCTCGGTGTCGTCAAAAATCAAGTCAGGAGCCGAACGCGCCCGTCTGAAACAAGTTATCCAGAGCATCAAGCCCAAGAACTTCGGCGTCATCGTGCGCACGGTGGCCGAAGGCAAGCGCGTGGCCGAACTGGATACGGAAATGAAGGTACTGGTGAGCCGCTGGGAGGAAGCCATCAGTAGAGTCAGTGCTGCCAAGGAGCTGCCCACAATGGTCTACGAAGAGACCAGCCGCGCCGTGGGCCTGCTGCGCGACCTGTTCAACCCCTCATACGAAAACATTTACGTCGACAATGAGAATATTTTCAACGAAGTCAAGGACTACGTTACCATTATTGCCCCTGAGCGCGCCGACATCGTGAAGTTCTACAAGGGCAATCTTCCCATTTTCGACAACTTTGACATTACACGCCAAATCAAGTCGTCCTTCGGCAAGGTGGTATCCTTCAAACGGGGTGCATACCTCATCATCGAGCACACCGAGGCGCTGCACGTCGTCGACGTGAACAGCGGAAGCCGAAATCGGAACAGCGACGGACAGGAAGCCAACGCGCTGGACGTGAACCTGGGTGCTGCCGACGAACTGGCACGCCAGCTCCGACTGCGCGACATGGGCGGCATCATCGTCGTTGACTTTATTGACATGCATTTGGCTGAAGACAGGCAGAAACTATACGAGCGTATGTGCGAAAACATGAAACAGGATCGCGCGCGCCACAACATTCTGCCACTGAGCAAGTTCGGGTTGATGCAGATCACACGCCAGCGCGTACGCCCCGCTACGGAGGTGAACATCGACGAGGCGTGCCCCACCTGTCACGGAAAGGGAACTCTCAAGAGTAGTTTCATGTTCACCGATGTACTGGAGTCGAAAATCGACATGCTGGTAAACAAACTGCAGATTCGCTCCTTCACCCTCCACGTACACCCCTACGTCATGGCCTACATCACTCAGGGCCTATGGAGCATCCGCCGCCAATGGCAGATGAAGTACGGACTGGGCGCGCGAATCATCCCCAGCCAGAA
The DNA here is from genome assembly GCA_905234735.1 of uncultured Bacteroidaceae bacterium. Classification (GTDB taxonomy): domain Bacteria; phylum Bacteroidota; class Bacteroidia; order Bacteroidales; family Bacteroidaceae; genus Physcousia. The sequence continues at coordinate 27,376 of CAJOJA010000026.1, read as the reverse complement.
ACTGGGCTTCCTGCAATACGAATTCTACGACCGCAAGGGGAACGAGATTGACATGAAAGAGGAAATCGAGATGAAGTAAAGTGACTAACATCAGCCTCCCCGCTCCAAAAACGGGGAGGCTGTTACACAAAAGAAGACCGTCCAGAAGATGAAGCCCACATACCTATTACTCCTGCTCCTCCTGCTCTCCACCCTGTCCACCCAGGCCGACAGGCGGAAAAAGTTGCCCAAGCTGACGGCCCAGCCCACATACATGGAGCCCGACCCGCTGATGCGCCCACTGCCGTCCGAAAAGGCACTGGTGCACCTGCAGGACCTGGTCGTCAACCGTCGGCGCCACAGTCTGGGCAAACGAGGTATCGACGTTTCGCACTACCAGAACCGCATCAACTGGTCGGTCGTTGCCGAGGACAAGGACGTGAACTACGTCTACATCAAGGCGACGGAGAATGCAGCACTCGTGGACAATATGTTCCAGACAAATCTGCGCGAGGCCCGTCGTGCAGGCATCCCTGCGGGTTGTTACCACTTCTTCAGCCCCACGGCTGCCCCCCTGGCGCAACTGAAAAACCTGACCAGCGTCGTGCCGAATCTGAAGGAGCACGACCTTGTCCCCATGATTGACGTGGAGGTGAAGGGCAAAAAGACGACACCCGAGGACCTGCGCCGCCGACTGAAACAGTTCCTGCGAGGCGTGGAGGACTTCTACGGGGTGAAACCTATTATCTACACGGGCCAGAACTTCTACAACAAGTACCTGAGCGGACACTTCGATGACTACCTGTTCATGATTGCCAAATACAGCGAGGGCATTCCCGAACTTACAGGCAATCCGAAGTTCGCCTTATGGCAGTTCAGCGCCAGCGGCCGCGTGAAGGGTATCAAAGGCGCCGTAGACCAGAGTTGCTTTATGGACAACTATGGCCTGCGCGACATACTTATCAGGAAGAAGAATTAGTTCATTCCCAGAAAATCAGCCTTGAAATTGCGTCCTCGGATGGATGGGAACTGGCAGCGCGTGTCCACATCGGAGCGGGTGCGCAAATGGTCAATCACACGATTGTAGCAGTCTTGCACACCGTGAGCCTTCAGTTTCACCTCGAATTCCGTATCCTCGTAGCGGAACTTGTTCGTCCCGGGCACAGGCAACACACGCTTGAACTTTATCCAAGCCTGATACCAGCCTGGATTTTCGTCAGCCGAAGCCGACGCCTGCGGTTCAGGAGCATCCTCAACGCTCCTCTCAGCTGTTCCAGCTTCAGCCGCATAGGCCTTGAACTCCTCCATGTTCGTTGCCGTAGTCTTGATGACGATAAAATACACCTTAGAACTGATCTTGAAACGTTTCGGATAGGGATTGTTACCTTCGGCATAACGCTTCAAGTCCTGACACAAAGCCTCGTCAAGCTTTACATCTGGTATCTGTGACAGAAAATCTATTGCCTGGTCTGCGTTCTCAACCAATACCTCTTCATTAAAGAAGCGGAGATACAAATTCATAAAAATAGAAATAAAAAAAGATAATTCCTTAAAATTCCGAGTGCAAAGATAAGAAATAATTATGAATTATGAAGTATATATTGTGAATTAAATTGTACCTTTGCACTGAATATGATGGCTTTTATCAAAAACTGGATGCTCCCCCTGGCCATGTTGGCTGGTGCCTTAGGCTATTTTGTCTATGCAGGCATCCCGGCCCTCGACAGCACCCACCAGATGGCCAACCGCACGATAGCCGTCGTGCAGCCTCTGTTACTCTTTGCCATGCTGTTTCTCACGTTCTGCAAGGTGCGCCCCGCCGACCTGCGTCTGGCTCGCTGGCAGGCAGGGGTATTACTCTTCCAGGTACTGACGTTTCTGCTGGGCACATTGTTAGTCCGCCTGATGCCCGACTCGCACTGGTCCGTAGTCATCGAGGCTGGCATGCTTTGCCTGATTTGTCCCACAGCCACCGCTGCAGCTGTCGTAACCCGCAAACTGGGCGGGAGGGCAGGTACACTGACGGCCTACACCATCCTCGTGAACATAGCCGTAGCCATCATCATCCCACTAACCGTGCCCCTTCTCCACCCCCATCCCGAACACGCGTTCCTGCATTCGTTCCTCACCATCATGTCCCGCGTGTTTCCACTGTTGCTGGGGCCGTTCCTACTGTCGGTACTGCTGCGTTGGTGGTCGCCGCGAACTACGGAGTGGATTAGCCAGGTGCGCGACCTCCCCTTCTATCTGTGGGCCGTCAGTCTGTCTCTGGCCATCGCAGTGTCCACCAAGAGCATCGTCCACAGCCACGTGCCCTGGGGCTACCAGCTGGCCATTGCAGCCATATCGCTGGTAACCTGCATCGTGCAGTTTGCCCTTGGCAGGTATCTGGGAAGGAAGTACGACGACCCCATCAGTGCCGCCCAAGCCTGCGGACAGAAGAATACGGTATTTGCCATCTGGTTGGGCTATACGTTCCTGACACCCGTAACGAGCATCGCCGGCGGATTCTACAGCATCTGGCACAATCTCTGGAACAGTTACCAGCTTTATAGGGTGAAGGGTGAAGGATGAAGGGCTATAACAAAAAAAAAATCCCCTTTCGGGGATGAACATATCATATAGTTTTATACGGATTGCAATTGAAAATGTGAAGAGGAGGAGACTCGAACTCCCACGCCTCGCGGCACTACCACCTCAAAGTAGCGCGTCTACCATTCCGCCACCTCTCCATCGGTGTGCCCAGAACAGGACTCGAACCTGCACGTCTCTCAACACTCGCACCTGAAACGAGCGCGTCTACCATTCCGCCACCTGGGCAACTCATTATTTTCAATTCCTGCGAGCGGCAAACGAGACTCGAACTCGCGACCCCGACCTTGGCAAGGTCGTGCTCTACCAACTGAGCTATTGCCGCATCGCGTTGTACAATTCCTCCGAATTGCGAGTGCAAAGGTACAACTTTTCTGCGAACTGACCAAATATTATTCAAGATATTTTCAAAAAAATTGTCAGCACATACGGTCGCGATAGTCTTCGTAGCGGAATTGACGCAGCACTTCGCGTGTTCCATCGCAGCGCTCCAAGACGATGCTGGGATGGTGAATGCCGTTGAACATCGTGGTCTTCACCGTGGTATAGTGTATCATGTCTTCGAAGATGACCTCCTCCCCTATCTGCAATTCATGGTCGAACTGCCACAAGCCCATGAAGTCGCCGCTCAGACAACTGTTGCCACCTAAGCGATAAATCCATTTACCATTCGTCGATTCACCATTCACCATTGAAAGAGCTCCACGCACGGCGGGCTGATAGGGCATCTCCAGGCAATCGGGCATGTGACAGGTGAAACTGACGTCGAGGATGGCCGTACGGATGCCGTGATTCTCCACGATGTCCACCACCGAGGCCACCAGCGGTCCCGTCTGCCAGGCAAAAGCCGATCCGGGTTCAAGGACGATCTGGAGATTCGGGTATCGCGCGCGCAATTCCTTAATGATATGTATAAGCAGGTCAACGTTGTAGTCGCGACGTGTCATCAGGTGACCGCCACCCAAGTTCAACCACTTCAGCTGAGGCAACCACTGGCCGAACTTCGCCTCCAGATGCTTCAGGCTCTCCTGCAATGCCTCTGCCGAGCTCTCGCAATGGTTGTGACAATGGAAACCCTCTATAGTTGAAAGTTGAAAGTTGAAAGTTGAAAGTTCTTCGGCCAGGACACCGAAGCGGCTGCCTGGGGCACAGGGATTGTAGAGTTCCGTCTCTATCTCGCTGTATTCGGGATTCACACGCAGTCCGCACGACACACGTTTCTCCGGATGTTCCCGATTGTACGCCTCCACCATCGGCCGGAAGCGCAGCAACTGACTGAGACTGTTGAACGTAACGTGTCCGCTACAAGCCAATATCGTGGGGAAGTCCACCTCCGTATAGGCTGGCGAATAGGTATGGGCAGGACTCCCGAACTCCTCCATCGCCAGTCGCGCCTCGTAGGGGCTGCTGGCTGTCGTATGACTGATATACTCGCGGAAGATGGGGAACGTGCGCCACAGGGCAAAGGCCTTGAAGGCCAGTATCACCTCTGCCCCACTCTCCTCTGCCACATACTTTATCAGAGAAAGATTGCGCCGCAGCAATCTTTCCTCTAACAAATAATAAGGAGTCTTCATTATTAACAATTGTCCATCAGTATACCAATTTCACATTGTCCAGCCAGAGGGTGTTACCCGGAGTGCCCACAAAGGCTCCGCTGCAGCTGGAATTAAACTTCAGCATAAGATGGGTAGGAGTCTCGTCGGCATCGGCCCAGCCCTCCTCTATGATTTTCACTTGCTCCCCCTTGCTGTTGGTAGCATAGAACGACGACTCGCCTGTAACCAGCCCCATGTAACTGCGATAGAAACTCTGTTTGGTGATGTCGCCATAATGTATTTCGAAGGTCTTGTCCTCCTGCCATCGCTTCGTGCTGCTGGTGAAGCGATGGATGAGTGTGCCGACGCGCAGGGCATGGATATTGCCCTCTTCGTCCTCCCAGCGTTTCTGCAGCATGCACTGGATGTCGGGATAGTCCTTGTAGGTCATCACCTTCTTACGGCTCAGTCCCGTCATTCTGAGGTTGTCCGAATCGGACAGATGTACCTTGTAGTCAATCTTCAATGCCCGTGGGCGACGCGTGAAGGGGATGCCCGGATTCAGATAGCGCATCGGGTTGGAGGCACTGGTGATGGGTTCCACCATATTACCCAGGAAGACGGAGCCTGCAGCTATCACGTTGATATTCACCACGCCCAGCACCTTCACACTCTCGACGTGGGTGAGCAGCTTCACACACGTTCCGCTGCCGTGTTTGTCCTTGTAGACGCTGGTATTCGTCTTCGAAATGCCCTTCACGTGGGCATATACGTTGCTCGTGCCCCACGGCGAACCGCCCTGGTTCTGGTACACCTTCGGTTCGTACTCCATGTTCGGTCCAACCTCCAGCAGCGTCTTCGTCTTGCCGCCGATGATGGAACTCTCCTTGATGGTTCGCGTCACCCATGACTCAAAGTCGCCGTATTTCACCAGCTCTTCACTGCGCGAGGCGTCGAACTGCGTCCGTCCAGCTGCCTCCTGTGCCCATGCGCCGCATACGCTCATGGCCATCAGACCTATCATAAAAAGACTCTTTGCCTTCATTGTTTTCAATCTAATACACAAATCGGGAGCAAAGGTACAACTTTTTCCTCAATTATCATCGTTCATTTCCGAAAAACATACATCAGCCCCCTATCGGATACCTCGGAATACGGATATATATTCACGGATGTGTATCGCGACATTACTATGACCGAGGCTTAGACAATACTATGAACGAGCCTTAAACCTAGTATTGTCGAGCCTCCGACGACGTATGGTCCGAGCTCCGACGACGCTTCGTCTCACGACGGACGACGTATTCGCTGCAAACGCATTATTTTCTCCTGCAAAAATTATGCGGATAGCAAAAAATAGTCTATCTTTGTACCGAATAAACCTAACTAATAACTGCCATGAAAAGTTTTACACGTTTACTATGCACTCTTTGTATGCTACTCGTCGCCACCACAGCATCGTCGGCAGACAGGTTCCTGTCGGCCAAGGGTAGCCAGGTCAACAGCATCACCAACGGAAACTTCTACGTCATCGCCGGAATGGCTCAGGCCGGGGGGACATACTACCTCTACGACAATGGCGGAAGCATGAAGGGAACCACTGCTTTGGTAACCGGCAACGCCGAGGCCAACAAGTTCGTTTGGCGGTTGACGGGAAACAGCACCGACGGCTACGTTATGACAAATTATGGAACGGGCAACACCGTGAGTCTGGGTACGTCGAACAACAGCAAAATCAGCCTTGGCAGCACATCGCAGAACCTTGCGGTAGTCTTCGATTCGAACAAATATGCAATGATTTACAATACCAGTTCCAATCAGGCCATCGATGTAGGTGCCGGTGGAACCAGCCCCATTACGTGGACTGCATCGGAGGGACTTAATGGCTCGCGCCGTCTGCTCATCTATAAGGCAGAGATGAAATATGTCAAATTCCTATCGGTTGGTGAGAAAGCAGGTACGATGACTCCAGCCACTTCCACATCGGACGACGAGCACTGGTATCTGGTGACACAAGTGAGAGGTGGCGAATCGGTGATGTACGATGCCGGCGCCGGTACGACCATGAAACGTGGCACAACGACCGCGACGGCAGCCTCCTTCGATGGCAAATATCAACCCGATGCAGCGAACTATCTGGTGCGCTTCCTGGAGACAGAGACCTCAGGCGTCTATAACATCCAATTTGCCAACGGACGCTACGTGACCAGCACGCTGACTACAGGTACTACGCCAGGCAACTACTTCTTCTATAATATTAATGACACTGAAGGGCATTTCGGCTGGAACCTGACCACCGATGGAACAACCTACGGCAGTCGAGTGGATAACAATGCGGCAGGCAATACACTATCATTATATGGAAATGGAAAAGTGGACTACCTCAACGGCAACAACGACTGGTTTATCTATCCCGTCTCCATCGAAGCTCCAACGGCTTATGCGGTCGTTGTGAATGGGGCACCATCGGATGGCGGCGTGATTTACAACGGAAGCACATATCAGCATGGCGAGACCATTATGGCGCCCCAGAACGCCTCGGCCGATGCCTTCTCTGCCGAAGTGATTAATGGATATGCAGGCGTGGTAAGCATCGAGGGTAGTACCATCACCCTCACCTATTACGACAACTCCGGTTATAAGTGGTACAACATCAAGAACAAAAACGGGGCCTATCTCAGCCTGAACAGTGCCTACATGGATGGCAACAGCCTAACGCTGACCAACACGACGCGCCCCACTGACCACAAGGCCCTCTGGCGCGTGGAAGAGCAGGGTGACGGCACCTTCCGCTTCTACAACTATACCACTGGCCCTGTCAAAGTGTTGGGCATTACGGGCAGCGAAGCCAATGCTCGTGCTTCGATGATGGATGCCTCGCTCACGAGTAGCGACGCTACAAACTTCACCTATTTCAAGTTCGCCGATGCCTCGAAATATTCCACAGGCGCGGCTTCGTATGTCCGCATCGCCAGTAGCGCTAACAACTACTGGAACAAGCGCGGCAACTATCTGGCTCTGTGGAACAGCGGCAGCGCCGTGGGCGACAACGGTTCCACCTTCTACTTCATCGAGGATGACCCCAGCGACTACGACATTATTGCCTACAACGAGTTCCATACCGTGAACGGCATGAGCAACTTCACGGCTCCCCACCCCCTGACCTTGTGGTACAACCAGCCTTCCTCGAAGACGGGTGTCGCCAACGAATGGATGGAATACGCCCTGCCCATCGGTAACGGCGAATTGGGCGCTACGGAGCAAGGTAAGGTCTTCACCGACGAGATTCAATTCAACGAGAAGACGCTGTGGAGCGGTAGGAGTGCTATTGGTGGCGACCATGGCTATTACCGCAACTTCGGCAGCGTCATGGTGCGCGACCTCTCCGGCACCTTCAGCCTCGAAGACGGCTCGGCTCCCGTGCAAGACTACGTGCGCTACCTCGACATCGAAGAGGCCATAGCCGGCGTACAGTTCAAGAGTCCCGACCTCGGCACCACCTACCGCCGCGAGTACCTGTCGAGCGCCCCTGACCAGGTGATTGCTGCACACTACACCGCCCAAGGCGACAACAAACTAAACCTGCGTTTCAAATACGAGCCCGGCGACAATATTAATGCGACGACACCTGTCTATGCAGACGGCACAGCCTCGTTCAGCGGCAAACTGGATGTGGTCAGCTACCATGCTATGTTCAAGGTCATCAGCGACGGCACCGTGAAGACCACCGACACGAAGATTGTCGTCAGCGACGCCACAGAGGTGTTCCTGCTGATGGCGGCCGGCACCGACTACGACGATACAGCCGCTTCTTGTGTTAGCGGTACAGAAGCACTTGCAACTACGATGGCCAGTCGCATCGAAGATGCCGAGAAAAAAGGATGGACTGCCTTGCGTGCCGACCACGTCGCAAACTTCCAAAGCTACATGGGACGTGTCGACCTGCAACTGGCTGATGCCGCTCCCAGTCCCACACGTACCACACAGGCCTTGGTGAACTACTATAACCAATCATCGACCAGCAGCACCGATTCCGAGGCCCTGTTTCTGGAACAACTCTATTTCCAATACGGACGCTACCTGGAAATCTGCAGCAACCGCAACGTGAACGTGCCCAACAACCTGCAGGGTATCTGGAATAACCTCGCTGTTGCGCCCTGGCACAGCGACATCCACACCAACATCAACATACAGATGAACTATTGGCCTGCTGAGCCCACGAACCTCTCGGAACTGCATTTGCCCTTCCTGAACTTCATCATCAAGATGGCAAATTCCAGCAGCTATAAATCGGCAGCCACCACTTACGGTGGTGTCAGCAAAGGATGGACAGTATTCACCGAGAGCAACATCTTCGGCGGCATGAGCACCTGGGGCAACAACTACTTCGTGGCTAATGCCTGGTATTGCAGCCACCTGTGGCAACACTACCGCTACACACTCGACACCGACTTCCTGGCACGCGCCTTCCCTGCTTTGTGGAGTTGCGCCCAGTTCTGGATGGAACGCATGATTGAAGACCGTGGATACAACAGCAGTACGCAGAATGCCAGCTACAAAGGCACTGCCTACAATTCCGACCCCGACGGAACCTATGTGGCTCCCAACGAATACTCTGCTGAACAGAATGCCCATGCCAGTGAAGACGGTACCGCCCACGCTCAGCAACTCATATATGCTGTACTGGAAAGTGTTAAGGAAGCCCACGAAATACTGGGCTCGGCTGTTACGGGTCTCAGCAATGAAGACGTTGCAAAGCTCAACCTGTATCTTGAGAAGACTGACCGTGGCCTTCATACTGAGGAATATACCGCCAACAGCGCTCTGAACAGCGGCTGGACGAATCCACGTAACGGAGTGAATAAGGGCGACCTCATTCTGCGCGAATGGAAATATTCACCTTACGATGTCAGCGACGATCCCAGCCACCGTCACATGAGCCACCTCATGGCACTATATCCCCTGAGCGATATCGCCCCGTCGAGCGACTACTTCCAGCCCGCTGTCAACAGTCTGAAGTTGCGCGGCGACGCAGCCACAGGATGGTCTATGGGTTGGAAGGTGAACCTTTGGGCACGTGCCCTCGATGGCGACCATGCTCACATCATTCTGAAGAATGCCTTGAAACACAGTACGGCCTACGGTACCAACCAGTATGCTGGTGGTATATACTACAACCTCTTCGACTCGCACGCTCCTTTCCAGATTGACGGTAACTTCGGTGTCTGTGCAGGTATTGCCGAGATGCTGCTCCAAAGCCATACGGGCACCCTGCAGTTGCTGCCCGCACTGCCCTCGCAATGGGCAGAGGGTAGCATCAAGGGACTGCGTGGCGTAGGTGCGTTCGCCGTAGACATGAAGTGGGCTGCCGGCCAACTCACGACTGCCACCGTACACAGTCTCAAGGGAGGGACCTGCACCGTCAGCTATCCCGGTGTGGCAAAGAAGACGGTGACGTCGTCCAACGCCAAGGTCAACTTTACGGTGCTATCCGACAACAAGATATCCTTCGAGACACAGGCCGGTGCATCCTATCGAATCAGTGAGAACGCCCTGGGCGACATCAACAAGGACGGCACCATCAACATCGCCGACGTGACGGCCTTGGTCAACATCATATTGGGGCGCGACGACAAGGCGCCATACGACTACGACCACACGGCTGCCGACTTGAGCGGCGACGGCAAAATCACCATCGCCGACGTGACGGCACTCGTCAACATCATACTGGGACGGTAAGGGATCAGTTATATGCCCGAGGGAAGAGTATCTTGCGGTCGCGCTCTATGGCCGCAGGTACCCACTCGTCGGGCACGAAGCGCCAGTGGTTCAGTTTCTTGGGGACGATGGTCTTCTGCTCGATGATGCGTTGCATCAGATAGTAGCGCAGGTCTTGTTCGGTACTTGCCAGAATACGGCTCTTCAGTTCCGAATGAGGAATGCCGGCACCTCGCGTAATGAGTTCGCCACCACCATTACCCCGATAACTGTTGATGGCCACCTTGTATTCGCGGTCAAGGTCGAAGGGCGTGCCATCGGCCATAGACTGAATCCGGACGCGCTCGCCCTCCGGTTTGGAGACGTCGACCACATAGCGGATGCCAGCCGCCGAGTCCATGTTGTAGGAAAGATTCTTCAGTCCCTGGCGACGGCCATTGTCTAGGACAGAATCGAAGAGTATGATGTGATCGTCGGGGCCAGTCATCTGATGGGTCCAGAGGCCGTAGGACATCTCGAGGAACCCCTTTATTTCGCGACCGGTCATGCGCATGGTGTAGAGGAAGTTCTCATACTTGTATAGGGCAAACATTTCGCTTACACGAAGGGTACCCGCCTGTAGTCGGGAGTCGAACGACAGCGGTGCGGCAAACGAGACATCCGCTCCCGTCAGGTCGAGTTGCATCTGATGAATCAGGTCGATGAACGTCGAGGAGCCGAAGAAGGCATCGCGCTCGTAGATGGATTCCGTCAGCGTACCAATGGGCTGGTCAACCCACTCCTTCAGGGTTTGACTCTGCGAGGCGAACCGTTGCTCGAATGCTTCCACATCCTCCGAACGTCCACCACCGGTATTGGGTGTACCGGCCGAGATATGCTTCTCCACCACCCTACCCTTTTCCAGCGTCAAACTGATGTCTATCTCGGCAATGCGCTTGCCTTGACTGGTGGGGCCCACCGTGACTACCGTTTCGCCGCGAGGGTTCTTCAGGTAGTTGGTAGCGGGCTGATGGTCGTGTCCATAGCAGATAAGGTCGAAGCCCTCCACCTGCTCGGCTACCTGCTTCACGGCATTCTCGTAAATCAGCGATTCGCCGTCCTCAGCAACATTGATGATGCCACCCGAATAACCGCTGTGGAACAGACCAACCAATAGGTCGGGGCGCTCGCGTTCCTGGATTATCTTCACCCACTTACGTGCCGAGCCCACCATCTCCTCGAAGCGCAGTCCTGTCCACAACTGTTCGGGCAACCAATTAGGTATGGCGGGAGTGAGCATACCCAGGACGGCAATCTTCACGCCGGCACGTTTCAGCATGAGGTATGGCTTCAGGTAGGGCTCGCCTGTACGGACATCTATCACGTTGGCTCCGAGAATGGGAAACCGGCAGTCCCTGATCCAGCGGTCGTAGGCTGCGTGCCCCGTCTCCACATCATGGTTGCCCAGGGCTCCGCAGTCGTAACCCATCTCGTTCATGGCCTCAGCCACGAGATGGGTGCTTGTGGTATCTATAAAATTATAGTAATAGGCCGTGGGCTGTCCCTGCAGACAGTCGCCACCATCGGTCAGGATGAGACGGTCGCCATATTGTCGGCGCTGGTCCTGCACGTATGCATAGATGGCCGAAAGCCCGCCGCTCACCTCACGCTTGCGCAGGTAGTCGTAGCCGAAAAGCGAACCGTGTACGTCGCTCGTGTGTATCCACTTCAGATGTATCTCTTTCGTCTTAGCATTCATTGTCATCCCGATAGTCAGCAGCAGTGCTGCCCAAAGTGTTCGTTTCATTATGAATTATAACTATAAATTATGAACTATGAACTATTTCGAATCCAATCGTCCAGCAACTGCCGAGCCAGGCTCACGGGACCTGGAATCTCGGGCAGATTGTCTTTGCGGAACCATCCGCCGCCAGCCAGTTCGGAGCGCTGCAGCTGCAGTTCGCCACTCTCGTATTCGGCCGTGAAACCCACCATCAGACCGGCCGGATAGGGCCAAGGCTGCGAGGCAAAGTATCGGATGTTCCTTATCTGCAAATGGGTCTCCTCCCACACCTCGCGGCGGACGCACTCCTCCAGCGTCTCGCCAGTCTCCACGAATCCAGCCACCAGACCGTAGAACGTACCGCGGAAGTTGTGGGCATGAACAAGGAGAACTTCCGGCCCACGAGTCACACGGACGATAATTGCTGTCTGCAGTTGCGGCCAGAGCTCCTTGCCACACTCGGTGCAACGTTTTGATATCTCTGTATCCCAGCGCATCGGGGCACCGCAACAGCCACAATACTTCGAGTTCTGGTCCCAGTAGACCAGTTCGGCACACTTGCCTGCCAGACGGTACATGTCGGGAGACAACACGTCGAAGGATTTCCTGAGCCCCATCATCTGCAAGTCAGGTCGGCCTGTAACCGGTCTGTCCAACCGATATATATGACAAGACCTGCGCACATTTTCCATTTTCAATTGTCCATTATCAATTGAAGTCACATGCTCCCACGGCTGGAACGCCACAGGGGATTCACCCTCGGGGATGCGACCGTCGGCAGTGAGCAGCACGTCGCCCTGACAATAAGCAAAGTAGAGGTCGGCCATGCTATCGTCCCAGGATTTTGTTCACCGCAGCCGTGACATCGGCAATCGTGATGTTGCCGTCGTGGTTCATGTCGGCTGCCGTCTCAGAGAAGGGTGACGTGGGTCGACCCAGAATATGGTTCACCAGTGCCGTAACGTCGGCAATAGAGACCACTCCATCGTAGTTGACATCGCCCATGCCGGCGCTGCGATACGAAAGCACAATGTCGTCGTAGGCCACGTGGGTATAATAACGCCCTAAAGTACTATTCAGAGAGACCACCGTATCGAACGTGGACGAGAGTTGCATATCATCGATAATTACTTCCCCATTGCATGTCACCGTCAAATGAATGCCTTTTTCCTTGTTGGCCGTAATAACAAAGTGATTGAATGGAGTTGGCTGGAATTCTGACGATAAGGTGTTAGGATTCTTGTAAGCTGATATTGCTATGCGCCCCAACTCTGTGTTATTGGCGTCTGCGACGATTGCATCACTGCCCCATGCGCCGCAACTTACTTTCATCAAAGGACCAAGACTTCCTATGAGTTCCACGACTGACCCATCCTTATTACTGCTCACCATGGATAGGTCAAACTCGAAGCGATAATCGCGGGCTAAAGCAAAGATACTTTCACCAGTAAACAAGCGTTGAACTACGCGAGTATTATTATTTCCCAAACAGATATGGAAGAAGTGACTGCCCTCGGCATGCGACGTCTGCTTCATCGACTCCACTACCCCCGACTGGACATAGAAACCGTAGTTATTGTCCGATGTCTCCTCGAAGTCGAGCGTCCATACAGGTTCGTAGAAAGGTTCGTCAACAAGATTACCGTTGTCGTCCAACTCCCCTATCGCCAGGTACATCACGCCCGACTTCAATATGATTTGTACGGGATTCTTGCTGTCGGCCAGATTGTTGCACTCCACAATGAGGTCTGACAACTTACTTCCGGTCCCCATCCTCGTCAGGGTGCCCAAGGGATACAGACCTTTGGCGAGCGGCTTGGACGACTGAATCTCGAAGACGGGAGCCAAATACTTCGGACCATACTGCCAGTCACGCTTACGCAACTTCAACTGCCCGATGTTCACGGCATCTCGCTCGTTGCCATTCATCTGGAACACCACGCGGGCACCCTCGTGCAACTCCAGCGTTTCGATGTTCGTTGTAGCATAGTCCAGCGCATCAGCCGTAGTGGCATTCGTGCCTGGGCGCAGCGTAGCACCGTATTCCATCGTCACTGACTTCTGGTAGGTTCCAGCCGTGTACAACGTGGTGTGACGGTTCATCCAGACGGCACTCTTGGTTAAGCTACCGTTGCAGCGCAGCGAACCGGCCCATACATTGGTTGCCCCAGTATAGGAATGCGTAACTGCAGGCAGAATGAGCAGACCGTCGCCCTGCTTAACAAGGCGCATCGACCCCGTAAGTGCTCCACCGGTCAGCGTATGGGTGTAGGTTGTTGTCGTGATATTGGCGTTGTTGTCGTGGCCCTGTACCCAGGTGGGCGTATTCACGGTCAGGATGTACGGAGCAGTCCCATCGGCCACAGCGACTGCGGCGTTGGCAGCAGTGCAGAGCATGATGTGCTTGCCGTTCATGGCGGTAGTGATGCCCGTGGAAGCATTTATCTCCTCGCGCCCGTCCATCGTGAGTGGCGGCGGTGCCTGGGTGATGTCCTCCATCTCGCCCAGGAAGTAACTCAAGTGCGGAGGCTGGTTGTAGGCCATCATCTGCCACACCATCGCCTGACGATACTGGTGGTCGGACCAAAGCGTGGGCAACGAGTAGTCCGTCCAATAGCCAGAGGTGTAGACACGCAGACCTGTCCCACGGCGAACTACAATCTCCTCGCGCCAGTCGCCGATGATGTCGCCCTGGAAGCAGGGATTGTTCTTCGAACCGTTGTTCATGTTGCAACCCGAGGAAGTAAACAAGCGTCCCTTGCCGGGTTTCTCAACCTTGGCCTCCTTGGCATCGCCCGGACTGTTCAAGATTTCGGAGCAGAGGTCACCATCCCAATAGATACGGAAGTTCAGGTCGCCCCATGCAATAAAGCTGTCGCCACTATAGGCACTTATCTCTTTATCACTGACGCTACTGAACACGCCCGTCGTAACGGAACGTCCCTGCGAGCCGGGGTACGTGTTCGAGAAGTTCGCCATCAACCCACGACCATCGTCGTCACTAGCCGTCCTACGGATATAAATTTCGCTGGTGGTGGCATTGCGGTAGTTCATAGCCGGTTTGTCTTCGTTACAACCAAAGAACTCCAGACCCTTACGATAGGGGTCGAAGTCGCTCACATGCTGGGCATCGCCATGCCCCAGACCAGTGGTGCTGAGGCCCTTGCCGTTGTCGTCAATGACCATCGATCCGTAGACTATCTCGTCGCGCCCGTCTTCGTCGACATCAGCGATGATGAAATTGTGGTAACCATTGCCATACCAGGGGCTGCTGGAATCGCTGCAGTTCCAACTCCACCGTTGGCTCCAGGTGTGCGAAGCCACATTCAGGTCCATTGCCATCATCTTATGCCGCGTGTAGATACCACGTCCCAGGAACAAGCTGGCCTTGCGACCATCCAGGAACGGTGCACCGAAGAAATACTTCGACGAACGGTGACCGGAGCTGTCGCCCCAATCACTGGCATTTCCACGAGTCAGCGGATAGTCGGTCTTCTGGTATAAGGTACCCGTCAGGCCGTTCATATAAATAAGGTACTCTGCACCCGTATGGGTATATGCCAGGCTCCCTGTCGAGGAACCCTTTTCGTTGCCTGTATACCACGTGTCACGCGTATTCACGCTCATGTTGCCAATCGTGTAGAGTTGGGTCTTGCCATCGGAGCCGTAAACAATCATGTTGTCAGCACCACGCAACACGACTTCCGCCTTTCCGTCCTCGTCCCAGTCATAGGCTATGATGTTTATCTCCGTTGAGTTTGCACTGACCATGTTGGGACCACAGTCAATGCGCCACAGCAAGGTTGCAGCCCCCGTTTGCCAATTGACATCGTATGCATCCAGCACGACGAACTCCTTCGACTCCTTCGGGTAGATGATGTATCGGTCGTTTCCATTTTTATCATCCAACCCGCTGTCGTAGCCCGCCGCATCCACCGTATTCAGTCGTTTAATGATAATCTCCAGCTGTCCGTCGCCATCCAGGTCGGCCATCTCGGCATCGTTGGGTTCGTAGTGAGCCGTCACGTCGTTACCATCACGGTCGTAGACGTTGGCCAGGGCAATGTCCAGATAACCCGTTGCGCAACGAATGTCTCCCAGTTTGTACACGTATTGGGCCCAAGGCGTAATCACGGGACACTTCGTTTGTTCCTTACCATTCACCACTGCGGCCACCTGATACTGCGTAGTAGTTGACGCACCTGACCCATCGTTGTAGCACGTATTGGTCAGGTTCGAACCCACTTTCGTTCCGTTCTTATACAAGTTGTACTTCACATCGTAGTACTCGCCAGGCTGTCGTCGCCAAGTCACCATATTGGAAGTACTGCCACTTGTAGATCCCGTAGGCACGGCCACCAGTCCGCGGTCCAGCCGGTCCGTAGGGCGCTGGGCGTAAGAATCGGGGATGCACAGTGAACCATTGACCAGAAACAGAGCAAAGAGTGCAATCAGTTTTTTCATCATTATTGGGTTTATTATACGTTATACGGCGTAAAGTTACGAAAAGTTGAGCGAAAAGCCAAATCTGTTTGAGCTTTTCCGAGAGGGAGGACGGAATCGGGGCTGCACCGAATATCCGGCACAGCCCCGATTACCTAATGCGTGGACGAATCAGTCAGTGACAAGTTCGCTCCAGTTGATTGCGCTGTTGTCGTCGAGCACGAGAGCGTCACCGCCATCCTGCGAGATATTACCCAGTTCGCCCATGAATCCCTCAACCAAGGAAGTTGCGATAATCTGCTCCATTTCGGATGCCTCAATCACGGTCGCGGGTTGCATATATATCTTTTTCATAGTCATTATTTATTACGAGTTACTTTACTACTTTTTTACCATTCACGATGTAGACACCCTTCTGGGCCTTGGCCACGCGACGACCGCTCAGGTCAAACACAGCATTGCTCATTTTCTCATTTTCTACATTTCTCATTGTCTCAATGCCTGTCGTCTCGTCGGCAAATACCACGGTGAATGCTTGAACCTCGGAATCATCAGCCACCTTCAGGAAGGCCTTACCAGCCTCGATTTCGCCGCTCACTACGGGATTGAACTGAGCATTTTCGCCATTCATCGTCAGGATATACAGCGTGTTGCCTGCGAAGGCATCCCATGCCGTAGCCTCAGCAGAACCCTGCAGGTAACCCTTTGCCGTTTCGGAAGAGGCAATAACGGGGACATCGTACTTACCCTCAGCACCCTTCAGCACAACGCCCGTGTTGGTGGGAACGTCCTTGACAGCAGTCAGCGTCACGGTACTTTCGCTCAAAGTTGCGGTGTAGGCCGTCAGACCAGTTACGCCAGAGAAGTCGAGCGCATACGGCGTGTACAACGTTGCCCAACCGGCATCGGAAACAGTTGCAGTAACGGCACTGGGCAGTTTGGTGATGAGGATATAGTCACATGAATGTCCATTTGCACTGGGAGTATTATATCCACCATTACCAACAATGTCGGTGGTTGTTGACAAAGAAAAGATTGCAGAAGCTACGCCACCAGCATTTTGAGATACCACATGAAGAATATTATTTGCTTCATCAACTGCACCCTTATAGAAATCTACAAATCGGTCATTAGCTCGGCCTACTACACAAGCTGTAATCGAATAGACACCTGCTTCAAGAGTTGCAATCTTGGTATTATTTAAAACAGCACCAAAGCCGTTTGACATATTATTCTTGAAAGCACCATCCATTACTTCAACACCTTCTATGGCTTCTGCTTCCGAACAATAGACAACATCATCTATCTTAGTATACGGAACGTTAACAGTGGCAGCATCAAGTGCTATGCTATAAGGTGCTTCAGCCTGATACCAGTCACCATCTTTTGTTGCAAATTTGCTGAAGAAGGCAGTCTCAGAACCATCAAGGAAATTCGTACCCGTACCTACTGCGACGAGATCCTCACCATCGACTTGTGCCATAATGGTGTAATCTTCCTTTTCGTAAGCGTTGAACAGAACATTAATGAAGTTGCTTGCCGCATCAGCAACAAGTCCAGCAGTGGTATTTGAATCATATACATACTTCTTCGTACCATCCTCGCTGTAGAAGGTTTTCTTGTCTTCCTCTGTTGCATCAGCTATTGTTCCTATTTCCTGAGCGGTATATACTACAGCCTCCTTGATTACGGAATTGTCACTTGCATCAAGGAAGTTTACAGTGTAAGAAGTCGTGGAAGATGCATCGATAGTTGTAATGACGAGTGTGGGGCAGATACTTTCGTCAGCACCCTTACCAGCTACATCACCGCCACCAGGATTACCAGTCCACTTGAAAATAATATTGCCCTGATCTGCACCATAAATGGCCTTCACAGCAGCAGTCACATCCAGAGTCTTCTCAACAGCAACACCATTTCGCTCGAAAGTTACATCAGCAATTTTAGCTCCAGTTAGATTAACTTTGGCTGTACCAGTGGCAAGTTCATCGTAGTCAAGTTGGGTGCCGGCACTGACATAATATACTTCTGCCTGGCGATCCCGTCTGCTTTCACCATAGATATAGTATATCAACATCGCTTCCGTAATATCTTTGCCATCAGGAATTGTGAATGAGAAATCGGCATAGGCAGCTGCCTGCCATGCTCCACTAAATGCAGAATTGTTGACGTGTTCCTTTTCTGCATCGATGGTACTGGTGTACGCGCTTGCATCTCCTGCGCACTGTGAACTGGCTGTGTGAACAAGCGTAGCAAAAATGGGAGCATTCTCCGTATCCGATATTTCTGCAGAGTTGATTTCCAAATGAGACTTTTCAACGGTCAGGAAGGCGCGGATGGTCTGTGTTCCGATTCCACAATCTACAACAAATTTTTCATTGTACTTGGTTTCACCATCAGAAGCTGTGATGTCGGCGTTGATGGTCACCGTAGCACCTTTACGCTCGATGGTCATCACCACATCGCTACCATCCATGTCGCCCCTGAATGTGTCCCAATTGTAGTTAGAGGTGAGCGTACCGCTTGCATAATTAGCTCCCCAACCATAATTGTCGGAACGGAGTACAACATACTCCACATATCCATTTTCCGTATCGTTACGATCGGCATCCGTCGTAACAACAGCCAGCCAATTGTGAGAATTCTCTGCCTTATCGGAGTAGTTCTTAAACGTAAGGGTCAACGTTTGGTTAGGAGCCAGCGTGTAATAGTCTGAGAAGGCTGTCCACCAATCGGTGGTATTGTCTGTCTCACCGACAACGATAGGGTCGGCCCACGCACTTGTTCCCATCGTCAGTCCTACTGCGACGAGAAACATTTTCAATAGAGTAGTTAGTTGTTTCATTGTTTTTTGAGTTAGTTAATAGAGTATGATTAATTAAACACTTTTTCTGCTATTCTTCGGCGTTGTTGTCAGCTTCCACCTCTGCATCCTCCGTCTTCTCTGTCTTCTCTGTGCCCTCTGTGCTTTTGGTATCGCGCTGCCGTCGGGCAGAGGCTACGGGAGGTTCTTCCTTCCGCCTCTCCTTCTCCAGCTTCTTACGCGCCTTGGCAGCCTCCTTCGCAGCCTTGGCTTCCTCCTTCTTGGCCTTAGCTGCCTCCTTCGCAGCCTGTTTCTCGGCCTGTTTGGCAGCCGTCTGCTTATCCTTCAGCCTTTCCTCGTAGTATTTGTTGCGCTGTTTCTGCTGCCGTATGGCTTCCTTGTCGCTGATGCGGCGGCGACCAGCGGCGGAAGCTGTCTTTTCAGCAGGTTTCTCGGAGGCTGGTTTCTCTGCGGACTGTTGGGAGGGTTTCTCGGAAGCGGGTTTTTCTGCGGCCTGTTTGCCAGGTTTCTCAGAGGCCGGTGCGGCCTGTTCAGCGGGAGCCTTCTCAGGCTGCTCTACGGTTTTTTCAGCATTCTCGGCCTTTTGGGTTTTAGGCTTTTTAAGGTTTTTTGGGGTTTTTGGGGTTTTAGAGGCCTTAGGTTCTATGGGCTCTTTAAGGTCCTGAGGAATATCGGGATTGCCGGCATAGACACTCTGGTAGGTGCGCACTACGGGTTTGGGGGTAAACTCCTTCCCGCTCTTTTTGGCATCGCGGGCACGCTGCTTGTTTTGCCGTATAGTGGAGCGTGTGCGTTCCAGTTCCGTCGTCAGTTTACGCAGTTCACGCTCCTGGTCGCGCAACAGCGTTCGTGTCTCACGCGCTCGGGCCTTCACGGCCTGTATGTCGTCCTTAATGCTCTGCACCACCTCCTCCTCCGTCTGTGCCCCGACGGGCAGCAAAGCCACCAAGAGGAATGCTATAAATAAAACCTTTTTCTTCGTCATTCTGATTTATCCGATTCACCTCTAATTCAAATCGAGTACAAAGGTACAAGTATTTTTCCAGTATTCAAACCTTTTCCGTCTTTTTCTGCATGTTTCTTGTATGGAAGGTCCCTGTCCCCTCTGATTGTGATTCTACATTTTCCCGAAGGAAGAACTATAGAGACCAGCGGATCAGAGAATCTCTGATTCCGCGACACTTGATTTCTAATTGAGCAGAATCACTTGTACTGGATTTTTCATCCCATCCATTCTCACTCCTGGTTGTGGAATCCAGTTCGTGGGGTCACAGATATAATAGGTTTCGCCCTCATATCTCAATGCCTCACCATTTCCCATAGTAGGTGTTTTAGTGAAATGAACAGCTGTTGCCAAATGATTACCCTCGGATGGGGGACTCTTATAATATACCAGAAGTACCTTCAACCCCACTAAGTCGCGCACCAGGCGAGAGAAGAGTATCGCATGGTCTTCGCAGTCAGAATACGGGTAAAACAGCGTTTCTTCTGGGAAGAAGACACGATCCCCTCCCCACCGGGTTTCATCGTAATCATAGACCAGACTCATCCAGGGGTTTACTCCGGAAGTAGTGTCGCGGGGCTGAATGAGACTGAGCAGCCGACATACCTGTTCGTCTTCAGGCAAATCCTTCAACTCTTCCCTTAATGTGGGGTAGATTTGTTGTTTGACCTCCTCATTCAATGGTGTTTCCGCATAAATGGCCCATCGAGTCAGGACATCGTTCCCCAACTGGGAATTAGGATAGTCGTTGTAATAGCGGATGAGATTCTCGTTAACCGTTACCTTCATCTTCATCTCTGGATATTTATCCGATTGGATAATCCGCTCCTTCGAGGGTTTTTCATCCAATTTTATGGGGCCATTCATCCACAGCGAAAGCGGTTGCTCCTCTGGGTTAAATGCCTTGTCACAGACATTAGCCGCACTGAGGCTTTGGGAGGCATTCAGCGCATAGAATTGCTGCCTGTCAATAAGCCATATAGAACGATCATAGATCTCGTGATGAGAGGTGTAAAGCATCAACAGTCTGTCATTATCCCGCCCCAGTCGGACACAATATCCAGACTGACTATAGATGTAGGTCGTGAGAAACGTACTTTCGTCGCTACCTTCCCCGAAAGCCTCATCTGCCATAGCCTTTATCATTTGCAGATATGCCCAGTCGCCCAGGTTATATTCACGCTTCAGCGACAGGCAGTCTTGAATCAGACTGACATACTCCGGCTTTGAGCAAAGTGTCCACGCCTCTGACACATCTTCGTTTGTGGCCTCCTTCAGTTTCAAGACATCATGGAGATTCCCAATGTTCACCTGCATTTCCGTACCATAGAAATCAAAGGACATCAGCTTTACCGTTGGCTCATCAACATGCGCCTTTTCATCCTCCTTCCCTTGCGGTATCAAATTTTGTATCTCCGGCTTCACATCAGGCGTCTGCACGGCTACGGTCTGTTTCTCTTCAGCTTCCTTTTTCACCTTAGGCTCCGGCTTCCGTCGTGTCCATTCCGATGGGCGTTCCTTCACCAACGGCTGCGCCGGTTTCAAGCTTCTGAAGAAGTTCCTGGCTTTGGCCATAGCATCGCGCACATTGAAAGCCGTTTCCTCTGGCTTTGCCGTTTTCATGGCCACTATCTGGCTGGTGTTCTTCATCTGCTCCAGAACCTCCTTGGGCAGGCGCATGTTCTCCTTCGGAGCTTCGATGCCCTTTTCACCCTTAAAAGGTTTCCAGGCCTCTTTCAGGAATTTAGCGTATTCAGCATTACAACTGTCGCGGAAGCGTTCGTACTCATCTACAATAGAGTCATGTTTATGGTTATATATCGCCATTATGCTATCGCGCATACGGTTGTAATTATCCATTGGAGTCTGCGCATTCGATGATGCACAGACTCCAATTAATAGGCAAGTAATAATACTTCGATACCTCATACTGAGCCGTTACTTGACAGGTAATCCAACTGCCGCCTCCAGTGGAGCGAGCATTTCCTTATTGAATTTCTTCTCAAAGAATGTCTCTTTCATCGCCTGCAATCTGGCCTTCACTGCCTCCCGTTCGTCCACGAGGAAGAAGGTCTGCATCTCATAGCAGCCCTTTATCGTTTGGCTCGGTCGGATAATGCTGTAGTATTCTTTCAGTTGGCTGCTGATGGTTTTACGGACTTTACTCTCGTACGTAGAGCGGAAATCTTCCAAATCCTTTCCGCTGATACTGTTCAGCGCATCCGTGGTCTCCGCACTGACATTATTACTGGCTTTTGCAGAATAGCCGCGCATGGCATCTGCCACAGCCTTGGCGTGGAGGATGGTCTTGTTCTCGCTTTCAGAACCATTACCCGTCTGTTCGCAACCATTATCTCCCAACTTAAAATACGCCTGATAATAGTTGCTCAGGGCAGCATCTAACGGCAATGCGGTTCCGAAGACTGTCCATCCTTCTTTTTTCAGTTCCTTTAATTTGGCTTTAACCATCTTTTTAATGTCACTCTCTGTCGGGTTTCCTGCATGCACGGAAACCGATGTTGTCAGCATGGCTAACAAAATAATGATAAATTTTTTCATAGTTGTTTGAATGATTTAAAAATTAATTATCGTTTCCCCTTTTTAGAATTTTAATTTGTTTTATTTCAATTTGCATTCCCTCGTCATTGATTCGTTGTCTTGTCAGCCAATTTTCGAAATCTCGATAGGACAATTCTGGTGGGACAGAATAGTCCTTGCCTCCTATTCGCTGTGACCTATTTGCCTTTTTAGCCTTCTCAGCACATGTAAACTCCCGTTTGGAAAAGATGGCATAGAACTGGGGATATTCCACATGTTCTCCAGCACAAAATGGAATTAGCTCATCTGTCCAGTGGTTGACATCACCATCACCATTATCCACTTGGGGAGCAAAAAACACATAATGTTGACCACCCCTTATTCGGTAAATACCCTTCCCGTCTTTCTGATGAGGAATCAGACATTGCGCCGTTTTATAATCACCATAAATGCAATAAACAGCCAAATATCCATCACACGGAGCATCAAAGGACAAATATAAATGGTCTCCTTCTACAAACACTGTTGTTGAATCCTTTTCATCCACCCCATTATGTAAGATTGACCAAGAGAATTCCGGTTTGTTCCAAAGTTCACGGACACGTGCTTTCAATATACAGCGAAAGCCATCTTGTCCGATTTCGTTTTCTGGAAGTTTTACAAACCTGTAATCTTCTTTTATGATTTCTCCTCTGGATGCAATTTTACTGAAAGAATAGAAATCTTCTGCATCACCACTTGTATTGCTACTGAGCACCAACGTATTCTCCTGGGCGATGATGGTTCCGGGAAATGCTTTCTTAATAGCATTTAATCTAGCCTGATTAAGGACATGCTGCCTCGCATTTGCCTTCGAGACATCCTCATCATAGTAATATTCAGCATCCACCTCTACTGTCTTCTCCTTTTGTGCCAACGCACACAAGGAAAAGAACAGCAAAGGAATAAGGATAAATGTACGTATGGACTGCATTTAAAAGCCGTATTATTTTACAATGATCTTTTGTCCATTAATGATGTATATGCCAGCAGGTAAAACCTTCTGAATGTCTTTGACAGGCACATTTGAATGAATCAAACGGCCGTCAACGGCATATACTTTCACCGTTCTGGAGCCATCCATTTGTAGTCCATCTATACCATCTGTGAAACGAGCATCATATCTTATATCATGTGCGGGCATGGTATCATAGTGCTCACCATCCCATCCATCGAAAGTATGGTTTGGATTATCTGACTCGCAGGATTCACGAAGCACCACGGGGTCGCCATAGTTTACTTCATCTGTTGCCCATATTTCATTATTAACATAATAATAAATTATGTACGAATTAACTTCATAAGTTCCTGTAATAACAACGTCTTCGTTTCCCATTATTTCCTGAGTAATATTCCAACCCTTAAATGTATATCCTTCTTTCTCTGGTGCTTGTATATGAGAGATTGTTCCGCCAATGTTCAAATCTATCGTATAAATGGTTTCTCCATCAATCATATATGTTACTGTATGGGTGGTTTCCTGCTGTTTATTGCCATAATAATAAAGTCTGAAATTGTCAAATGCTAACCAGTTCTGATAGTGAAAACTTTCAAGTCCCATTATACCAATTTGAAACTCACCTTCGTCTTCTTCTGTCACATCAAAATCCAACTCATTTTCGTATGCACCCGTTTGAAACGCATATCCTGCTTCAGCCATAGTGTTGGGGATAAAGCCTCCTGCTTCTGTCCATGTTGACCATCCTCGCTCAGAACGCATTTTTGCTTCATCGAATATCGATTTAATCGGAACTTCGTAAACGTCTCCAGCAAATAATATCGCATCTAATTGTTCTGTTCCATCATTATGCCTTTGGCCTGCATAAAAATAACTGCCATCCCTGTAAAATGCCTGAACTTTAAGTTTGTAGTGTCCTGTCTGTAGCTTTATGGTTTGAAATACAGAATATTCTCCAGATCCTGTGCCTCTATAGATTTCTGAAATTGATTCACTATCCATTGTGCCAGCTCCTGCATACCATTCTGTTCCATCATCGCGATAAGCATACCACTCCCAACGAGCATCTTCTGGATCCATACCGGGGTCATTTATTTTATATGTAACATCAATAGGATGAGTTTCATCTGCAAACTCCAGAGCAACAATTCGATTAACATCCACAGTTTCCTCTGGAATAAAAATCCAATGGGCGTGAGAATCATTGGTGTCATAACCAATGAAATTCACCTCATTATCATCGTTATTTGACGATAATAAAGCCCCATTAAGTGCTTGAATGAAATAGGTTCCACTTTGTACGTTAGTTATTCGGTGACTAATTTCTTGGTAATTGTTTACATATCCTTCTAACCCAATAGCACCATAGGGAGCTCCATCTCTATCATCTACAGGAGAGAAAAAGCCACTGTATAGAATATAATATGCTCCCGTCTTTTGGGGTACGATTTGAATACCATGGTCACTTACCATAATATGCGTTCCCCAATAAGAACCGTTGGAGATGTATTTCTGTTTAGCTACGTTCATCACATAATATGACTGATTAGCCTCAATCGATTGAGAACCATAATATGTTAGGCGGAAATTGTCGAATGCGGTCCAGTTATAGGGTTTATCAGAAGCCGTGCCTTTTATTCCTATCGTAACTTCTTCATGCCCTTCTTCAACAATAAACATAAGTTCGTTTTCGTATGCTCCTTGTTGGAATGTATAGCCTGCTTGAGTAAATGAATTTGGCACATATCCAGCAGTCGACATCACAGCAAATCCCTTATCTGCTTTTTTCCGATTTTCGCTGAAAATAGATTTAAGAGGAATGCTTTTCTCATTAGCAAAAAGCGAAGCACATATCTCTTCGGTTCCATTATTATGCGCAATAGCTGCTTGATCATAATATCCATCTCTGTAAAACCCCTGTACCTGAAGTTTATATAGGCCTGGAGGTAGAGTGATGGTTTGGCTAACAGAAAAACCATTCGTGACTCCGAGGTGTCTGTACACTTCCATAATAGGTTCAGAATCAATAGTCTGAATTCCCCATACAATTTTCGTCCCATTTTCTTCGACAATCCATGCTTCATTACTGGGAAAATGGGCATTTTCGATATCTGCACATGGAATCATAAATGTAGCATCAACAGGATTGTTCTCTGTAGCTAGGTGTAAATTCACTTCATTTACATATTGCAATAATTCGGCATTCACAATTTTCCATTGCGCCTTTGTGTCTGAGGCTTCTTCACCATAGAAATCCACAAGACTTGTTTCTTCGTCAACTTTCATCAAGTAGTTATTTATAGCCGAAATGGTGAATATGCCATCAGCTATTTGTTTGATATCCATGTCAACATAAGTGTCAATCGTACCGTCGATAAAACCACCTATATTTACATATCCTCCATTGATTCCCGAATATAGCCTATATTTTGCACCCGATGGAATAATCTTCAATGGCACTCCGATTTTCCCTGCAAATAAGTGTGTACCCCAGCTTCCGCCACCCTTCAGATATTCTCCCGTGGCAACATTCATGAATACATACTCGCAATCAATTAATTTTAATGATTGCAACTGATGTACATACAAACCTTCACTCTCTAATCGTTCTAACATGGTTTTGCCTGCTACACCTTGCTGTGCCCAAATAGGTAGAATGAAGAACATTGGTAATACCAACAACAAAACAAAATTTTTAA
Organism: uncultured Bacteroidaceae bacterium; assembly: GCA_905234735.1. Lineage (GTDB taxonomy): Bacteria > Bacteroidota > Bacteroidia > Bacteroidales > Bacteroidaceae > Physcousia. Next base: position 1,283 of record CAJOJA010000026.1, on the reverse strand, counting down.
CTTTCATAATGGTATAGATTATTGATTTTATTTAACCATAATTTTCTTTCCACGAATAATATATATACCCTTAGGCAACTGAGAATTATGTATCCCGTGCTCATCAGTAAGCATGGACTTAACTTTTTGCCCAGAAATTGTAAATACGTCTTGACTTTGGTGTGTATTCTCTGCGTTTATCCATCCGTTAACGGATGTTTCTTGGTCATCAGCAAATTCGATGTCAATAAAACCTTTAACGTTTGCATCTTCCATAAAGAAGAATGCTTCAAAGGGACTACATTGAAATAACGATTCAAAGAACTTACTACCTGCGGGATATATTGTCCCTGTTATATCCTTATATTCAGTTCGATTAAGGACAAAATATTGTGGATATGCGGGATAATAGTAGTATGATGGGATAAATGTTTTACCTTGACTTGAAGGGTAAAATTCATACTCGTTATCGGCGACATTAATACTGTATGACGTCAGAACTTTAGTATTAGTTGCTGAAAAAGTAACAGAACCCGACAAATCGTATGAAGAAGAATAGCTACTATTGTGTGGCATTGCTATCAGATATGGAATATTGGCCTTGATGGAACTCGCTTTCACAAATCCATTCTCAGAATAGGAATAGAGCCAAAATGGTTTCGAAGAACCACCAGAAGCAAAATCAGCAAAAGGTGTGAGTACGCCTTTTGTGGCATGAGATATATTCTGCACGTCAAATGGAAGGACTATTGTTTCCCATCCGGCACATTCTCCATTTAATCCCGTTTGCAATCTGAATGCCTTCCGATAGCTAATTTGCCGTGCAGTAAATTCACGTGGACAATGGAAAGGTGCATTATTACTCAAAACTATTTTTTCAGCAATATCATTCACAATAATATTCTTTATCTTGCTTGGAGCCAAATCGGAGGCCTTTACATAAAGAAGAAAGTTCTCTGTTGAAATATCGCATTCCTCAAATTGTCTGTTACTAAGGGGCTTATTGCTGTTCCATATCAAAGCAGAAACTCCTAACCCATCAAATGCTGCTTCAGAATACTCTGTAATGGTAGAAGGAAGAGTCAAAGAATAATCAAAATCCTCTTCATCATAAAAAGCCATATCACCGATTGTTGTTACGGGGAAATTTATAACTCTTTAGAAATCACTTTGTTACCTTAACTCAAATGGTAATTAGGTAACGTTTTAGAAACGAGCTGAATTACATATTCTGTCTCGTTATACACATTTCCAAAGAACGCTTCTTAGTGAGTGCAAAGATAATCATTTATTCTGTTACCACC
>CAJOJA010000025.1 GCA_905234735.1 uncultured Bacteroidaceae bacterium | reverse complement strand
TCTCGTAACTCCTTGATTTCTAAGGCGCTTCAGGATGGGCTTGAACCAACGACCCCCTGATTAACAGTCAGGTGCTCTAACCAACTGAGCTACTGAAGCGGGTTATTTTTCGATTGCGAGTGCAAAGGTATAAAGAAATTTTGGATATGCAAAATAAATAAGCAAAAAAATTTGTATCTTTGCAAAAAATTATGCGAAATGAACAGAATTATTGGTATTGGTAATGCATTGGTGGACGTTTTGGTCCGACTGGAAAATGATGCACAACTGCAGCACTTAGGCCTTGCCAAGGGCGGCATGCAGCTCATCGACGGGGAACAGCAGCTGCGGTTGGCTCAGGAGTTGGAGCAATGGCATCCTACACGAGCCACGGGAGGCAGTGCAGGCAACGCCATGCTGGCTCTGGCCAATCTGGGGACACACCCTGGATTCGTGGGTCGCGTGGGCGACGACAACATGGGGAACTTCTTCACGGAGAATTGTCGCACCGTGGGCATCGAAGCCCGGCTGATAGGGCAGGGCGGGGCAACGGGTGTAGCAAACACCTTCATCAGCCCCGATGCCGAACGCACCTTTGCCACATACCTTGGCGTAGCCGGGAAACTGGCAGCAGAGGACATCACGCCCGACCTGTTTGAGGGCTATGACATCCTGCACATCGAGGGCTATCTGGTGCAGGACCATGCCCTCATCCGCCGTATATGCGAGGTGGCCAAGGATTTGGGTATGACTACGAGCATCGACCTGGCCAGCTACAACGTGGTCCGCGAGAACCTGTCCGTGCTTCGCGATTTGGTTACAAGGTACATCGACATCGTCTTCGCCAACGAGGAGGAGAGTGCTGCCTTCACGGAAGGTAAGAACCCCGAAGAGGCCCTGCACGAGATTGGCAGCCTGGCACGTTGGGCTGTGGTGAAGGTGGGCAAACGCGGCAGCCTGGGCATGACAGACGGGCGGAAGGTCTGTGTTCCGGGCAGAAGTCTGGATGTGGTGGACACGACGGCAGCCGGCGACTTCTTTGCCGGAGGTTTCCTGTATGCCCTATCTCGGAATGGCAACCTCGAACAGTGCCTGCGCATGGGCTCGCTGCTCTCGCAACACATCATTCAGGTGGTGGGGACGCGACTGGACGAACAGACGTGGGAGGAGATTCGCTGCGAAGCGGAGAAGATAATTAATAATTAGAAATAAAGAATTAAAAAGACGATAGAAGTGAAACGCATTATATTCCTTTCTCTTATTCTCTCATTTTCTCATTTTCTCAATGTCTCTTCGCAACGTACGGAGAGCCACAACTCTGAGATTGCACACCATCTGGAACTCTTCGACGACATCTACCGCCAGCTCGACCTCTACTACGTGGATACGCTGTCGGCCGACACCACCATCGGATGGACCATCAAGTCGATGCTGAGCCACGTGGACCCCTTCACACAGTACTATCCCGAGGACGATGACGAACTGCGCCAGATGGCTACGGGTAAATATGCAGGCATCGGCAGCATCATCCGCTACAACACGAAGGAGGAGCGCGTGATGGTTATCGAACCCTATGAGGGTACGCCCAGTCAGAAAGGTGGCATACGTGCCGGCGACATCCTTCTCACGGTGGACGGCAAAGACGTGCACAAGATGCCCACCGACAAGGTGAGCAGTATGTTGCGCGGCGAACCGGGCACACGAGTGGAGGTGCGCGTTAAGCGCATGGGACAGAAACAACCGCTGACCTTCCAGATGAAACGTGAAAACATACAGATGCCCACCATCACCTACTACGACATGATGGAGGACGGCATCGCCTATCTGTACCTGGCCAATTTCACGACGGGGTCCACACAGGAGATGCGCCACGCCCTCACCAACTTGCGACAACGGGGCATGAAACGCCTGGTGCTGGACCTGCGCGACAATCCGGGCGGGGCCATCGACGAGGCTGTCAACATCGTAAACCTGTTTGTGGAGAAGGGACAGAAAGTGGTGTACACGAAAGGCAAACTGGCCTCGTCGAACCGCGAATACTTCACGACATCGGAACCCCTGGACACGGTCACCCCCATCGTGGTGCTCGTGAACGGCAATTCGGCCTCCGCTGCAGAAATCCTGAGCGGCAGCCTGCAGGACATGGACCGAGCCGTGATTATGGGCACGCGCACCTACGGAAAGGGACTGGTGCAGGCCATCCACGAAGTGCCCTACCGAGGCAATCTGAAAATCACCATCTCGCGCTACTACATTCCCTCGGGACGCTGCATCCAGGCCTACGACTACCGCCACCTGACGGCTGACGGCCGCGTGGGCACGGTTCCCGACTCGCTGACGCGCATCTTCCACACCCGTGGTGGACGTGAAGTGCGTGACGGCGGCGGCATTAAGCCCGACATCCTGGCCCATCCTGACAGTCTGGCCTCGGTGGTCTACGATGTGGTGGAGAGCGACGAGATGATGAACTTCGTCACCCAGTATGCCCAACGGCATACCGAAATAGATTTGCCGAGCAGCTACACGCTGAGCGATGAGGACTACGACCAGTTCGTACAATACGTGGCCGAGAGTTCCTTCAAACCCAACCGCCGCACGGAGGAGATGCTGAAGGTGCTGCGCGACGCGGCCAAACTGGAGGGGTGCTACGAGAGGGCAGAAGACCTCTTCGCACAGTTGGGCCAAGCCCTGAAGGGCGACTTGAAGTCGGAACTCATGCACCACCGCGAGGCCATTCGCCCCTATCTGGAGGACGAAATCATCAGCCGGTACTACTACCAGCGGGGACGCGCACAGCACCTGTTGCGAAGCGACAAGGTCTACGACCGGGCCGTGGAACTGCTGAAGGACAAAGAAAAATACAATAACATCTTAGGGAAATGACACGCCGAAGAAACATCCGTACCGCTAACCGCAGTTTCCTGATAGGAATTGCCGCCCTGGCCATCATGGTCATGTTCATGGTGGGCGCCTTCCTCTATTGGGCACTTCAGAGCCCCACCCCGTAACTGCGCATATAATATAATATGGAACGCGCACTCAAACGCATATACACGTACGCGCGTATGCGTTGATGGACCGAAGCCTCGACGACGCGTCGTCGGAGCCTCGTTCTAGTATCGTCGGAGTTCCGACGACGCGTCGACCAAGGCCCGACCATAGTAGGACCTACCCGTCCACGAAATGCAGATGAAACATAAATGGTAGGAAGAAAACAGCATTTTTATGGAAAATATTTTCTAAGTTCAGAAAAAGTTCGTAAATTTGCAGCGTTGAAAGTGAGGAGCCCGAAAGAGTTCCTCACTTCACGTTAATAAAAGTTGTATCATGATAGACAAAAAACTTGTTGAGAGTGTGGTAAACGAGTGGTTGGCAGACAAGGAGTATTTCCTGGTCGACATCAACGTATCTGCCGACGACTGTATCGTGGTGACCATTGACCATGCCGATGGAGTGTGGATAGAGGACTGCGCCGAACTGAGCCGCTACATCGAGTCGCGACTCGACCGCGACCAGGAAGACTACGAACTGGAAGTGGGCAGTGCCGGACTGGGACAGCCCTTCCGCGTACGCCGCCAATATGAAATCCACATCGGTTCGCCCGTGGAGACACAAACCCGCGACGGACACAAGTATCAGGGCACACTGGTGGAGGTCTCCGACGAGGGATTCTCTATGGAAGTGGAGCAGAAAGTGAAACCCGAAGGGGCCAAGCGTGCCCGCAAGGAACTGGTACAGATGAATTTCGCCTACAACGAAGTGGCCTATACAAAGTATCTGATAAAAGTTAAGTAAAAATCATAAAAATCAATATAATGGCAACAAAATCAAAAGCACCGGAGAAGGTAAACCTGATTCAGTCCTTCTCCGATTTCAAGGAGATGAAAAACATCGATCGCGCTACGCTGGTCAGTGTGTTGGAGGAATGCTTCCGCAGCGTCATAGCCAAAACCTACGGGTCGGACGAGAACTATGACGTGATTGTGAACCCCGACAAGGGCGACTTCGAAATCTACCACAACCGCACGGTCGTGGAGGATGGCGAGGTGAAGGATCCCCAGCGCGAAATCAGCCTGAGTGAGGCACGAAAGATTGAGGACGACTATGAGGTGGGTGAGGAAGTGAGCCAACAGGTGGACTTTGCAAGCTTCGGACGCCGTAGCATCCTGACCCTGCGCCAGACACTGGCCAGCCGCATCCTGGAACTGGAGCACGACACGCTCTACAACCAGTACAAGGACCGCGTGGGCGAAATCATCAGCGGCGAAGTCTATCAGGTTTGGAAGCGCGAACTGCTGCTGCTCGACGACGAAGGCAACGAGTTGCTGCTGCCCAAGCAGGAACAGATTCCCGGCGACTTCTTCCGTAAGGGCGAGACCGTGAGGGCTTGCATCCTGCGTGTGGACAATGCGAACGGCAACCCCAAGATTATCCTGAGCCGCACATGCCCCGACTTCCTGCGCCGACTGATGGAGGCCGAGGTGCCCGAAATCAACGACGGACTCATCACCATCCACCGCATTGCCCGCATCCCCGGCGAACGCGCCAAGGTGGCCGTAGAGAGTTACGACGAACGCATCGACCCCGTTGGTGCCTGCGTGGGTGTCAAGGGTAGCCGTGTACACGGCATCGTGCGCGAACTGCGCGGCGAGAACATCGACGTGCTCAACTACACCCAGAACCCGCAGCTTTTCATCACCCGTGCCCTCAGTCCGGCTGAAGTGAACCGCGTGGAGCTGGACGAGGAGAACCACAAGGCAGAAGTGTTCCTGGATCCCGACCAGGTGAGCCTGGCCATCGGTAAGGGTGGTGCCAACATCAAACTGGCCTCCATGCTGACGGGCTACACCATCGACGTATTCCGCGAACTCAACGAAGAGGAGGAAGAGGACGTCCAGCTCGACGACTTCGCCGACGAAATCGAACCTTGGGTCATCGAGGAACTGAAGAAGATTGGCCTGACCACCGCCCGCCAGGTGCTGAACGCCCCGCGCGAAATGATTATCAAGGAGGCCGACCTGGAAGAGGAGACCGTAGACGACACCCTGCGCGTCCTGGCCGCCGAATTCGAGGAGGAGGAAGAGCAAGAATAAAGTGAAAAGTGAAGGAACATGAGCATAAGACTAAATAAAGCAACCAAAGAATGTAATGTAGGACTGCAGACGGCTGTCGAGTTTCTACAGAAGAAAGGCTTTACCGAGGTGGAGGCCAACCCCAATAGTCGCATAACGGAGGAACAATACGAATTATTGCTCAAGGAGTTCAGCCCCGACAAGGGATTGCGCAAAGAGGCCACGGAGATGCAACAACAGCGGCAGAGCAGCAAGGAGAAGGAAAAGGCTGCCCGGCGCGAAGAGGTGATGGCCGAGACCACGAAAGTCAACGTGAGCGGTCCGAAGGTGGTGGGCAAAATTGACTTGAATGCCCCAAAATCACAACCCGAAACGAAGCCTCAACCCAAAGCCGAAGCGAAGCCCGTTGTCGAACCACAACCCGTAGTCGAAGTTGTGGAGGAGGCAAAGGAGAGACCTGCCGAAAAGGAAGAAACAGTAGTCGACGTACAACCTGAGGCAATGCCCGAACCCGCCCCCCAATCCGTAGAGACGGAGGCCGAGGCAGAGGAACCCGTAGCAGAGGTCGAGCCCGAACCCACTCCGAAACCCGAACGACAGAAAAAGGCGAAACCCGCCATCGGCGATGTTTCGGAAGACGGTGTATTCCGTCTGAACAAGGAGAACGTGGCCGCACCCACACTGACCGTGAAGGGACATATCGACCTCTCGGCCATGAACCAGAGTACGCGCCCCAAAAAGAAGAGCAAGGAGGAGAAGCGCAAGGAGCGCGAAGAGAAACAGGGCAAGCAGAAGCGTGCCCGCATTGGACAGCAGCGCGTCGACGTCGAATCGGAAGCCCGCAAGGCATCGATGGGTGCAGCCAAGAACGCTGCCAACCAGCAGCAAGGCGGCAACCAGAACCGCAATAAACAGCAGAACCAGCAGCAACAGCAGGCTGGCGGCAAGAAGAAAAAGAAGAACCAGCCCAAGCAGAGCGTACTGCCACAGGAGGTTAGCGACGAGGAAGTGGCCAAGCAGGTACGCGAGACACTGGCCCGCTTGACCTCGAAGGACAACAAACTGGGCAAGGGTGCCAAGTATCGCCGCGAAAAGCGCGATGCCATCCGCCAAGGAATGGAGGAGGAACTGGAACACCAGGCCGAGGAGAGCAAAGTGCTGAAGCTGACGGAGTTCGTGACCGCCAACGAGTTGGCCACGATGATGAACGTGCCCGTGACGAAGATTATCGGTACGTGCATGAGCATCGGCATCATGGTCAGCATCAACCAGCGCATGGACGCCGAGACCATCAACCTCATTGCCGAGGAATATGGGTTCACCACCGAATACGTCAGCGCTGAAGTAAGCGAAGCCGTAGTGGAAGAGGAGGACAGCGAGGAGGATCTGCAACCGCGTGCTCCCATCGTAACGGTGATGGGACATGTCGACCACGGTAAGACCTCTCTGCTCGACTACATCCGCCGGACCAACGTCATCGCCGGTGAGGCCGGCGGCATCACGCAGCACATCGGTGCCTATAACGTGACGCTCGACGACGGTCGCCACGTGACCTTCCTCGACACGCCGGGTCACGAAGCATTCACCGCCATGCGTGCCCGTGGTGCACAGGTCACCGACATTGCCATTATCATCGTGGCAGCCGACGACGACATCATGCCGCAGACCAAGGAGGCCATCAACCACGCTATGGCTGCCAACGTGCCCATCGTGTTCGCCATCAACAAGATAGACAAGCCCGCTGCCAATCCGGAGAAGATTAAGGAGCATCTGGCCAACATGAACTTCCTCGTCGAGGACTGGGGCGGCAAATACCAGAGTCAGGACATCAGTGCCAAGAAGGGTATCGGTGTGCAGGAACTGCTGGAGAAGGTGCTGCTGGAAGCCGAGATGCTCGACCTGAAGGCCAACCCCAACCGCAAGGGTACGGGCACGGTCATCGAGTCGTCGCTCGACAAGGGTCGTGGCTACGTGGCCACGGTGCTCTGCAGCAACGGTACGCTGCGTGTGGGCGATGTCATGCTGGCCGGTACAAGCTACGGTCGCGTGAAGGCCATGTTCAACGAACGTGGACAGCGCGTGACGGAAATCGGCCCCTCGCAGGCTGCCACCATACTGGGTTTGAACGGAGCCCCGACGGCTGGCGATACCTTCCACGTGATGGATAGCGACCAGGAGGCTCGCGAGATTGCCAACAAGCGTGAGCAGCTGGCCCGCGAACAGGGTTTGCGCACGATGAAGCGTGTCGACCTGAACGAAATCGGTCGTCGTATCGCCCTGGGCAACTTCAAGGAACTGAACATCATCGTCAAGGGCGACGTGGACGGTTCTATCGAGGCCCTCTCCGACTCGTTGCTGAAACTCTCTACGGAGAAGATTCAGGTCAACGTCATCCAGAAGAGCGTGGGACAAATCAGTGAGAACGATGTCAACCTGGCAGCGGCCTCCGATGCCATCATCGTAGCCTTCCAGGTACGTCCGTCCAGCGCTGCCCGCCGTCTGGCCGAGCAGGAGGGAGTGGACATACGCACGTACAGCGTCATCTACGACGCCATCGAAGAGGTGCGCGACGCCATGGAGGGTATGCTTTCGCCCGAAATCAAGGAGGAAGTTACCGCCCAGGTGGAGGTGCGCCAGGTCTACCACATCTCGAAGGTGGGTACTGTGGCCGGTGCCTACGTCATCGAGGGCAAGGTCAGCCGTACGAACAAGGCCCGCGTCATTCGCGACGGCATCGTTGTACACACCGGCGAAATTAATGCCCTGAAGCGTTTCAAGGACGACGTGAAGGAGGTGACTACCAACTTTGAGTGCGGTATCTCGCTCGTCAACTACAACGACCTGCGTGAAGGCGACATTCTCGAAACCTTCCAGGAAATCGAGATTAAGGCGAAACTGTGATTGCTCTTATTTGTCTGGCTATTCTGCTCTATGGAGCATTTAGAGGCTGGAGGAATGGCCTTCTTCGGGAGGTCATTTCTTTCACAGGCTTCTTTATCGGACTCTATCTGGCCTACCGCTATTATGAACAGGTAGGCTTCGGAGTCTTTGGGTTTCTGCTCATCTGGATTATAGTGCCCCTGACCCTGGGCTTCGTGGCGTGGATGATAACCAAACTGCTGGACGAAATCATCGTAATAGGAACAGTGAACAAACTGCTGGGCGCCGCAGTGGGATTCCTGAAATACGCCCTGTTGCTGGGCTGTCTGATGATGCTCGTCGACTATGTCCGCGAAGTGAAGAGTCAGGTCGAGACGAATCCCTTAGTCCAGGCCTTGAAGGCAACCCCGAGATATCTGTTCCCCAACGTAAGTGAAGAAGTAAATGATGGAGGAGAAGAAGAATAAAGACAATGCCCTTGTCCGCGAGATAGCCGACAAGACATACGAATACGGATTCACGACCGACGTCACGACCGACATCATCGAGAAAGGGTTGTCGGAGGACGTCGTTCGCCTGATTTCGGAAAAGAAGGGCGAACCCGAGTGGCTGCTGGACTTCCGCCTGAAGGCATTCCGCCATTGGCAGATGCTGAAGCAACCCACCTGGGGACACCTGAATATGCCCGAGATAGACTATCAGGACATCTCCTACTATGCCGACCCGACGGCCCAGAAGGGGCAAGGGGCAGGGAGTAAGGGGCAAGAGATTGACCCCGAACTGATGAAGACGTTCGACAAACTGGGCATCCCTCTGGAGGAGCGTATGGCACTGAGCGGTATGGCGGTGGATGCCGTGATGGACTCCGTCTCGGTGAAGACAACCTTCCGCGAACGTCTGCAGGAGAAGGGCATTATCTTCTGTTCCATCAGCGAGGCCGTGCGCCAACATCCCGACTTGGTACGCCAGTACTTAGGGTCGGTAGTGCCCTATCGCGACAACTTCTTTGCCGCCCTGAACAGCGCAGTCTTCTCCGACGGGTCGTTTGTCTATATCCCCAAGGGTGTGCGCTGCCCCATGGAGCTCAGCACCTACTTCCGTATCAATGCCCGCGGTACGGGACAGTTCGAACGCACGCTCATTGTAGCCGACGACGATTCATACGTATCGTATCTCGAAGGCTGCACAGCCCCCATGCGCGACGAGAATCAGCTACATGCCGCCATCGTGGAGATTGTGATTATGGAGAACGCCGAAGTCAAGTACTCGACAGTGCAGAACTGGTACCCGGGCGACAAGGAAGGCAAGGGAGGCGTGCTGAATCTGGTGACGAAACGAGGACATCTGCGTGGCCGAAACAGCCGGCTGTCTTGGACCCAGGTGGAGACCGGCTCGGCCATCACCTGGAAATATCCCAGCTGCGTGCTTTCGGGCGACGGCTCGCAGGCCGAATTCTATAGCGTGGCGCTGACCAACAACTTCCAGCAAGCCGATACGGGGACGAAGATGATTCATCTGGGCAAGAACACCAAGAGCACCATCATCAGCAAGGGCATCAGCGCCGGACGCAGTCAGAACGCCTACCGCGGACTGGTGCGCGTGGGCAAGAATGCCGACGGGGCACGCAACTACTCGTCGTGCGACTCCCTGCTGCTGGGTGACAAATGCGGCGCACACACGTTCCCCTACATGGACGTACAGAATCCGACAGCCGTAGTGGAGCACGAGGCCACGACCAGTAAGATTTCGGAAGACCAACTCTTCTATTGCAACCAACGCGGCATCCCTCTTGAAGAAGCCGTTGGCCTCATTGTCAACGGATATGCCAAGGACGTATTGAACAAACTGCCCATGGAGTTTGCCGCCGAGGCCCAGAAGTTGCTCGGCGTCAGTCTGGAAGGAGCCGTAGGATAATTGATATTTCATATTCATGACCAGAGACGACAACTACTTCATGCAACAGGCACTGGCAGAAGCCCGTCAGGCACTCCGGGAGGGCGAGATTCCCATCGGGGCAGTGGTGGTCAGCCCGAGGGGCGACATCATCGGGCGGGGACACAACCTGACGGAGACACTCCGCGACGTGACAGCACACGCCGAAATGCAGGCCCTGACCGCTGCAGCCGATGCCCTGGGAGGCAAATACCTTACGGACTGTACGCTGTACGTCACCGTGGAGCCCTGCGTGATGTGTGCCGGTGCACTGGGATGGGCACAGGTGGGGCGTGTGGTGTTTGGTACCGGTGATGAGAAACGGGGCTATCAGCGATATGCTCCAGAGGCCCTGCATCCCAAGACCACAGTCACGACAGGCGTCCTGGAAGAAGAGTGCCGACAGCTGATGCAGGACTTCTTTCGCAGTCGGCGTTAAACACACAAAGAGATGGCAACAACAAGAAACGTAGATGTAGTAATTATCGGCGGCGGACCGGCAGGTAGCGTCTGCGGCTATCAACTGAAACAGGCCGGAGTGGAATGTCTGATTGTGGATCGCGCCACCTTCCCCCGCGACAAGATATGTGGCGGCGGACTGACCCCCAAGGCCTGGCGTCTGCTGGACCGACTCATGCCTGGTGTCAGCTATGACTACCGTCCCGTCTGGAATCTTCGTCTGCAGTTTGACAAGGATCCCGTCTGTGAGTTCGATGCAGAGTATGAACTGCGCATGACCAACCGCAAGGACTTTGACTACTCGCTGCTGAAACACTATATGCAGCACGGCGGCGAAGTGCTGCAGGATGCCTTTGACCGATATGAGGTGCAGGCAGACGGACGGCTGACGGTAAACCTGAAATCCGGCACCCGGATATCGTGCCGATACCTTGTGGCTGCCGACGGGGCGCACAGCCGTGTCCGCAAACAGATGTTCGGAGACTATGCCCACAATGTATTCTTCATCGAGCAGTACACCGAAGAGTCTGAACCCAAGAACATCATTTCGCATTTTTCCAGCAAATACTTCCCAGGCTGTTTCTATAAGTTCCCCGGTATAGGACGGGATGTATGGGGCTTTAACGGCCCGGTAACCGACCGCGAACACTTCCAACGACTGATGGCAGACTTCGGTGTTCCCCAGGGGCGCATAGTGGGAGGATACATACCCATGAAAACCGTGCAGTCCACGCACGAGCACATCATCTTCATCGGCGATGCCGGAGGCTTCCCAAACCGGATTACCGGTGAGGGCCTGTACGATGCCTTCCAAACGGCCTTCAATGCCAAGCGTGCCATCGTGGAGCAGCGGCCTTTCTCTGAAACCAACAGACAAGTCTTTGTCAAGATGCATGCACAGGACCGCCTGTTCCGCTTTGCCAACACTGCGCTGTGTCGCCTGCTTTTCCGCATGGTGCTGCGCCACCCCCGCTGGGCCAAGTGGCTATTCGACACCAAGATGAAACGCGAGTATTGGATGAGATAACGCAAGCCCGATTGTCAGGGTCGTTTCATCAGAAACGGGCATCTAAAGGGATTACTAACTTAAACGAGATGTTGCGTCCCATGTTGTAAACACCGCGGCGACCGGTGAGATTGTTTACATCGGTATATTTGAGTCGGCTCAAATGATTCTGGTAGGCGGTGTTCAGCACGTTCTCGGCAGTTACATAGAACTCTGCAACCCTCTTCCCCTTCCATTGCACATCCGTTCCTGCCGAGAAGTTCAGCAGTACATAGGAGGGTGTGACGGTTTCCGTCTCGTCGGCACTGTAGATGTGCGACTGGCGGAGGCAGTAGTTGAGGCCTGCGGCAACATAGAGGTTATTGAAGGAGAGATGAGCGGAGCGGTGAGGAACCGATTCCTTGTGGCAGTGGGCAATGGTGTTGTGCGAGTGATGAAGTATCTCCCACTTCAGTTCCGACGTCCAGCGCGGAGCGGGTGTGAAGGGAAGATACTTGGTGTCAGCGGGTTGGTTGAGCAACTGTGCATTGACGTAGGAGAAGGTGTTGGCAAAGTGAACGGAGTGTATGGGATGAAAGTCTGCACCAGCCTCAAAGCCCATCAGGCGTGCATTGCCCTGGGTATATGCATAGGTGAGGTATCCGTCTTCAATCACCTGCGGCAGACGATGGGTAAAGATGTAGTTGTTGATGCGGTTGGCAAAGAGTGCCACCTGTGCCGACACGTAACGCGAGGTGAAGTCTAACCCGAGGTCGCCCTGTAGGCTGTATTCAGCCTTCAGGTTCTGCGACCCCAGTTCATAGCGGATGGAGCCCTCGTGAACACCATTGGAAGCCAGCTCGCTCATGTTGGGCGTGCGGAAGCCACGAGCCAGGTTCAGACGCACGTCAAAGTGCTCATTGATGTTGCAGACGGCCCCCAAACTGCCCGTCACTCCATTGAAATAGCGGGTGAAGTCGGTAAAGCGCTGCTGTCCGTCCTCCACCAGTCCTTTTCCATGTATGTGGCGGTGGTCGTAGCGTACGCCGCCGTTCAGTGTCCAGCGGTCGCCCAGGGTCTTGGTGGCTGTGGCATAAAGCCCTCCGTCAAAAAGATGATAGTCGGGAATCAGATATTCCTCGCCCAGATTGTCCGACCGCTGGTACATACCGCCCAATCCAGCTGAGAGTTTCCAGCCGTTGAACTCCTGCGTCACGTAACGGAAGTCGTAGGTGACGGTATGAAGCTTAAAGTAGAGTTCATACTCGTCGGCACTCTCCTCAAACTCCTGTCTGCGGTTCTGCTGATAGCCTACGATGGCCTTCAGATAGCCCCTGCGGATGTTGAAGGAGTTGTCCCATACCACTTTATAATGATTCACCTGTTGGAAAGGCAGTGCCTTACTGTATGTCTTAGGAGAAGCCGACGAGCACACGAGTTCGCCAGTCACGTCGTCGCGTTCGCCCTCAATAATGCCTGGTGTCAGGTGGTACAGCGTTGCCGTCAGCCGCGAGTGTATCTTTGGCCTATTGATACCCAGCATCATGCGTCCTGCCCGCTCGCGGAACTGGGAGCCAGGCACATACCCGTCGTATTTGTTTTTATAGGCGTGCGCCATCTTATCGCTGTAACCGGCATCCCACACAATATCTTTCTTATTACCGGCAAGGGAGAGGTTATAGCCGAAGAGTCCGTTATTGGTCTGATATTCCGAGCCGACGTTGATGCGCAGTTCATCCTCCACGGGTGCCGGAAGGGGGTGCAGGATGACCACGCCTGCCATAGCATCCGAGCCGTACATCAGTGAGGCTGGCCCCTTCAGAATTTCCACAGAGCCCACGCCGTTTCCGTCGACCTCCACACCATGCTCATCGCCCCATTGCTGGCCTTCCTGTCTGACCCCTTCGCTCATCACCACCACACGGTTGTACCCCAGACCGCGGATGATAGGTTTGGAGATGCTGGCACCTGTACTCAACTGGCTTACACCAGGCTGATGGCTGATGGCATCAATGATGTTGGTGGAGGCCGTAGCCCGCAACACTTTGGGCGTTATAATATTCACGGGTGTTGTGGAGTGCTTCAGCTTCGTGTTGCCCGTAATGCCCGTCACCGTCACCTCATTCAGTTTCATGTGGCGGAAGAATACGTCGGACGAATCCTCTGCATGACGGTGTACTCCTACGCTATCTTGTGCTGCCACTGCTGTGCACATACACAACAAGGGCAACAGCCACAATGCGACACACTGTTTTCTCGTTAGTTTCATGACAACAAAGTTATAAGCATGACCTGATTATTCTTTTTTTTACAGTTCGCCGGATTGCTGTGCTCTGTCCCTGCAGTGTAGGATGCGGTATTGCATGGGGGTAAGACCCGTCTCACGCTTGAAGAACTTGTTCAGCGCAGCGGGATTGGGGAAGGCGAGGCGCTCGGAAATCTGGACTGCGGTCTCGTCGCTGTAGGCCAGCCAGACCTTCACCTCCTTCACAGCCGTTTCGTTAATCCACTGCATCACGGTGCGGCCGCTCTGCTGCTTGACCAGGGTGCTCAGATAGTGAGGCGCCATGCAGAGGCGATCGGCATAAAATGGGATGTTGCGCTCGCGTCCGGCATAGCGACTGACCAGCGCCACGAAGCGGCGCAGGGTGTCCTGCTGACGGGTAGCGGACGGGGGAGTGGTGGACTGCCCGTGTTTTCGCCCGGCGTAGAGCAGGAGCGAGTGGATGAGTAGCTGCACGTTCTCGCGAGGGTAGGGCTGCTGATGCACCACCTGCCACAGGAGGCTGAAGTGCTGACTGACGATGGGCAGCGTCTGCTGGTCCATGTGCAGGCGGATGAAGCTGGTGGGCTCGCTGATGGGTTTCTCGTCGGCCGACAACTCCACCAGTCCGTCGAAGCGGAAGGCATCGAACTGGAAGTCGGGTGAGTGACGTTTCTTCTCCACCAGCGTGTCTGCATAGAAGATGACCAAGTCGCCAGCCTGGAAGTCATAGTCCACCAAATTGAACGAGTAGCTGGCCGAACCCTTCCGTACCCACACCACACGGTTTTCGTACATGTGGTAGGGCTGGGTGGTGAAGAGGAACTCGCGGTCGCGAATCTCGAAGTCGTGCAACATCCAGAAGTGGTCGTGCAGGAATATCTCGCCGTGACCCTTCCAGTCCTTAGTGTTACGGAATAACTCAATGGATATGGTATCGGTTAACATGCCACAAAATTAAAAATTAAAAATCATAAATTAAAGTAAAACAGCACTTTCTTACAATATGACAATAAAAAAGACGTAAATGCTAACGCATACGCCCTCAAATATGACTAATTTTGCAACCGAATTCTTATTTTAATCCTTATGCGTATGAAGAAGATTATCCTTTCATTTTTATTTTTTAATTTTTCATTTTTAATTGCATCGTATGCCGGTGGGCTGATGACCAACACCAACTACCACATTGCCTTCGACCGCATGATGGCACGCGGCGCCAGCATTGACATCGATGCTGCCTACAGCAACCCGGCAGGTCTGGCCTGGGGACATAACGGATGGCAACTGTCGCTGAACGTACAGAAGCCCTTCCAGTACCGTAACATCGAGACCACACTGGCCCAGCCATACGCCACAGCCGTGGGTTTCGAGAACCATAAGTATGAGGGAAAAGCTACAGCCAACCCCTTCGTTCCTGCCTTTTTTGCCTCGTATAGACACAATAAGTGGGCTGTATCGATGATGGCCGGTATCGTGGGCAGTGGCGGCAAGGTGACCTACGACGAGGGCATCCCTACGCTGGTGGTGCCCATCCGTGCCAAGCTGAGTGCGGGCGGACTGACACCTAACTACTACAACTTGGATGCCTACATGCAAGGCAAACAGTACATCTACGGCATTCAGGCCAATCTGACCTATCGCTTCAACGACCACTGGTCGGCTGCCGTAGGCGTGCGCGGTAACATCTACAGCGGCTTCAGTCGCGGACACCTCATTGCCAAGGTCAATCCCATGGTGATGCTTGCCACGGGTCTGCCCGAAGAGGCGCTGAACATGCAGTTGGACGTCGACCAGAAGGGATTCGGCATCTGCCCCATGCTGAGCGTAAACTACAAACTTAACCGCCTGCTCATAACGGGCCGTTACGAGTTCCGTTCGCGTCTGAACATCCCCAACAAGACCAACGCCCTGAGCATCGCCCAGGTGGGAGCCGGGGGTGTAGTGACTCCCGTTGACATCAAGGCGATGGCTGAGGCTATGGGCAACGAAGCTACCGTGGCTGCGCTGACCCCTGCACTGGGACAGGAGATGGTGCAAAAGATTGCAGCGTATCTGCCCGACGTGAAGAATCGCTACGACATGCCCGGACTGCTGTCTGTGGCTGTTGGCTATGAGTTCATCCCCAACAAGTTCCGTGGCACGCTGGAATACCACTGGTTCGACGACAAGCATGCCAAGATGGCTGGCGACCGTCAGGAGACACTGACCCACGGCACACAGGAGATACTGGCCGGCCTGGAGTGGGACATCTCGAAGGTGGTGACCGTCAGCGCAGGCGGACAGCGCACCGACTACGGACTCTCGGACGACTACCAGTCGAACACCTCGTTTGCCTGCGACAGCTATAGTGTGGGCGTGGGTGCCGGCTTCAATGTCATCAAGGGTCTGCGCGTGAATGTCGGCTACTTCTGCTCTATCTATAAGGATTACACCCGTGCGGAGAACTATGGCAGCAAGACCGACCCCATGCAGGCTCTGCCCGCCACGGAGAAATTCTCACGCACGAATCACGTGTTCGGCATCGGTATCGACTATAAATTCTGATAAGTAGGAAGGTGAAGTCGCTAAGAGACCACTCCACCTTCCTCTTCGTAGTGATTGAAAAGAAAATCGTTGTAAGGGTACTTCTGCACATGGAGTTCCCTTACTTTTTTGTACAGTACGTCCTTCAGGGTATCGATGTTGGTGCGCTCGCGAGCCGAGATGAAGAGGCAGTCGCCATTGAGGCGGGCCATCCAGGTCTTCATGAGGTCGGCTAGCGACAGGTTTTCGCGCGTCGGTTCCGTCAGGTCGTCCTCGTCCTTTTCCACCCATGTGTAGGCATCTACCTTGTTGAATACTATCATCTGGGGACGGTCAGCACAGCCCAGGTCGGCCAGCGTCTGGTCGACAACCCGTATCTGCTCCTCAAAGTCGGGGTGCGAGATGTCCACTACGTGTACGAGCAGGTCAGCCTCGCGCACTTCGTCGAGCGTGGACTTGAAGGAATCGACCAGGTCGGTGGGCAGTTTGCGGATGAAGCCGACAGTGTCGGAGAGGAGGAAAGGCAGATTGTCAATGATGACCTTGCGCACGGTGGTGTCGAGCGTGGCGAAGAGTTTGTTTTCGGCAAACACCTCGGTCTTGGCCAGCAGGTTCAGCAGCGTGGACTTACCCACATTGGTGTAGCCCACCAGTGCCACGCGAATCATGCGTCCGCGTCCCTGGCGCTGGGTGGTCTTCTGGCGGTCGATGTCGGCCAATCGCTGTTTCAGGAGCGACATGCGGTTGAGGATGATGCGGCGGTCCATCTCCAACTGCGTCTCACCTGGTCCGCGCAGACCCACGGAACCCTTTCCGCCTCCTCCGCCAGAGCCGCCACCCTGGCGCTCGAGGTGAGTCCAGAGGCGCTGCAGACGGGGCAACATATAGCGATACTGGGCTAACTCCACCTGCGTCTTGGCGTTGGCCGTCTGGGCACGCATGGCAAAGATGTCGAGGATGAGGCTCGTACGGTCCAGAATCTTCACCTTCAGCTCGGCCTCGATGTTGCGAAGTTGCTTGGCAGATAGTTCATCATCGAAGATGACCATGCCCACCTCGCGCTCCGCCTCCTCTTCGGCTTCGATGTAGGCCCTGATTTCCTTCAGTTTACCAATGCCTAAGTAGGTGACACTGCTGGGGCCGTTCATGCGCTGGGTAAATCGTTTTATCGTCACAGCGCCCGCCGTTGTGGCCAGGAACTCCAGTTCGTCCAGATATTCCTGCGTCTTGCGCTCGTTCTGCTGCGGCGTAATCAAGCCCACGAGTATGGCTGTTTCGGGGCCCTGCTCCTCGTGGTAGTATTTTCTGTGTCCATTCTCGCCCAGACCCTCCTGCATACGTGTTGCAGAAGTGGCCGACATAGCCCCTCTCCCGACCTCCCCCGAAGGGGAGGAGTAATAGTCCCTGCCTTTTCTCGACATTCTTATCTCCTCATTTTTCTGATATCCCATTCCTAAAAGTCCCTCCCATATTGGGGGAGGGATTTAGGGAGAGGGGCTCTATTTCACTTTAACCACCAGATACCTGCTGACACTCCAGAACTTCTGGGCGTCGTTGATGCGCAGTACGTACTCGCCCTTCTGATCCTTCTCGAGCGTGTAGCTTCCCTTCGGGTGAGTTGTCAGGATTGTGGCACTCTTGCTGTAGAGTTTGATTTCCTTCACCACGCGGATATCAATCTGCGTAAAGTAGTCCTTGTTGAAGTCGTCCGTCTTCAGCACGTCTCCGTCCTTCAGTATCTTCTGTTCCTTCAGCTCGGACTTCCTGCCGTATACGAACCATGCGGTGTGCAGATTCTTGTCCTGTGAAGCCAGGGTATCCGACTTCTTACGGTTTTCCTGTGTCAGGTTGTTCACGTTCTCGCTCAGGTTGTCGATCTGTGCTCCCTGCTCGGCTATAAGGATGTCCTTCTCGGCCAGCGAAGCCTCCAGCTCCTGTATGCGCTGGTTCTGGGCTTCGAGTTGGTCCTGCAGGTTCTGTATGGTGCGCTCCAGAGCCTTGGCGTTCAGGCTGGTGCTCTTCAGGCGCTGCTGCAGCTGGCCGATGAGTTCGCGGTTCTGCTCCATTGCCTGCTGGATGTACTGCATGTTTTCCTGAATGATGGTGCGCGACGAGGCACTCTCCGGATTGCCGTCGGCCACAGTCACGCGTCCCTCGGCTTCGTTGATGCGGCGGAAACCTTCCTGCACTTCGTTCACACAGCCCATGATTTCGTTCAGTTCCTCATCCTTCTGGTTGATGACCTGCATCAGCGAGTCGCGTTCGAGTTGAGCCTGTTTGGTAGAGTTCTTGTCACAAGAGGCCAGTGCCATCAGGGCCATAGCCAAGATAAAAAACTTTTTCATAATGTTTCGTTATTTATTTGTTTTCGTTGATATTTCGATAGTATTTTTGGGGGGCAAGAAGAGTGAGAAGGGTCAAGGGGCGCCTTTTCACTTTCTTCCATTCCGCCCACGACGACGACGAATTCTCCTCGGGGTTCCGTCTCCTGAAAGTGGGCAAGTACCTCTGTCACACTGCCGCGTACCGACTCTTCATGCACCTTGGATATCTCGCGGCACACGCTCACGGGGCGCTCTGTTCCGAACACCTCGGCCAGTTGCTCCAGCAGGCGCACCACACGGTGGGGGCTTTCGTAGAAGACCATCGTACGCGGTTCTGTCCGTAACTGCTCCAGACGCGACATGCGTCCCTTCTTCTGGGGCAGGAAACCCTCGAAGCAGAACTTGTCGCAGGGTAGACCCGACGAGACCAGTGCCGGCACGAAAGCCGTCGGGCCAGGCAGCGTGATAACCTCCACACCCTGTTTGATGGCCTCGCGAACCAACAGGTAGCCCGGGTCGCTGATGCCCGGTGTGCCTGCATCGGAGACCAAAGCCATCTGTTCGCCTCCCTGCAGACGCGCCACGATGGTGGAAACCACCTGATGCTCGTTGAATTTATGGAACGACTGCATAGGCCGCCGGATATCGAAGTGGCGAAGCAGGTTGCCCGATGTGCGCGTATCCTCGGCCAGTATCAGGTCGGCTTCGCGCAACAGGCGCAGGGCTCTCGCAGAGATGTCCTCCAGATTGCCCACAGGGGTAGGTACAACGTACAAAGTTCCCATATACGAATGCAAAAATACGAAAGATTTTCCATTCCTCCGCACTTTTTCGCTATATTCTTCCTTATAGCCCAGAAATATTGATTAACTTTGTACCGAATATAGTACTAAACTTATTTAAGGCCATGTCCATGACCATAGCAGAAAGAAACGGAGAAATCATGCGCCAGGGGCGTGTGGAAGTGATTTGTGGCTCGATGTTCTCGGGCAAGACGGAGGAACTCATCCGACGCATGAAGCGGGCGAAGTTTGCCCGGCAGAAGGTGGAGATATTCAAGCCCTCCATCGACACCCGGTACTCCGAAGAGGATGTTGTCTCGCATGAGGGGAACTCCATTCCGTCGACACCTGTCGACTCGTCGGCAAGCATCCTACTGATGTCGGCCGACAATGAGGTGGTGGGCATCGACGAGGCACAGTTCTTCGACCCGGGCATTGTGGATGTCTGTCAGGAACTGGCCGCCCGCGGAGTGCGCGTCATCGTGGCCGGACTGGACCTCGACTTCCAGGGCCGTCCCTTTGGGCCCATGCCCGCCCTCTGCGCCATAGCCGACGACGTGGCCAAGCAGCACGCCATCTGTGTGCGCTGTGGTGCCCTGGCCTACGTCAGCCACCGTATCGTGGCCGGCGAGAAACAGGTGATGTTGGGCGAAAAACAGGAGTACGAACCGCTCTGCCGTCACTGCTATCAGGAAGCGACGAAGGGATGAAGGGTGAAAGGTGGGAATTAATATGGAAAAAAAGATTACATTCGACAGTTTCATACGCGACGTGACCATTGTCCTGCTGCTGGTGGGCATCGGGCTCTTTGTCAAGCGACTGAGTTCGGTGCTACTACCTTTCGCCATCGCCTGGCTGTTGGCTTATATGCTCTATCCGCTGGTGCGCTTTCTGCAATACCGGTGCCGGCTGCGCAACCGCGTGGTAAGTATCGTCGTGGCTCTGGTCTTGGTGCTGTCGGCACTGACCGGTATGTTGTGGCTCATTGTCCCTCCCCTCATCGATGAAGGGGCAAAGCTGAGCGGATACGTCTCCCCCATAGCCCAACAGTATCTGGGAGAGAGCCGCATCACCGAAAGCCTGAGCCGCTATGTGGAAAGGTTTGTCAACGAGAATACCATTGTCAGCCTCATCCAGCAGGACAATGTGCGCGACGCCATCCAGACAGGCATAGCCCAGTTGTGGAACCTTGTCACCCAGACCCTGGGTTACATCGCGGGCATATTCACCGTGTTTGTCGTCTTCCTGTATCTGTTTTTCATCCTGCTCGACTACGAGAAGATATCCGAGGGCTGGGTGAAGCTGATTCCGGCCGAGAAGCGCCCCTTCGCAGCCCAGTTGGCCAGCGACGTGGAGCGCGGCATGAACTCCTACTTCCGCGGGCAGTCGCTCATTGCCTTCATCGTGGGCATCCTCTTCTCCATCGGGTTCCTTATCATCGACTTCCCCTTGGCCATCGGCCTCGGACTGTTCATCGGACTGCTGAACCTGGTGCCCTATCTCCAGCTCATCGGCTTCATCCCTACCATTGTCCTGGCCCTGATGAAGAGTCTGGAGACGGGGCAGAACTTCTGGGTCATCATCCTGATGGCGCTGGCCGTCTTTGCCGTCGTGCAGACCATCCAGGACATGTACCTGACGCCGCGCATCATGGGCAAGGTGATGGGGCTGAACCCGGCCGTCATTCTGCTCTCCCTCTCCGTCTGGGGGGCACTGCTGGGTTTCATCGGGCTTATCGTAGCCCTTCCGCTCACCACCCTCTGCCTCTCCTACTACCGACGATTTGTGCTGAAAGAATAAAAATGTGAAGCGAAACGAATAATTTTTAATTTTTAATTTTTAATTCTTAATTTTATTTCGTACCTTTGCACCCGCATTCCTCAGAATGCATGCAGGTAGACCCGCTAGCTCAGCTGGTAGAGCACAACACTTTTAATGTTGGGGTCTCGGGTTCGAGCCCCGAGCGGGTCACCAAGGAGAAGGAAGTCACGCGTGGCTTCCTTATTTTATGCAAGGTAATATCAATAATAGTCTGTAAATGTGATTTTTTCTTATGATTATAGTCGGAAAATGTGATTTATTGCTTATATTTGCAGTTGAAAATGTGATTTATCCTTGCGAATATAGTCTGTAAATGTGATTTTATAGCATGAAACTGCTTAAAAGAAAGATAGATAAGTATCTTCTGGATTGGAAAAACAATCCAAAGAGGAAGCCGTTGATTGTAAAAGGTGCCCGCCAGATTGGCAAAACGGAGTCCATCAGGACATTTGGTGGGGCCAACTACGAGTCGGTCATTGAGATAAACTTTGTGCTGCAGAAGAAGTTCAGGGCAATTTTTGACGATGGCTACGATGTGGAGACCATCATCAAGAATATCTCGCTGCTGGAACCCTCATGGCGGTTCATCCCGAACAAGACGCTGATTTTCTTCGACGAACTACAGAAATGTCCCGATTGTGCCACATCACTCAAGTCGTTCTGTCAGGACCGGCGGTATGATGTCATCTGTTCTGGTTCGATGATGGGCATCTATTACGAGGAAATCGAGAGCAATGCCGTGGGCTATAAGGATGACTTCGACATGCATTCGATGGACTTCGAGGAGTTCCTGTGGGCCAAGGGCTATCAGGACGAACAGATTGAGGACTTGTATCGTCACATGGTGGAACTGAAACCCTTCTCGCAGCTGGAATTGGACACCATCATGGATGTGTTCCGCGACTATATGAGTCTGGGCGGGATGCCAGAGGTGGTGAAGATGTATATCGACAACGGCCATTTCGGAGGTACATTGGAACTGCAACGCCAGCTGCTGAAAGACTACGAGGAAGACATCACGAAGTACGCCAAGCAAACCGACAAGGCCAAGCTCCTGGCCGTCTATAACCACATCTCCACCTTCCTGGCCAAGGACAACAAGAAGTACCAAATCACGAAGATTGCCAAGGGTGCCCGCAACAGGGAATATGTGGGGGCTGTCGATTGGCTGAAGGAGGCTGGGGTCATCAACGTTTGTTATTGTCTGAACAACGTAGAACTGCCCCTGAAGGGCAATTACAACTCCGAATACTACAAGCTGTACTATCACGACACGGGCCTGCTTATCGCTTCACTCGACGAGGAAGCCCAAGAGGATCTGCGTGCCAACAAGAATTTTGGCACTTACAAGGGTGCCATCTATGAGAATATTGTTGGTGAGATGCTGCGCAAGTCAGGCTATGAGCAGCTCTATTTCTACAAGCGCGAGAATCCTGCACTCGAAATGGACTTCTTTGTTCGTGACGCCAACTCTTTGGTCCCCGTTGAAGTAAAGGCCAAGGATAATGCCACCGCATCATTGAACAACCTCATCAAGTGGGAGTCGTATCCCGACGTGAAGTACGGCATCAAGCTTGGATACAAGAACATTGGCTGGAACGGCCAGTTCTACACCTTTCCGTATTTCCTAACTTTCTTGTTGAAGCGCTTCCTGAAGGAACGGAGTACCCTCGGAGAAGGAAGAAGATGATATGGGAACGCGACCCATCGACAGGACGACGCTACAAATATCATAATATCATAGAAATATCATAGGAAATATCATTCGCCAACATTCTGTATATCAATGGATAATGACCAAAAATGGTACTATGATATTTGAAGCTGGCAAAATTTATATGTATAAGTTGCGCTCATTTCATCAAGCAAATCGACTTTGAATTGCATATCCTATTTTGCCTCGGTAACTATCAACACCTACTTCAGTTTAATGTCTCTCCAACTATCGACCATTTCAGCAGAGGGCACAACTGTTGGAGTCTGGCTCTTGCCATTGATAACCACTGACTGTTGTCGGACGTTTGTCTGGATATATTCGCCCAATTCACCCAAGGTGCAGTCTCCTTTCGTTTCACGCAGCTTCTTCAGCAGGAAATATGTGAATATGCCATGTCCCTTCTCCTGGTATGGATATGCCGTTTCATCACCCGTCGCAGCTGAAAAAACGATTGTGTTGCCCCGTGGTTTTTCTGTCTTAACCTTCAGAGCCACGCCACGAGCAGAGGCTAACATTCCTTCGCCGCGTTGAGCACCAGAAAAACAAGCGTCCATGAAGACTACTACATTTCGTGCCCCTATTTCACCTAACTCCTTATACAAACGGCTCACTGGGTAACATGCTTCTATTTGCAATCCCGTAGCATCCACAGGTAGTATATATGCATCCTTACTTTTTTCATCTGGCATGCCATGCCCAGCATAATAAAAAATTATGTTTAACTCGCCACTATAGGCTTCGGCTAATTCTCTAATATTATTCATCGCAGCCAACAGTGAACCAAACGTAGCATTATTATATATTCGTACATTTTTAGCTGGCATCCCCAGTGTCTTTTTGCAATATTCGGCAAATACTTTTGCATCATTACTTGCGTATGGCACCTGAGCCACATGAGCATATTTCTCATTGCCTATAATAACGGCAAAGGTATTGTTGTTCCTGACAATGCCTGTTGGTATGTTCTGGTCAATGCTTCTGTCTATCATTTTTGGAGTTGACACCACAGCGGGCTTATCGTCAGCTAAATGTATCTCCACCTCTGGTAAATCAATATATAAAGCATTCAAAGCTGATTCCTCTGCTATTTTTTCAGAATTATATGTTTCATTATTGAGCGTGATGGAAATATCTTTTAGTTTTGGTCCCTTCTCTGTGGCTATATAAGATGCGTTGAAGACTGCTTCATCAAACTTTGTCTTAAAAGTCTGGGCTTCCGATTTTGGAACCTTCACAAACTTACGTCCATAGTTGCTATCCAATATGTAAATTTCATAATCTGCATCGTAGCTATTAATTGTAACTTCTAAAGGATCCTTCTTAATATATGATTGTATCACCTCCTGCATCAGTTCTTGAATCTTTCGTTCCTGATTTTCCTTTGTCACTCGTTCCTGATACTGAGCAGTTGTTTCGTATTCACGTTTCTGTTGCCAATCCTTTATTTTGGGAAGGACATAATTATTGGCATCCTCTGAAAAGGATGCTTTATATAATGGACACTCGGCAAAGGCATCTTCAGCTACAGCTGCATTGGAGAAAATCCCACTAACTCTAACAAGTTGAGTACAACCACGAAATGCGCCTGCACCAATAGACCTTATGGTTGGAGGAAGGGATACATGAGTAAGCTTTGTACAATTGTGAAATGCTTTGTCTGCAATGGCTGTAACCTTGTAGCTCATTTTACCCGAAACAATAGTCTCTGGTATCTCCAAGCGTCCCTTAGGTTTATAAGGATAGCCCCTCTCAATCGTTGCCTCTAAAGCTTTTTTATTTAGAACATACATTATGCCATTAATAATAGTGCTATCAGCATGAATGTTAGTTATTCCCATCAACATTACCAAGACTATCATCACAACCCGTCGAAGCAGGAAAGAACCTGATAAATTCATTTGTTTCATACTTTGTTTCTGTTTAGTTGTCGTTATTAATTCCACATATCTACTTCAGCTATGGAGAAACTGCACTAACCTTTGAGCATAAGAAAAGCGCAGGTCTTTCTCCATACGCTCCTCGAGGTTTGCGACAACCTACTATCGTTTATGGGAAGCCTGCGCTGGCGCATGCCTCATTAACGATAGTTATTGCTCGTTCACTTTTTCCGAGATCGCAATTCGAGGAGCGATTGAGCAAATATAATGTCATGTGTGCCCTCTTTTAAGGGTAACACACTGCAAAAATACGAAGAGAATTTGAAACCGCAAAGAGTTTCACGGAAAAATTGGTATGCGAAAATTACACATGTGTTTAATTCACCAAGGGTATCGCGTTTCACGATACCCTTATCCTGCCGTACATAGGCAGTGTCGCAAATCGCGATGGTGCCCTTGTCCTCCTTGTTCACATGTTGCGGCACACACAGCAGCTACGACCGAAAATGTGTACACTGTACACATTTTGGTCATGCCTACCCCCTCGCGCGGAAAACTGTAAACTGTACACCTGTACACATTTTCACTACGGGGAGAGACGTGAGTCGTAAGCCGATGACACGTGTGTCACAGTCCGATGGCACGTGTGTCGTGAGCCAGTGACACCTGTGTCACAACCAATGGCATGTGTGTCGTATGACGAAAATTATGGAACTTGCAATCCACATATTTCAAATCCGAATGACTAAGAACCAGTCACGCAGGAAGCCCTTGTACCGATTCTGGGAATCGGCAACCAGGAGAAGCAGGCCGGACGAGAGTTGACAAAGGCCTTCGTAGTTGGCAAACTTACGACCGGTCAGGGTCAAACGGGTGCGGAATTCCTTGAGGAGTCTTTTCTCCGGGAAGGGCTCTTCGGATGGCGCAATCTCATATATGCGGATGTTGGTTGAAGCACCGAACTTGAGCCGCGGAACGCGAATCTGGCGTTCCAATACCAGCAGACGGCCGTCAGCAAGTGCACAGAGTGCCGACACGCCTTGGAAATGCTTCTTGCTGATGGGGGCATCTGGACGATAATAGTAGAAGTGCCCGGGTTGGAGGTTGTCGTCGAATGTCTGGATGCGGAGCAGAGAGTCACCGGGCAAAGGCCTTTCGCTGGTGGTGTAGAACAGATGTCGCGTCGCGTCGTAGGCCAGAGATTCCAAGCCATAGTTGCGGTCGGCCTTTTTGAAGATGGCGGGCATGTTGAGCCGTAGCCCCGTGCGACGGCCGTCGAGGGCATACTCATAGACCTCGTTATCCTTCTCTCCGGAAATGAAAACGGTGTTCGTGGAGGGGCGGAAACAGATGCCCTCGATGTCTCTGTTGGGCAGGCCACTGGAGTAGAAGCCCTCGTTTTCAAAGGTGGCGATACGTCCCTTGACGCTGTCAACAACGACGTGAAGCACGAAGAACCCGTCTTCTGCCGACTTGTCGTTCACCACAGCATAGCGGTCGCGCCCCAAGGCCGTTATCCCACTATAGTTGCCCGCAGGCAGGAGCTTGTGGAACCGCTGCGGTTTTTGTGCCATCATCACCGGACAGCACAGCACCAACAGGCTGATGACCCTGATGACACTTCGGGATGCCTGTTTCATATCATAGGGGGAAAAGTCAGACGATGGTGAGCGTATAGAGGTAGACGACGACGGCTGGGATGGCCAGCAGCGAGGAGTCGAAGCGGTCGAGCATGCCACCGTGACCGGGCAGGATGTTGCCGCTGTCCTTGATGCCGAGCTGGCGTTTCAGCAGGCTCTCTACGAGGTCGCCCCACGTGCCGAAGACGACCACTACAAAGGCGAAGCCGAGCCACTGGGGCAGGGTGAGGCTGGTGTCGTAGAGCGAAACGACGTAGGCGGCCCCCAGGCTGACCAGGGCACCGCCGATGCTGCCCTCCCACGACTTCTTGGGCGAAATGCGCTCGAAGAGGCGATGCCTGCCTAGCAGCGAGCCGAAGCAGTAGGCACCGGTGTCGCTGGTCCACAGGAAGATGAAGACGGAGAGCGGGAAGATGAAACGGTAGTAGAGCTGCGTGGGATGACCCGGATCGGCCATGAATCCCAGGACGGGAATCATGGAGAAGGGCAGAGCCACGTACATCTGGCTCATCATGGTGTAGGCCCAGTTGTTGATGGGGCAGGGGCGCTGCAGGTAGAGTTCGCTGATGAGCAGATAGATGACGCTTATCAGATAGGGAATGAAGACGGCAGGCGTGGGCGTCCAGCCGCTGCAGTAGCCGAAGAAGGCTAGGAAAAGATAGGCCCCGCTGACAGAGCATATCATGGCGTTGACTTCTACGTCGTCGCGCGCTTCCGATACGATGGTGCAGAACTCGTATACGCTGAGTGCCGTGATGAGGGTGAACAGCAATCCCATCGACAGGGGGCTGTAGGTGAGACCGCCAATCATGACAATGAGAAATACGATGCCCGTCAGGCTACGGATGATGAGATTACTTTTCATAATGGCTATAGATAATGGCTAAGGTTCATGCCTCCCCTTCGGAGGAGGAAGGGAGAGGGGCTGTTTCTTCTGCCTCGTCGATGATTTCGTCGGCACGGCTTGTCCAGGGACGCGGTCCGAAGATGCGCTCTACGTCCTCGGCAAAGATGACTTCGCGGTCGACAAGGAGCTGGGCCAGCTGGGCATGTCCGTCGCTCTTTTCCGTGAGCAGCTGTTTGGCACGGGCATACTGCTCGTTGACCATCTGCTGCACCTCCTGGTCGATGAGGCGCGCCGTCTCCTCGGAGTAGGGCTTGGAGAACTGATACTCGTCGTTGTTGTAGTAGCACAGGTTGGGCAGGCGCTCGCTCATGCCCATGTAGGCTATCATGCCGTAGGCCTGCTTGGTCACACGCTCCAGGTCGTTCATGGCACCGCTGGAGATGTGGCCCGTGAAGAGTTCTTCGGCTGCACGCCCGCCCAGAAGGGCACACATCTCGTCGAGCATCTGTTCCTTCGTGGTTATCTGGCGCTCCTCGGGCAGGTACCAGGCGGCGCCCAGGGCTCGTCCGCGGGGCACGATGGTGACCTTGACGAGCGGGTTGGCATACTGCAGGTTCCACGATATGGTGGCGTGGCCGGCCTCGTGGAGGGCGATGGTGCGTTTCTCCTCGGCGGTCAGTACCTTGGTTTTCTTCTCCAGTCCGCCGATGATGCGGTCTACGGCTGCTAGGAAATCGTCCTTCGAGACACTCGTCTTGTTGTGACGGGCAGCGATAAGGGCGGCCTCGTTGCAGACGTTGGCAATGTCGGCACCAGAGAATCCGGGTGTCTGGCGGGCCAGGAAGTCGATGTCCAGATCCTTGTCTATCTTCAACGGACGCAGGTGAACCTTGAAGATGGCCTTGCGCTCGTTGACATCGGGCAGGTCCACATGTATCTGTCGGTCGAAGCGTCCGGCACGCAGCAAGGCCTTGTCCAGGATGTCGGCGCGGTTGGTGGCAGCCAGGATGATGACGCCGCTGTTGGTGCCGAAGCCGTCCATCTCGGTCAGCAACTGGTTCAGGGTGCTCTCGCGCTCGTCGTTGCCCCCCATCACCGTGTTGCGGGCACGGGCGCGGCCCACGGCATCAATCTCGTCGATGAAGATGATGCAGGGACTGGCCTCCTTGGCCTGACGGAAGAGGTCGCGCACACGACTGGCCCCCACGCCGACGAACATCTCCACGAAGTCGCTTCCCGACATGGAGAAGAAGGGGACGTCGGCCTCGCCGGCAACTGCCTTGGCTAGGAGGGTCTTACCCGTTCCCGGAGGTCCCACCAGCAGGGCTCCCTTGGGTATCTTGCCGCCCAGGTCAGTGAACTTCTTGGGATTCTTCAGGAACTCCACAATCTCCTTCACCTCCTGCTTGGCACCGGTCTGTCCGGCCACGTCAGCAAAGGTGACCTTGGAGTTTTCGTCCACCTCGACCTTCTGCGCACGGCTGCGGCCCACGTTGAAGATGTTCATGCCACCTCCCATGTTTCCGCCGCCTCCCATGCGGCCCATAATGAACATCCAGAAGAAGATGAGGAACAGGAACGGACCGAAGTTTATCAGAATGTGCCACAGGGTGCCGTCCTGCTCCTTATAGGTGAGTTCACCCGTGAAGTTGCCTTGCTCCTGCTGCTCGTCGAGGAAATCCTCCAGTTTGTCGATGGAACCGAACTTCACGATGACGTAGGGCTCCACATCGTTCTTGCGACCGGTGCCCGACTTGAAGACGTCGCGGATATGCTCGGCCTTGACATACATGTTCAGCGGTCCCTGTTCCTTGTAGACGACGATGCGCGAGGCATAGCCGCGCTCGACGTATTGTTTGAACTCGCTGTACGTGGCCGACTTCGACGCACCACTTTGCGTCCCGTCACCGCTGTTCAGGAAGAGCCAGCCCAGCGCTACCGCAATGATGAGGTAGAACCAACTCAGGTTGAAGCGGGGCTTCCTCTTGTTATTTTTGGGGGGAATCTTATTATTGTTCTCAGCCATGTCTTATATTATGAATTACACATTATGCATTATGAATTAGTCCAAATCCTCAATTTCCGTCAGTTTCGCATCGGCCCAGAGGTGCTCCAGATCGTAGAAGTCGCGCATATTGGGCAGGAAGATGTGGACGATGACATCCACATAGTCCATAGCCACCCACATCGACTGACGCAGTCCGTCCACGGCAATGGGCTTCTGCCCGGCCTCCTTGCGCACCGTCTCGCCGATGCTGTCGGCCAGAGCCTGCACCTGCGAGGGGGAGTTGCCCGTGCAGATAACGAAAGCCTTGCAGATGGTGTCCTCAATGTCCTGAAGGTCTATGACCACGATGTTGTGTCCCTTTTTCTCCTGTATTCCTTTTACTATCTTGTCTATTAGCAATTCTGTATTCTCCATATCTGGTTAAAAATCATTTTTGCCCTGCAAAGATACGATTAAGCGAGCGAAATGCAAAAGAAAAGCTCGTTTTTCTTTTCATTTCCGAGCGAAAGTATCTTCGAGGCACATGCTCAAAGATACGATTAAGCGAGCGAAATACCAAATTTGCAATAAAAAAAGATGAGCCGCAACCCATTGTCGGGCTACGGTTCATCTTTTTTTATGCCAACGGAGCAGGATTACTCCTCGTTGTGTTCGTGACGGGGACGATGCTCACCACGGTCTTCGCGACGCTCGCGACGTTCTCCACGGTCGCCATCGCGGCGCTCGCGGCGTTCTCCGCGTTCGGGGCGGGGACGGCGCTCACGCTCTACATAGCCCTCGGGCTTCTCAAGCAGCGCACGGCGGCTGAGTTTGAACTTACCGGTCTTCTCGTCGATGTCGATGAGCTTTACCTGAATCTTGTCGCCTTCCTTCAGACCTGCCTCTTCGACAGTCTCCAGGCGCTTCCAGTCTATCTCCGAGATGTGCAGCAGACCATCCTTGCCAGGCATAAACTCTACGAAGGCACCGTAGGGCATGATGCTGCGCACCTCGCCGTCGTACACTTCGCCCACCTCGGGGATGGCCACGATGGCACGAATCTTGGCCAGTGCAGCCTCGATGCTCTCCTTGTTCGAAGCGCTCACCTGTACTTTGCCGACACCGTCTTCCTCGTCGATGGTGATGACGGCACCCGTCTCCTCCTGCATGCCCTGGATAATCTTTCCGCCCGGGCCGATGACAGCACCGATGTACTCCTTCGGAATGATAATCTGCTCGATGCGAGGCACGTGGGGCTTCAGTTCGGGACGCGGAGCAGGCAGTGTCTTCAGCATCTCGCCGAGGATGTGCTCACGGCCGGCCTTGGCCTGCATCAGTGCCTTCTCCAGAATCTCATAGCTGAGGCCATCGCACTTGATGTCCATCTGCGTGGCGGTCAGACCCTTCGGTGTACCCGTGGTCTTGAAGTCCATGTCGCCCAGGTGGTCCTCGTCGCCAAGGATGTCACTCAGGACTGCGTACTTGTCCTCGCCGGGGTTCTTGATGAGACCCATAGCGATACCGCTGACGGGGTTCTTCAGGGGCACACCAGCATCCATTAGGCTCAGGCAGCCAGCACATACGGTAGCCATAGAACTTGAGCCGTTCGACTCCAGGATGTCGCTGACTACGCGGATGGTGTAGGGGTAGTCCTCAGGAATCTGACCCTTCAGGCCACGCCAGGCCAGATGGCCGTGACCAATCTCGCGACGGCCTACGCCGCGCTGGGCCTTGGCCTCGCCCGTCGAGAACGGGGGGAAGTTATAGTGCAGGAGGAAGCGCATGTAGCTCTTGTCGAGCACATCGTCCACCAGTTTCTCATCCAGTTTGGTACCCAGTGTGGTGGTAGAGAGCGACTGCGTCTCGCCACGGGTGAACAGGGCACTTCCGTGGGGCATGGGCAGCGGACCGGCCTCGCACCAGATGGGACGGATGTCGGTGGTCTTACGGCCATCGAGACGTATACCCTCGTCCAGCACACAGCGGCGCATGGCATCGCGCTCCACGTCGTGGTAGTAGCGGTCGATGAGGGCGTTCTTCTCTTCCAGTTCCTCGGCAGCCATATCGGCGTGAGCCTCGGCATAGCGCACCTTGAAGTCCTCGCGAATCTGCTCGAAAGCCTCGGCACGCTGGTGCTTCTCCAGAGCCTGCTTCGTCACGTCGTAGGCGGGCTGGTAGCACTCCTTCTTCACCTGCTCGCGCAGTTCCTCGTCGTTCACCTCGTGGCAGTACTCGCGCTTCACGTCGGTACCCAGTTCCTTCGAGAGTTCCTTCTGCAGGCGGCACATGGGCTTGATAGCCTCGTGGGCAGCCTTCAGTGCAGCCAGGAGGTCGCTCTCCTGAACTTCCTTCATCTCACCCTCCACCATCATGATGTTCTCTTCGGTGGCACCTACCATCAGGTCCATGTCGGCCTGCTTCAGCTGCTCGAAGGTGGGGTTGATGACGTACTCGCCGTTGATGCGAGCCACGCGTACTTCCGAGATGGGACCCTCGAAGGGTATGTCGCTGGCAGCCAGAGCGGCAGAGGCGGCAAATCCGGCCAGTGCATCGGGCATGTCCACGCCATCGGCGGAGAAGAGAATCACATTCACGTACACCTCAGCGTGATAGTTGCTGGGGAAGAGGGGACGCAGTGTGCGGTCCACCAGACGACAGGTCAGAATCTCGTCGTCGTTAGCCTTACCCTCGCGCTTCGTGAATCCGCCCGGAAAGCGTCCGGCTGCGGAATACTTTTCTCTGTACTCTACCTGCAAGGGCATGAAATCTGTTCCGGGAACGGCATCTTTGGCGGCGCAAACAGTGGCCAGGAGCATGGTGTTGTTCATGCGCAGCATGACGGCTCCATCGGCTTGTTTCGCCAATTTCCCGGTCTCGATGCTGATGGTCCTGCCATCAGGCAACTCGACTGTCTTTGTAATAACGTTCATCTAAGTTTTTGTGTATAAAAGTGTATAATATTTTGACTCTTCACGCGAAAAGTCGCGCAAAGATACGAAATATAATTAAAAATTAAAAATTAAAAATTAAAAATGTGGATTTAGTCGGTCTATTTGCCGTTTGCGACCACCTATTTCACCATCCACACCTTCAGCGAGATGTATTCGCTCCGCACCTCCGGCACGCAGACGAAGACGGCGTTGTTCAGCCATTCGTAGCCACTGCCCACTGGCGCCTCGAAGCGCGGCACCGTGCGGAAGTACTGGCCCGACTTCCCCCAGGTCAGCACGCCGGCGTTGCGGATGTGAATGGTCACACCGTCGTCCGTGCGGATGCAGTAGATGGCCTCCAGTTCCGTGCGGCCCAGGCTGTCGCACACCAGTTGATAGTCCGCCCCGCCACTGAGCACCACGCCCCGCATCCTGGGTCCCTCGAACGTTCCACCCATGATGGGGATGACCACCCGTCGCCCCCGTGCCGTTGGTCCCACCTCCACCGCCGGGTCGCACGTTACCCGCAGTTCGCACACGTACTCCAACTGCGGAGCATCCTGCCCCACGGTCTTGCCGCACATTGGCAGCAGCATTAGCAGCACGCCCAGCACCCGACCCGTTTTCGTCATAAACAGCTTTGCCATAGTCTTTTCTTTTCTGCAAAGTTAGTGAATTATTTCCGAACTACAGTGCGCCGCACGTATGAATTTAGACAGAATCTTTTCCATTTGCATTCATAATATATTTTCCATAAAAAGAAATATCATAACTTTGCATTCTCCAGTATTGCCCAAAATCAAGGTTCCACGGTTGTCTCTCTTCAATTAGGCCATACAGATAGTTGTTCTCACCATTCAGGTAGTTTGCATACGACGCCACGATTGTGGGGAAAGGTGGGTTTACAATGCCTTGTGCCCATGAGGAACAGGCACAAAGTGCAAGAAATCCGAAGGATAGATATACAAAATATTTTATACGTTAAATGTCTGTGCAAATTTAAGGATTATTTGTTATAATATGAAATGACGAGCCAGATTTAACTTCAAAACTATTCTTGATGGTCACTCCCAGG
>CAJOJA010000024.1 GCA_905234735.1 uncultured Bacteroidaceae bacterium | reverse complement strand
CGCCGTCTCTCCAGCTCAGTTCGGTCGTTACCTGATGGCATTGCCCGGAATAGAATCGAGACGCACGAATCAGGGCACAAAATACTGTCTCAAACCCCTATTATAACCATTCTACCCTCACGCACAGTTACTTCACCAGTTTGCGTCCGTTGCGGATATATACGCCCTTTTTAAATTGAGAATTGAAAATTGAAAATTGAGAATGAGAGAGTTTCCGACCTAAAAGGTCATAGACGGCATTTTCGCTTCTTATTGTCTCATTTTCTCCATCTCTCATTTTCTCAATTCCTGTCGGGTCGATGGGCAGAACTTGCTGGAAGCCGAGGGCGATGTAGGCGGCGTCGGCGACGAGGTTCTTGTCGACGTAGAGGGTGCCCTGCCTGATGTCCTCAAGGGAGAAGGCCTTGGGGCTGACTTCGGGTGCCGACTGACTCCACAGTACCACGCGATTCAGCTGGTTGCCCGACGGGGCACAGCCCTCTGCCGCCCAGGCGCTGAAGGCGAAGTCGGCGATGGTGGTCAGCTCGCCCAGGAACTCGGCGTTCTGCAGTTGCCAGCACTTGGAGAAGGTGCCCTCAGCTATCTCCGTCACGCCGTCGTAGACGACAATGCTGCTGATGCCGGTGTTGTAGAAGGCCCAAGCCCCGATGCCCAGCAGGCTCTCGGGCAGGGTGATACGAGTCAGGGTCCAATGGTTGCTGAAGGCACTTTCAGCGATGCGGGTCACTTCGAACTCCGCCTCGTCGCCCTCAACTTCTGCCGTAATCGTCTCGGGGATGGCTACTTGCCAGTCCTTGACCAGTTCGGGTGCGTGGACCTTGTCGTAGCCTACGACGGTGGCCGTGCCCTCCTCGGGCCATAGTTTGTAGCGCACACCCTGTCCGTCAGTATATGCGATGGAACCGTCGGTCTCATCCAGGGGAAGGATATCCTTGAAGCCGAGCGACTTATAGGTTTCGTTTTCCAGCAGGGTGTAGTGGACGTAGAGTGTATCCTCGGCAAGGTCCTCGGGGCAGAAGGCCTTGGGGTCTATCTCAGGTGCCTCGATGGCATAAATCCAGACGCCCTTCGACAGCGGACTGCCGCTGGGCTCAGCATGGAGGGAATCGTCAGGACTCCACGAACTGAAGGCGAACTTGCCAATCTTCGTCACCTCACCACGCAGCACTATCTTGTCCAGCGCCCAGCAGTGGGAGAAGGCGCCCTCGGAGATTTCCGTCACGCCAGTGGGAACGTCGATGCTGTCGAGTGCCGTATTGTAGAAAGCCCATCCGTCGATGGTCTTCAGTTCCGACCCCCCTTCGAACTCCACACCATGCAGACTCCAGCAGTCGGAAAAGGCACTGCCCCAGATGCTGTGCACGCTCTTGCCGATGTGGACGTAGTTCAGGTTCTCCACCTTATTGAAGGCGCTGCCCTCGATGCTGTTCACGTAGTAGGTCTGCTCGTCGACGACGATGGTGGAGGGAATAAAGACGGAGTCGGTACACTGCTTGCCGCTCTTGACCGAAGCCGTCATGTCGGCTGGATAGAGGCGATAGACCACCTTCTGCGCGTCGGTGTATTCGTCCTCCTTGGGCTGTTCGTCGTCGCCGCCGGTGTTGTCGATGTCGGCCTCGTCAGTAGCATTGCCGATGCGTGTGACGGTGAAGTCGTCGAAGTAGGCATAGTTGTCGTCCGAGCTCTGCTTGGCCCCAATGCCGAACTCCAACACGCCCTTCTTCACGTTGGTGGTGGCGGCCCACAGCGCTGCCGTCTCACCGCTTATCAGCGTCTTGGCATCGCCTGCATAGAGGTAGAAGCCCGTCTTATTGGCACGAGCGCGCACCGAAACCGTATAACGTCCGTTAGGCAACTGGGCCATCTGTCCCATGATGGTGCCGCCGGGAATTTGGTCGTTCCAAAGCTCCAGACTGTAGGTACCGCACACTACATCCGTACTGGCCCACGAGGTGATGTTGTTGGCCTTCTGCGTAGCGAAGGTCTGCTCAATGTTCCAGCCGTCGAGTGTGCCGGACTCAAAACCCAGATTCTGGAAGTATTCGCTGGCATCCTCGTGCTCCACGACCTCGTTGTCCTTGACATACTGGGCCAGGGTGGTCACGGGGTCTTTGCCATCGGAAGTACGCAGGAGAGCGTGGCGGCGCTGGCTGCTGATCTGCCACATGCCGCGATTTATCCAACCGGACATGACCGTCTTCTCGTAGCCGTTGCCGCACTCCTCGGGTTGCCAATAGTAGAGTCCGTCGACATTGTCGTATAGTTTCAGTTTCTCCGTCAGGTCGGCGAGGAAGTTCACCAGTCCCTTGGCATCGGTGGTCCAGTTGGCGGGCAGCGACGAGAGGGCATACTCGCCATTGCCGTCCTTGTCGAAGGGATAGTAGCCGTTGCTGTACCAGGCTGTCTCAACGATTTGCACCGTCTTTTCGGGGTAGGCATCCTTGATTTTTGAGAGGACGGCCCCCAGATTGTCCAGTTTGCCGCTCCAGAAGGGGTAGTACGACAGACCTATCACGTCGAAGTCCGTGAAGCCCGCCGTTACGAGGTTTTTGTGGAAGTTCAAGGTCTGGTTGATGTCGGTGGGAATGGTCGTATGCACCACCACCTTGGCA
Organism: uncultured Bacteroidaceae bacterium; assembly: GCA_905234735.1. Lineage (GTDB taxonomy): Bacteria > Bacteroidota > Bacteroidia > Bacteroidales > Bacteroidaceae > Physcousia. The sequence continues at coordinate 31,501 of CAJOJA010000024.1, read as the reverse complement.
GCGGTTGCAGTCTCACGTACAGCCTTGGCTCCGGCATTGAGGAACAGGGCCAGGCGCTGCCACTGCTGCTTGCCGTCGTTGAACTTGTCGCTCCACGTGGGGCAATAGCCAGCCTCAACGAACTGCCTGGAGTCTGTGGGATACTTGCCGTCGGCGGTGTTCCAGAGCATACCGTAAGTTATCTCGTTGCCAATCTGCACATAGTCGGGCGCAGCACCGGCCTCTACAAGGGCCGTCATCACCTCGCGGGTGTAGATGTCCATCTGGCTGGCCAGAGCCTCGTTCGAGTGGTCGGTCCACGAGGCGGGAATCTTCTGCGTCCCAGGGTCGGCCCAGGTGTCGCTGTAGTGCAGGTCGACGAGCAGCGTCATGCCGGCCTCCTTCACTCGCTTCGACAGGGCCACAGCATACGCCAGGTCCTGACAGGTAGCGGGGTCGCTGTCCTTGGTCGGGTCAATGAAGACGCGCACACGAATGGCATTCCAACCCTTCCCCTTGACATACGCAATGAGGTCGGTAATCGTGTTTCCATTCTCGTCGAGCCACTTATCACCCGCCTGTTCGTAGGCCGGCACCAAGCTCAGGTCGCCACCCACCAACCGGTCGGCGGCATACAGGGGCAAGGCGCAAGGAGCGAGGAGCAGAAGCAACATTGCCAAACTCGCCAGCAGAAAATGTGTAATAGAACTTTTCATAAGGTTAGTTAATTCGTTGGTTAAGTTTGTTAGATATTGAATAATGCATTATTTCTTAAAGTAGACCTTCTTCACGCGACCGGAAACGGAGGTCAGAATCTCGTAGGGTATGGTCCCAATGACATCGCTGAGCACCGTCGGGGGCAGTTCGCGGCCGAAGATGACCGCCGTATCGCCCTCACGGCAGGGGATGTCCGTCACGTCTATCATACAGACGTCCATACAGATGTTGCCAATGTAGGGGGCGCGCTGCCCGTTGACCAGACAGTAGGCATGACCGTTGCCCAGATGGCGGTCCAGTCCATCGGCGTAGCCGATAGGCAGCACGGCTATGCGACTGTCGCGCGTCAGATGCCCACGACGGCTGTAGCCCACGGTCTCCTCCTTGGGCACGTCGTGAATCTGCAGGATGGTGGTCTTCAGCGTTGATACGTTGGTCAGTATCTCTTGCCCCAAAGGGTTAATACCATACAAACCCAGCCCCAGGCGCACCATGTCCAGGTGACGTTCGGGGAAGTGCTCAATGGCAGCCGAATTGCAGATGTGGCGCAGAATCTGATGCCGGGGATAGGCCGCCTGAAGAGCATTGGCTCCCTGCGTGAAACGTTCAAACTGCAGGGCCGAGAAACGGTCGAAGTCTTCGCTGTCGCTGCCCACGAAATGGGAGAATACACTGCGTGGCAGGACGGCCTCCTGGCTTTGCAGGCGAGCCACCAGTTGGGGCATGTCCTTCAGTGGGTCGAAGCCCAGGCGGTGCATACCCGTATCGAGTTTGATGTGGACGGGGAAACCCTTGATGCCCTCGCACTCAGCGGCTTGGATGAGGGCGTCGAGCAGGCGGAACGAATAGACCTCGGGCTCCAGACTGTAGCGGAAAAGCGTACGGAAGGAGGTCATCTCGGGATTCATAATCATGATGCCCGTGGAGATGCCGGCCTGACGCAGTTCCACACCTTCGTCGGCTACGGCTACGGCCAGATAGTCGACGGTCTGGTCCTGCAACGTTCGGGCCACCTCCACACTGCCGGCCCCGTAGGCATCGGCCTTCACCATGCAGACGATGCGCTCCTCGGGTTTCATCATCGAACGGTAGTAGTTGAGATTGGCCACGATGGCATTCAGGTCTACCTCCAGTATGGTTTCGTGCACACGTTCCTCCAGCTGGCTGACCAGGTCCTCGAAGTGGAACGAACGGGCTCCCTTGATAAGTATCACCTCGTCGCTCAGTTCACCGAACAGCTGACTGGACAGGAAGTCGGCCGTATCGGGGAAGAAGTGGCACGCTGCCCCACTCTTCCGGATGAAGTGTAGAGTGTTGTGGCACAGGCCTTCGCCGATGCCTACGAAGATGTCCACCCCATGGTCGCGCACCATGTCAGCCACCAAAGCATAGAGTTCGTCGTCGGGACGGCCAGTCTGCAACATATCGCTCAGGATAAGCACTCGGTTGCGGTGCTTCTCGTCGGGCCGGCGACTCATGAAGTCGAGGGCTATGCGCAGCGAGTCAGGGTCGTTGTTGTAGGAGTCGTTGATGAGCGTGCAGCCACGCTGTCCGGCCATCACCTCCAGACGCATCGGTATGGGTTCCAACTGCTCCCTACGCCCTACGGCCTCCTTTTCGTCCAGTCCGAGATAGCGACAGACAGCCACGCAGAGTTCCTTATCAAGGTCCCAGGAAGCCCCCTCCCATCCTCCCTCATGATGGGGAGGAGTCATGTCCCCCATTATGTCGGGATTCAGGGGGGCTACAGGAATAAGTCGACCCTGGAACCCCATTTCACGGATGCAGATGTCCACCACACGGTTGCCCGTGGGATAAATCAGCGCCTCGGCATTGCGGAAGAGCGACAGTTTCTCCAGACATTTCTGCTTGTACGACGTGAAGTTCTCCTGATGGGCCTCGCCCAGACCCGTAAACACACCGATAGTGGGACGGATGATCTGCTCCAAAGCCTCCATTTCGTTGGGCTGTGAGATAGCCGCCTCGAAGATACCCAACTGGGTCTCGTGCGTCAGGTTCCATACCGACAGGGGCACGCCTATCTGACTGTTGTAGCTGCGAGGCGAACGGGTGACGATGCGGTCGGGCGAGAGCATCTGATAGAGCCACTCCTTCACCATCGTCTTGCCGTTGGAACCCGTTACACCAATGACGGGTATCTGGAACTGCCGACGATGGCGCGCAGCCAATTGTTGCAGGGCCTTCAAGGTGTCGTCCACCTGCAGGAATATGGCGTCAGGGAAGTCACCCTCAACCTTTTGACTAACCACAAATGAGCGCACACCGCGCTGATAGAGCTGCGATATGTAGCGGTGACCATCGCCTCGCTGGGTGACAATGGCAAAAAACAGAGTGTCCTCAGGCGACGACAGCGAACGGCTGTCGGTCAGCAACCAACGGATGGGCCTTTCGGCCTTGACTTTCAATCGAATGCCGAGCATGTCGGCAATATTTTTAATTGTATATATCATATTTCCTTCTTCACTTCTTCACTCCTCAGGGAAAGCATCGGATAATCTCGCTGCAACTGCTGCAACTGCTCCTGCGTGCGCTTTTGAAAGGTTTCATACTCTGGCGATTCGGGATGCAAGGGCCGGTGATTAAGGGCACGCCCCAGGGGTTCCCAGCGGACCAGATACTGCCGCAGTTCGTCGGTCATCCACTCGTCCTGCAGGCGTTGCCAGATGTAGTCGACAGCCTGAGCAGAGGGGTGCAACATGTCCTCAGCATAGAAGCGGTAGTCACGTAACTCATCCATCACAATTTCGTAGGCAGGGAAGTAGCTCACCCAATCAGGATGAAGCGTCAGTATCCTGTCGGATGCAAGCAACAGTCGAGCCTTTGCCAACTGACTTTCGTGCATTCCATATTTTGCATAGCGATAAGGACTAACCGTCAGTATCACTTGCATTCGAGGATTCGTCTCGTGCAGGGGCATCAAAGCCGTTCCGAGTGCTTCCACTATTTCATCCACGCCCAGGTCGTATTCCTCGAACTCCATTGAGGGAAGCCGATGACAATTAGCCGCAATCCCCTTCGATTTCCCATATACATAGTAATGGCTCGTACCCAAGGTGAGGAAAAGATTATCGGCTTGTGCCAGTTCGGTATGCAATCGGGAAAGGGCGTGATTGGTCGCCAGTCGGCATTCATCTGCCCCAAGTCGCGATAACGTCGAATCGCCCAGCCACGAATGCCACATCTCTTTGTAAAGCACGAAATCATGCGCTGGGTCGCTTTCCTGCGTGGTGAGCAAACGAGCTATGCTAACGGGATTGTACATCACCCCAAGTGGGTTCACCAACGTAAGCAACCGTGCATCGGCAAAGTGCTGCCCCACGTGCTCGGCAAAGCACGAACCCAGAAACACGTTTCTGTCCCCCACCCCAATGGGCCGCAGCGGCTTGCCTACGTCCACGGGTGTCCAAAAAAGCGGAGTTTCGATGTCTTTCGCCATACCTTGTTATATATTGTACAAAATATCTTTATCCTACCACCTCCAGAAAGTTGTCCGGGGTTACGATGGTCGCCGACGTTGGGGAATAGTTGTCCATGAACGGTTTCGGTAGCGCCGCGTTTGCTTTCTTCGGATTCCATTTCATCTCGAAGGCCGAGAATTGGCCGTCGTGTTCCTCTATGAGGTCTATCTCCTGCTGTTCCGTTGTACGCCAGAAATAGTAGTTGGCAAGATGACCCATATAATGGTTGCGCTTGATTCGTTCGCTGATGACAAAGTTCTCCCACAGAGCCCCCGTGTCCGAGCGCATATCCAGTGGCTGGAAATTCTGCAGCAGTGCGTTGCGGACACCATTGTCATAGAAGAAAACCTTCTTCCCCTTTTTCAGTTCTGTACGCATGTTACGGCTTAAGGCATTCAGCCGAAAGATTACATAGCACTTCTCCAGCAAGTCAATATACTTCTCTACGGTCTTGCTGTCCGAACCTATGGTCTGTGCCAATTCGTTGTATGACACCTCGCTACCTATTTGCAACGCAAGGGCAACCAGGAGTTTCTGGATGAGGATAGGCTTGCGTACCTGTTCGATGGAGAGCAAGTCCTTATATAAGTAACTTTCGGCAATGTTAGTGATAAGTTCGCGTGCCGAAGCCTGATGGTTCAATACGTCGGGATAGGAGCCATAGATGAGCCGTTGCTCCAGTGTCTGCATCAGATACACCAACCCCTTGTCTGCTATCAATTCGGAAGAGGAAATGGGGTATAGTTGGTATTCAAATTTGCGTCCCGTCAACGGTTCGTTGATGTTACTACGCAGTTCCAGGGCCGATGATCCGGATACCAACAGTTGCACATCGGGACGTTTGTCCACAATCAGTTTTAGTGTCACCCCTATATTGGGCACCATTTGTGCCTCATCTATCATTACAATGCGGTGGTTGGCCACAATTGCCTGCAGGCGTTCGGTATTGGCATTTGTCAGCAGGCTTCGTGTAGTGGGGTCGTCACAATCCAGAATTAAGGCATCTTGCCCGCTCTTTTCCACAATATGATGCAACAAGGTGCTTTTCCCGACTTGTCGGGCACCGACTACGATGATGGCTTTACCTTGGTACATTCGTCCTTGCACAACCGATAGCAGAGAGCGTGTAATCATGATGGCATTATCTTTTGTTGGCACAAAGATAGGCCATTTATTTGACTAATCCAAAAAATAGGGTTGATTTTTCGGATTATAATCCAAGAAATAGGGTATATTTTATGGATTACCGTTTTTCTTACGACATTTTCCCTCAATCGTTTGGAGAATAGACGGAATTTGTTGTATCTTTGCATCGGTATCGGGGGAGAAATCCTGATCCGCAGATGCATTAGCTTATTATTTCGCACTTACCGAAAAGACCTAGGAAATCGTTTTGGAATAGTTCGATTTAAGAAGCAAAGGGAAAGGCCGAGAATAGGCATTCCCACTCTCATGCATAGCTATGCACACGCCCTATGGCGTGGTTGCATTCTTATATGAGAGTAGGGGTTCCAATTCCTAGGTCTGCCCCTTAGGTAAGTGCATAAGAGTGGCCACGCCATTCTTTGTGCCCTTACGTGTGCATTGGTAAATAGATGATGATATAGAAGTATTAACCAATTAACACAACGAAAAATGAGAACTAGAATGAGAACGAAGGTAATGGCACTGTTGCTGCCACTTTTCAGCCTTACGACAACGGCTTGGGCTGACGTGGAGGTTAACAAAAGGAACTTTCCCGATGGGGGATTCCGCGGTTGGGTAGAACGGAACTGTGGTAGCGTACTGACAACTGAAAAGATAGCGAGCAAGAATATGTTTTCAGTTGCAGGCAGCAATATTCGATTTATGAAAGGCATAGAGTACTTTACAACACTAAAGGCATTGTATTGTTACCACAATCAGATCAAAGGAGCAGGAATGGATGCGCTGATAGAGAATCTGCCGAATACAAACGATGGAAAACTAGTTGTTATCGGATACGAGAATGAAGGCAATGTGATGACAACCAAGCAGGTAGAAGCGGCCAAGGCAAAGGGCTGGATTTCCTATTACATTTATAGGGTATTTGAGGATGGACATTATACTTCTAAGTATGAGGAATATACTGGTATCAAGCCAGACGACACCCCCATCGCAACTGGCAATATTGATATCAACGAGAGGAACTTTCCTGATGATGCATTCCGTAAATGGCTGCTTGACAGAGAATTTGGACAGGACGGAGTACTGACGGAAACCGAGATTGCGAGTATCACATCGCTCAAGATTAACAATTCAGATATAATAAGCCTCAAAGGCATAGAGTATTTTACCGCGCTGACATCTCTGGATTGCGGCAGTAACTGGTTGACTAAACTCGATGTTTCAAATAACACAGCATTGACATCTCTGAACTGCGGATATAATTATTTGACCACACTTGACGTTTCGAAAAACACCGCACTGGCAGAATTACGCTGTTATGAAAACGAATTAACAACACTTGATGTTTCGAAGAACACCGCACTGACATATTTAGACTGCGATTTTAATAATCTTACCACGCTTAAGTTATCACAGAATACAACTCTGAAAAAACTTATGTGCAATGACAATCAACTTACGATGCTTAACCTATCAAAAAATATCGATCTGACAGAAGTTCAGTGCCGTAATAACCAACTTACGACACTCGACCTGTCAAATAATATCGCTTTGAAAGAAGTTCAGTGTGATAATAACCAACTTACGACACTCGACCTGTCGAAAAATATCGCCCTGACATCGTTACACTGCTACTACAACCAGATTAAGGGTGAAGGTATGAATGCATTGGTGGAGAACCTGCCGACCGTAAGTTATGCATCAATGTGTATCATAGGCAAGGAAAACGAACAAAACGTGATGAATTCCACACAAGTAGCACTTGTCCGGCTCAAAGGTTGGCGTCCAAAGTGTCTTCCAAAATATGGTTCTTCATGGCAGGAATATCCTGGTAGTGTTCCAGATTATCTCACTTTACCCAATAACATAGCCATCAACGAGGTGAATTTCCCAGACGAGAACTTCCGCAACTGGATATTAAGTCAGGAAAGTGATAAAGATGGTATCCTAACGGACGAGGAAATAGGCAGCTTTACAAATATTTATGTAAACAACAAGAATATTCAAAGTCTGAAAGGTATTGAGTACTTTGTTGCGATGACAGAATTGTCATGTAATAATAACCAACTAACAACACTATATGTATCGAATAATAGCGAACTAATAAATCTATTCTGCAACAATAACCAACTAACAACATTAGATGTATCTAAGAACGTACAACTGAGAACACTGGAATGCGGCAGAAATCAACTGACAGAACTTGACGTGTCGAAGAATATGCAACTGAGAACGCTATCCTGCTCCACAAACCAACTTACGACAATCGATGCGTCGAAGCATACAGCTTTAGTAGGGTTTGGCTGTTCTTATAACCCGTTGACCTTAGTTGATTTGTCGGGATGTACTGCTCTGACAGATCTATGGCTTGACCCAATTCCTGACGGCTTCTTGCCCATGGATGGTGATGATATTGGTCAGATAATCTCGGTCAATCTATCGGGTTGTACCTCGTTGGAAACGCTAAGATGTCGTTTCCTTAAGACGAAAACGATTGATTTGTCGGGTTGTCACGCACTAAAAACTTTGGAGTGTCATTTTAATGAGTTGTCAGGATTGAATCTGTCGGACTGTACAGCACTGGAATATCTAAATTGTGGCGACAATCAACTGAAAACACTTGATGTAACAGGTTGCACAGCACTAGAAGACTTGCGTTGCATCAACAACCAACTGACGAAACTTGATGTATCAGGTTGTGTCGCGCTGGAAGAGTTGTATTGCAACAACAATCAGTTAACGGCACTTGATGTAACAGGTTGTAAAACACTGAAATATTTGAAATGCAACGACAACCAACTGACCAAACTTGACGCATCGGGACTCACTGCGCTGGAAAATCTGTATTGCGAAAGTAATCGACTGGCAAAACTCAATGTAACTGGATGTGCTGCGCTGGAAAAGTTGAAATGCAACAACAACCAACTGACGACACTCGACTTTACTGGCTGTACAGCGTTAAATGAATTGACATGTTACTTAAACCGGATAAAAGGGGCTGGAATGGATACGCTGGTGGAGAGCCTGTCGACTGTAGCCTATAAGAATATGTATGACGACGGAGAGGGTGAGATGTATGTCATCTGGAACGAAAACGAGCAGAACGTGATGACAACTACGCAGGTGGAAACTGCTAGAGCAAAGGGCTGGGAACCGAAATATCTATATGACAGCGAACTTCATTGGTGGTGGAATTACGACGGCAGCGACCCGGACGGCATTAATCCTAGCCTAGACCTCTCCGAAGGTGAGGAGGCCATCTACGACCTGAACGGTCGCAAACTGGTAAGGATGCAGAAAGGCATCAACATCCTCCGCTATGCGGACGGCAGCATGAAGAAGGTAATGGTAAAGTGAGCACGTTGAGTGTTACCCAGATACGGTCAAAAATCCGTCAACATATTGAAGGTAATGTCCATTAATAGGAGCATTTTTTCAGGGAAACGTTTCGTATTTCCGAAGATAATGCTTAACTTTGCCTTGTATTATGAACATACTAATACCATAACGCATGAAGACATTCCTTGACGAAGACTTTCTGCTGGAAAACCCAACGGCACAACAGTTGTACCACGAACAGGCCGCACCGATGCCCATCATCGACTATCACTGTCACCTCAATCCCCAGATGGTGGCCGAAGACCACCGCTTCCGCAGCATCACGGAGGTGTGGCTGGGAGGCGACCACTACAAGTGGCGCGCCATGCGCACCAACGGCGTGCCCGAAAGGCTGATTACCGGTGAGAGTTCGGACTGGGAGAAGTTTGAGGCATGGGCGCAGACGGTGCCCTACACGATGCGCAATCCGCTCTACCACTGGACCCACCTGGAGCTGAAGACGGCCTTCGGCATCACGAAACGCCTGAGCCCGGAGACGGCACGCGAAATCTTTGACCAGACGAACGACCGCCTGCAGAACGACCCCGACATGACGGCCGTGGGCTTGATGCGCCACTACAACGTGGAGACCGTCTGCACCACCGACGACCCCGTGGATGACCTCCGCTGGCACCGCGCCTACGCAGAAAAGAATGTAAATAGTGACAGCAAATCCCCCCGTATGTTGCCCGCCTTGCGACCCGATAGGGCAATGGCCGTGGAGCAACCCGAGGCCTTCCGCAAGTACGTGGAGCAACTGGGACAAGCAGCCGATACGGACATTCGCGACATGCAGGACTTCATCGATGCTCTGCAACGCCGCCACGACTTCTTCCACGCCGAAGGCTGCCGCCTGTCGGACCACGGCATCGAAGAGTTCTATGCCGAACCCTACACCGAAGCCGAAATAAAACAAATATTCCAGTCCGTGATGGTTGGCAAACATCCCACAGCAGAGCAAGCGGCCAAGTTCCGTTCGGCCATGTTGTACATCTTTGCCGTACAAGACCACGCCTCGGGCTGGACACAGCAGTTCCACTACGGAGCCATGCGCAATAACAACAGCCGCATGATGCGCCAGCTGGGGCCCGACACGGGCTACGACAGCATCGGACAGTGCCAGACGGCACGCACGATGTCGCGTTTCCTCGACCGGCTGGCCACAGAAGGACACCTCACGAAGACCATCCTCTACAACCTGAACCCTGCCGACAACGAAATGGTGGCCACGATGCTTGGCAACTTCCAGGACGGCACCATACCCGGCAAGATTCAGTGGGGCTCGGGCTGGTGGTTCCTCGACCAGAAGGACGGCATCGAGCGCCAACTGAACGCCCTCTCGCTGCTAGGACTGCTGAGTCGTTTCGTGGGCATGCTCACCGACTCGCGTTCGTTCCTCTCCTATCCGCGCCACGAATACTTCCGCCGCGTGCTCTGCAACCTCGTGGGCCGCGACGTAGAACGGGGCGAACTGCCCTTCGAAGGCTACGAAAAAGAACGCATACAGCAAATGATTAAAGACATCTCTTACTACAATGCAAAGAACTACTTCAGCTTCTAACTGGCGTTGGTGGATATGCAGCCTGCTGTTCGTAGCCACCATGATAAATTATATGGACCGCCAGGTGCTCTCCCTGACGTGGAAAGACTTCATTGCCCCCGAATTCGGATGGAGCAATAGTGACTATGGTCTCATCACGGGCTTCTTCTCGCTGGCCTACGCCTTCATCAGTCTGTTTGCAGGCAAGTTCATCGACTGGGCCGGCACGCGCCGAGGCTACATCATCGCCATTCTGGTATGGAGCCTGGGTGCCTGCCTGCACGCCCTTTGTGGCTGGGGAGCCGTACGCACGGCCTCGGCGCTGATGCTCTCAGTGGGTGCCGTATCGGTGTGGATGTTCATGGCCTGTCGCTTTGTGCTGGCCCTGGGCGAAGCCGGCAACTTCCCCGCCGCCATCAAGGTAACCGCCGAATACTTCCCCAAGAAAGACCGCGCACTGGCCACCTCCATCTTCAACAGCGGAGCTTCCATCGGTGCACTGCTGGCCCCGGCCAGCATCCCCTGGCTGGCCAGCAAGTACGGTTGGGAGATGTCGTTCGTCATCATTGGTGCCCTGGGCTTCGTCTGGATGGGCTTCTGGATGGCGATGTACGACCAGCCAGAAGCAAGCCGCCACGTCAACGAAGCCGAACTGGCATATATCCGGCAGGATGATAAAGACCCACTCCCATCCTCTCCCTTAAAGGGCGAGGGAGCTTCCATCCCCTACTGGCACTGTTTCCGCTACCGCCAGACGTGGGCCTTCATTGCCGGAAAGTTCTTCACTGACGGTGTATGGTGGTTCTTCCTGTTCTGGGCTCCTGCCTACTTCAGCGACCAGTATGGCTACAAGAGCGACTCGCCGCAAGCCGTCATGCTGCTATCCGTGCTCTATCTCATCGTCACCGTGCTCAGCATTGGGGGCGGCTATCTGCCCAAATACTTTGTGGAGCACCACAACATGGAGCCCTATTCGGGACGCATGAGAGCCATGTTGCTGTTTGCCGTACTGCCCCTGACAGCCCTGCTGGCACAGCCTCTGGGCACCATGAGTGCATGGTTCCCAGCCATCATCATCGGCCTGGCCGGAGCCGGACACCAGTCGTGGTCGGCCAACCTCTATTCCACCATCGGCGATATGTTCCCACGCTCTACCATCGGCACCATCACTGGCATCGGCACCATGGCCGGCGGCATAGCCTCGTTCGCCATAAACTGGGGATCGGGTTACTTCTTCGACTACTGTGCCACTCAGGGACAGGCCTTCCACTTCCTCTCGTTCGAAGGGAAGGAGGCTGGCTACATGGCTGTCTTCTGCCTGTGCGCCGTCAGCTACCTGATTGCGTGGAGTGTGATGAAGACGCTGGTGCCGCGATACAAGAAGATTATTCCCTAATCCGCTATTCTCTAATCCTCCTATAGCGTCACTCCGTTCTTGAAAATGGCAATTTCAGCGAAGTGACGCTCTTCGCTTTGTGTGGGACGCCCTTCACAGACGGCCAAGACAGCCTCGCGGAACTGCAGGAGCAAGTCGTCCATCGACATCCCCTCAATGAGCCGGCCGGCGTTGAAGTCGATCCAGTGAGGTTTGGCCTGTGCCAGAGCAGTATTGGTGGAGACCTTCAGCGTAGGCACAAAGGTGGCAAAGGGCGTACCGCGCCCAGTGGTGAAGAGCACCAACTGACAACCAGCAGCAGCCAAGGCCGTAGAGGCCACAAGGTCGTTGCCCGGAGCAGAAAGCAGGTGCAATCCGCTCCCCTCCCCGATGCGCTCGCCATAGGCCAAAACACCGCATACCGGACTGGAACCCGACTTTTGCGTACAGCCGAGCGCCTTCTCCTCCAGGGTGGAGATGCCTCCGGCCTTATTGCCCGGAGAGGGATTCTCGCCCACGGGCTGACCGTGACTGAGGAAATAGGTCTTGAAATCGTTAATCAAGTCTATGGTCTGCTGCAACAGTTCGGGTGTTGCACAGCGTCGCATGAGAATGGTTTCGGCTCCGAACATTTCGGGTACCTCGGTCAGCACCGTGGTTCCACCCTGTTCTTGACAGAGCCAGTCGCTGAAACGGCCCAACAGCGGATTGGCCGTGATGCCGGAAAACCCGTCTGAGCCCCCACACTTCAGTCCAACGCGCAACTTACTAAGCGGTTGCGGCGTACGTCTGTTGGTGCAAGCCCGGCGGTAGAGTTCCGTGAGCTGACGGAAAGCATACTCCTCCTCGTCGCCCTCCACTTCCTGACTGACCATGAAACGGACACGCTCACGGTCGTAGTCGCCACAGAAGGCTTCGAAATCGCGAGGCTGATTGTTCTCACAACCCAATCCTACGACCAATACGCCACCAGCATTGGGATGGTGCACCATGTCGCGAAGAATGCGCCGCGTATTCTCGTGGTCGTCGCCGAGTTGCGAACACCCATAATTGTGCGAAAATCCGACAATGGCATCCACGCCTTCGCCCTCATGGAAGACTTCGTGTTTCAGGCGGTTCACTACCCGACGCACAATGCCGCTGACACAACCCACCGTGGGGATGACCCACAACTCGTTGCGAATGCCCACCTGGCCATCGGGACGGAGGTAGCCAGAGAAGGTTGAGGGGTGAGAAGAGGCAAGGGACAAGGGACAAGAGGATACGTCCATGCTGCTTCTCACATCTTTATAGTCCAGCGTGCCACTGAGATTCGTCTGTATGTCATGATGGTCGATGAGTGCCCCTTTCGGGACGGCATGGATGGTGTGACCGATGGGGAAACCATACTTCACCACTTGTTCGCCCGCCTCGAAGTCGCGCAGAGCCACCTTGTGTCCGGCGGGTATGCCAGGCAGGTCTTCCAGGGCCACGGCCACGTTGTCAGCCGGATGTATTTGTATGGTTTTCATATCACCTCTTCCACGGTTTGTAGCATACCTTTTTCTGCAATGCTGTCAAGCATCTGGGTGAGCAGGTCGGTCAAGCCCGGAATTAGGTTCAGGTCGCCGTGCTCGTGCCAGATGAGTTCCTGGGCAGCCAGCACACCCTCAGCTACGCGACGGGTGTCGCCCGTCTGCCACAGGTCGGTGAGCAGCTGCATAATGCGCGGGTCGTCGTTGGGCTGTATGGGAGCGCCGTCGCTGCGTGTGCCTCCGCGATAATAGGTGATGATGGCAGCCAAGCCCAGCACCAGTCCGCAAGGCAACGTGCCCTTTCGCTCCAGGTAGGTCTTCAGTCCAGGCAGGTCGCGCGTCTGGAACTTGGGGAACGAGTTGAGCATGATGCTCGTGACCTGATGGTCCACATAGGGATTCAGGAAACGTTCGAGAACGTCCTGGGCAAACTGCTGCAGCTCCGACATCGGCAGATTCAGCGTCTGCATCAGCTCCTCGAACTGCACCTGATGGATGTAGCGGCCCACAACTGGGTGCTGACAGGCATCGCGCACGATGTCAATACCCGACAGGTAGGCTACAGGCGAAAGTACGGTGTGGGGACCGTTGAGCAAGGTCACCTTACGTTCGTGATAGGGGGCCTCGTTGTGGGTCAGCACCACATTCAGTCCGGCACGGTCGGCCGGGAACTCACGGGCCAACTGTTCGATAGGCAGATTGGGGGCCGTCTCAATGACCCACAGGTGGAAGGCCTCGCCCTGTACCACCATCTGGTCGGCATAGCCCAGTTGTTCCTGAATCTGCTGGATGTCCTTGCGGGGGAAACCCGGTACGATGCGGTCCACCAGCGTGGCGCAGACATAGCACGACTCGCGCGTCCACTGCTTGAAGTGCTCGTAGTCCGCACCGAAGTCGTCGCGCCAGAGTTCTACGTACTGGTCGATGCATTCGCGCAGATGGTGTCCGTTGAGGAAGATGAGTTCGCAGGGCATGATGATGAATCCCTTCGCAGGGTCGCCCCGAAAGGTCTGGAACCGATGCCAGAGCAGCTGCACCAGTTTGCCCGGATAACTGCTGGCTGGGCGGTCCGACAGTCGGCAAGCGGGGTCGAAGGCGATGCCCGCCTCCGTGGTGTTGGAGATGACAAAGCGAATCTCGGACTGTTCGGCCAGGCGCAGATAGGCGTCGAAGTCCTGATAGGGATTCAGTGCCCGACTGATGGTGTCCACCAGCGTCAGCGAGTTCACGGGCTTGCCCTCCAAGAGTCCTTGCAGGTTGACGTGGTACAGACAGTCCTGTGCATTCAGCATGTCCACCATGCCGCGCTCTATCGGCTGCACCACCACGACGCTGGCATCGAAGTCTGTCTGCTCGTCGGTCTGCTGGATTATCCAGTCCACAAAAGCGCGAAGGAAGTTTCCCTCGCCAAACTGTATCACTCTCTCCGTCCTACGGCACTTCCGGGCCGTTTCCTGATTCAATGGTTTCAGTGTTGACATAGATTTTCTGATTAACATTATTCCATGCAAAGTTACGAAACTTATCCGAATGGACAAAGGAATACGGACAGAAACGTGCGACGAAGAAGTAAAGATGAGACTCAGTCGACGCGTCGTCGAGGCCTCGACGATACGTCGACCAAAGCCCGACGACGTATCGTCGAAGCCCCGACCATGCAACGCGTGTGCATAGGCGTGCGTACGCGTATCCATATTTATTTGATGGATAGTAAACGATAATTTGCAGAGATAGGCCGTTATATTTGGCCATTTCGGGAATTTGTTGTAATTTCGCCCTATGAATGTATATGAAATGAGCGAAAAAGAACAATATCCGTTGCTGTCGGGCATAGAAGTTCCGAACGACTTGCGTCGGCTTCCCGTGGAACAACTTCCACAGGTTTGCAGTGAATTGCGACGGTTTATTATTCACGAACTGGCTGACAATCCGGGACACTTTGCCTCGAGTCTGGGCGTGGTGGAACTGACCGTGGCTCTGCACTATGTGTTCAATACCCCCGAGGATCGCATCGTATGGGATGTGGGGCATCAGGCCTACGGACATAAGATTCTAACCGGACGTCGCCACCAGTTCCATACGAACCGGAAATTGGGAGGACTGAAACCATTCCCCTCGCCCGAGGAGAGCGAATACGACACCTGCACCTGCGGGCATGCCTCGAACTCTATCTCCATTGCATTGGGTATGGCCGTAGCGGCACAAAAGTTGGGCAACGACCGTCGCGTGGTAGCTGTCATCGGCGACGGCAGCATGACAGGTGGACTCGCCTTTGAGGGGCTGAACAATGTGTCGTCGACCCCCAATGACCTGCTTATCATACTGAACGACAACGATATGTCAATAGACCGAAGCGTGGGAGGCATGGGCGAATATCTGCACAAACTGCACACCAGTGGCACCTACAACCGGCTGCGCGACAAGGCGGGGCGACTAATGTACCGCTGGCATGTTCTGAACGACGACCGCAAGGGGCGCGTACTTAGATTCAACAATGCCGTGAAGTCGTTGCTCACGAACCAACGAAATCTTTTCGAAGGTCTGAACATCCGCTACTTCGGTCCGGAGGATGGACATAATGTAGTGCGACTGGTGGAGACGTTGCAGCGCATCAAGGCCATGAAGGGACCAAAGATGCTGCACCTGCACACGGTGAAGGGTAAGGGATTCGAACCAGCCGAACGTAACGCCACCGTATGGCATGCACCAGGCAAGTTCGACCCCGAAACAGGCGAACGCCTAATACCCGAAACGGACCAGCCACAGCCACCCAGATTCCAGGATGTCTTTGGCGAGACGCTGCTGGAAATGGCTCGTCAGGACAGTCGCATCGTGGGTGTTACGCCAGCCATGCCCACGGGTTGCAGTATGTGCATCATGCAACACGAGATGCCCGAGCGTGTCTTCGATGTGGGTATTGCCGAAGGCCATGCCGTAACCTTCTCGGCAGGACTGGCACGGGAGGGGATGCGCCCCTTCTGCAACATCTACTCGTCGTTTGCCCAAAGGGCCTATGACAACATCATTCACGATGTGGCCATAAGCCGACTCAACGTAGTACTGTGTCTGGATCGCGCCGGAATTGTCGGCGAGGACGGCCCCACTCACCACGGAGTCTTTGACTTGGCCTGTCTGCGTCCTGTACCCAACCTGACCATCGCCTCGCCCATGGACGAACATGAACTGCGCCGCCTGATGTACACCGCAGCACAGGGTGAGGGAGGACCATTCGTCATCCGATACCCCAGAGGACGTGGTCTGCTGACCGACTGGCGCTGCAAACTGGAAACGGTGCCCATCGGCAAGGGCCGTTGTCTGCGTAAAGGGGATGGCCCAACAGTGGTGCTCAGCCTTGGCCCGCTCGGCAATGTAGCAGATGAAGCCATACGGGAATCGGGAATAGATGCAGCCCACTATGATATGCGTTTCCTGAAACCGCTGGACGAAGGTATACTGCACGAAGTTGCTCGGAGATACCACCGAATCATTACCATTGAAGATGGCGTCACAGAGGGCGGAATGGGTTCGGCCGTACTGGAATGGATGTCCGACAACGGTTTCGAACCCGAAATCATACGCCTGGGGCTTCCCGACCGCTTTGTTGAACATGGTACTCCCGCAGAGCTTTACAAGATAGTAGGGCTGGACAAAGAGCGAATTATAAAGGAGTTAAAGGGACATTAAGATGAAGATAATTATCGCAGGTGCTGGAGCCGTTGGTACACATTTAGCCCGGTTGTTGTCGAAAGACGACCACGACATCGTGGTCATCGACCAAAGTCAGGAAAAGACTGACATGCTGACCGAATCTGGCAACTATGACCTGATGACCATAAACCTGGCCCCAACAAGCATTGCAGCCCTGAAGGAAGCCGGTGTTCAACACGCCCACCTGTTCATTGCTGTCACGCCCGACGAGAGCCGCAACCTGACGTGTTGTATGCTGGCTCACACACTGGGGGCCAAAAAGACTGTAGCTCGCGTAGACAATCCAGAATACGTGCAGCCGCAATATCAGGACATCTTCCGAAACATGGGCATCGACAGCCTCATCTACCCCGAAATGCTTGCCTCACAGGAGATACTAGAGGGTCTGCGGCACTCATGGGTTCGACAATACTGGGAATTTCATGAGGGCTCCCTGATTATGATGGGCATAAAACTGAGGGAGTCGGCACAGATACTGGACATCCCCCTGCGCGAACTCTGTCCCCCCGACGCACCTTACCACATCGTAACTATCAAGCGAGAGGATGCCACCATCATCCCAGGTGGTAATGATATGCTGAAGCTGGGCGATATCGCCTACTTTGTAACAACACGCAAATATGCGACCCTCATCCGCGAGCTGGTGGGCAAGGAGAAATATCCCGACGTGAAGAACGTGATGGTGATGGGAGGCGGACGCATATCCGTGAATATGGCCCACCGCAAACCGGACTGGATTTCGATGCGCATCGTGGAACAGAACGAGGAACGCTGTTTGCAGCTCAACGAACTGCTGGAAAACGATGACATCGTGGTCATTCACGGCGACGGTCGCGACACCGGGACACTGGTCGACGAAGGCATACGCAAGTGTCAGGCCTTTGCAGCGCTGACCCCCGAAACGGAAACCAACATCCTAGCTTGCCTAGCCGCTAAACGGCTGGGCGTAAGAAAGACCGTAGCCCTGGTGGAAAACATGGACTATGTGAACATGGCCGAAAAACTGGACATCGGCACCATCATCAATAAGAAAGTGATTGCCGCCAGTCACATCTATCAAATGATGCTGAACGCAGACGTAACGACCATGAAGAGTCTGACTATCGCCAATGCCGATGTTGCAGAATTCGTGGCCCAGGAGGGCTCGCTCATCACACAGTATCCCATACGCAAACAGAACCTGCCGCATGGTGTGGCACTGGGCGGACTCATCCGCGACCGTTTGGGTATGCCCATCAACGGTAACACCACCATACAGCCCGGCGACAGCGTCGTTGTATTTGCTATCGACGGGCTAATCAAGAAGATGGACCGCTTCTTCCGGAAACCTGAAGGCAACTTTGTTTCAAGGATGTTTAATTAAACTCCCCTTTAACTCCCCTTATAGACTAATACTATTCAGCAACTCCAGCTTACCGTCATCGATAAGTTTGACAATGAGTTCGCCGAAGAGTGTGTTCTGCCAAGCAAACCATTTGCGGGTGAAACGCGTGGCATCGTCTTTGTGAAACGACTCATGCATGAAACCCGTACCTGCATCCGTCTGCATCAGCATCTCCACGCACTGCTTGATTTCAGCATCGTCTTGACTGGTGAAGGCACGCATCATGATGCTCATGGGCCAGGGCATATCATAGCCAATATGGGGGCCACCGATACCCTCTCCTGCCTTACCACGGAAAAAGTAGGGATTGTCCTCACTCCAGACAAAGCGGCGCGTGTTCTGATAGATGGGGTCGTTGATGGGCACATCGCCTAAGTAAGCCATAGCCAGTAGGGAGGGAACATTGGCATCGTCCATAAGCAGCTGGTTGCCGAAACCATCAACCTCGTAGGCATAGATCGGACCATACTTGGGATGTTGGTAGATGGCATACTTCTGCAGGGCTTCACTGACCTCGTTTGCCAAGACTTTGCACTGTTCTGCCAGGTCGGCACGCTTGTTCACCTTCATCAGAATCTCTGACGCATGACGCAACTGAGTGACAGCCATAAAATTCGAGGGTACAAGGAATAGCAGCGTAGTAGCATCGTCAGAGGGCCGGAAGGCCGATGCAATGAGTCCGACGGGTTTAACGGGAGCTCCCCATCCATCATTGTTCATGGTATCGAGCTGACGTTCGGTGCGGCGTTGGAACTTGTAACTACCACGTCCGTCGCGACGTTGCTGGTCGCGGAAGGTGGTGAGTATGTGCTGCACCGCCTGCAGCCATGAGTCACCAAAAACGCTCGCATCGCCCGTAACCCTCCAGTATTCGTAGGCAAGACGCAGGACGTAGCAGAGGGAATCTATCTCCCACTTGCGTTCGTGCAGTTCGGGTATCATCTTTGTCATATCCTTCATCCAGTCACCGTCGGGGTTAGGTTCCTTGTTGAAGGCATTGGCATAGGGGTCGATGTTGATACACTTCAGCTGGCGCAATATCACACCTGCCAACATGCGCTGCAGATGTTTGTCCTTCGGTGCCAAACGAACGTAGGGAAACACCTGGGCACCCGAATCACGGAGCCACATGGCATGGATATCGCCCGTATAGACGAAGGTATCGGGCAGACCATCGGCATCCTTCTCATCGTAATGAACCGTGGTATCTATGGTATTGGGATAACAATTGACAAACATCCACGCCAGTCGAAGATTGGTCAGTTGCCTGGTCACCTCGCGTATTTTTTTCTCGACGGCCTCACTACGGAACAGGCGCTCCGCCTCCTTCGGACGGTTATTCACCGTCAGCACATCCTGCTTCGTCTCTGGAATATCCGCCCTGACAGGGGTGGCCGAGGAAAACCTCACACGGGCAAAGATGGGATAATGATCCGATAGGTTGCGCCGTTCCATCTTGCCATCCTTGTTGCTCTGCCATCGTCCATCAGTACGTACCGCATAGGCATCAACCTGGGTATTGGGTGTCACGAATATGTGGTCAATACGCTCGTCGGTGAAGCGGAGGCCGTCGAAACTGTTATAGGTTCCGTTCTCGGCCCAGCACATCGCTGCAGCCACATAGCAGTCCTTTAGTACCCCCGAATCTGCAAAGAGCTTGTACAGCTCGTCCTTCTGCGAAACGTTGAAGTCACCCGTCAGGACTGCAAGTTTCCGTCCACCGTCGGTCATCTGAGTTATACGCTCCATCACCAGCCGGGCCGACTCGCTCCGTGCCTTCCGCCCAACATGGTCCATGTGGAGATTCAGGAAATAGAAATCCTTCTTGGTTTGAAGATCACGGAAGTGCCCCCACGTGCAAATGCGCACACAGGCAGCATCCCAGCCCAGCGCCGGACGGTCGGGAGTTTCATTGAGCCAGAAGTGGCCCTCCTCCATCAGCTCCACACGCTCGGGGTTGTAGAAGATGGCGGCATACTCGCCTTTCTGCCTCCCATCGTCACGGCCTACGCCAATCCAACGATAGCAGCCCAGCCCCTTCTCCAAGTCAAGAAGCTGTGGATAGAGCACCTCCTGTGCGCCGAAGACATCAGGGCGTTCCCACCTGATTTGCTTACAGATAGACGGACACCGACGTACCCATCCATTTCCGCTTACACTATCGTTGCGATTACGATAACGAATGTTGTAACTGCCAATGGTCAGCTCCTGTGCTGCCAGCACCAGGCTCATCATGCAGCCAAGCAGCAATAAAAAGCACTTTTTCATATTGATTCATTTGTCTTTGTCAGCCCGTCGACGAAGGTCTGTAAGTCCTTCCGCAGGCGTTTGTAGGGCTCGCTTGTGAGGAACTTTACACTCTTGCGCAGCATCTGGTCGATGGCTCCCAAACGACGCTGATAGCAGGAAAGCTCGTTTTGTCGCTGCTGCGCATGCACGGCATTTCTGCGGATTTCGGCCTCACGCTCTTTGCGCAACTGCACACAGATGGGTGTCAACAGAGGAATGATAACACCGTCCATCAACGTGTGACCTTGCATATATAGATAGGTCGTCTCGGGGGTAATCCCCAAGGCAAGCAACTGATCGCACAACGGCTTGTAGGTTTTCTTTCCCTCGGGATAGTGCTGCTGCATCCAGTTCATCTTGCGGTTGACAAAATGCCTCAACTGCTCTAACGAACGTTCGGGATGGAAGGGGTTAACATCGCGAATCGACACCACTCCCCCAAAGTCCATCAGCGTGAAACGTGAGTAGCAGTCGTAGCGATAGACCCACACATTCCAGACGAACAACGGCCAGATGATACGGCTATATTCTGCCATGAAGGCTTCCAAATCCACCAGTTGCCGGTCGTTCAAGGTTGACATCACGCACACCTCGTGCAGTCCCCTTGCAAAGCACTGATAGTTCTCAATGGCATAGACGTATGTATGGAACACGTACGGATTCTCTATGATTTCGCGCGAGATGGGAGTCGCTCCCTGCATCATGTAGTCGTAATCGGCATCTACACAGGCAATAAGGCAGGAACCCAAGGTGCCCGTTCTTCCTTCTTTTCCTTCCCCGCTGATATTCTTCAGCACGTACTTCTTGCCCTTACCCAGATTGGTGCGCGAGGGCAACATCACCTCGAAATACAAGTCGTCCGACTCAAACTCATCGAGCACCGATCGCCAGAACTGCACATCGTCGTAGCTCTCCACATAGGCCACCACCCTGCGCCGTGCCCTATTGGGACGCAACCGATTGGCAGCCTCGATATACTGCGATGATATGTGATCCGTCAGACGACTCATTTAACTCCCCTTCAATATTATATCCTCCACATCCGTGACGCAGTCCTGCCAGCCATCCATCACGACTGCAGGACTATGCGTGGTCAGGATAACCTGAACGTTGGGATTCAGTTCGCGCACGAGGGTGATGAGACGCTTCTGCCACTCGAAGTGCAGACTCACTTCCGGCTCGTCCATAAACAGGACGTAGGGTTCCTGATTCTGCACCAACACGGTCAGTAGGATAATGAGCATCTGTTTCTCGCCCGACGAGAGTTGGTAGGGCTCAATGGTTTCCTCGTACTGCAAGAAGCGGATTTCATTCGAGTCGCGACGGATGGTCTTGCCCGTGTCGCGAAACAGCTCATCCACCAGGTCCTGGAAGTGCGACTTCTCAGCCACCATGTCCTGCGCCTTCTGCTGGGCATCGGCATCGCCTGAGGTCAACAGGGCAATCATACGGTTCGAGAGGTTCACCTGGTAGTCCAGATAGCGTCGCTGCAGCATATAAAGCTGTAGGTCTAGCTCCGTCTGTAACTTTATGTCGCTCATCTTCGACAGCAACTCGCTCGATATGACAGCACGGTCGAACGAGCGGATGACATCGAACTTCACCGTATCGGCATCCTCGGGACTATACGTAATCGTCACTCCGTCCAGTTGCCGTTCCAGGTCGCGATACTCCAGCAGCTGCTTCACCACACGATTCAGAATGGTAGACTTCCCCACTCCGTTTACGCCGCTCAGTATGTTCACGTCCGGCCTCAACTGCCACACGATATGGCGTCTTCCACTCCACAGTGAGTCTATCTCTATCTTTTGTATGTAATCTGCCGTCTTCTTCATAGTCTTTCGTCTATATGCTGTGCAAATACAAGATTAAATTCTTACGTGAGTTTCTTGCGAAGTGTCAACACATTGTGGCCGTCGACATATTCGTAGTTGATGGAATCCACGAGTTGGCGAACCATATAGATTCCCAGCCCGCCAATGGGACGCTCCTCGGCCGAGAGCTTCGTGTCGACATCCTTGACGGCAGTAGGATCGAAGGGGATGCCGCTGTCGGTGATGATGAACTTCAAGCGCACGTCGTTGGCTTTTGCCTCGATGTTGACATTGCCCGGCATGCCCTTGGGGTAGGCATAGTTCATGACATTGACAACGGCCTCCTCGACAGCCAGGTTCAGATTCATCGTCGTGGAAACATCCAGCTCCAGATCCTCGCACGTTCGCTCCACGAAGGCCGACAGGCGAGGTATCGTCTGAATGTCGTTGGGCAGTGTGATGCTGCACGAAAGCCGTTCCTTTTGTTGCTGCTTGGTGTAATGCACCACCATCATCGTCAGGTCGTCGCTTTGCTCGGCTCCGTTCACAAACTGCTGCACGGCAACGACCATCCGTTGGATGATAGCGGAGGATTCTTCGGCCAAAGCCTCGCGGGCCACCTTGAGCATACGTTCCTCGCCAAACTGCTCGTGCAGAGCATTCTCGGCCTCCGTCAGACCATCGCTGTAGAGGAATATCTTGGTCTGTGGAGAAATGTAGGACTCCTGCGCCGTGTACTGCCAGTCACTCATCAGAGCGACGGGTATGTTTGACACGATGGGAAGGGTGCCTACACCGCAACCCACCAACAGGGGAGCACAGTGTCCGGCATTGCAATAATGGAGCCGCCCCGTAGGCAGGTCAAGCACGCCGACAAAGAGTGTTACGAACATGTTGTTTTCATTCATCTCAGACATGGCAGCATTGATGGATTCCATGATTCGATTAGGCATAGCCTCACGTACCGACACGCTGCGGAACAGGCATCGCGTGACGGCCATCACCAACGAGGCCGGTACGCCCTTGCCCGACACGTCGCCCACGCAGAAGAAGAGTTTCTCGTCGCGGATGAAGAAGTCGTAAAGGTCACCACCAACCTCCTTGGCCGGCAGCAGCATACCATATACCTCCACGTCGTCGCGGTCGGGGAACGGCGGAAACGTCTTGGGCAACATCCCCATCTGTATGGCATTGGCAATACGGAGTTCGCTGCCCATACGTTCCTTTTCAGCATTCACCTCCTGCAGACGATTAAACCCACGGATGGTTCGATACATGAGATACGCCATCAAGGCCATACCGCCAATCATCAACAGGAATAGCGCGAGTCCGACCGAACGCAGGCTATGATATATTTCTTCGTCATCACAAACCACTGCCATCGACCATCCTGCATCGCCCTCAATGGGAGCGTAGAACACTCGCTTCTTGGCCCCGTTTTTATCCTCCACCATGGCCTTTCCGCTCTGTCCGGACAGCATCTGTCGACCGATGCTGCTGATGGTGGTGTCGCCCATACGCGATGCAGCAGCATAGATGTTATTACGCATGACCACACTGTCCACGGGACAAGCCAATATCTTACCCTCGCGCGAAAGCATCAGGTTGTAGCTGGAGGGATAAATGGGATGGGCATTGATGGCTGAGCTCAACCATTCGAGCGACACGTCGGCGCCGAGTACGGCAACGACCCGTCCTTTGGCATCATGTATGGGCGTGACGTAGGTGAAGAGCATCATCCGTGCACCAGCGTCGTCGAAGTAGGGTTCCGTCCAGCTGCCTCCATCGTCCTCCAGAGCGGTCTTGAACCAGCTTGAATTCAAGTAGTTATGCGATTCCGAGCCAATCTGCAACGCCTCGATACTACCATCGTCGCGCTGCACGACATAAGGTTCAAACCAACGCCCTTTCTCCGGATAATAGTCGGGGATGAAGCCTATGCCACACCCTACGATATTGGGGTTCTGCTCCACGAGCCTGCGCCCTACATTATATATAGAATCGGGTTGGGAAAGGTTGTGCTCGACGGCCCACACCATATTCTCCGCAGCCACCTCCACGGCTGTCGTTATGTTGCGGATGCGCAGGCTGGTCGACCTCAGTTCGTTTTCGGCACGATACTGCGCCTCTTTGCGTATAGCTCTTGACGAGAAGACATACTGCACGACAGCCGTCGTCTCGATGAGCACTGCCGCTGTAATGAGAATGGAGAGGCTCGCCCAACTCTTCTTCACCCTATGCCACCACTTCCGATTCATCCTTTCTGCATTTTTATATTTGACATCTTCATTTTACATCTTCAAAGTGTCCAATCCGAGAACGTACGGCTCACGTCAAGCAGTCGGTCCTTATGCTTCAGGACACGCTCGGCGAAAGCCTCCTGACACTCACGCACGACGGCATCGGGGAATGAGTCGGAAAGCGAGAGCCACGAGAAGTTGCGTACCACGCCTATCGTCTCTATTTGTTCCATGCGGTGGGCAAAGTCGGCCTCCGAAAGCCCCTCGAAGTAGTAACGCATAGTGCGCTGCCACAAGTCTCTACCCGTCTCACGCGGTATACCTATTATCTTTTCGTAGTCGCCTATCAAAGCTATCATGGCCGAATGGGCGTGCCCGAGGTCAATCATGGGATGTCCGTAGCCCACCTCACCCATGTCGATGAGCATCAGTTCACCGTCCTGCATCATGGCGTTCTTGGTCTGCAGGTCGCAATGCAGCAAGCGGTCGGATGGCGGAACAGCAGAAGCGATGCGCAGCAACAGGTCCACAGATGCCGCATCGAAGTAGCGGCCAATATGGCGAATGGCCTTCTCCTCGTTCTGCATTACGCTGCGGATAAGGCTCGGCTTCGGAACCCGTATGCTGTGCAACTGACGGAACAGCCCTGCATACAGCCGGGCATACTCGTCGATACGGTCGGGCTGACGGGAAATGCATGTGGTCAGCGTCTCGGCCCTGAGCAGTTCGTAGACCAGACCGTACTGGTTGCCCACACGAACCACGTCGAACGATATGGCGGTAGGCATACCCAGCACGAAGGCCTCCTTGGCCATCGTTATCTCGCGCCGTACCTCCTCAATGTCCGAACCCTCGCGAAAGACCTTAATGATGGTGTCGTCGTTGATGCGATAGACAATGCCCACGCCGCCGCGACCTATCTCCTCACAGCCGTCCACCGACATACATCGCAGAGCACGCTCCACGGTCATCATCTTCGTGAATCCCGTCATCTCCAGCACCTGGTATACGTCTGGGCCTACCTCCGTCAAGTGGAAGTGGGCACAGCGCTTGCGCAGGGAAAGCAGGATGCGCAGACCCGAACTGCTGATGTAGGTCAGTTCGCTGGCGTCGCATATCAATTGTTCCACTGGCCCTGCAGCGGCCAACTGACTCTCGATTTCGGCCATTGCCTGCTGTGAGACGGCCGTGTCCAGACGCCCCACCAAATGGAGGGTTGCCGACGTTTGGTTTCTCGTTACATTGATTTTCATGGTAATGCAATTACTATTTCACGCTACAAAGATAATAGTTTTTTTTTAATTTTTACATTGCTATGTCACATAATCTTCGTAACTTTACGGACACTTTTTTTATATTTAACATTTAATATTTTACATTTAACATCTAACCATGAACTTCAAGGAACTATGCGAGGTGCGACAGAGCTGCCGCCAGTACAAGAGCGAACCTGTACCGCAGGAAAAGTTAGCCTATATCAAGGAGTGTGTGCGCCTGGCCCCCAGCGCTGTCAACCTGCAACCGTGGCGATTCCTCGTCATCGATGACAAGGAACGACTCTGCCAGCTATGCGAGTGTTATAAACGCGACTGGATACGGACGGCTCCCGTCATCGTCATCTGTCTGAAGAACGAGACGGAGGCTTGGACACGCCGCTGCGACAATCACAACCATGCCGACATTGACATCGCCATAGCCACCGAGCACCTCTGCCTCGCTGCCTCAGAGCAGGGACTGGGCAACTGCTGGGTGTGCAACTTCGACGTTGACAAACTCATGGCCACGGGGCTCATCCCAGAGGGCTACACACCCTCCGTCCTCATCCCCCTGGGCCTGCCCGCCGACGAACCTCGCGAAAAGACGCGTAAGCCCATGGACGAGGTCTGGGGCTGAAGCCGGAAACCCACTCAGAGCATCAGGAATATGGCAGGGACCTTGCCCAGGTCAGGCAGGCTTTCTCGTCTCCATTCGGCAACGGTGTGGGTGCGAATCCACTCGTCCTGCGTGGTAATGCCTGCGGCTATGCACAGACGCGTCTTAGGCGAGAGGGTACGGACAAGGGTGTCGAACATGCGTCGGTTGCGGTAGGGCGTTTCGATGAAGAGCTGCGTCTGCCGTTCGTGCTGGGCACGTTTCTCCAACACCTGCAGCCGACGGGCACGTTCGCCCTCGTCGATGGGCAGATAGCCGTTGAAGGCGAAACTCTGACCATTGAGCCCGCTGGCCATAACGGCCATAATCATACTATTAGGCCCGACAAGAGGTATGACACGAATACCCTTGCGCTGGGCTATAGCCACAATGTCGGCACCCGGGTCGGCCACAGCCGGACAACCGGCTTCGCTGATGACTCCGACGGGCAGACCCCTCTTGATAGGCTCAAGATAGGTAGTAAAGCGCGCCTCATCGGCATGCTTTCCCATCTCGTAGAATGTAGAGTCATCAATGGGGAACGTCTTATCCACACTGCGCAGGAAACGGCGGGCCGTGCGAATCTCCTCGACAATGAAATGGCGAATGCCTCGAACAATCGCAGTATTGTACGGGGGAAGCACCTGGTCAACAGGCGTGTCGCCTAAGGTGCAGGGTATCAAGTATAGAGTTGCTTCCATGTCTTCTTTCCCTTTACATAATATTGCCACAGGATGGAGAAGGTGGACTGTTCGGGCACGGGCGAGAGTGTGGCAAGGCGGAGATTCTCCTGACGGTCTTTCTCGAAATCGGGGCGCATCTTCCGGAAATCGCTTCGAGCACGCCATACGGCACGGAACGAGCCCCACTGCCGACGCAGCACGAAACGAACGGAAGCCAGCACGTCGAGCCACAGACGTAGGCGGAAGACGGGGCGCAGACGCTCCTCGGGCAGGTTCTTATACAGGAGCAGCAGGTTGTTGCGGAAGTTCAGGTAGTCCTTATGGGGATTGCCCTGCGGCAGCGTACCGCCTCCCAGGTGGTAGGCCACGCTTTGGGGCACGCACACAATGCCACGCCCCCTGCTGCGCAGGCGCCAGCACAGGTCTATCTCCTCCTGATGGGCAAAGAAGCGTCCGTCGAGTCCCCCGACATCCCAATAGTCCCGACTGCGAATCATCAAGGCCGCACCCGTAGCCCACAGGATGGGGATGATGTCGTCGTACTGCCCCTCGTCCTTCTCCACCGTGCCGAATAGGCGGCCGCGACAATAGGGATAACCCAGGGCATCGATGAATCCGCCCGAAGCCCCAGCGTATTCAAACATATCGGGAGCCCACTGACACAGGAGTTTCGGCTGGCAGGCAGCCACCTCGGGATGGGTCTCCATGTACGTGAGCATCGGCTGCAGCCACCCCTCGCGCACCTCCACATCGCTGTTCAGGAGAAGGTAATAAGACTCCTCCTGACCTCCCCTTAAAGGGGAGGAAATCCCCCTCCCTACAAGGGAGGAATGGGGTGGGTCTTTTTCCAACTCCTGCAATCCCCGATGATAGCCTTCGGCAAAGCCGTAGTTACGGTCGAGGCGAATCACGCGCACCTGTGGCAATTCCTCTTCGAGATACTGCAAACTGTCGTCCGTGCTGCCATTATCCACCACCACCACATCGGCCTCCGGCGAGTTCTGAACCACCGAAGGCAGGAAGCGGCGCATCATGTCCGCACCGTTCCAGTTCAGTATGACTATTGCGATATTCTTCATATCTTCTCTCCCAACAACGCGGTCCGACTGGCATTCCAGCCCGTCAGCCGCACATCTGCAATTACATTATCCGATTGCGGGCAACCGATTTCCACCTTGATGTAGTTGTCCGTGAATCCACTTGTTGCACCGCCATGCTTCCCGTGCTCCAGCAAGACGGGACGCACCGTGCCTATATATCTATTATAGAACGCGCGCGTGTGAGCCTCGCTGACTTTCAGCACCTGCTGACTGCGGCAGTGCTTCTCCTCGGGACGTACGCGGTGGGGTATGTTCAGCGCCTTCGTGCCCGGACGCTCGCTGTAACTGAACACGTGGTACTGGCTGACTGGCATACGATCCATGAAGTCGAGCGCCTCGCGAAACAACTCATCGGTCTCGCCCCTCATGCCCACAATGACGTCAACGCCAATAAAAGCATCGGGCATCAGTTGGCGTATGCGCTGCATCTTCTGCTCGAAAAGGGCCGTGTTGTAGCGACGGTGCATCAGTCGCAGCACCTCGTCGCTGCCCGACTGCAGCGGCACGTGGAAGTGAGGCATGAAGGCCCGGCTCTGGGCGCAAAACTCCAATACCTCGTCTGTCAACAAGTTCGGCTCGATGCTGCTGATGCGATATCGCTCAATGCCCTCCACGCAGTCAAGGGCGCGGATGAGGTCGATGAACGTCTCACCCGTCGACTTGCCGAAGTCGCCGATGTTCACGCCCGTCAGCACTATTTCCCTGCCTCCCTTCCGGGCCACCTCCTCGGCCTGCTCCACCAGCGAGGCTATCGTACCGTTTCGACTGCGCCCACGGGCAAAGGGTATGGTGCAATACGTGCAGAAGTAGTCACAGCCGTCCTGAACCTTCAGGAAGTAGCGCGTGCGGTCGCCACAGGCGCAAGAGGGGACAAAAGCCATATTCTCTGTGTCCTCTGTCTTCTCTGTGTCCTCTGTGAAATGATTGCAAATCATTTCCACCGCCCTACCCTTCTGCTCCGTGCCCAGCACCAGGTCGACTCCTGGGATGCGGGCTATGTCGTCGGGCTTCAGCTGAGCATAGCAACCCGTGACCACCACAAAGGCATCAGGATGCTGTCGCACAAGTTTATGTATGGCCTGCCGACACTTGTGGTCGGCCACCTCGGTCACGCTACACGTGTTGATGTAGCACAGGTCGACCTGCTCCCCCTTGCGGGCGCGCACCATGCCCAACTCCTCCAGGCGTGCGGCCACGGAGGAAGTCTCGGCAAAATTCAGTTTACAGCCCAGGGTGAAGTAGACAGCTTTCTTACCATGCAAAATCATGGTACAAAGGTACAAAATACGAAGGAAATAGGTACATTTCTTGATATAAAACAATAAATATATAAAAAAAATAAAAAAAGTTGGCTCCAAGTGATACAACGTATTAAAAAATGTTGTACCTTTGCATCGGTTTTGAAAAAGCAATTGATTGTTTTACTAATTTAACTAAAGAGAAAAATGAAAAAGTTAGCATTCATGTTCGTAGCTGTAGCAGCTATTTCTTTCGCTTCTTGCGGAAACGGTACCAAGCAGGCTGAGGCCGTTGAGGACACCACTGCAGTTGACACTGTTGAGGTTGTTGATACCGTAGCTGTTGACACTGTTGCTGCCGACACCGTTGCATAAGCAATAGTAGCCGAACAATAGGTCTTGGAGGGATTGCACGAGGTGCAGTCCCTCCAATTTTTGTATTTCCATCTTTGTATCTTCTGCAAGCGCCCCTACAATAGAAATCGACAAAGCAAATTATCGTTCCCTGAAAACAAGTTCTTTTATGTGTAGAATCATCTTACGTCTTCATCCTGCGTGGTTATGGAAGGTTTATCCAAAAGAATCAACAAGTCCCAGTCCGAATCAGAATGGGCATCACCTCGGGCATGTGATCCATACAACCACACTTGTCCACCTTCACTTGCATCTCTCTTCCTATTTATTTATCGAAACTGTGGGCTGACTTGCTTGGGTCTCCGACCCTGCGCCGTACAGCCCACAGCTTCTGTTTTTCTTTTTTCTTTCTTTTCTCTCTCTTTTCCCGAGGGAAGAACTACAGAGCAAGGCGGAACCCCAGGCGGTAGTTGCGGGTCGAGGGCGAATAGTAGTAGCGGCAAGCTACACGGCAGTACGAGGCTGCGCTGCTCCAGCAACCGCCACGGTCCACGCGGTAGGAGCCAGAAGTAGCCCCGGTGGGGTTCGTCTGCGCACCGGAACTGTACGAACCGTACCAGTCGGCACACCACTCCCATACGTTACCGCTCATGTCGTACAAGCCCAGTTCGTTGGCCTTCTTGGTCTTCACTTCATGCGTCTTGCTTCCACTATTATCTGTATACCAGGCCACATCGCCTATCGTGTTGCTTCCGGCATAGGTGTAGCCCTGCGACTGCGTTCCGCCCTTCGCGGCAAACTCCCATTCGGCCTCCGTGGGGAAGCGGAACTGCTGACCCGTCAGCTGGTTCAGCTTCGTCAGGAACTTCTGGCAGTCTTCATAGCTGATGCTATACGCTGGATAATTATCCCCTATACCATATTGCGATTCCCATTTGTACCCGTCTGACGTTGGCGACTGCCCCATCACGGCATACCACAGCCCCTGCGTCACCTCCGTCTCGCCCATGAAGTAGGTGTTGGTGAGTGTTACCTGATGGACAGGTTTTTCGTCGCTATCACCCGATTCCGAACCCATCTGGAACGTTCCCGGCTTCACCTTTATCATCTTGAAGGTTATGGTCTTGCCATTGCCGGTGACGGTGAAGTCCTGCGAGGTAGACTCCGACTGCGACACTTTTACGGTCTTGGACATACTTTCGCCATTCTTCAACCCCGTCAAGGATACAGTGACGATTGCCGTTCGGGCTTCGCCTGTATTAGCGGTGGCAGTGATGGTAAAGGTATTCCCACTTTGACTAACAGTTGCCCAACTTTCTGAAGAGGTTACGGTGTACGTTCCATCCGTGGTCACGGTGATGGGATCGGATGTACCGCCCTCCTCATCAATGGATATTTCAGTGGCGCTGACCGAGAGCGTGCGTCCCGGCTGAGTGATGGAGATTTCCTTCTCCTCGTCTGCTGTTTTGAACAGGATAGAACCTGTACGGCTGTTAACAGACGAATTGTCTGTTACGGTGAGTGTTAGCGTAGCATCACCTTTCCCGGATGTTGGACTGACCGTCAGCCAATTGGATGTCGACGATGCCGACCATTCCATGTTGGAAGCCACAGAGAGCTGGATAGTGGCTGGTTGAGAATTGGTGAGCAGG
>CAJOJA010000023.1 GCA_905234735.1 uncultured Bacteroidaceae bacterium | reverse complement strand
GCTCATAGGTCTTGATAGCATTCTTCACCTCCTGAATATCCTTGATAGGTGCCACAACGTTCTTACCGTCAATGATGTCGCGCACCTGGCCCTCACTCAACATGTTTCCTTCAATGGCCAGCGAAGAGTGGATGGTCTTAATGCGGTTTACTTTACGTAGTCGCAATCCATCTTCTTGCTCCAGTCGGATCGCATAGCGTTCTATCTGAGCGGAAATCTCTGCTATCAGATTAATAGCCTCAGCACTTACTGAAAATGGTGGTACATACATATTCCTTGTTCTATTTTTATCGTTACGTTATACTGCTATCTCGCCACTCATCAGTTTCGGAAGCAAGCGGTCGCGAGCTTCGGTTAGGAGGCGGATTTGAGAGGAAAGCACTTTAATGCTTATAAATGATTGTTTTACCGCTTCATTGTACAGGTAATAAATTGAGGTCGTTGGAATCAAAATATCTATACTTTCGAATTTCGTTTTGTTCACATTTGTCATTGTTGCCCCATTGCTTCCGATGTTATTAAGATGCTCCTTTAAAGAAAGAAAAGTATTATACAAATAGTACAGTAAAGAAGTATCATTTAGGACCAATGAATTAATCTGTTGATTTGTTTGGCATTTCTCTTTTGTGATGCATACCAAACCAGCTGTTCCTATACAAGAAACCATCAAACTATTAACAGGAATAAATTTCGCGCTTTGAGAATTCGCACCTAAATCTGAAAGGAACTGTGAACTTGTTGGATATATGCCTGTGTGCATGTCAGGAATCGTAATGAAAGGAATTCGACCTCCATAATTCTCTTTATTGGCAGTAGATGGAGTTTTACCTGTGATTACTTTCCCAATTTCACCAACTTTCTTCTTCTCCCACCCCTCAGGCACACCATCGACAATCTTGGTGTTTTCGTGTCCAGGGAAGTGGAGGTCAACAAACCATTCCTTATAGAGTCGCTGCGCAGCTTCTTCCAATAGCTTTATCTGCTTCTGATAGTTCTCTATCAATGAGTCGTAGCGAGAGAGGATAGTGGCGATGCGGTGTTGCTCTTCTTTGCTCGGTAACTCAACTTCCATTCCCAACAAATCACCATTAGCAAGGCTGGCGCGTGTGGTCATTGTTGAGAATGCCATAAACTTTCCTCTGAACTTGGGAGAACGTAAATAATATCCTATGTACTCGGGAATAATATCATCAGTTTTGGGGCGAAGTCGCTTGGTGAATCCATTGTAAGTGGCATCGAGATAATCACGAAGAGCCACAGAACTCATACCAAGTTCATCCATAGTTTCACTGGTTCGAGTTATAAAAACATCCCCCTTTCTTATAGAACATGCTTCGCGTTCCTTCTCTGAGGACTGCACCAAAGAATCAAGTTCTTTAGGAAGGAAGTAGTTATTGAATACAGTAGAAAAAGTAAGGAAAGGGTATCCACTTCCGAAGAATTGTCGTCCTTTGGATAACCCATTGTGAACTTCATAGAGTTCCCCCAACTTCACTTTCTTCCACTCACTCATACCTCTTCCTCCTTTCCTTCGTCAACCACCTCTGCGCCGTCTTCTTGCTCGTAGTAGTAGGAATAGTCGATGCCTTTCATGAAGATTTCGCGGTCATCAATGCGGTCAGTCATAGCCCCCTGAAGCAACAATTTAATGGCACGAGCATCCGTTGTGCTCTGCTTCATTGCCGATAAATATGCTTTCTTATCTATCTTACTCCAATCGACACATAGCTTCAACTGCTTCTTGAATATCAAGTCGGTCCGTTACCTTCCATAAACGGATGGGCAACGTTCATCTCTACATATTTGTTGACGATTTCATCGAAAGTGGTTTCTGGCATCGCTTCTATTAGCCTCAGATTCTGCATCAGATATTCTGCACGACAGAACATTGTACCATCTTTCCAAATGGTTTTTTGACGAATCTGTCCGGCAAAGTCGTAGAGACCGCCAAACAGATATGCGTGAATTTGCTGCAAACACTTCACCGTTCCAGGTTCCATACTATCCAACAATCCGCTTTCAATGAGTGTGTAGGCCTTTTTCTTACTCTGCCCGTCAATACTATTATCACTATAGATGAACCAATCAAGAAACTTTCGGGCGCGGTTGTTCGGGTAGTTCTTGGCGAGCGTCTGTACACAATCGGCATCGAGCGCATCTGTAGCACGCTGCTTACCATCAGGAGCTTGGAATTTGAAGTCGTGAGTGACACTCACGAGTTGAATTCCTTCTGTATTTAGCTTCTTTTTTAACCATCGCCAGTAATTACCGGCCTTCACATAATCGTCCTCGTCGTTGATATCTGTGGCAGAGAACCACCATTTGCTGTGTTCCTCGTCCCATACGGCACGCACTTCGCGGTCATTGAAGAATCTGATGGATTTCTTGTTCATTTCAGCTCCTCCCACGCCTTTTGTATCTCGTCCATCAGAACGTTTGCCTCCTGACTGAGTTGTGCCAATTCGGCATGAATCTCCGTCATGCGCTCGTGGAAATCTACTCCGTCGTCTTCCTGTTCGGCTACACCGACGTAAGCACCAGGGGTAAGCGAGTAGTTCTTTTCCTCTATCTCCTGAATAGTGGCAATCTTACAAAGGCCAAGGACATCTTGGTAGGTGCCTTCCTCGCCAAACTTTGAAACGAGCCATTCACGCTGGCGGGCAGTTTCAAGCACGTCTTCCAACTCGGCAATGAGGGCATTCTGCTCTGCCTCGATGCGTTTCTTGTCCTTGCGCTGGGCATCGGCAATGAGTTGCTTCGCCTCAGTCTTTTGCTTCTGAAGTGCAGTCTCAAGACTTCCGATAGTTTGGCCTTTCAACGCCTTATCATAGTCTTTCACAAGCTGTTGGTACTTATCCTTCTCTCCCCGATACAAATGCACGATGGCTTGCAGGTTCCTAAGTTGCCATTCCGTCCATTCGTTCAGTGTGCG
Source organism: uncultured Bacteroidaceae bacterium (assembly GCA_905234735.1). Taxonomy (GTDB): domain Bacteria; phylum Bacteroidota; class Bacteroidia; order Bacteroidales; family Bacteroidaceae; genus Physcousia. The sequence goes on along the minus strand of CAJOJA010000023.1, from coordinate 37,798 downwards.
GTCAACTACTGTGTAATAGTTGCGGGCATCGATAAAGAGCACTTTGTCACGGATGTCTGTGTTCTTGTTCCTGTCGAAGAACCACAATGAACAGGGCAGGGAGAGGGTATAGAAGAAGTTGTTCCCTACACTCACCATCACATCCACATCGCCCGTTCGCACCAGTTTTTCGCGGATATCACGGTCCTTGTTGGCACTGTCAGTAGCCGAGCTGGCCATTACGAAGCCGGCGCGTCCGTGGTCGTTCAGATAAGCATAGAAATAGCTAATCCAAAGATAGTTGGCATTGCCCACTTCCTTGGTCTTGGCATTTACACCCGGCAATCCGAAGGGTAGGCGACCTGCCGCAGAAGCGGACTCTGCTTTCACCTTATCGACATTGAAAGGAGGATTTGCCATCACATAGTCGCACTTGCCAGCCAGATTGTGGGCATCGTGGTAGAAGGAGTTGGCTTCGTCGCCAGAGATAATCTTTCCGTTCAACCCATGCACGGCCATATTCATCAGACAGAGCTGGGCGTTGTATTCCACCTTCTCCTGTCCGAAGAAGGTCATGCTGGTGTTGGCATTCAGTCCGGCCTGATTCACAAAATCGCCAGTTTGCACGAACATGCCTCCCGAACCGCAGGCGGGGTCTAGCATGATGCCTTGCGTGGGTTCAAGTACATTGACGAGCATCTTTACCAACGACTTGGGCGTGAAGAACACACCGTCGTCGGAGGCTACGGCCTTGGCAAACTTGGAGAGGAAGTATTCATAGATTCGCCCGATGATGTCGCCACCCACCTCGTCGATGGTCTTGTTGTTGAAGATGCGAAGCAGCTCGCGCAGGAGGTCATCGGCAAACATCGTATAGGTCTTAGGCAGCACGCCTGTCAGTTGTTCGCTTTGGTCTTCCACCAACTGCATGGCATTGTTCACGGCCTCTCCCAACGAGTTGATATCCTGCCCGCCCTTGGTCTTCAGATGGGCATCGATGATGTTGTCGGGCAGATTCACCAAATAGTCGAACTGTGCCTCGCGGGGCAGATAGAGCGCACTCTTGGCAGCGAAGTCGCTGGCCTCTATGGGCATTACACGCCCACCACGACTTGGACGGTTCTCCAGGATCTCTGCCTCCACCATCTTGTAGCGACTATAGGCATAGCGTAGGAAAAGCAATGCCAATACGGGCATACAATACTGGCTGCTTGTCAGCTTACTGCCTTGTCTCAAAAGATCCGCCGACTCCCAAAGTTCGGCTTCGAGTTTGCGAATATTTATCATTTTATTCCTGTATCTACAATTGTCATTGAAATGCCTATGTCCATGATGTTTGCCATTGCCGTCAGCTGGAATCACAGAGGCCCCGAATCTTGGCTATTGACAGTACAAATATAGCAAAGGTTTTTGGAGAAAGCAAATAAATACACAAAAATGTGAGAAGACTGCGGGCCAAAAACAATGAGACCTAAAGCCAATGAGACGATATAAGCAGGGTAAATTGCAAGGTTCGTGACGACAAGTTGCAAGGTTCGTGAAGGAAAGTTCCGCCACCGCCGACGTCCGTACATCCATCGTCGGTGTCCGTACATCCATCGTCGATGTACGGCCGTTCATCGCCGATGGCGGAACTTTCCTTCGTGAACCTTGCAAGAATATCCGGCGAACCATGCAAAAAGGTATGGCGAATCTTGCAGAAAACTTTTGCAAATGTCATAAATTCTTTGTATTTTTGTCCCGTAATATACCTTATTAACAAATAAATAGGACAATGAGAATATATCTGAAAGGCCTAACGGCAATACTGTTGCTCATGTCACAGACCGTGACGGCTCAGAACCAACTGACTGCGAGCGAGATGAAAACAATGACCACGGAGTCGGCCGGCTCAGTAGTGAGTATCCACGACCCGTCGGTGGTCCATCGCGACGGTAAGTTCTACATCTGGGGTTCACATCTGGGCGTGGCTTCGAGCCAGGACCTGATAACCTACAAAGGACTGTCGGCCACGAACCAGACCTTTGCCAAGCCCAATGGCACACGATGCGGCTTTGCCACGGCCTTTAACGAACAGGCTGTGGAGCAGGCAAAGAACTACAAGGGCGAGATGGTGGATTTCCCTCAGGTGGATGCCGAGGCTTGGTGCTCGTGGTACGCCGAGAACAAGGAAACATGGGTGAACGGCAACATGTGGGCGCCCGACATCGTCTGGAACGAGACAATGCAGAAATGGTGCATGTACCTTAGCCTGAACGGCGACCGCTGGGCCAGTGTCATCATCCTACTCACAGCACCTTCGGCTACGGGGCCTTTCACCTATCAGGGGCCTGTGGTGATGGGCGGCTTCAACGGAGAATCGGGGGCCCCCAGTTACAAAGACACCGACATGGCGATGGCTATGGGCAATGTCAGCAGCCTGCCGGCACGCTACAACCAAAGGGGTTCGTGGGGTACCTACTGGCCCAACTGCATCGACCCCTGCGCCTTCTTCGACGAAGAGGGTGAACTGTGGCTGGCCTACGGCTCGTGGAGCGGCGGCATCTTCATGCTCCGACTGGACAAAGAGACGGGCCTGCGCGACTATACCTACACCTACACCTCGGACTTCGACAGCCAGGGTGCCAACTTCACGAGCGACCCCTACTTTGGCAAGAAGATTGCAGGCGGCCACTACGTCAGCGGCGAGGGGCCCTACATACAGCACATCGGCCAGTACTACTACCTGTTCATGAGCTACGGCGGATTTGCTCCGGGCGGATTCAATGCTGACGGAGGCCGTGAGGGCGGCTACGAGATGCGCGTCTTCCGCTCGCAGAATCCCGATGGCCCCTACACCGACGCAACAGGCAAGTCGGCCCTCTTCCGCGACCGCTGGGTGCTGAACTTCGGTTATGGCGCCACCGACAACCGAGGCACCCGCCTGATGGCCGCCTACAACCACTGGGGCAACCAGAACGTGGGCGAACGCTCGCAGGGGCACAACTCGGCCTGCCAAGACGACGAAGGACGCACGTTCGTGGTCTACCACACGAAGTTCAACGACGGTACCATCGGCCATCAGGTGCGCACGCACCAACTGTTCCTGAACGAGAAAGACTGGCTCGTCTGCGCCCCGTTCTGCTATCGCGGCGAGACCCTGACCGACGAGGATCTGAAGACGGGATGCCCCTTCACGGCCGATGAAATAGCTGGCGACTACCACTTCATGCTCCTACCCTACGGACAGGACCAGGGCAACTACGAGGAGGTCATCCCCACTACGCTGACTCTGACGGCGGACGGCAAGGTCCGGGGAGCACAGTCGGGAACCTGGAGCCTGAAGCAGGGTACGGGCTACCTGACCCTGAAACTGGGATCAACGACGTACAACGGCGTCTTCATGCTCCAGCACGTCAACGGTGCCACAACACAAAACTACAAGACGACCCCGATGGAAGCACTGGCCTTCTCGGCAATGGCCGCAAACGGTGTGCCGGTATGGGGCTACAAACTCATGCCCAAGTATGCCATAGCCCGCAACTACGTCGACAACTCCATACCCGTACGCGAGGGCGGAACGTATAACCAAAACCTGAGCCTGATGTATACCCCCGTGGAGAACACCACGCTGACGTGGACCTCGTCGGAACCCGACGTCATCAGCGAAACGGGAAAGTACAACCCGCGCGAAGAGGTGACACCCGTCACACTGACGGGCCGGCTGGAGTGCGGCGACTGGTACTGGGAACAGAGCTACAACGTGAAGGCACAGCAACGCATCATCCCCGACGGCGACTACCTGGGCGGACTGCTGGCCTACTACGACATGAACCAGAACCCCTGCTACAATGCCTACGACGTGACGGAGCGCACCGTGCTGGGTTCGACAGGTACAAAGTCGGTGCTGACCGACGACTATGACCGCTTCGGCAAGGTGCTCCACCAATGGCAGGGCGACAAGGGCAAGAACTCCTTCACCCGTATGCCCAACCCTCTGCTGGACAAGACCGACCTGGAGGGCTTCAGCGTAAGCCTGTGGGTGAAGCGCACCGACGAGAACACGGAGGACGCCCTGTGGGGATTCTTCAACGGCACAACGGCTACAGCCAACGGAGCACGTCTGTTCCTGACGGGAAACTCCTACCTGCGTTTCGACGACAATGCCGACACGTGGTTCGACATCAACAGCCCTGAATCGGGCACCTACAACGACATACCCGTCGGAAAGTGGACGGTGGTGACCCTCACCATGGGACCGACCAACGGCGTACGTCTATACATCAACGGAACGTCCAGGTCCCTGCATAAGATTACGACCAATGCGGGCACCGTCACCGCACGCAACCTGCCCGTAGATGCAGTGGTGGAACAACTGACAAAGATGCGCTACTTCTACCTGGGCATGGGAGGCACAGCGGGATCGGCAGACTGCTACTTCGACGACGTGATGATATACAACCGTGAACTGTCGGCCACCGACGTGCGCGCCCTGAACACCATGCTCAACCGTGTCTCTGACTTCACCATCGGCGAGGGAGGAACAGACATCGGGGAGATTAAGAATGAAGGATTAAGAATGAAGGATGAAATCTACGACCTGAGCGGCCGCCGTGTGGAACGACCCATCCGTGGCCTATATATTCGGGAAGGCAAGAAGATTCTCGTTAAATAATTTCAATAACCCATAACCATTACCCATGCTTCGTAAAATCCGAATCACACTGGCCGCCATCTTCTGGGTGGGCATAACGCTGCTCTTCCTCGACTTCACGGGGACGGCGCAGACCTACCTCTCGTGGATGGCCAAGCTCCAGTTCCTGCCTGCGGTGCTGGCCCTGAACGTTGTCGTCATCGTAGGCCTCGTCGTGCTGACCCTGCTTGTGGGCCGCATCTACTGCAGTGTCATCTGCCCGTTGGGCGTCATGCAGGACATCATTGCCTGGGTCAGCAAGCGGAAGCTGTTCCGCAAGAACAAGAAGGCCAAACTGGCCAACAAGTATAGCTATTCGCCCACGAAGCGCGTGCTGCGTGCCCTCGTGCTGTTGCTGTTCCTGATACTCATGATAGCCGGACTCAATTCGTTGGCCATCTTCCTGGCCCCCTACAGTGCCTACGGCCGCATTGCCACCAACCTGATGCAGCCCCTCTACCTGTGGGCAAACAACGGACTGGCAGCCATAGCCGAGCATTACGACTCGTATGCCTTCTACTCGGTGGACGTATGGATGCGTTCCGGCATCTCGCTCGCCGTTGCCGCTGGCACACTGCTCATCGTCGGCATCCTGGCCTGGCGAGGCGGACGTACCTATTGCAACACCATCTGCCCCGTGGGCACGGTGCTGGGCTACGTCAGCCACTTCTCGCTCTTCGGCCCCGTCTTTGACGAAGACAAGTGCAATGGTTGTGGACTTTGTGCAAGGAATTGCAAGGCCAGTTGCATCGATGCCAAGAACCATCATGTTGACATGACGCGTTGTGTGACGTGTGGCGATTGTATGTTGGCATGTTCGCAGCATGCAGTGACTTTTGGCAACCGTCTGAAAGCCTCGAAGAAACGTCTGGAACCGAAGGAGCAGAAGGACCTTACGGATTCTGACCGCCGCGCCTTCGTGAAGGGACTTGCCCTCGTGGGTACAGCCGCTACCATCGATGCCGTAGCAAAGACGGTGGATGGTGGTTTGGCCGCCATCGAAGACAAGGTGAACCCAGAGCGCAAGACACCCCTGACACCTCCCGGCTCACTCTCGGCCCAACATTTCGCCCAGCACTGCACAGCCTGCCAGCTCTGCATTGCCGAGTGCCCCAATCAGGTACTGCGCCCCAGCGACGCACTGGAGACCTTCATGCAGCCCACGATGCAGTACGACCGAGGTTACTGCCGCCCAGAATGCACGCGCTGCTCGCAGGTTTGTCCGGCAGGAGCCATCAAGCCCATCACGTGCGAAGAGAAGACGGCCCACCAAATCGGTCATGCCGTGTGGGTGAAGAAGAACTGCGTGGTGCTGACCGACGGAGTGGACTGCGGCAACTGTGCCCGTCACTGTCCGACGGGGGCCATCGAGATGGTGCCGCTGGACGACAACGACGAGATATGGGTGCCCGCCGTCAACGAAGAGAAGTGCATCGGCTGTGGTGCCTGTGAGAACCTGTGCCCGGCACGGCCCTTCAGCGCCATCTATGTCGAAGGACATGAGACACACCGCGAGGTATAATTGACAATTGATAATTGAAAATTGACAATTATGGAAAGAAGAGACTTTATCAAGATACTGGGCACGGGAGCCGCTACGGCAGCTCTGGCTGGTTGTGGACTGAAGAAAAAGGATTCAGACCTTGACCCGCTTGGTCATCACACAGGCGAAGTGCCCACCGACAAGATGACCTATCGCGACAATCCCACCACGGGCGACCACGTCAGTCTGCTGGGCTACGGCATGATGCGCCTGCCCAACAAGGTGGTCAGTTCGTCGCGCGACAGCGAAAATCCCGACGGCGAGGAGATAGACCAGGAACAGGTGAACCGACTCGTGAAGTACGCCCTGGACCACGGGGTGAACTACTTCGACACCAGCCCAGCCTACTGCCGTGGCGGGAGCGAGGCCAGCACGGGCACAGCCCTCGTGGCCAGCGGCTATCCGCGCAACAAATACTATATTGCCACCAAACTCTCGAACTTCTCGCCCGAACAATGGTCGTTCCAGGAGGGGGTTAAGATGTTCGAGAACTCGCTCCGATACCTACAGACGGACTACATCGACTATCTGCTGCTGCACGGCGTGGGCATGGGAGGCATGGAGGCGCTGAACGGACGCTACATGGACAACGGCCTGCTCGACTACCTGCTGAAGAAGCGTGAGGAGGGCGTCATCCGCAACCTCGGTTTCTCGTATCATGGCGATGTGGAGGTGTTCGACTATCTGCTGGCGAACCACGACAAGTACAAGTGGGACTTCGTACAGATACAGATGAACTACGTCGACTGGCACCTGGCCAACGAGACAAACAGCCGCAACACGGACGCAGAATACCTGTATCAGGAACTCGACAAAAGGGGCATACCCGGCGTCATCATGGAGCCTCTGCTGGGCGGACGTCTGGTGAAGATGCCCAACCACATCGTGGCTACCCTGAAGAAGAAACGCCCCGAGGACAGCGTAGCCTCGTGGGCCTTCCGCTATGCGGGTACAAAGCCCCGCATCCTGACTGTGCTGTCCGGTATGACCTACATGGAACACCTGCAGGACAACCTGCACACCTACAGTCCGCTGGAACCACTCACGGAGGACGAACAGACGTGGCTGGAGAACGAGGTGGCCAACCTCTACGTCTCGTACCCCACCATCCCCTGCAACGACTGTAAGTACTGCATGCCCTGCCCCTACGGACTGAACATCCCGGCCATCCTGCTCCACTACAACAAATGTGTGAACGAGGGCAATGTGCCCGAAAGTCAGCAGGCCGAAAACTACCGGAAAGCCCGTCGCGCCTTCCTCATCGGCTACGACCGCTCTGTGCCCCGTCTGCGACAGGCCAGCCACTGCATACAGTGCGGCCGCTGCGTGGAACACTGTCCCCAGCGCATCGACATCCCCCGCGAACTGAACCGCATCGACCGATTCGTTGAGAACCTAAAACAGAATAAACTATAATTTTATCTTTTAATTTTTACTTTATAATTTTTACTTTATTCGTATGTTTCGTCCATTGTTTCTTGGGGGTATCGGCTTACAGGAGATACTCGTCATTCTACTCATCGTACTCCTCTTCTATGGAGGAAAGAAAGTGCCTGAAATGATGCGCGGCCTGGGTCAGGGCGTCAAAGCCTTCAAGGATGGCATGGAAAGCCCCCTCCCGACCTCCCCCAAGGGGGAGGAGAAGGCTTCTGATACGGAGGTCAAGAAAGAACAAAGCCAAAGTTAACTTTCAATTTTCAACTCTCAATTTTCAACTTCCATTGACCTTCGGCGACCATCTTGAAGAACTGAGAGGCGTGATTATCCGATGCATGGTAGTCACGCTTCTGCTCATGGTCGTGGCCTTCTGCCTGAAGGACGAGGTGTTCCACATCATCCTTCTTCCCAAGAACGACTCCCTGCAACTCATCAACACGGCCGTCACCGGCCAGTTCGTGATGCACATGATGGTGTCGTTCTACGTGGGCCTCATCGGAGCAATGCCCTACATCCTCTATCAGCTCTTCCACTTCATTGCCCCCGGACTCTACAAGCAGGAACGCCGCCTGGCCATGAGTCTCATCGTCAGTGCCTACTGTATGTTCGCCCTGGGCGTACTCTTCTCCTACTTCATCATCTTCCCCTTCACCCTCCAGTTCCTGGGAGGCTATCAGGTGAGCGGCGAGGTCAGCAACCTCATCAGCCTGGAGAGTTACATCGACACGCTGGCCATGCTGTCCCTGATGCTGGGCGTAGTCTTCGAACTGCCCGTCGTCAGCTGGCTCCTGGGTCGCTTCGGCCTCATCAATGCCGGACTCATGCGCCAGTATCGCCGCCCCGCCTTACTGGTCGTCGTCGTTGCTGCTGCCGTCATCACCCCCACCAGCGATGCCTTCACCCTGCTGCTCGTCTCCGTCCCCGTCTATTTGCTTTACGAACTCAGCATCTTGGTTGTGCGGAAATAGGTAAGGGTAAAAAAAAACGCACCGACCGATGAAGGTCGATGCGGAATTCTTGTTGATGTACGATGTGGATTAGGCAGCAACGGCCTGGCCAGCCAGGAAGACGAGGGCTACGCTCACAATGGCGTAGAGCTCGGGGAACACGGCCAGCACCAGGGTGTTACCAAACACCTTGTGGCCCTGAGCCATAGCTGCGATACCGTTGGCGCAAACCTGACCCTGACGGATGCCAGAGAACAGGCAGGCCAGACCGCAGGCGATGCCGGTACCAAGAACGGCGCTGGCCTGGATGGCGGTGATTTCGGGAGTCAGCAGGCCAAAGATGTTCTGGCAGAGGAAGAAGCCGGCGAAGCCGTACAGACCCTGCGTACCGGGCATAGCCGATAGGGCAAGGGCGTTACCGAAAATCTTCGGGTCTTTCTTCAGGCCGCCGATAGCAGCGTTACCTGCGATGGTTACTCCATAGGCGCTGCCGATACCCGACAGACCTACCATGATAGCGATGCCCAGATAGGCGATAAGCAAATTTGTGTCCATAATAAATATAATGTTAAATGTTAAATGTTAATTTTTAATTTCTAAAAGGCTCGTAGGCCAGGCCACCGCCCTCGTAGCCAGAATTCTTGAAGAACTCGACGAAGGTCAGTCGCATGGGATGAACGAAGGCACCAAGGACATTCATGAACATGTTCAGCGCATGACCGAAGACGAAGATGAGCAGGAACACCAGTGGGCCCAGGATGGCATGGTCGGGGGCAAAGCCCGAAGCCAGACTGTTGAACACCGATGCCACGATGCCACCTGAAAGTCCAAGGGCAAACAGACGGATGTAGGAGAGCATGTCGCCCAGCATTCCCGTAGCCATATTGTAGGCATCCCACAAGCCCAGTCCAATGTTCAAGGGCAGACCCGTAAGGGGTTTCTTGTAAGCATCGGGGTTGTTGTAGCAGAAGGCCAGCACAAGGGCCACAATAGCCACCCACTTGCCGACAGCGGCCAGTTCAGGCACAAACATGATGACACCACCTGCCAGCACCACCAGTAGCCAGGCAAGACTGGAGATGGCATAGCGGAATCCGAATTGGATATGCTTGTTCACCACCTTCAGAATCATACCAAAAACTATCTGGATATAGCCGAGGATGAGCGAAAGGTTGAACATCTGGCTGTTGTCGAGCGATACGGCCTGGCCGATACTGTCAAAGAAGGGCACGTTCAACGTATAGAGGTTGAAGCCGAAGAAAGCTCCCGACAGGAATCCGAACACGAAGGCCGAAACACCCATCGTCAGCAACAGATTAAGTGCACTGCGCAGGCCATCGCCCATCTTCTTGACAAACAGTTTGGTCAGCAAGACAGCCGTCACGATGAACAGGCCATAGCCCGAGTCGCCCAAGCAGAGACCAAAGAATACGGTGTAGAACGGAGCAAAGAACGGGGTCAGGTCCAGTTCGTTGTACTTCGGCAACATGTACAGGCTGGTAATCATTTCGAAGAGCTTGAAGAAGCGATTGTTCTTCAGACAGATGGGAATGTCGTCGTCGGGCGTCGGGTCGCTGATTTCGTACCAGGCAGCATTGTCGCCAAAGGCCTGTTCCAATTCGGCCTGCTTGGCAGCGGGGAACCACCCGTTGAGTACCATCAGATGATTGGCAGCGGCGGTGCCGGTACCTTCCCGGACGGTGTCGAACTGCATCTTGGCATTCAGCACGCGCAAGGCCTCTTCCACGTTGGGCAGCTCGCGCTGAGCCAGTTTCGTCAGGGCCTCTGTCTCCTGCTTCAGTTCCTGAACCAAGGTGGCATGCTCGGCCCGCAGCTTGCCTTGCGACACCGCAGGTAACATCACACGCGTGGCAGGTATCTCGGGCGTGGCTCCCTGACTGACGAGTACGAAGTAGGTATTCTTTCTGGCCACGCTGACAGCGGCAACAGGCAGCACGGGACGAATCTCCCTTTCGAAGACCTTGGTGGGAGCCACATAGAACTGCAACTCGCAACCGGCAGCCCCCAACTGTTTCTGCACCTGGTCGGGATCGAAGTCGCCCCAAGGCTCCAACTGTGCCAACTGGGCGGCCTGCTCGGCCTCTCTACGACGCAGTACGGCCAAATGCTCGAAGCGCGGCGACACTTGGTCAACCAAGCTGGAAGGAATAGACTCACTGGATTGACCAGAGGCCGCAAGCTTGGCTTCGGCCAAGAGTTCCGTCATCTGGCCTTGCAAGACGGTCAACTGCTTGATTTGCTCCACATAGCCAGAGAGGGCAGCCGACTGCTGCGGATTGACCTCGCTCGTCACCACATGCATGACACCCAGGTCCTGCAAGCGATGGAGAAAGTCTTCGTACTCCCTGTGATAGACCAGGAAGGTCAGTTTCTTCATTTTCTCAATCATGCGGCAGCCTCCTTTCCTTCGTTTTCTGCGTTCCTGCGTTTCTCTTGCAGGGACTTCAGAATCTTCTGCGAAGACTTGGAGAGGTTCTCCTCGTCCTCCATGAATCGCTTAATCTTGCGCACCGCCTCCTGGAAGCCCGGAATCTGCACCTTCTCGAAAAGGTTCACCTTCTGGGTGGTCTTCTTTCGGGCATGTTCGAGCAGACGGGTCTTGGCCAGCACGAACTCGCGCTCTACGGCAGTCTTGGCCAGGCCCTGCAACAGGTTGATGCCGTCGAAGTACCACTTGGGTGCACTGAACAGTCCGAACGGACGCACAGCGAGCTGGATGTTGGTAAGAATAGGTACGCGTACGCCCGCAATCTTCTTTACATCCATCTCCACGTCCTTCAGGCTCACCAGCGACGTGTCGAACTCGCCCCAGAGGGCGTACATCCGCTCGTAGCCGGCAATCTGTTCCTGCAGTCGGCGCTCAAGTTCCTCGGCCTCCTCCTTGCATTTCTTCACCTCGAGGCGCAACGCCGTCTCCTTGCTCTTGATGATGGGCAAGGTGCGCTGGCGCATCTTAAGGTTCTTCTCAATCTGCTGGAGCGATGTCTTGTTAAACTGATATTTTATTGCCATTCGTTATTTCCAATAGACGTCGGTGAGTTCTTTCTTAATATTGACTTCCTCGAGCTTGAAGTACTTGCGGAAGAGACTCCATGTCACGTCGAGCATCTCTTCGGTATCGAGGTTGACATCGATGGCCAGCAGCTTCGAGGCATAGTCCTTGGCGAAGTCGAGGCAACGGTTGTCGTAGTCGGTCAGGTCGAAACCGTTCTCCAACTTCGTCTTGGCGTTGGCGGCATCGGCATACAGACGGATGGCGGCGTTCATGACCTGCGAGTGGTCCTTACGGGTCTTCTTTCCGGCCACGAGCTGCTTCAGACGGCTGAGCGAACGGAAGGGGTCTACTACGACCTTACCCACGTCGGAGTCGCGGCGCAAGTAGAGCTGACCCTCGGTGATGTAACCCGTGTTATCAGGCACGGCGTGCGTGATGTCGCCACCTGAAAGCGTTGTCACGGCGATGATGGTGATGGAACCGCCACCTGCGCTCTCGGGGAACTGCACGGCCTTCTCGTAAATCTTGGCCAAGTCGGAGTAGAGCGAACCGGGCATAGAGTCCTTCGAAGGAATCTGGTCCATACGGTTCGACACGATGGAGAGCGAGTCGGCATACGAGGTCATGTCCGTCAACAGTACCAGCACGGTCTCGTGCTTCTCCACAGCGAAGTACTCGGCAGCCGTCAGTGCCATATCGGGCACCAGCAGACGCTCTACGGCAGGGTCTTCGGTGGTGTTGATGAACGAGATGATGCGGTCCAGCGCACCGGCGTTGGAGAAGGTGTTGCGGAAGAAGTAGTAGTCGTCGTTGGTCATACCCATACCGCCGAGAATAATCTTGTCGGCCTTGGCGCGCATGGCCACGAGGGCCATGACCTCGTTGAACGGCTGGTCAGGGTCGGCGAAGAAGGGAATCTTCTGACCAGACACCAGCGTATTGTTCAGGTCGATACCGGCAATACCGGTGGCAATGAGTTCGCTGGGCTGCTTGCGGCGTACGGGGTTCACCGAGGGACCACCGATGGGTACTTCTTTACCCTCGATTTCCGGTCCGCCGTCGATGGGCTGTCCGTAGGCATTAAAGAAACGGCCTGCCAACTGGTCGCTGACCTTCAGCGAGGGAGACTTGCCCAGGAAGGTTACTTCGGCATTAGTAGGAATACCACCCGTGCCCTCGAATACCTGCAGGGTGACATCGTCGCCCATAATCTTCACCACCTGGGCCAGGCGGCCGTTGATGGTGGCCAGTTCGTCGTAGCCCACGCCCTTTGCCTTCAGCGAACAGGTGGCCTTCGTAATCTGGCTAATCTGTGTATATACTTTTTGAAATGCTTGTGCCATAGTATATCTAAATTAAAAATGAAAAATTAAAATTGAATGTTCTGTTTCTTGAGTACGTTACGTATTAATTTTTCACTTTTCATTCTTCACTTGAGAATCCAGCAGATTCTCAATCTGACGGATGTAGTCGTAGTATTGTTCGCTCTTGAAGAGGGAGTAGTTCATCTGCTTGCAGAGGTTAATCATCTTCTTGAAGTAGTCGGTAACTTCGAGGAAGGTGTCGAACTTGAAGTCTTCCTTGTTGCAGATCCTCGTCACGAGGTTCAGAATCTCCTCCTGACGCTCCAGCGGAGTCACGGCATCCACCTCGTCGAAAGCATCCTGCTGCAGGATGACGAAGTCGATGATTTCCGACTTCCAGAACGTCACGTGGTAGTCAACGGGTACACCGTCGTCGCCCAGGATGTTGATCTGTTCGGCAATCTCCTTACCACGCTGCATGCGGGTCTTCAGGGAGAGCACCTTCGGAATCCACTCCTCGTTGATATGATCCTTGATATAGTCGGCAAACTCGGGATATTCCAGATACTTCGAATACGAATCGATGGGGTTCACGGCCGGGTAGCGCTTCTTGTCGGCACGGTCCTGTTCCAGAGCGTAGAAGCAACGGGCTACCTTCTTGGTGTTCTCCGTCACGGGTTCCTTCAGGTTACCACCGGCAGGCGATACCGTTCCGAGGAAGGTGACGCTGCCCACCTCGCCGTTGCGCAGATAAACGTATCCGGCACGACCATAGAAGTTCGAAATCAAGGCACCCAGGTCCATGGGGAAGGCATCGGGGCCAGGCAGTTCCTCCATGCGGTTCGACATCTCACGCAGAGCCTGTGCCCAACGCGAAGTGGAGTCGGCCATCAGCAGGACGCGCAGACCCATCGAACGATAAAACTCAGCCATCGTCATAGCCGTGTAAACGGAAGCCTCACGGGCAGCCACGGGCATGTTCGAGGTGTTGGCGATGATGATGGTACGTTCCATCAGTTTGCGACCTGTGTGGGGGTCCACCAGTTCGGGGAACTCGGTGAAGATTTCCACGACCTCGTTGGCACGCTCACCACAGGCAGCGATAATCACGATGTCGGCCTCGGCCTGCTTCGATATGGCGTGCTGCAACACCGTCTTACCCGTTCCGAAGGGACCGGGGATGAAGCCCGTACCACCCTCTACGATAGGGTTCATGGTGTCGATGGTGCGGACGCCCGTCTCCAGCAACTTGAAGGGACGGGGCTTCTGCTTGTAGTTGGTCATGGCGAACTTCACGGGCCAGTGCTGTACCATGTCCACCTTCACCTCGCGACCCTGCTCATCCTCGAGCACGGCGATGGTGTCGTGAATCTTGTACTGTCCGGCAGGCACGATGCTCTTCACCGTAGCCACACCCTTCAGCTGGAAGGGTACCATGATTTTCAGGGGCTGGTGGTTCTCCTCCACCTTACCCAGCCAGTCACTCTCCTGCACCTTGTCGCCCACCTTGGCCAGGGGCTCGAAGTCCCACAGGCGATCGTTGTCGAGCGGTTCGGTGTACTGACCACGCTTCAGGAACACACCCTCCATCTTATCGAGGTCGTTCTGCAGACCGTCGTAGTTCTTACTCAGCATACCAGGGCCAAGCTGAATCTCCAGCATGTGGCCCGTAAACTCGGCCTCGGAGCCTACCTTCAAGCCACGGGTGCTTTCAAACACCTGCACGTAGACGTCCTGACCGATGACCTTGATGACCTCGGCCATCAGACGGTCGCCGCCAGTCGTGATGTAGCATATTTCTCCCTGCTGCACGGGCCCGTCCACGCGGAGGGTGACCATGTTGGAGACTACGCCACTAACTTTTCCTTTTGTCATGTTGTTATATTGTTTTTATTTTATTGTCTTGAGAATAAATTCTGCCGGCACTTCAGCCTCTGAACGAAGGTCGCTGATGATGCGTTCGAAAGTCTCGCGGCCCTGTTCCACGTCCAGTCGTGCCCAACGTTCCTGAATCTCCAGTTTGCAGAGGTAGGCAAAAACGGCCTCGATGGAGAACGTGTCGGCAAAGGTCTCCTCCTCCAGCCATTCCCACTTCAGGGCATCCAGCATACGCTCCTTGCGCACGGGATCCTCCTCCTCCACGATGTTCATCAGCTCCGTCAGATACGGCAGTTGCGCACCCAGTCCGAAGTCCCGGGCATCGCTGGTGCGCATCATCTCCTGCACCTCGCCGTCGCCCTTCACATAGTCGGCCACCTTCCAGCCCTGCCGACGGGCAATCATGGCAGTCAGAACGTTCGTGATGTCGTAGTTCAGCTGGTACCAGCGGCGCATGAGCGAGTCCGTGCAGTTCTCCGTGCAGTACTGATAGTAGAGCTGCAGTACCTCGTCCTCGGGGTAGTAGCCCTCCTGTCCGTGACGCTCGTCGTACTGGCGCACAAACTGCAGCATGAACTGCGGATAGGGACTCGCGCCCAGATCAACGCCCCGTGCCTCGTCCGTCAGTTCCAAGAGCTGCTCGCGGGTGTAGTTGCCTCCGCCGCTCACCTCAGCCTCGCTGTCGCCCAGAAGAGTCACCAGGTTGCGACAGTCGCGCTGCAGGAAGAGGAAGCGGAGCAGACGCTCGTCTCTCCGTCCGATTTCGGCCTGCAACTGTTCGCGTAGCACTTTTGTCGAATAGCCAGGCTTCGTGTCCGACAATCGGATGTCGGGCAGGCCTGCCATTATGCAATAGTAGTTACTCATCTTAGAAGAGCATTTCCACCAGTTGCGGACGCAGGAAGGCCTTGAAATAGGCCTCGAACTCCTCCTTGCCAAACTGCACCTTGTACGAACCGTCCTGTGGCTGGATGGTAAACAGGGTGTCCACACCGTTCACCTTCTCTATCTTCACGCCCTTGTCCATCAGGGCCTTGGCATTCTTCACGAAGTAGGCCTTCAGTCCCTCGGCATCCTTGGCGCTGATGACGGCGGGTTCATCGCCCTGCCACTTCTCGGCCAGCGTCACGGCGAACTTGCCCAGGAAGTCCTTGTCCCCGGCCAGTTTCTGCACCTCGTCGGCCACCACCTTGTCGGTCAGCACGTTGACGATTTCGCTCTTCAGTGCGTTCAGGGCCTGACCCGTATACAGCTTCAGCTCGTTCTTCGTGTTCGTGTCCAGTTCGGCAGCCTTTTTCTTGGCCACCTGCTCTATGGTCTGGGCCTGCTCTTTAGCCTCAGCCACAATCTTTTCGGCCTCCTGACGAGCCTCGGCCACGATGCGCTCAGCCTCCTGCCGGCCCTTCTCAACTCCCTCACGGTAAATCTTTTCTGTGAGTTCCTGAATCTTTTCCATTGTACTATTATTTTTTATGTTTTGTTATTTCACGGCGCGAAGATACGAAAAAGCGAGCACAATACAAAATAAAACCATTTATATTTGCTCGATTTTCGCAAGTTCAGCATGCTTTGTCTCGATAGGGACAAGCGAATGCAATCGTTCCTGCGCCCACTTCTCAGATGCTGAGTTCGTCCAGTACCGTGATGAGGCGTTTGTCAAAAGGTTTGTCCGTGCGGATGCATTCCGAGAAGGGCACATACACCACTTCGTTGAAACGGTAGCCCACCATCACGTTGCGCTGTCCCTGTTTGATGGCCTCTATGGCCCCCACGCCCATGCAACTGGCCAGAATGCGGTCGCGTGCCGAGGGGCTGCCGCCGCGCTGCAGGTGGCCGAGGATGGTCACGCGGACATCGAACCCCGGGAACTCGTTCCTGACACGGTCGGCATAATACAGGGCGCCGCACTTGGGACTCTCCGAGACGATGACGATGCACGACTTCTTCGACTTGCGTATGCCTCGGTGCATGAATTCGGCCAACTGGTCGGCATCCGTCATGTCCTCCGGTATGATGGCAGCCTCGGCACCGCAGGCTATGGCGGAGTTCTGTGCCAGATATCCTGCCTCCCGGCCCATCACCTCCACGAAGAAGATGCGTTCGTGGCTGTTTGCCGTGTCGCGTATGCGGTCCACGCATTCCATGATGGTGTTCATCGTCGTATCGTAGCCGATGGTGGCATCGGTGCCGTAGAGGTCATTATCGATGGTTCCGGGCAGACCGATGACGGGGAAGTTGAACTCCATGCCGAAGTTGCGGGCGCCCGTCAGCGAGCCGTTGCCCCCGATCACCACGAGGGCGTCGATGCCCTCGCGCACACATGTCTCATAGGCTTTCTGCATCCCTTCGAGAGTCATGAATTCCTTGCTTCGCGCCGTTTTCAGGATGGTGCCTCCGCGGTCGATGATGCCGCTCACGTCCTCGGTGGTGAAGTCCTTCACCTCGCCCTTGATGAGTCCGTCGTATCCACGGAAGATGCCCTTGATGGCGAAGCCGTTGTAGATGCCTGCGCGTGTCACGGCACGAATGGCCGCGTTCATGCCGGGCGCATCGCCGCCCGATGTCAGAATACCGATAGTCTTAATCTTGTTCATAACCTATATTAATTCTTAATTCATAATTCATCACTTCTTCACTCCAACGTTTTCGGTTCGTTTTGCCCGTTTGACTAAATATCTGGTACAAATATATGAAATTATTATCAATTCCGAATAACCATAGAGGGGGTTTTTAATTCATAATTCACAATTCACAATTACCGACAGACAATGGGTGGCTTTGCTTGACGCACAATTACAACAACAACACCGCTTAAAATCTAAATGCAAAAATGCAAAAATGCAAAAATACAAAAATCGGGGGTCTCTTAGCGAGGCTCCCGACTTTGTAAAATACATTTTGCAATAAGAAATTCAAGGAAATGCAGATGGATATAAGCAAACAGCCATCATTATCTTCTTCTTGATAAACAACTGATTGTATGTAACATACTGATATACAATACGGTTTATTTGAGGAATTTAGCGAAAGGAACAATTTGGGAACAAAGAATTTGAAAACAAAAGAAAGAAAATGCCACTTAACAGATCTTAACTTGGCAAACAATGGCAACGTTATCGATTTTAGTATTTGAATTGTTGTTCTATTTTGAGTCATTCCCATGAAAATGGACACAATATCATGTTAAAGTCTGTCATTATTGCTCTACTCTAAAGAAATTTAAGTAACTTTGTTGCAAAAATTACTCTCATATAACTCATGGTGCATGGATAAAATTATAATAAATAATAAAGATTACACTAGTTTAGTATCCAAAGCTGTAAGATTCTTTTGGGGAACTAAGTCTCGTCAATTGCTTGATAGTGGTGACTCTTCGAATCGCGGAGCTGTTGTCGGTGGCAAGCAGATGGATGGTTTTATTGAGCTACTGAAGGAGGTGGCTATTGATGCAGGAGTTCCCGCTGACTATATTATTACAGACAAGAACTACCTACCAGGCTATTTCCGCTCTTCAAAGGATTGGGATATGCTTATTATTGCGCCATCAGGTAAGTTGATTGCAGCGATTGAACTGAAATCGCAGGTAGGTAGCTATGGAAACAATTTTAATAATCGCACAGAAGAAGCCATTGGGTCAGCCGTTGACCTCTGGACAGCTTTTCGTGAGGGACAGTTCCCTGGTCAGCAAGCTCCATGGGTGGGGTGGCTGATGCTTGTCGGACGAGACAAAGCATCAGAACGCATAGTTCGGAACTATGAACCCTATTTTTCTGTTCGTCCAGAGTTTGAGAGTGCAAGCTATCTCGACCGCTATCGCATTCTTTGTCAAAAACTTATTCTTGAACGTCATTATACATCGACGGCTCTCGTATGGACAACAGACGCAAATACATACGGAAACTTAGCCGACGACATTTCTATTCAACGTTATATAGCTTCGCTCGCAAACTATCTAAATGGTGTGAAGGATGAGTTCAAATAAGGGTTCTCTCTACGGTAAACGCCAGAATGGCGGGCAGCACGGTGATGTTTTCACATTGCCTATTGTAGTTAGTTTCATGCTTGATAGCGTTGGCTATACTGCCGACCGCAATTTGGCTCATGTGCGCATCCTTGAACCTTCGTGCGGTGATGGCGAGTTCGTTGTTGAGATTGCACGCAGACTTATGTCATCAGCTGTGATGTTTGGTTTTGATGCAAACGAAGCATTCCAAAGGAATGTCAAGGCTTACGACATTGACGCAGAGAAAATTGCTCGTTGCAGACAACGCGTCACCGAATTAGGATTAAATCCCTGTAACGA
The DNA here is from genome assembly GCA_905234735.1 of uncultured Bacteroidaceae bacterium. Taxonomy (GTDB): domain Bacteria; phylum Bacteroidota; class Bacteroidia; order Bacteroidales; family Bacteroidaceae; genus Physcousia. Next base: position 18,719 of record CAJOJA010000023.1, on the reverse strand, counting down.
AAACATTAAGACGGCCGATTTTCTAAAAGTAGAGATTGAAGAAACTGATATTGTTGTCGGCAATCCGCCTTATGTCCGCTACGAAAACATCCCAACGGAGATGCTAGATTATTGCAAGCGGACTTTCCCTACGTTCCATTATCGCTGCGATTTATACGTACCATTCTTTGAAAAGACGCTCGAAGCACTTTCTTCTGGCGGTCTGCATTGTTTCATCTGCTCCAATCGATGGCTAAAAAACGAATATGGTAAGAAGCTACGCCGACTGATTGCCCGATATTATCAATTACGCACAATACTCAATCTTGAACTAGCCGATGCTTTCCAAGAAGAAGTTCTTGCCTATCCTGCCATAACCATTATCTCTTCTGAACTTCCGGCATTTACATTCCGATACGCCGAATATACGAACGTGAAAGATCTGAATGGTCATGTAACAGAAGAAAAGCGTATGCCACATGGTGACGATTGGACGGAGGCTTTCAACAAAGTCTCTACCGATTCTAGATTCCTGACTATTGAGCAGCAGGGTTTCAAAATTGGTATTGGTGTGGCAACGGGGGCAGACTCTGTTTTTATCTCATCCGAGTTGCCTGCCAAAGTAGAGGAAGACTTGATTATGCCTAGCATCAACGCTCGCGACTTGCGCGGTAACAAGTTCCAGTGGCAAGGGGAGTATTTGCTAAACCCATATAATGCAGACGGTACATTAGTGAATCTAGATAGATACCCTCGTGCAAGTGCCTACTTGGAAGAACACAGAGAGAGGCTAACCTCACGGCACATCGCCAAAAAATTCCCTTCAAGATGGTATAAGACCATAGATCGCATCAGTCCTGACCTGCTGTCGAAACCAAAGATTCTGCTTCCGGACATGTCGGGAAACACTTATGTATTCGTAGACGATGGCAATTACTATCCATTGCACAATATTTACTACATTATTGGAAGTTCTTCGATACAGCTTCGCCTTCTCGCAGCATTCCTCATGTCCGATTTTGTACGCAACCAGCTCTCTTCTGTTACAAACAAGATGAATGGCGGTTTTCCGAGATGGCAGAGTCAGCATTTAAGGAAATTGAAAATTCCAAGATTAAGTTCTATCCCTTCGGATGATGTTCAGATGTTATTATCCGATTATGAAAGAAATGATATTTTAAGTTTAAATAGCAGGATAAAACAATATATTTGAACCCCTTGAATTGTAATCATTATAGATAGTCCCATTCAACATCTTTTCAAGATTGACAACGAAACGAATTAACCCACTGATTTTCAGCAGAAACGCCGATTGTCAGTGGGTTGATTGTTCTCAAAATGAATCACAAAACCATTCCGCTCGGCTCTGCCGCTTGGCTTGTCCAAGAACTATTTCTATGGTAGTACAGTTTTTGCATTTAGAATTTTAAGCAAGGTTTACTACACATAGAAGAGTTCTTGGACAAGACGGGCGACGGCGCTGGTATCATGGTGCAGATTCCATACGAGTTCATTCTGTTACAGGGGAGTCCTGTGCCAGAAACTCGTTCAGTCTGTCCTCATTTTTGAAATATAGCTGTCCGGCCAGTTCCTTGCCGATGCCTTGGGCCCACACCTCTCCAAACACGACGATATCGTTGCGAATGGCTTGTAGCTGTTCACGAAGACTTTGTAGGAAGCCATGCGGTTGTCCCAAAGCATAGTCGATACGGAACGCGTCCACTCCCATGCGGGCGAGTCGCTTCGCCTTGTCAATCATAAATTCCACTACTTCGGGATTCGTCATGATATTATTTGTTAGAACTCGTAGCCGAGGTTCAGGAAGAAGTATGGTTTCTTGGTATGATTACTGTAGCCGAGTACGGCACCGAGGGGTCCGAATATGGTGTTGTAGTAGTAGGCCACTTGTCCGCCGAGGAGAGTGCGGTTGTCGAAGATATCCTTTAGTTTGTCGGATTGCTGTCCTGCAGCGAGGCGCAGCAGGACGTAGTGGTTGCTGGCAATGCGTTGCTGTGCCTGAAGCTGGACGGCAAGGAACTGCCGGCCGACATACTCCATGTTGCCGATGCCAGCGAAAGGCATCTGTTGCTCAATATAGTGGCCGAACCAGTTTCCGCCGATGGTATTGCCAAACAACAGCGGAACGGTGTCGCCGAACAGCAGTCGGCCATAAAGCATGGGCTGGAGGGTGAAGCGTTTGCCGATGGTGAACGAGATGCGCCAGTGTGCGTTGACATCGTGCATGCCGCTCTGTCCGTTGAGTCGGGTAAAGTTGTCTGTGAGATAGGCGTATCCGGCCTTAAAGCGTGCGCCACGAGTGGGGAAGACCCAGTTGTCCTCGCTGCTGTAGTGGAGCCGGCCGAGATAGCTGAAGTAGTGCCCATTGTCAAGGGTGATGTCGTTGTTGGCCCTGTCTGAAACCAGTTTGTCGCGATAGTGCACATAGTCCCAACGTATGCCCATCTGTACGTCAAGGTAGCGTGCGCCAAAGTTGATGGGTAAGAACTCGGCCTGGTGATGGCTGTAAAGGACATTGTAGTCGTGTTTGCCGTGGATGTAGAGGTCAAGGTCGTTGTGGCGGTAGGTATAGGAAACGGAGGGACGAGTGAAACTGCGGGGATGAAAGGTCCATGCGGCGTGGGCCATCTGGCGCATACCGAGTCTGACGGTCAGGTCGACGTTCATGGGAATGTCGGTTTTCAGCGGAATCTCGGCATTCACCTTCAGGGAAGCGTGTTCCTCAATGTCGTAGCGAGCTCCGGCATGGAGCTGTATCGACTTGCGGTTGCCGGCGGAAATGATGACGCGCACGCCGTCGCCGTCGGGGACGAAGCGGCACTCGGCAGTTTGGTAGAAGAGGTCGACGCGCATGCAGGTGGTGATTTGCTGTGCCAGTTTGGCATCGATGCTGTCATTCTCTTCATTTCTCATTTTCAAATGGAACTTCTGTCGAAGGAAGCGTTCAGCCTGTGGCGTCATGTTCTCGAAGGTGTAGCCCGTGACGCGCCGTTTCTCCTTCATTACTTGGGGACGAAGGGGCTGGAGGATTGTCGGTTGGAAGGTACTGTCGATACCGATGTGCTGTTTGAGAGCAACGATTTCGTCCCAGTGACGCATGGCCTCCTCCTCACCGCGGCGGATGAGTGTGTCGATGGCTGCAGAGGAGAAACTGGCAGAACTGTAGCCCTTGGTGTTGACCCTGATGTGCAGGTCGGTGATGGCCAGGTTCTCGTCGTATTTGTTCTTACAGTTGACATCGACGATTTGGCTGATGATGCTCATGGTGCCTCCCATCTCGTCGGCCGCCTTGGGGGGGCCTTGGACGGTGACGCCGATGATAACCTCTGCACCCATTTCGCGGGCGATGTCGGCGGGATAGTTGTTCTTTAGACCACCATCCACAAGCACGCGGTCACCTAATCTGACGGGAGAGAAGGCACCAGGTATGGACATGGAGGAACGCATGGCCTGTGGCAGGCGTCCGCTGTGGAAGTCAACCTCGGAATTGTCGATGATGTCCGTGGCGACGCAGGCAAAGGGAATGGGCAGGTCACGGGAGAAGTCGAGCGAATCGGTGTAGCCTGTGCAAAGGTGCTGGAACAGTTCAGCCAGGTTTTTGCCTTTGATGAGTCCGCCGGCGTTAGTGTCCTTTTTACCGATGGTCAGGCCCGTGGTGAAGATGTAGGTGTATTCCCTCAGTCTGTCCCTCAGGCTTTGGTTGCGCAGGTCTTCTTTATCGCTGATGACATAGCTCCAGTTTTGTGCCCGGGCCACGGAATCAAGCACCGTGGCGTTGTAGCCGATGGAATAGAGTCCACCGATGATGCTGCCCATGGACGTGCCAGTGACGATGTCGACGGGAATACCTGCCCGTTCAAGCACCTTCAACACGCCGATGTGTGCCATGCCTTTAGCACCGCCGCCGCTGAGTACGACAGCCACTTTCTTCCTGCCGGCGGCCGTGCTGTCCTGCTGGGCGTTCGCCGTGGCACAGAATGTCAGGACGGCAATGAGTATCCAAAGGTACCGATGTTTCATGGTAAAAACGAGAGAATAAGAGATTATTATTTCAGTCTGCCCTGTGCCTTCAGCAACTGGGTGTGTGCCAACTGGAGCTGACACTGAGCGTTGACCACGTCGGCAGAGGCCTGTTGCCACAGGGCTTGGGCATCGAGGAGCTGGGAGAGGGGTTCCATGCCGACATCGTATTGCTTGCGAGCCAGCCGCATGTTCTCCTCGGCCTGCTCCAGGCTGTTGCGGGTGAGGCGGACTTCGGTCTGGGCTTCGGCATAGAGATTGGTGGCCCGGGCCAGTTCCAGCAGCATCTGCTCGGTGAGGTCTTGCTGGTCCATCTGTGCCAGCTGCTGTTTGGCCTTGACAGAACGAATTTTGTAGGTGCGCTCGCCGAAGGTGACGATGGGAACCTTGAGCATGGCTCCCACGGCGACAGCGCCATTGTTGAGGAGCTTGCTGTCCCCGACCTTAACACCATTGACATAGGAACCGCTTGCAAACAGGGCCAGCTGGGGCATGTAGTCGCTGCGCGTGAGGCGCACCTGCTGGGCGGCGATGTCGGTCTTGGCCTGCAGGATGGCCGATTCGGGACGACGGGCCACGGACTGCTCAACGATGTCGGCCACAGGAATGTCGTCGGAAAACTGGTCGGCACGGAGCTCGAGGGCGGTGGTTAGGGGCAGGCCTACGATGTGGCAGAGGTTCATCGTGGCCAGACGGGTGGCATTGTCGGCACGCTGAATGGAGAGTTCGGCTTCGTTCAGCTTCACTTGCACCTTCAGGATGTCGTTGCGCTCCTTCAGCCCGTGCCGGACAGCACTTTCGACATTCTTCATGAGTTCGTCAAGCAGCTGTTTGTATGAACGGGCCACGTCGGCCAGCTGGCGTGCACGGACGGCCTGGGTGTAGGCCTCGTCGGTACGAAGCAGCACCTGACTCTCAGCAAGGCGAAGGTTCTCGGTGGCCATGTTGGCCCCAAGTGATGCCATTTTGTAGGCCGACCTTATCTTACCGCCCATGTACAGGGGCTGGGTGAGTGTGAGGCTGCCGAGGAAGATGTTGTTCAACTTGTACTCTATCTTCTGCGACGGGAAGTCGGCATACTGGTTGAGGGTGTAGCTGCCGTCGGCATTCGGAGTGACGTTGGGGAGGTAGGTGCCCGTTGTGGGGTTGAGGGTGTAGATGGGCAGATGGCCGCCTTCGATGGAGAAATCGCCGTGGCTGGTGGAGTAGAAGTCGGTGACAAGGGCATTGATGCGGGGGTAGAAGTTGGTCTTATAGGCCCGCATGTCGTTTTGGGTCTGCTCGATGGTGAGCTTGGATTTGGTGATGTCCTTGTTGTTCTGCAGAGCCAGTTCGCGTGCCTGTTCAAGGGTGAGCTGGCGCACGGCATTCTGTGCATGGGCACGGGCCGGGAGGACAAATACAGCCCCCATGAGTAACACAAGTGTCTTATATCTAATCGTTTTCATACTTGTCTATTTTATCTTGAAGAACATAGCATAGAGTACGGGGATGAAGATGAGCGTGATGAGTGTTCCGACGAAGAGACCGCCCATGATGGTGACGGCCAGACTGCCGAACATGGCATCGGGAACAAGGGGTATCATGCCAAGGATGGTGGTGAGCGATGCCATCATCACGGGACGCATACGGCTCTTGGAACTGTTGATGAGGGCATCGCGCGGTGCCACGCCTTCGGATATCTGCAAGTTGATTTCGTCCATGAGCACGATGCCGTTCTTAATCATCATGCCGATGAGTCCGAGCACACCCACGATGGCCACGAAGCCGAAGGGCTTGCCGGTGAGCAGCACAGTGGGGATGACACCCACCAGAATGAGCGGAATGCAACAGAATATGATGGCTGGCTTCTTGTAATCCTTGAAGAGCATAATCAATATCATGATGATGAGGATGATGGCCAGGGGGAAACCTTTGAACAGGTACTTCATGGCGCTGTCGCTGGCCGATTTCTCGCCTTGCCAGGAGAGTGAATAGCCTGAGGGGAGCTGAATCTTTTCTATCTCCTTGGCAATGGCCACACGTGCAGCCTCGGTGCCTGTTCCCAGACGTGGCGAACACTGGACGCGCTGTTGACGCTGGCCATTGAAGCGCATTACCACGGGTTCCTCCCAATTCAGTTCGACGGACTTGGCCACCTGCTTGAGCGGGGTGGTCTGAGTGACCATTTCAATCAGTTCTTCCTTCTTGATGGCTCCCGACACGAACTTCTGCACGGTTGAACGGTTGAGCAGGTTGTTAAGGTTGGGTAATATTCCGAAAACGGGAACATTGTCGATGCGGTCAATGTTCTTACCCTGAGCATCGGTACACTTGAAAATGATGCTCTCGCCGTGTATGCCGTCGAAGAACGTGGCTATAGGTATGCCGCCAGTGTAGGCCAGGATGGATGTGGCCACATCGGTACGGCTCAATCCCGTAGTGCGTGCTGAGGGCTGATCGTAGTCAACGCAAAGTACGGGCACCTGCGGCTCCCAGTCCGACGTGGGCAAGCAGACCTTGTCCGAAGCGGAAATGATGGCCATGGCCGAATCGCACAACTGATGCAGAACGGCAGGGTCAGGACCGCTGAAGCAGACCTCAATGGGGTATTTCTTGAACATCAGGTTGTAGCGCTTGAGCTTGATGTAGGCATCGGGGAAGCGCTTGTTGAGTTCGCGCTGGATGTCGTCAATGTTGTCCACCAAGGCTTTGGGACTTTCAAAGTCAATGATGAGTTCGCCGTAGGACAACGAAGGTGTGGCAATGCTACGGACCAGATTGTAGCGGCTGGGGGTGGCACCGATAGAAGTGGTGATGTGTGTCACCTCTTTACGGGTCTTCAGGTAGTCGTTGATTTCGCTCAGGTCTTGTGCCACTTGTGTATGGTTGGTGCCCTCGGGCAGCTTGTATTCCATGTAAAGCTGGTCATACTCCATGTCGGGGAAGAAGGCCTGATTGAGGAACTGGTAGCCCCATGCACAAAGTGCCACCAGAACAACGGCCAATACAATCATTATCCCACGGAAACGAAGGCCGAAATTCATGATTTTCTCCAGTATGACATAACTCATGCCCTTATAGGGATCGTCGCCGTCGTCGGTCTTTTCCGGAGCCTTGAGCATGCGGTCAGCCATGATGGGAACATGCACCAGGGCAAGAATCCACGACAACATGAGCGAAACGGCAATGACGATGAAGAGGTCGCGAACGTAGACGCCAGCTGTGTCAGGACTGAGGAAGATGGGCCAGAAGGCCAAAATGGCAATCAGCGTGGCGCCAAGCAGCGGCAATGCCGTCCGCTTGCCAATGCTTGTGAGGGCTTCCATGCGCGAACGTCCCTGTTTCAGGTCGACAAGGATGCCGTCGACCACGACAATGGCATTGTCCACCAGCATTCCCATGGCCAGGATGAACGCTGCGAGGCTCACTCGTTGCAGGGTGCCATCGAAGCCCCCGAGTACAAGCAGCGAACCCAAGACGATGGTAAGCAGACTGATGCCGATAATCAGACCCGACTTGAAGCCCATCGTGAAAATGAGGGCAACAACGACGATAAGCACAGATTCAAGCAGGTTAACAAGGAATGTGTTGAGGGCATTCTCCACACGTTCGGGCTGGTTGAACACCTTTTCGAACTTGACACCGACGGGCATGGTCTTGCCGAGTTCGTCGAGGGTTTTCTCCACCTGCTTGCCGACTTTCACAATGTCCTTGTCGGCCACACCGGCAATGGAAATTCCAAGTGCGCGCTGTCCGTCGCGCTTCATTTCATTGCGCGTCGGATCGGCATAGCCCTTATAAACTCGCGCCACGTCGCTGATGCGAAGCTGCTCGTCGTCATGCCCTTGAATAATCATGTTCGCAATGTCCTCCACCGTCTTGAAACGGTCGCTGACGGTGACACGAACACGATGGGTTCCGTTGTTATAGTAGCCAGAATATGTGGTCTTGTTCTGATTGTTGAGTGTCTGAATGACTTCGATGGGCATAACGCCGAGGTTGGCCATCTTGTCCTGGCGCATCTCAATGTAGATGCACTCCTGTCGCTGGCCGTAGATTTCAACTCGTGCCACACCGTCGATGTCTGCCACATTGCGCTTCACCAGTTCGGCATAGTCCGACATCTCGCGGTCGGTAAGTCCGTCGCCCGTCAGGGCATAGAACATTCCATACACATCGCCGAAGTCGTCGCGCACCATGGGTGTTGATGCAGAACCAGGGAGTGAGGATGCGACATTGTTCACCTTCCGGCGCAGCAGGTCCCACTGCTGCTCCACATCTTCGTCCTTCACCGTTGTCTTCAGTTCTACCGTAATGATGCTCAGGTCGTTCAGCGACTGGCTCTGCACGTTTTCAAGACTCGTCATCTCACGAATCGACTTTTCCAGTTTGTCGGTCACTTCAAGCTCCACTTCGTGAGCCGAAGCACCCGGATAGGTGGTCACCACCATGGCCTGCTTTACCTTGATGGCGGGGTCTTCCAGTTTGGGCATGGAGTCGTAGCTCACGATACCGCCCAGCACCAATATTACTACGAAGAAGGAGACGAGCTTACGGTTGTTTAGTCCCCATCGGGAAAAATCAAGTTCCATAGCGTTCAATTGTCAATTATGAATTCACAATAGTCCTCCAACGTTAGCCTTTGATGTCTTTTCCATCTCCTTCACACGTTGTCCGTCGGTGAGGTAGCGCACTCCGGCACACACCACCGTCTCCTGGGGTTTCAGGCCTTTCAGCACCTGAATGTTTCCGTCCAGGTCGATGCGGCCCACTTCCACCTTGCGCTCATTCACCACACCCTGTTTAGCATCGAATACGAATACCGAAGAGGCCTCGCCCCGATGGTTAATGGCTGTAACAGGGACTGTCACTCCGTCTTCTTCGTTTGGTTCGCGGTATGATACATACACCATCGTGGACATGCCGGGAGTTATCTTCTTGTGGTCATAGTCCCCTTTGATGCGCAAACGTGCGGCATAGAGCTGACTGGCGTTGGCCTCTTTGCTCACGCGTACAATCTCCAGCGGATAGACCTTGTCGGGAGTCACATCAAACGAGCAAGTGGCACTGACGAGGTCGTTCTGGCGGGCATAGTCGGATGCCGGAACAAAGACCTCAATCTCCACATCGCCGGCATTGAACATCGACACCACAGGCATTCCTGCACTGACGGTTTCGCCCGATTTGTGCATCTTGTTCTGTATGTATCCGCTGATGGGAGCATAGAGGTGTGTGTCGGCAAGCTGATTCTTGTGGTGTGCCAGTTTCTCTGTGATTTGCTGCAGGCCATATCGGGCACGGTCGTAGTTCGAGGCCGTCGTACCGTTCTCATTGTACAGTGCCATCACTCTCTCGGCATCGGCCTTGATTTGTTCATACTCGGCCTGTGTGGCAGAGAGCTGGACCTGATAGTCGCGAGGGTCGAGCTCTGCAATGAGCTGGCCCTTCATCACAAATTGTCCCTCGTCTACCAGCACACGCTGAATGGGCCCGCTCACGCGGAATGCCACGTTCACCTCTTCGGAACTTTTCGTACGTCCCGGATAGTTAAGTTCGGCAGCATCGCCAATGCGCTTTGCCTGTACGGTTTTCACGTACTGGATGTCTTCGGTTTGAGTCTGTTTGCTGCCGCAAGCTGTCATAACCATGCAGGCGACAATCATTGTGGTTGCTGTTAACCAAGATGTAATTCTTTGCATAATTAATTGATGTTATCTTTTTGTTTATTCTAACGCATTAAATCAATTAAACTCAATATTTGAACACAAATATATGAATTAATTTCTAATTATTAAAGATATAAATAACTATTTATTTATGAAGAACATATAATAATGCCTCAATGAGGCTTTTATGGCATTGTATAATCATGGGAATCGGTATAAAAGCACAAAAAAGGCGACCCGAAACAGGTCACCTTGCAATTTGCCGTGTACGGACACTTTAGAGGCTGATGGCGCCGCTGGGGCATGCGTCAGCGCAGGTGCCACACTCGGTGCACTCGTCGGGGTTGATGCTGTAGATGTCGCCCTCAGAGATAGCGCCAACGGGACATTCGTCAATGCAAGTGCCACAGGCAACACAGTCGTTACTAATTACGTAAGCCATTTTATGAACAAATTAAAAATTAAAAAATAAAATTCTCATTTTCTCATTCTCATTCTCCCAATTTCTCTACTTCGCATGGCAAAGGTAATCAATTTTAGTGATTCGCTCCTAATTTTTGACGAATTATTTTCATCTTTATCACCAAAAATGGTGAATCAGGCAATAAAATGAGGACTTAGGGCGTTATTTCCCATGACGGATGTCAAATGTAAAATGTCAAATGTAAAGAAGAGATTATACATTTTCTTAGCTACGTTCATCGGCGTAGCCCAATTTTCAATTTTCAATTTTCAATTTTCAATTGGCTCCGCCCACGCTCAGGAGCGCAAGGTGCAGCACCGACCTTTTCTGGACATGCGGCGACTACACTGGGGATTCCTCTTCGGTCTGCAAATGCAGGACATGGAAATGAAGAACAACGGATACATCGACCCTGATACGGGTCAGCAGTGGTATGCCGAGGTCGACTGCTACAATCCAGGCTTCACCGTAGGCATACTGGGCGAACTGCGTCTGTCGAAACACTTTGCCCTGCGCACCACCCCGTCGATGTACTTTGGACAGAAACGCATCTGGTTCCACGAACAGAACTCGGGTCGCGACACCACACAGGTGCTGAAGTCGGCCTACATCTCCATCCCCATCAACGTGAAGTTTGCCGCACCTCGCTACAACAACTTCCGTCCCTACTTCGTGGCAGGAATTGCTCCGGCCGTTGACCTTACCAGCCACAAGCATCGGGCCATCTCGACCAAGCCCTTCGACTGTCTCATCGAGGTGGGCATGGGTTGCGACATCTACCTTCCCTTCTTCAAACTAATCCCCGAGCTGAAGTTCTCTTTCGGCCTGCTCGACATCCTTCGGCACAAGCGTACCGACCTCATCGACGGCACGCTGATGAAGTACACCAACTCCCTAGACAATGCCCGCAACAAGATGATTACCCTCACCCTCTATTTCGAGTAAACAGGGGTATGAAGTTCATACGCTCGGGCGGGGAAGTGAGAAGCTGCTGCATACGAAAAAAAGGAGGCCGTCGCCTCCTTTTGTACGCCTGATAAGACTCGAACTTACACGCCCGAAGGCACCAGATCCTAAGTCTGGCGTGTCTACCAATTCCACCACAAGCGCATCTCTTAGGTAGTGCAAAGGTATACGTTTTCCGCGAAACAGCCAAACAAATGACCCAGTAAAATACGCTAAGGGGCTAAAAAAGCCACTGGGATGCGGAATTCCGCCCCCCAGTGGCCAATAGTATATGCTATCCTGCGTTTACAGCTGGAGCCAATCTTCCCTTACAGAGAACTCTATGTATTCGTCCTCGTCTTCGGTAATGGTGACTTCCTGCGAATCTTCACCCAATTGGAGTTGCAGCACGCTTGAAGAAGCCAATAGTTCTTCGGCCTCCATGACGTTCACAAAAAGTTCTGGTACGATATATTGCTTTTTCATAGTCATAACGTTCATTTATTTAACCACGATTTTCTTACCATTCACGATGCTGATGCCGCGCTGAGCCTTCTGGATATGCTGACCAGCCATGTTGTAGACAACCTGACCGTCAGCCTCAGCACCTACCTCACGAATACCCGTAGCATCGTCGAAGGTGAAGTACTTGATTCCGGCACCTGTATCAATATTCTGTTGAGCAGTCTCCGATTTAACAGAAGCGCGGTCTGCATCGGTATCGAAATAAGCACGGAAGCCCTTAATGCTAGTCTTCGCACTGCCTCTGTGGATGCGTCCGTCGGGAGTCAGACCGGCCATCTTACTGTCCATGTCACCTGCGGCCATAGGCTTATACGTACCCTGGAAGAGGACATTGTCATGTATTTCATGGAGGCCATCAAGGTACAAAGAGCTGATGGTGATATTATTGAAAATCAAAGGCTCAGTAATAGCCTCAGGCACATAAATCACGTAGGGGGTAGCCACATTCAGAGAAGCCGAGGTAACCTTGGCAAACTTGAATGCGCCCTCAGTGGTATAGCCCGTAAATGCGTAAGCCTGAGCTTCGGCACCAAACGTGCTCAAAGGAATGGCAAAGGGCAGTACAATGGTGTTCCAACCCTCGGCAAATGTACGATTCAGGGTCACCTTGTCGTACGTACCAGCTTCAAAAGCCTCGCTGGAACTCTCATCGAGCGTCAGCAGTACAGGAGCCTTCACATAGCGGGTAACCTCTTTGGTCTTCATCGTAGCACCTGCCCACTCTACCTCAATGTGCATCTGGGCACCCTCGGTAGCAGCAACCGTCGGGGTTGCAGTGATGGTCAACGTCTCAGTACCATTAGCTTCAACAGCACCTGTAGCCGTACCTATCACCTCTTCACCCATATAGAGTTTGGCGGTCAACTCCTCAGCTACGCCGCGGCTCTCCTTAACAGTGACAGTAGCCTCGAAGCTCTCACCGACCTTCATCGTAACATCCGAAGATGCAGGAATCGTGTAAGCAGTAATAGCAGCCATGTGGTCGGGCAAGTTCAGCTTGAAGCCCTCGAAGTTGTCGAGTTCGTAGTCGTCATTTGCAAAGCGGAACTGGTAGTCACCAGCTTCAAGACCAGTGATGGTATAAATACCGGCATCGTCCTTATTCAATGAAATATTCTTATAATCAGCAAAGGCACCACCGTCCTTCGACATCTGAATCTTTACAGAAACATAATTTGCATTTGACTTATAGTCAAAGACTAACTCGTCAGTTGCACCACTTACTGTCAATGGAGGAGTAGTCAGATAGGTTGTTGAACCATATTTATACGCAGCCTTGGCCACACCTTCGGCAATTGTCCAGTCTGCACCGGCATCCCATCCCGTAGGCAGTTCATTTGCAGCGAAGTCCTCGCTCCAAGCATTAGGATCCTTAGCCCTACCAGTAACCGTAATGGTCTTGACGGCCTCATCACTGTAGGTCGGTGTAACGGTGATGTTGCCATCCTTTACTCCATAAGGTTCGCCATACTTGAAGGTTACTTTGAAGGTCTTCGACTGACCAGCGCCAATCTCTGTCAGCTGAGCAGGAGATACAACGAAAGCCTCATTATCGGAGACGATGTCCACGGTCATCAGACCAGTGCCGTTGTTTGTAACGGTCACTTCCTTCTCGTCGTCTGCAGACAGTTTACCGAAGTCAAGAGCGTTGGTAGAAACAGCCAGCTCAGGAGCGTTGGCAGCCTTGTCGGTACCCGTCACATTGATAACAAAGTCGCCCTCAGAGGTGGTTACGGTTACAACCGCAGCAGCAGCCTCCGTGCGATCTGCATCGTACGTACGAGTAATCTTCAGGTCGAAGGGAGCAGCTACACTTTCTGTCCAGTTGGTAGAGTATGCAGCAGCACCGTCGCCAGTGATAGCTACATTTGTGATATTGATACTTCCTGCACCGGCATTAGCGAAGTTATAGGTAACATCTGCATCAGCAGCGCACTCCTGGAAGTCATACTCGGCAGGTGTGGCAACAGCCTCACCACCCTTTGTAACAGAGAGCACGGGAGCGTAGGTCAGACCAGCAATTTCATCAACAACAACATAAAATCCAACGAAGCGAATGTATTTCGTAGTTGTAGGAATGTCCGTTACAACAAGTGTTGCATAGTCAGGATAAGTAAGACCAGTAGAACCAGAGAAACTCTTCAAGGTCGTGAATGTCGAACCATTATCAGAAACTTGCACATCAATTCGGTCAGAGCTGTCAGAGTCTGAGCGTTTTGCCTTAATAACAAGTAAGTCACCTTCTGATACAATTAGTTTTGCCGTAGTCAAATATGCGCTACTACTCTTACCCGTTGCCTCGCCATCAGCAAAAGTCCAAGAAGCATTCGTCCAGTTAGCAGGCAGACCATCGGTAAACTCTTCCTTAGCCATACCTTCGGGCAGAACCACACCCGTAACCGTGAACTTCACGGCAGCATCCTCAGTGAAACCTTCAGCGCTTACTGTAATATCTGAAGACAGCACACCAGTTGAGGTAGCAGCCATCGTGATGGTCACCTCTGCACTCGCACCAGCAGCAAGTGATGTGGGAGCATCCTTAACAGCAAAAATAGTACTGTTAGAAGAAACTACGCTAATGTTCTTCAGTTCGGCTTTTCCCGTATTTGCGATGGTAAAGGTCTTATCCGTTGTTTCAGCAATTACGCCAAAGTCGAGACTTGTGGGCTGGGTAACCACCATCTTCGGTTCATTGGGCAGTTCACCGCCATAGAACATACGAACGTCGGCCTGCGAAGCATTGATGGCGATGTAATACTTTCCGGCAGGAGAACCTGTGAAGGCAAATGTTTTCCAATTAGAGGGGTCAAGCGAAGGTTCATCGCCAAAGTTCGTCCATGTGGTGCCGTCAGCAGAATATTGCATCTGAAGGTGCTGATAGCTGGTGTTGCTGGTGCTATAACCCTTAGCTTCCACGTAGAACGTCTCGCCTTCTGCAATTGTGAGTTTTGGAGAAATTAATCGAGCTTCACTTGACAAATACCACACTGTAGTGTATGCACCATTAGTTTCAGAATGATACCAACTGCCGGTTGTCGTCCATTCATCAGGAAGGGCAGCGAAACCATATTCATACACTTTATTGGCATCACGGATGGTACCGCTAACATTAATTGTGAAAGCATCAACAGTTGTAACGGTGGGAGTAATCTTGACTTCGCCATTAGCCGTCGCATCCGCCATCGTGACAGTAAGTGTTGTCTCGCCCTTTGCTTCTATTGTTGCGTTAGCAGGATTAACACCGAAGCCATTTGTAGCAGAAATATCCACAGTAATGCTCTCTGTGCCTGGATTGCTCAATTTAAACTCCTTGGTTGCACCAGCAGTAGCGAGACCGAAGTTGTAGGTGTAGCCAGTTGCTATTGCCGTTTTACCATCAGCAACGGCCAAAGCGGGACCAGAGGTAGCTGCTGTAAAACTAAAATCGTCCACATACAGGTAATACTGATAGTTGGAATAATAGTAAACAGCAACGTACTTCGTACCAGCGGGGAAAGAACCTTCGTATTGTTCCCAAGCTGCATCACTTTTCGATATTTCATCTCCCCAAGTAAAGCTGCTTACTTCTGCGTCAGTTGTAGAGTAGCCTACTTTAAAAAGCTCGGCATACCCACTTTTGGAGTTTTTGTAATAGAATGAAACATTGCCTCCATTAGGAGCTATCAATTCGGGAGAAATAAGATATTGTGTATTATCTCCACTCGTATCATAAGAGTTAAACTGAAATCCATAAGAGCCAGTTTTCTTGGAAGTACCATTAAGCAAAAATTTGCTATCGTTCTTGCCACTCGGATTAAGTTTCGTCCAGCCATCTGTTGCGAGGTTGTAATCCTCAAAGCCGTAGCTGTACGGCAACGCCTTCTGTGCCTTCACCTGTGTCACTCCAACTAAGGACAGCAACACGGAGAACATAAGTAAAACTTTTTTCATAAAATAATAATTAAGTTAATAAAAAATGTAATGATGTGTGTATTTCAATATAGTTTGTGAATAAGTTCATCAGCAGCCAAGTCCTGCATGAGTGTGAACGCGAACCACTTCTTGCCCAAGTCTTTTAGAGAAGCCCCGATGTGGTACACCTCGTCATCAATAAGTAGAAAGCGGTCGTGTGCCTTATTGAAGTTATGTACCATTATGGGCGCGTATTGTGCATTGTGACGTTCGATGTCCAACTGCAACTGAGAACTGATGTGCTGTGTGTAGATGGTAGCAGACACTCCATTGTTGCGCTTATCCATTAAGGTGAGCACCGTATCATCTACATAGTTGTCTATGAGGATGATACTGGTTTTGGCCTTCCGTACGAGGTCTGATGCAAACCGATAGGCATCGAATATCTGCCCGTCGAAGAAAATCCCTTGTACTGGCGGCAGTGAGGTCTGCACGAAGAAGTCTATTTTCTCTTCTGTACGCGAAACCCGCTGTTCTAATCGTTCCAAGCGCGAATGGACGGCATATCCATGAGTGATATAGTTCTTCAAGACCCGACTGGCCCATTGGCGGAACCTTGTACCTTGAACAGACTTCACCCTATAGCCTACGGAGATGATGACATCGAGATTATAATAGGCAACAAGGCGTTGCACCATTCTCTCACCCTCTGCTTGAACTGTCAAGTATTTCTTTACAGTTGCCTCTCTTTTCAGTTCCTGCTCCTTAAAGATGTTGTTGATATGCAGACTTAGGTTCTGCTTCGTTGTCTGAAACAATACCGTCATTTGCGCCTGAGAGAGCCACACGGTCTCATCCTCCAACCGGACTTCGAGGCGTATGGTCTCATCAGGCTGGTATAGGACTATTTCTCCTTTTGCTATGGGCAGATTCTCTTGCATTATCTATACTAAAGGCTTCTTGCTGCACTCATTTGCATACCACTTTGCGCCCGTCGCGGATATAGAGGCCGGGGCGGGTATTTTGCTTGCCGACACGGCGACCACTCAGGTCATAGACAGGGCTATCGTTGTCGCACTGGGGGGTATCCAACGATACATATTCTATGGTGTCGGCAACCTTGTC
The DNA here is from genome assembly GCA_905234735.1 of uncultured Bacteroidaceae bacterium. GTDB lineage: Bacteria > Bacteroidota > Bacteroidia > Bacteroidales > Bacteroidaceae > Physcousia. The sequence continues at coordinate 2,105 of CAJOJA010000023.1, read as the reverse complement.
GCAGAGGATAAGTTGGACGGCCAGCGTACCCATGGACGAGTAGTCGAACCATCCCCATTGCTTGTAGTCCTCGGAATAGTCGTAGATGAGCAGTCCATAGGTGATTTTTCCACTGCCAAACACCACCGGATATTCTTCGGCTGCGGGGGACTCCTCAGTGTCGGGGCAGGTGAAGTAGTAGCCCATATACACGTCGCCTTCTGTACCTTTGAGGGTATAGGGGGCATCGAAGAAAACGTCGCTCCAACCCGTCATCGTATACATCAGCGTGGTTGAGGCGAGGTCCGTCTCGGGCTTTTCAGGATCGGGATCTGCCGACAGAAAGGTGTGGATGTCGGTGATGGCATAGCTACCGAAGCAGACGCGCAGACCAACGGCCTCCTTGCCGGCATATTTCCTGACGACGGCACTGCCGACACGCGAACATACACCCTTATAGCCCTCGTAGGGAATCATCTGCAGATTTTCGGTGTTAAGGCCGATGTTGCCTATGTAGATGGAATCCTGTGCGCCGCATATCATTGCCGCAGACAGGACAAGACAGGAAAGAAGGAGTCTTTTCATCATGGCCGTAGCTTATTTAACGATTACCTTGCGGGCATTGCCGCTCGTGCGCACTATGTAGATGCCCCGCTGCTGAGGCTGTGCATTGCCGTGGAACTGGCCGGAAGTGGAGTAGTAGCCGCTGACAGCATCGGCAACAGGAGTCTGGCTGATGGCGGTGGGCAGCACGTCAATGCCGGCACCGTCGCTGACATCATCACCGTCTACCCACAGGGCAGAGAAGGTCCAGCGGTTGGCCACCTTTGAGAGGAGCGTTGCCTCGCCCGTAGTGATGTCCACCTCGTAGAGGGCGGTGTCGTACTTGCCGTTGGTGCGCCATTCCCTGTCGCTCAGGCTCGACCACGAACCCCAGTCATTGATGCCCATGCCACTGTTGACGTAGCCCACCCAGTACATCTTGTCGGGGTTGCTCTTGGCGAAGCAGGCTGCCTGACGCTTGTATTGCGAGCTGTAGCCTGTGCCCTGAACGGGGAACGAATATTCAACGTATTCCTCACCCGTCTCTGCATCAATGGTGGTAGTGGCATTCTGATACATCAGACCCGTCGTGAGGTCGAACTCGCAGAGCTGTGCACCCACCAGTTTGTGGTCGGCATTGCGCATCTTGCCGTTCTCGTCAATATATCCGGCAGCTCCCCCACTGGTGAGTGCGAAGGCGCGTCCCTCACTATTGATGGCGAAGGTAACAAAGTTGTAGTAGTAGAGTCCCGGAGTGATGGGGGTCACCTCCATCGTCTTCAGGTCGACGGAGCACAGGCAGTAACCAGCGTCGCCGTCGGTCATGTCGGCATCCTCGTCTTCGAAGTATTCGGGGTCTTCCGTAATCTCGGCAGACAGTTGCTGACCGGTGAGATAGAACAGTCCGTAGACCTTGCCGTCCACGGGGTTGTAGGCCATACCGGCCGACTCCAGGCAGTCGCTCTTGGTGCGCGTCTCGGAGGTCAGCAGGTCGCCCGACTGAGCATTCCAGCGGCGCACGTAAAAGATTTCGTCGTCCACGGTCGACTGTTCGTCGCGCGACATCACGGTCACCAACTGGCCGTCGACATACAGAGCGCCGGAGTTGCCATACATGAGATTGAAGTTCGTGGCCCACATTTGCTTCTCAGCGTCTGCCCGGACTTCGGAGGTGCTGACGACAGGGTCTTTCACAGGGGTGGACAGCGACGAGCCGTCCCACGTCATGCCGTAAATTCCATTATCTACGATGAAGACGGCCTTGCCCATTTCTGCATTCCATCCAACATACTCAGACTTCATCTGGTCACCATCGTCATAACGGTTGTTATGGCCAATGCCTTTCAAACGAAAATTCTGTGCACCAACCGGCAAGCAACAAATACCCACGGCCAGTGCAATGAGTGAAAATCTTTTTTTCATTCCTAAAATACTTATAACATGTTCTTATTTTGTGTATTTTTATGCAAAGTCGGCGCAAAATTAGGGTCACCTGCAAAACCCTGTGTTGAAAAATCAGTGTAATTGCTTATTTCTCGTCATTTGTTAGTACCTTTGCAGGCAAAAGAGTACATCAATGAACG
>CAJOJA010000022.1 GCA_905234735.1 uncultured Bacteroidaceae bacterium | reverse complement strand
GTCGGAACTCCGACGACACGTCGACGAAGTTTGTGTCACGCGTGACACAAACCCCGGCCATACGACGCCCAACCCTGTGCGATACTATAAGTTTTTCGAATGCTTTGATAAAAATGGGGAAATATTTGCATTTTTCATTTTGTTTTCTTATTTTTGCGGCCGAATTATGTACGTACGTGAATGAAACAGCTGAAAATTACCAAGAGCATTACGAATCGAGAGAGTGCCTCCCTCGATAAGTATTTGCAGGAAATAGGCCGCGAGGACCTGATTGTGGTCGAGGAAGAGGTGGAACTGGCGCAGCGCATACGCAAGGGTGACCGTGTTGCACTGGAGAAACTGACCAAGGCCAACCTCCGATTTGTGGTTTCCGTGGCCAAACAATACCAGAACCAGGGTCTTTCGTTGCCCGACCTTATCAACGAGGGCAATCTGGGCCTGATTAAGGCTGCCGAGAAGTTCGACGAGACGCGCGGCTTCAAATTTATATCGTATGCCGTGTGGTGGATTCGCCAGAGCATACTACAGGCATTGGCCGAGCAGAGCCGTATTGTCCGTCTGCCCCTGAACCAGGTGGGTTCGCTGAACAAGATAAGCAAGGCCTACAGCAAGTTTGAGCAGGAGAACGAACGCCGCCCCAGCCCCGACGAACTGGCAGAGGAGCTGGACCTGCCCGTGGACAAAATCAGCGACACGCTGAAGGTGAGCGGCCGTCACATCTCGGTGGATGCTCCCTTCGTAGAGGGCGAGGATAACTCGTTGCTCGACGTGCTGGTGAACGACGACAGCCCCATGGCCGACCGTACACTGGTGAACGAAAGTCTGTCGCGCGAGATCGACCGTGCACTGGATACACTGACCGAACGTGAGAAGGCCATCATACAGATGTTTTTCGGCATCGGACGGCAGGAGATGACGCTGGAGGAAATCGGCGACGAATTTAACCTGACTCGTGAGCGTGTGCGCCAAATTAAGGAGAAGGCCATCCGCCGCCTGCGCCAGAACTCCAAGAACAAACTTTTGAGGTCGTATCTGGGATGAGAAAACTGAGATTCTTGAGTGCCTTGCTTGTCGTCCTGCTCCTGGCCACCACGGCTTTCGCGGACAATGACAAGCCCAAGAAGACGCGCCTCTACCTCTTTGGTTTTGCCGTGAGCTTGACGGATTCGGTATGCTACGTCACCAATGTGCAGCCCGTCGACGGTTACCTTCTACCCAATGGCTTCCTGTCCGACCGCACGCTGTATGCACTCCAGTTCAATAACTATATCATCTCGAACCAAGGACGGGAGGAGGTAACCTGCGCTGTCTACTTCGATAAGAAGCAGGATAAGGCAGAGAAGCGACTACAGAAGATTCGTCGACGCTTTAAGGCTAACTCGGCTATGACGATGCAGACGGTGGCAAACGAGGACTTTGTGTTCCTGCCCGAGGAGTGGGTGGTGCCGGAGGACCCAGAAGAGGGGAAAGAAGAAAAGGCGAAAAGGGGAAAAGGTGAAAAGAAGAAAAAGTGAAGCCTCAATCCTTATTTCTCAAAACGATAATTTTATGTTCTCGAAATACTACCGCGTAGGCGGTCATCTACTGGAGATAGTTTTCACGAACGAAGGGGTGGGCGAGGAGCTGATACCCTCGTTCCGTCCGTTTCATCTGTCGGAGCCTGCTGAGGGCGAGGAGCCGTTGTTCACCCTCACGGTGGACGAGGATTTCCGCTTCGAGGGCGAGCTCGACGAGGTGGGACAGTTTGACGGTTCAGGCAACAACTATGGAGTCTACCAGTTGTCGGACGGCGGATACTACATCGAAATCAGCAACCCGGACCGCCGGTTGTGCGGAGTGCTCTATGCTGACAAACTGTTCCGTCACTGCACCGTAGGCTTCATGACTCCCGAACCGCAGAATCGGGCTTTCAGCCTCAACAACTCGCTGATGATGGCCTACGCCTTTGCTGCTGCTGAGAAACAGACTGTCTTGCTGCACGCCAGTGTGATTCGCAAGGACGGCTATGGCTATCTGATGACAGCCCCCAGCGGCACGGGAAAGAGCACACATACCTTTCTGTGGTACAAGAATATCCCGGGCTGCGACCTGATGAACGACGACAACCCCGTGGTGCGCATCGTGGACGGCCAACCCATCGTTTACGGCACGCCGTGGAGCGGGAAGACTCCCTGCTACCGCAACATCGAGGCACCCGTGGGGGCCATCGTGCGCATTCAGCAACGAAAGCGCAACGAAATCCGGCGCATGAAGACCATCGAGGCCATGGCCCAACTGTTGCCCGCAGCCAGTAGTATGAAGTGGGACGAACGGGTGTACATGGGTGTCAGCGACACGCTGATGGGCATTATTTCCTCCATCGCTGTGTACGAACTGGGCTGTCTGCCCGATGCTGATGCGGCCCTGCTATGCTATAGCACAGTGAAGAGGGTAGTAACTGAAAATTGAAAATTGAAAGAGCTGGTACGTAGGGGGATGCGATGGTTGATGTCGCCAGTGCGGCGGAACTATCGGCGGCGCAACGGAGTGATGCCCGTGGGCGAACGGCACGAATTGCCCAATCGCGTCCTGCTGGGGATGGCCCGTGAGATGATTCGCGAGGGCCATACGGCCACGATTGCCGTGAAGGGCTATTCGATGCGTCCGTTTCTGGAGCATGAGCGTGACAAGGTGGTGCTGGATGCCCCCCGTGAACTGAAGGTGGGGGATGCCGTGCTGGCCGAGATATTCAAGGACCACTACGTCCTGCACCGTATCATCGACATCCAGGGCGACCGCATCACACTGATGGGCGACGGCAACATTCGTGGCACGGAGACGTGTAGGCGCAGCGACGTAGCTGGAATCGTGACCCACTACTTGCGCCCGGGACGTACGCTGGAGGCTAGCGACCCGCAGTTGCAGAGTCGCATACGCCTGTGGCGCAGGCTGCTGCCCGTGAGGCGTTATCTGCTGTTTATTTATAAAGCGATTGTATAAAAAAGATAAATATGAGAATCAAGGAAGGTTTTAATATGCGCAACGTCTGTGGCGAGTATGTCATCCTGGCTACTGGACGTCAGAATGTCGATTTCAGTCAGCTGATCAGCCTGAACGAAAGTGCCGCACTGGTTTGGGAGGCCGTGCATGGCCGGGATTTCGAGATAGGCGACGTAGTGAAGGTCCTGCTTGACGAATACGAGGTAGACGAAGCCACTGCGCGAAAGGATGCTGAGGCACTGATAGCCAAGTGGCAGGAGGTAGGGTTGGTTTAGGACTTTCCTAAGATTCCCTAAGATTTCCTAAGACTTTAAATCCTACGAGGTGGTCGTAGCGGTCGCCTTGGGGACGGTGGTAGACGAAGATGATGTACTCGTTTTCCGTTTGGTAGAAGTCGCCGTCGGGCGAAGGCCCGTTTTCTTGTAGATACTTATAGTTGTAGTAGCCCTGTTTCAGGTAAGCGGCGGCTTCGTATTGTTTGCTCTCTTCGTTCCACATCATCTGATAGTCTGGGTTGGGGTATCCGTTGGTCCACTGGCCGTAGAGATACACGTTGCCGGACAGGGGCTGCCCTGTCTGTAGAATGAAGTGAACCCAGACGTATTCGCAAGTCGTGGCATCCAGACCGTCGTCGTTGTCGTTGCGCATCACGAAGGCACCGTTTTGGTCCTCGTCGTAGACGTAGTTGCGCGCAGGCTGGTCGGCATAGAGCGTAGTGTGGTAGTAGGGTTCGTACCAGCGGGTGTTGTCGATGTTCATGCCTGGCTTCTGTACGTCCAGCATCTCGAATTTATGGAATTCGTTGCCGGCCGGGAAGATGAGGGCGCGTTGGTGACTGAATTCGATGCCGTTGCTGTGCTGGATGTTGGGACGCAGGTCCACGACGCGATTGTCTGGGCGTCGGTTCTGCATCACTACGGTGTGCAGTTCGCGCTGTGGGTCGACGACGCGGTTTGTGCCGTAGCTCACACTGTAGCTTATCTGCTGATGGCTCTGGTTGAAGTCGATGTCGGTGTTGCTGCTCAACGAGGCGTTGATGCTCATTGTGGGTTCGACGATGCAGAACTCCACCTCGAACAGGGGAGTGTCGCGGTCGTCATCATCGAACACCTGTACGCGGTAGTTGCCCGACAGGCGCATTTGCGTCTCGCTATTGGGCAGGGTGAGGCGGTAGTGTGTGTAGAGTTGTGTGGTGTTGAATGAGTTCTCGTAGTTCTCGATGGGCTGGTCGTTGAAGCCCGAGAGAAAGTCGCTTTCAAAAAGTCCCTCCGTCTCGCTCCAGTCAGCGTTGCAGTGCTGGATGTGATAGACCAGCCGGTGGTAGTCGTGACTCATCTCGTCGAAGTCAATGTTCAGATGCTGGTGTTTGCCCATGACGAGAACCGGCGGCACCAGCGGATTGCGGTTCACGCTGACTTGCAACGAGCGTATGTTCTCGACAAACGTCCGTTGCTGTTGCGCGTGGATTGAATGAGCGAATGGGAAAATGAGATAAAGGGAAAGCATCACAGCGTGCTTCCTCCAACTCCCTTTTAATATGTCTACTCTCTTTCTTCTCATTTTCTCATTCTCTCCATATCTCCTTCCACATATTTCATCTGTCGCAGAATCCATGTCTGACGACGTAGCATGTAGGCCGACGGGTTCTTGCTGCTGAACTTCAACGGATTGGGCAGTGTGGCGGCTATCAGGGCGCAATTGGCCCGCGTGAGTTGACTGGCCGGATAGCCAAAGTGCAGTTGGCTGACCGCCTCTGCTCCGTAGATGCCGTCGCCCATCTCGATGGAGTTCAGATACACCTCCATGATGCGCTGTTTGCTCCATGCGATTTCGATGAGCCCTGTGAAGTACACCTCCAGGCCCTTGCGAAACCACGAGGCTTGTGGCCACAGAAATACGTTCTTGGCTGTCTGCTGGCTGATGGTGGAGGCTCCACGCTGCCGTTTGCCCCTCTGACGTTCCTTGATGGCCTGTCCGATGGCATCAAAGTCGAAGCCGTGGTGTTGCAGGAAACGCTGGTCCTCGCTGGCCATGACGGCAACGGGCAGTGCGTCGGACATCTCTTCAATGGGCACCCAATGGTGGCGCAGACGTATGTGTTCGCCCCGACACACCTGTTGCACGCAGCGAATCATCATCAGCGGCGTCACGTAGACAGGGCACCACCGATAGAGTAAAACAAAGAAGATTGTACTCCCAAAGAACAGGAGTACAATCTTCTGCAAGAGTCGTCGTATCTTTTTCATCATCTAGATAATCTAGGAGGTCTAGACAATCTAGAAATAGATTACTTCAGTGTGCCGGCCTCGGCAGCCTTGATCATGGCGTCGCTGGCATACAGGTAAACCTCCACGCGGCGGCTGGCGCTCATGTTTTCCTTGCCGTTGGCATCGTAAATCAGGAATTCGGGGTTCTCGCCGTAGCCTGTGGTGCTCTTGATCTGGCTGTTGTTGACCTTGCAGGTCTTTGTCAGGTAGTTGCTGACAGCCTGTGCGCGAGCCTGGCTCAGGGTCATGTTGGTCTCCTCGCTGCCATCGCTGCTGGCGAAACCGCATACGGCAACGTCACAGTCAGTGTAGACGTTCAGCACGTTGTCGGCAAACTTCTTCAGAGAAGACTGAGCTGCAGCCTTCAGGGTAGACTTGCCAACGGTGAACAGGATGCCGTTGTCGAAGGTAACCTTCACACCGTCCAGACCGTTAGAGTCCGTAATCTTCTCCACCTGAGCCTCCTCAAGAGCCTTAGCAGCAGCGGCGGCCTTGTCCATCTTGCGACCAATCAGGGCACCCGTGGTGGCACCTACGGCAACACCAGCAGCAGCACCGATGATAGCACCCTTCTTGGCACCGCTCGAACCACCGGCCAGATGACCAATCAGGGCACCGATACCCGTACCGGCAGCACCGCCGGCAGCCGTACCTATCAGGGCACCCTTGCCCGTGTTACTCATGTTACAACTTGTGACAATCAGGGCGAGGCTCATAGCACTTGCCCAAATCTTCAAACCTTTCATAATTGTTCTTTTTTAGAGTTAAAAACTAAATTCAGCTGCAAAGGTACAAAATAATCCCTAATCCCTAATCTATAATCCCTATTTTTTTTGTACCTTTGCACGCAAATTAAGGTAAATTATATAAAATTTATGGCAAAAGAACTGGATTTCCTTACAAAGAGGAGCGAGGATTACTCGCGGTGGTATAATGAGCTGGTAGTAAAAGCCGACCTGGCCGAACAGAGCGATGTGCGCGGATGTATGGTCATTAAGCCGTATGGCTATGCAATCTGGGAAAAGATGCAGCGACTTCTGGACGACCGCTTCAAGGAGACGGGTGTGCAGAACGCCTATTTCCCCCTGCTCATCCCGAAGTCATTCCTTAGCCGCGAAGCCGAGCATGTGGAGGGTTTTGCCAAGGAATGCGCAGTGGTCACTCACTACCGACTGAAGACCAACGATACACACGATGGTGTGGTGGTGGACCCTGCTGCCCGTCTGGAGGAGGAACTCATCATCCGCCCCACCTCGGAGACCATCATCTGGAATACGTTCAAGAACTGGATACACTCGTATCGCGACCTTCCTTTGGTGGTCAACCAGTGGTGCAACGTGATGCGCTGGGAGATGCGCACTCGCCTGTTCCTGCGCACTTCGGAATTCCTTTGGCAGGAAGGCCATACGGCCCACGCCACCCGTGAGGAGGCTGAGGAACGTGCCAAGATGATGCTAAAGGTGTATGCCGACTTTGCCGAACAGGTGATGGCTGTACCCGTTGTTCAGGGTGTGAAGAGTGAGACCGAGCGTTTCGCTGGAGCTCTTGACACGTACACCATCGAGGCTATGATGCAGGATGGCAAGGCCCTGCAGTCGGGCACCAGCCACTTCCTGGGCCAAAACTTCGGTCGGGCCTTCGACGTACAGTTCCTGAACAAGGAAAATCAGGCCGAATATGCCTGGGCAACGTCCTGGGGCGTCAGCACCCGTTTGATGGGTGCCCTCATCATGACCCATTCCGACGACAACGGTCTCGTGCTGCCTCCGCGTCTGGCTCCCACGCAGGTGGTCATCATTCCCATTGGTGGAAAGCCCGAACAGGTTGCAGCCGTAGATGCTGCTGTAGCTCCTATCATGGAACAGTTGAAGCAGATGGGCATCAGCGTGAAGTACGACAATGCCGACAACCGTCGTCCGGGCTTCAAGTTTGCCGACTATGAACTGAAGGGTGTGCCCGTACGCCTCGTGCTGGGTGCCCGTGACTTGGAGAATGGTACCGTTGAGGTCATGCGCCGCGACACACTGGAGAAGGAAACCCGCCCCCTGGAAGGTATTGCCGAGTACGTCCGCCAGTTGCTCGACGACATTCAGCAGAACATCTACCAAAAGGCCAAGACCTACCGTGATGCCCACATCTACGAGTGCGACAACTACGACGAGTTCAAGGCCCGCGTCAAGGACGGTGGCTTCTTCCTCTGCCACTGGGACGGCACGGCCGAGACCGAAGCCAAGATTAAGGAAGACACGCAGGCCACTATCCGTTGCGTCCCCTTCGGCTTTGAACAGACTCCCGGTGTGGACATGGTCAGTGGGAAACCCAGTGTGGCCCGTGTGCTGATAGCACGTTCGTACTAAATTTTGATTTGAGAATGCAGCGAAGTTGGATTGCAACTTTGTTTGCGGCCGAGGAAATTCCAGCGGCTATAGTTACCTATGTTGCCGTGATAATGTTCCTACAGACAGATACTACGCCCGCAGTAGCCACGTGCTACTGTGGGTTACTTTTTTTGCCCTGGGTACTGAAGTCGTTCCTGCGCTCCTATGTGCGACGGGTGGGGCTCTTCCGTCGTCAAGTGCAGTGGATAGAACTCCTCACCGTGGGGTTGCTGATGGCACTGGCATTCGTCTTCCTACGCTATACGCGTCAGAACGTATATCTCTTTATGGTACTTTTCGCCCTGTCGTTGCTGACGGCCTGGCACGAACTGGCTGCCCGTATGTACTACGAACGTATGCTTCGTCCGCGTGAGCAGCACTATTACAACGGACTGAAGATTGTGAGCTCGCAGTCGGTTGTGGTGCTCACCTACGGTCTGTTTATCATGCTCGTTGGGGCCCTGCAGGTCATCTACCGCCGCATACCCCGTTCGTGGAACGAGGCCTGTTACCTGATAGCGGGTGTCTTTCTGCTGTTTGCACTTTTCCATTTATTCGTCCTGCCTCGACCGGCGGTGGCTGATGACCATCAGAATGGAGCCACTCCCCTTGAGGCTGTACGCGACGAGATTCGTGTCATCGACCGCATCCGTCGTCGTCCCCATTGGATACGGGTCATCGTGGGACTCTTCCTGCTCCTGTTACCCCAGAGCCTCATGTTCTATAGCCGTGTGCTCTTCTTCTATCAGCCTCGCACAGAGGGTGGACTTGGCTGCACCATACAAGAAATAGGGTTTGCCCAGGGCACGGTGGGCGTTATTGCCTTCAGTATCGGACTCCTGATGGGTCGTCAGTTGGGCATGCAGTCCTTGGCCGATGGTCGCGGGCACTCCATCTTTCGTTTCCAGATTGCAGCTCTGGGGCTTTCGCCTGTGGTGTACCTGCTCATGACCTTCGAGCCTCCCGTTTCACTCATCACCCTCTGTGTCGCCGCCTTTCAGGCCCAGTTTCTTTTCGGGTTTGGTCTGCCTGTGGTCATGCACTTTGTCCGCTATGTAAGCGGCGAACGCTATCGCAATACCATCAACTACCTCTACATCCCCCTTGTGGCCAGCGTCATGCTACCGGCTATGGCGCTTTCCGGCTGGTTGGTCGATGTGCTGGGCTTCCGTACATTCTTCTTCATGGATGTGCTTACGGCGTTTATAGCTTGGCTATACATATATTTAAATAAAAGAATAATTCATCACCTTTAACCCTAATCCTTCATTCCTATGAAACCATACGCTTGGATACCTACTTTGTATTTTGCCGAGGCACTGCCCTACATGGCGGTGATGACGCTCAGTGTGATTATGTATACGCGACTGGGACTGACCAATACCGAACTGGCCCTGTACACCAGTTGGCTCTATCTGCCCTGGGTCATCAAACCCCTGTGGAGCCCGCTGGTAGACTATTTCCGTACAAAACGTTGGTGGATAATGGCCATGCAAGTGCTGGTGGGCGCAGCCTTGGCCGGAGTGGCGCTGACGCTGCCCATGTCGGTGTGGCTACAGGCATCTTTGGCCTTTTTCTGGTTGATGGCCTTCAGTTCGGCAACGCACGACATCGCTGCCGACGGATTCTACATCATATCGCTCTCGCAGGAGGATCAGGCCCTGTATGTGGGCATCCGCAGCACCTTCTACCGTGTGGGCAGCATCTTCTGTCAGGGCATACTGGTCATGGTGGCCGGTTGGCTGGAGGTACAATACGGCGTCACGGTGGGCTGGAGCATCACCATGCTGCTCATGGCTGCGCTGATGATAGGGCTGGCTGGCTGGCACTATGTGTTTCTCCCAAGTGTGGAAGGAACTGAAATTAAAGGTGAAAAACTAAAAATTAATAATTATATCGTTCAGCCGTTTGTTGCTACAGTAAAGGCGTTTTGCTCCAAGCCTCACATCTGGGCGGCAGTGCTGTTTATGTTGCTGTTCCGCCTGCCCGAGGCACAGTTGGCCAAGATGGCGCAGCCCTTCATGCTCCGCACGATAGGGGAGGGCGGACTGGAACTGAGTACGGCAACGGTGGGCTTTGCCTATGGTACACTTGGTGTGATAGGTCTGCTCCTGGGTGGAATTGTCGGTGGATGGGTGGTGTCGCGAAACGGTTTGCGCCGTTGGCTGTGGCCGATGGTACTGGCCATTTCGGTACCCGACCTGGTGTATGTCTATTTGGCCTACGCCCAGCCCTCGAACCTGTGGATTATCAACAGCTGTGTCTTTGTGGAACAGCTGGGCTACGGCTTCGGCTTCACGGCCTATATGCTCTTCCTCGTTTACTTCTCGCGAGGCGAGCGTTCTACATCAGTCTTTGCCCTCTGCACTGCCTTTCAGGCCTTGGGCATGATGTTGCCAGGCATGGTGGCAGGCCGTTTGGCCGACGACTGGGGATTCCTGCACTTCTTCAGTTTCGTCTGCCTGTGCACGCTGGTCACCTTCTTCGTTTCAGCTCTCATTCGGCGCGATTTGAAATAACAAAGTAAGCTTATAGTAACAGAATATGGATACTGAGAACAAAGCGCTGATGGACGCCCAGCCCTTGGAACTGCACGATACGCAGTTCATCAACCTGATGCGGCGACGCATCTTCAATGTCCTGCTCATCGCCAACCCCTACGATGCCTTCATGCTGGAGGATGACGGACGTGTGGACGAGAAGATTTTCGACGAGTATGCCAAGCTGGGGCTGCGCTATCCGCCACGCTTTGTGCAGGTGGCATCGCAGGATGAGGCCCAGATGGAGCTGCGACGCACCAGTTTCGAGTTGGTCATTTGTATGCCAGGAACGGACAATAACGACGTGTTCGATATTGCCCGCGATATCAAGGAGAAAAACCCCAAGGTACCCATCGTGGTGCTGACACCCTTCTCCCACGGTATCACGAAGCGCATGGAACACGAGGATTTGAGTATCTTCGAGTATGTCTTCTGCTGGTTGGGAAATACCGACTTGCTGCTGTCCATCATCAAACTGATGGAGGACAAGATGAACCTGAGCCACGACACCAAGGCTGGTGTGCAGATGATTATGCTGGTGGAGGACAATATCCGTTTCTATTCCAGCATACTGCCCAATCTCTATAAGTTTGTCCTGCAGCAGAGTCTTTCCTTTGCCACCGAGGCCCTGAACTCGCAACTGGAGACCCTGCGCATGCGTGGTCGGCCAAAGATTGTGCTGGCTCGCACATACGAGGAGGCCTGGAAACTGTACAGCGAGCACAAGGACAATGCGCTGGGAGTCATCAGCGACTGCCGATTCCCGCGTCGGGGCGTAAAGGATGCGCGGGCCGGACTGGACTTGTTGGCAGCCATCCGTCAGCAAGACGAATTCCTGCCCCTTGTCATGGAGTCCAGCGAACCGGATATGGCGAAGGAGGCGCGCAACTATGGTGCTTCGTTCCTCGACAAGAACTCAAAGAAACTGGCCGTAGACCTGCAGCACCTCGTTTATCACTATTTCGGTTTCGGCGACTTCATCTTCCGCGACCCCAATACATTGAAAGAGGTAGTGCGCGTGCGTAACCTGAAGGATTTGCAAGACAACATCTTCACCGTTCCTGCCGAATCGCTCCTCTATCATGTTTCGCACAACAATGTGTCTCGCTGGCTCGGTTCGCGTGCCTTGTTCCCCATAGCAGAGTTCCTGAAACACATCAAGTGGGATTCGACGCCCGACCTTGACCTGCACCGCAAAATCATCTTCGAGGCTATCGTCAAGTATCGTCGGATGAAGAATCAAGGTGTCGTTGCCGTCTTCCAGCGTGACCGGTTCGACCGTTATTCCAACTTTGCACGTATCGGCGAAGGGTCGCTTGGCGGAAAGGGACGTGGCATAGCCTTTATCGACCACATTATCAAGCGTCATCCCGACCTGAACCAACAGCCTGGAGCACACACGATGATACCGAAGACGGTGGTGCTGTGTACCGACATCTTCGACCAGTTCATGGAGTCCAACGAACTCTATCCCATCGCGTTGAGCAACGTCAGCGACGAGGAGGTGCTACAGCACTTCTTGGCTGCCAAGTTGCCCGAATCGCTGAAGGAGGACTTGATGGCGTTTCTCGACGTTGTGCGTCAGCCTATAGCCATTCGTTCGTCGTCGTTGCTTGAAGATAGTCACTACCAACCTTTTGCTGGCATCTATTCCACCTACATGATTCCCTACAGCGAAGATCGTCAGGCGCGGCTGCAAATGCTTGTCGGAGCCATCAAGGGTGTCTATGCCTCGGTCTTCTATCAGGCCTCGAAGGACTACATGACGGCCACCTCCAACGTCATCGACCAGGAGAAGATGGCTGTCATCCTGCAGGAAGTCGTCGGGACGCAGTACGGCGACCGTTTCTATCCCCACATCTCCGGTGTGGCCCGTTCGGTCAACTACTATCCCATTGGCGACGAACAGGCCGATCAGGGAGTGGTGAACCTGGCACTGGGTCTGGGCAAGTACATCGTGGACGGCGGACTGAACCTGCGTGTCTGTCCGGCCCATCCCGACAAGGTGCTGCAGACGAGCGAGATGGAGATGGCGTTGCGCGAGACACAGACCCGCTTCTATGCCCTCGACCTCAAGAACATGTCGACGAACATTAGTGTAGACGACGGCTTTAATCTGCTGAAACTGCCCGTTCGCGAGGCTGACAAGGACGGTTCGTTGGCTGGTCTGGCCTCCACCTATGACCCCTACGACCAGGTCATTCGTGACGGCATTTATGAGGGTGGCCGAAAGGTTATCACCATGTGTGGTGTCTTGCAGCAGGGTGTGTTCCCGCTGCCCCAGCTGCTTAACCTGTCACTGAAGTACGGTCAGCAGGAGATGCGCCGGGCTGTGGAGATAGAGTTGGCTGTAAAACTGAATCCTGGTCGGGCGGGCGAGTTCTATCTGTTGCAGATTCGTCCGATGGTGGACAACAAGATGCAACTCGACGAGGACCTTCGCGAAATCCCCGACGAGGAGACCCTCATCCGTTCGCACAACGCCATTGGTCACGGCATCATCACCGATGTCTGCGATGTGGTGTATGTCAAGACCGACCGCTACTCGGCCTCCAACAACCCTGCCATTGCTGAGGAGATAGAGCGCATCAACCGCGACTTCCTGAATGAGCGCGACAGGGCTGTGGCTGCCGGAGATGCCAGTGCCTCGACTCGCAGCTATGTGCTCGTGGGCCCAGGCCGATGGGGGTCGAGCGACCCTTGGCTGGGCGTTCCCGTCAAGTGGCCGGCCATCTCGGCTGCAAAGGTTATTGTGGAAGCTGGTCTGGATAACTATCGTGTCGACCCCAGTCAGGGAACCCACTTCTTCCAGAACCTGACCTCGTTCGGCGTGGCCTACTTCACCGTGAACAGTTACATGGACGATGGCGTCTATCGCCAGGACATCCTCGACTGTCAGCCCGCTATCCACGAGACCGATTATGTGCGCCATGTACGTTTCCCCCAACCCCTTGTCATCAAGGTCGACGGTATGAAGAAGGAGGGTGTCGTGATGGAGTCATACTGACGCTTCTCGTGTCTACTTACCTCGATTTTGCATCTTTTTGCTATATTTTCGTAAGAATGTTTGGCAGTTTTCTATAAAAGTGTTACCTTTGTCGTCGAAATGGTAAAAGATTGACACTTTAATTAATTTAGTTTTTATGGACGCAAAGAAAGTTTTAGACGACCTGAAACGTCGTTTCCCCAACGAGCCTGAGTACCATCAGGCTGTGGAGGAGGTACTTGGTACCATTGAAGAAGAGTACAACAAACACCCCGAGTTTGACAAGGTGAACTTGATTGAGCGCCTGTGCATACCCGATCGCGTTTATCAGTTCCGTGTGACCTGGATGGACGACAAGGGTCAGATTCAGACTAACATGGGTTATCGTATCCAGCACAACAATGCCATTGGTCCGTACAAGGGTGGTATCCGTTTCCACTCGTCGGTGAACCTGGGTATCCTGAAGTTCCTGGCCTTCGAGCAGACCTTTAAGAATTCGCTGACCACTCTGCCTATGGGCGGTGGTAAGGGCGGTTCCGACTTCAGCCCCCGTGGCAAGTCCAACGCCGAGGTTATGCGCTTCTGCCAGGCTTTCATGCTGGAGCTGACGCGCCACATCGGTCCCAACATCGACGTTCCCGCTGGTGACATC
The DNA here is from genome assembly GCA_905234735.1 of uncultured Bacteroidaceae bacterium. Taxonomy (GTDB): domain Bacteria; phylum Bacteroidota; class Bacteroidia; order Bacteroidales; family Bacteroidaceae; genus Physcousia. The sequence continues at coordinate 28,579 of CAJOJA010000022.1, read as the reverse complement.
GGCGTAGGTGGTCGTGAGGTTGGTTACATGTTCGGCATGTACAAGAAGTTGACACGCGACTTCTCAGGTGTCCTGACAGGTAAGGGCTTGGAATTCGGCGGTTCGCTGATTCGTCCTGAGGCTACGGGCTATGGTACCGTCTATTTCCTCCGCGCTATGCTGAAGACCAAGGGTGAAACCGTGGAAGGCAAGAAGGTGCTTATCTCGGGTGCAGGCAACGTGGCTCAGTATGCTGCCGAGAAGGTGCTGCAGCTGGGTGGTAAGGTTATGACCATGAGTGACTCTGATGGTTACATCTACGATCCCGATGGCATCGACCGCGAGAAGCTCGACTACATCATGGAGCTGAAGAATCTCTATCGTGGCCGCATCCGCGAGTATGTTGACCAGTATCCCACAGCCAAGTACGTGGGCGATGGTGCAAAGCCTTGGTTCGAGAAGGCCGACATTGCCCTGCCTTGCGCTACGCAGAACGAGTTGAACGAGGAGCAGGCTAAGGCTCTGGTTGCCAATGGTGTGATTGCCGTTGCCGAAGGTGCCAACATGCCCTCTACTCCTGGTGCCATCCGTGTCTTCCAGGAGGCTAAGATTCTCTACTCTCCTGGTAAGGCCAGCAACGCTGGTGGTGTATCCGTCAGTGGTCTCGAGATGTCGCAGAACTCAGAGCGCCTGAGCTGGTCGGCCGAGGAGGTTGATGCCAAGTTGCTCTGGATCATGGAGAACATCCACGAGAACTGCGTGAAGTACGGTACCGAGGCCGATGGCTATGTCAACTATGTGAAGGGCGCCAATGTCGCCGGCTTCATGAAGGTTGCTAAAGCTATGATGGCTCAAGGCATTGTCTGAGGCGTCAAAGGTTTTTCCTTTGAATGGCTCAAGGCATTGTCTGAGGCGTCAAAGGTTTTTCCTTTGAATGGCTCAGGGCATTGTGTAATGTAAATGGTAATTGACTTAATTGCTTTTATTGTCTGAGGAGTGGAGCACCCATATCGGGTTGCTCCACTCCTTTTCTTGTGTCGCATGAGTTTTTCCCATACGTGGGAAAAGGTGACGGCAAATATATTTGCGTTTTTGCTCGCTTAATCGTATCTTTGTATTGAAATAACTTAAAATGATATACATATGCGTTATGGAGTAATTGGTACGGGGGCCATAGGTGGGTTCTATGGGGCCAGACTGGCAAGGGCAGGGCAGGAGGTGCACTTCCTTTTACATCGCGACTACGACTATGTGCGTGAGCACGGATTGACGGTTCGTTCGTGGCAAGGCGACTTCCATCTGGCAGAGCCCCATATATATAAGGATACGCGCGAGATGCCGCAGTGCGATGTGGTGCTCGTCTGCCTGAAAACGAACAATAATCCGTTGCTTCGCGAATTGTTGCCCCCCTTGTTGCACGAACATACTTTGGTGGTGCTTATCCAGAATGGAGTAGGGGTGGAGGCTGATGTGCAGAAGATGTTCCCTTCCACGTACTTGGCTGCAGGCCTGGCCTTTATCTGTTCGGCTAAGACGGAGCCGGGCGTAGTCAATCATCAGTTCTACGGGTCGATAAACATCGGAAACTACTCGTGTCAGGAACCCTTGCTGGTGGACCAACTGATTATGGAGCTGCGCGAGGCAGACATTGAGGTCAATCTTGTCGACTATGAGACGGCACGCTGGCGCAAGGCCGTTTGGAACATGCCCTACAACGGTATGACGGTGGCCCTGCACTGCCAGACAAAGGACCTGATGACACAGCCCGACAGCCGTAGGCTCATCTACGAGCAGATGCTGGAGATATGCCGTGCGACTGAGGCGCTCGGCGTGGAAGGTGTGGACGAACGTTTCGCCCAGAAGATGATGCAGATGACCGACGACATGGTGCCCTACAGTCCCTCGATGCGACTCGACTGGGATTTCCATCGGCCGATGGAAATAGAATACCTCTATACACGTCCTTTGCAGATAGCCCGTGAAGCCGGATGTCCTATGCCCCGACTGGAGATGCTTGAAGCCCAGCTTCGCTTCATGGAAGCACGGCATCAGGGTGCCGAATGAATGATTTTTAAGCAAATACGCAAGAAAAGTTACAAATTGTTTGTACAGAAACGTAAAACAATATGTTGCATACTTCTAACTATTGGTGGTGGCGTGACTCAGGATTCAAAAAATCGTGAGAAGATAGCCACGTATCCGAAGGAAATAATCCCTCCACCACAAAGGCAGAGGGACTATTATTAAGAGGAAAGATCTTTCTGATAAGTTTTAGCGAACGACAACCTTGCGTCCCCCCACGATGTAGATGCCATGGGGCAGTCCTTCGAGTGAAGTCGAACTATGACGCACGACTTGGCCCGTTATGGAATAGACGTTATTGTCATTCTCCTTCATTTGTTTTCCATCGCCAATAGCTTCAATACCAGTGGGAAACGTATTGTTGTTGGTCTGTCCATAGACATTCGTCTGGTAGAACTTAACGCGGTAGGGCCACTGTTCTGCCGTACTCTCTACCCAGTTCGTCAGGTTGCGTGTCCAGTAGGTTGTTGGGGCGCCGCTCACAACCAGCCATACGTGACTGCAACCGCCAGGGCAGTCGAAGGCAATGGTACAATCAGGTGAGTTGTAGGTGGCAGGCGTTATGTCGCTGTAGACACGCGTACCATCGCTCTTGAATGCTACGAAACCTATGCGCCATCCCGCGCGCGTAGTATTATAAGCGGTATAGCCCTCGGCTCCTGCCTTACCCTCGAACTCCACGTAGATGGTTTTGTCTTTTGTGGGGGCATTTAGGCGAATGGCGTTGTTTCCCCAGTTTTCTATGCAGTCCTTCTTCTCAGGCCACCAAAAGGAGTCGGTGTCCTTAGTCAGTGACGTCTGGCTGCGCCAACTGGCCTTACCTTCGGCTATGGAACGAATGGGGTCAAGGTCGAAGGTGGTCATGCATGCGCCCCACTCCCACATCTCGTCACCCAATTGACTGATTTTCTGGGTCGTGGTGCCAGTCATGCGGGTACGCATGTAGGTTTCAAAGGGATCTTCGGGGTCTTTGCAGTCGTTCCACAGACGACCCACTGCGTCCCATCCATGCTTGTGTACGAACCAATCCTGGATGAAGAAGTTCTCGTAACGCAGGTAGCCAGCAAGTGGATGGCGGTGCATGCCGTTGAGCGAGTTCCAAAGCCATTCGTTGTCGTTGAGCAGTTTGTTGGGATAATAGACGTATGCCATCCATTGGGCACACATCTCCCAGAAGGGGTTCTGGGTGGATTCGTGCCAGTTGTACATCCATCCGTTCCAGTCTCCTTTGTCGCAATGAACCTGATACTGGAAGCAATGACCAATCTCGTGGGCTACGGTCTGTCCACCGCGTGAGGTATAGGCCCAGCGAGATAGTGAGAGCATACCTATTTGGTTGTCAATGCCACTGCCTTCGGCTTTCCATTCGCTCGTCGAGAAGAGTCGGATAATCATCTTGTAGGTGTCGCTCTTTGACTTGCCTTGATTGATGGTGATGAACCCAAGTTTGTCGGCATACATTTCGAAGATTTTGTCTGCAGTCTCTAATATACCTGGCACAGCACTTGGTACTTCGTCGCCGTAGTCCTTTTCCCAGAAGAGTACCCAGTGCTTCGACTGGTAGGAACGTACGTACGACCACTGATTGTTGTTGTCCTGCAGTTTCGCGTCGCTACCACAGGCACTGCCACTGCAATAAATCTTTTTATCTACGGTCTTGATACGCGTGTTCAAGGTGTTGACGGCTGATTTCAGTTGGTCATCGGTCAGCGTAAAGTCGGCAGACTGTTCCTTAGCAGTGGTGACGGCTTCAGATAGTGTCTCCCATGCCTTGGCTTTGCGTTCCATGCCTTGCCACCATTTTAGCACCTTGTTGGCGTAGGTGATGCGTTCCTCTAGTGCTGCATAGAGAGTGTGCGACACCTCGGCTCCCTCTAGGACTTTCTGCAAGGCAGTGCGTGCCTCGGCAAGGGCGGTGACGTCGTATGTAGTATGGCCTTCTTCATCGGTGCCGGTTCCTTCTAGAGCCTTCTGTGCCGTTTCCATGGCGGCGTCAAGGGCATCGCGGACAGCTTCCTGCATCTTCAGGTTTTGGAAGGTCTGGGCGTATGTCACTAAAGCCTTCAATGCCTGGGCCATGTCGGTGACATCGGTTTCGCCTAGGTAGTAGAGATGGAAGTCATCGACGCAAAAGTAGTTGCCCGTTGGGTTCGTGGTCTTCGCGCCCACCTCTATGGTTTCGCCCGTCTCCACGATAGAGAAATCGACGGCATACGTCTTCATGGTGGTGACCACGGTTTGCGACAATCCGGCATAGATCCATGCGCCCGTCTGCGCCTTCCCTTGGTTCGTGGTACTGCCGCTTCCACTTTGTTGGATGTGCAGGGCATTGGCTGTCAGACGATAGCGTCCGCAAGGCAGGTTGCTGACGGTCTGGGAGAGCAGCACATCGCCAATCTTATTGCCGATGCTGGTCCAGGCTTCCATGTAGTAGGTGCCTTGTTTCTTAGTGAATACGCTGTTGCTCTGTGTGCCCATGCCCTTGGCTGTCCAGCCCGTCGTGCCGTCAACCTCGAACGAGGGATTCACGAGGTAGGTGGCGGTACACTCAACGGGAGAATTCTCCGAGGCGTTTAGCCAGACAAAGGTTGCCAGGGCCGTCTTCAGGTTCTCATGGACTTGCAGGACTACCTCCATCGGGGTCTCTTCATCGTAGGCTTGCTGGGCTTGGTCGATGGCCGTTTTCAGTTCGTCGGCACCTCGCCCAGTCCCGTCGGCGTACTGCTTTAGGGCCTCGGCTATCGTGGTGGCGAGTTCGGCCTTGCAGTCGTCCATGCTCTTTGCCATAATCTGAACGTAGTCGATGAGCAAGTTGGCAGAACTGCCCGAGCCCGTGTTCTCGGCTGACCGATAGCCAATCTGAATTTTGCCCAAGGTCTCCTTGGTTAGGGTAAAGGTAATCTGGTCCAGTGTCCACTCTTTTGAAGGATAACCGTTGATCGCAGAGACGACGGCATCGCCGTCCTGCGGAACCCACGATAGCAACGAATGGCCTTTGGTTGCGCTTTTCCCGTTATAGGTGGGTGCCGTTATTGTGTAAACCCCGGCTGGCAACGTAATGGTTTGGCTGTAGGTCATCTCTACGCCCCACCCCGTTGACAGGGCGAGTGCGCCGCCCGTAGAGCCTTCGTAGCCTTGCGCGGGCACTTCTCCACCGTTGAACGTCCCGGCGAAACCGTACTCATAAATGCCCGTGATGGTGTAATCGACGGTAAAGCCTTGGGTCCATCCCTTGATGGTCTTGATTTCCTTGTCCACCTTCGTTGTCTCGCCTGCCTTGTGATGGAAGCCACTGTCGAAGGTGTAGTTGGTGAGATAGTCGGCAGTGACGTCGGTCTGTGCCACTGCAAACAGGACTACCCAACTGAGTAGTAAGGTCAATGTTTTTCTCATCTTATATCTTATTAGTTGGTTGTTGGTTTCTATCGTCTTGATAATACGAAGCCGAAGTGCAAGGGTTGGTTGGCATCGATGGTGTACTGAGGCAGGGTGCGCTTGCCCCATGTGTCGGTACCACCCACGCCGTGGACGTTGAGACTGATGCTGACGTTGACGAATCTTCCGCGCACTACCTCATGGGGATGCAGCGGTCCCAGGTCTTCCTCGCCATAGTCCCAGGCACTGACGCAGAGCGGTTGACAACCGTCGATGCGGACCGTGGCGGTGGGCGACGAGAGGCTGAGCCAACGGACATCGCAGCGGTTGCCGTTGTCCTGTGGGTGGATGTATTCGGTCTCGAAGTCGCTGAGCGGCATCTTGTACCGACCCAGCAGGGCGCTCAGCTTGCGGTCGGGATAGTTCTCCCAAGGACCACGCCCGTAGTATTCCACCTGACGGAAGTCGGCAGGCAGTCGCATGTGCATGCCGAAGCGGGGCATCAGAGACCGGTTTCCCGTGTCTCCCGTTGGTCTATAATCGGCTTCGACGCGGATGCGCCCGTCTCGTGTTATAGTGTATGTGAGTGTGTAGTCTGCTTCGGTAGGAAGTTGCATCGGGATGGTCAACTTCACGCCCTCTGCCTCCCTTTTTACTTGCACTTCGCCTACCGTGCGACGCGCGGCAGCCTCCTTCCAGACGGCGGCGCGTTCCTCAAATCGGGCAGCGGTCTGGTTGTCGTTCATGGCCTTCCAGAAATAGGGTTCCAGGGGCGCTTGCAGGAGTTCCCGACCGTCCGACGTCCAACTGGTGAGGGTACCGTCCCGACTGATGGTCACTGCATCGTGCCCTGTTGTGAGGGTGATGTCCCGCTCCGTCTGGCTCATCTTGACAGGAGACGAGGGGGCAATTTCTGAAGAAAGGCCCTTGCAATCGGCAAAGTCCGAAGGCTGGAGTACAAATTGTTCGCGGGCCACGGCGAACCCTTCGGGAGCCCACAGCGTTGACTTCCGCAGGTGAGCACTGACTGTTACTGCCAGTTCGCCCTGCACGTTGGGCAGAGGAGGCAGGGTCAGCGCGTCGCCTTCCAGTGTCAGTTTGCCCTTGACAATGGGCAGTCCGTCGCAAAGCAGTTCATATCGGTAGTCGTATTCGTCGAGTGCTGTGAACCAATCGTGATTGATGAGACGCACCTTTTGTCCCTGGTCGCGCACGAAATAGATTGGTTGATAGACGTGCTGTACCTCATAGTACTGGGGATGTGGCGTACGGTCGGGGGCTACGATACCGTTTATCAGGAATCGTCCGTCATTAGGCCGGTCACCGAAGTCGCCGCCGTATGCCCAGAACTCGTCGGGTTGAAGGCGGAGCGACGACGAGAAGCGGAGGGACGAACCATCTTTGGGTTTTGCCAGACCTTGGTCGGCCCAGTCCCAGATGGCTGCTCCGCAGATGCTGGAGTCGGCGTATATGATGTCCCAGTACTCCCTAAGGTTGCCCATGGAGTTGCCCATGGCGTGGCAGTATTCACGCATCATGAAGGGGCGGTCGTTCACACGCTCGGCCACACGGCGCATTTCTTCCGGATAGAGGTAACTGTCGTCGTAGATGTCAGAATATTGGCGGTCGCTGTCATAAAAGACAGGACGTGTGGGGTCGATGCTGCGAATGGTGTCGCGCATGGCCCTTACGTTTTCGCCCGCTCCTGCCTCGTTGCCCATGCTCCAGAGCAGGATGCTCGGGTGGTTACGGTCGCGCATGATGAATGAGACTGCACGGTCCACGTGTGCCTTGCGCCAGGCGGGGTCTTCGCCCATCTCACGGTTGCCGATGCCGAAACCGTGGCTTTCGTTGCTGGCTTCATCCATGACGTAGAGGCCATAGCGGTCACAGAGTTCGTAGATGAGTGGGGTGTGGGGATAGACGGTCGTGCGAAGGAAGTTGATGTTGCACTGCTTCATCAGTTGAATGTCTAGTTCGCACGTAGCATCGTCCACATGGCGGCCCATGCGGGGATGATGGTCGTGGCGGTTGATGCCTCGGAACTTCACGTTCTGTCCGTTAATCTTCAGCACCTCGCCCACAATCTCTATGTGCCTCACGCCCAGGTGATAGTCGAAGTGCTCTATCGTGTTGCCCTTGCGGTCACGCAGTTCGATGGCCAGGGGATAAAGGTTGGGCTTCTCTGCCGACCACAGGCGTGGGTGCCGTAAATTGCAGGTTAGTTCCACACGAGTGGTATCGCCGGCTGCTAAGGTGCTTAGGTTCCCCATAGTCTCCTTGCCGTCAATCAGGAGGGCAACGGTAAGGCCGCGGACCTTCTTGCGACTGGTGTTGCACAATTCCACCTGGGTCCTGACGGTGGCCTCCTGCTGGTCGGTGCTCAGTTCTGAGGTGACGGAGTAGTCGCTGATGTGGGTGAGCGGGCGCACCCACAACTGCACCGAGCGGAAGAGTCCGCTCAGGCGCCACATGTCCACATCCTCAAGGTACGACCCGTCGCTCCACCGATAGACCTCGACTGCCAGCCGATTTTGCCCGGCGTGGAGGTAAGGTGTTACGTCGAACTCGGCGGGCGACATGCCGTTCTGGCTGTATCCCACACGTTCGCCATTGACCCACACGTACATCGCCGACTTGAAACCGCCGAAGTGCAGGATGAGATTGTGGTGAAGCATCTCGCGCGTAATATTAATAAAGGTAACATACGACCCCACGGGATTGCGGTGGTCGTAGGCATACCAGTCGTGTGGCGGTTCGCTCGTCACACTGGGGTGGTTGCGCTGAAAGGGATATAGGGAGTTGGTGTAGATGGGTTTACCGAAGTTCTGCATCTGCCAGTTGCCTGGGACTGTGATGCTGTCCCACTGACTGACGTCGTAGTCGGTGCGCCAGAAGTCGGCAGGGCGCTCCTCGGGACAGGGCGACCAGTGGAAAAGCCATCGCCCGTCGAGCGAGATAATTTCTTTACATTCCTTCTCGCGTGAAGGTAACTGCAGGGTGGCGTGGTAGGGCAGTTTGTTGATGGCTATGGTCTGTGGGTTCTCCCAGTCGGGGGCTGACGTCTGGGCATACCCTGCAACCGAGGCAATTAGGCATAACAGAGAGAGGATGGGGCTTAAATGTCGCATGTCTTGTTTGGTTTTCACGGTTCTCGATAGGGCAAAGATAGGCAAAATCCCATAGGATTGAACGGAAAGAAGGTCGTTTTTGCTCGATTGCCTACGAAAGTGAAACGGAAAGTCGATATAGTGATAAAAACTGCCCCTAAATATTGTGATTATTCATAAATAATGCTTATCTTTGCCGCTATAGAACCTTCTGCCATGAACTACGACTTCAAACTACTCAACATTGGCCATGCTCACCATCAGGGAGACTGGAATCACGAAAGCATTTGCAGTTCCTTCTCACGTATTTACTGGGTAACAGAGGGTCGTGCCGAGGTAACCATTGGGGGGCAGAGCCATTTGCTGATGCCAGGTTATCTCTATCTCATCCCGGCGCTCACTAGCCACAGCGACCACTGCGATGGTGTCTTTATGCATTATTACATACATTTCTTGGATGCCTCGAAACGCATCTTCGACCTCTATCAGCAAAATCTGTTCCCTTTCAGTATACCTGTTACGAAGATAGATGAGCGCATTATCCTATACCTGATAAAATTGAGTCCTGAACTCGTTCTTAAGAATTCAGACCCGAAGACCTACGACACTACACCCCATATTCTGCAGGGAGTTAAGGCTTTTCAGCATCGCCCCGTGGCTCGGCAGATGGAAATCAGTGGCATGCTTCACATTCTGCTATCCCATTTCTTTGCCCAAGCCCGGCCACGAACACAGGTGAGTGACAAGCGCATCCAACATGCCCTTTGGACCATCAACAATGATTTGCCTCGCACGCCAACCTTGGACACTTTGGCGGCGGAAGCTTGCATGACGAAGGACAGTTTCATACGTCTATTCCGTCGTCAAATGAACACCACGCCCACCGACTACATCATTCACCGCCGCATCAACCAGGCTCAGTTGCTTTTTGTATCTGAACGGTGGTCGGTCAAACAGGTGGCTGCCAGCGTGGGTTATGACAACACGTCGTACTTCAGCCGTACTTTCCGCCGCATTACGGGCATTAGTCCCATGGAGTTTATTAAGCAGAACCGGTAGCCTCCCTGTTTCCATAAATACGTCTTCCTGTTCCTTCTTCCCATTCTCCCCGTTCCCTTTGACGGGTCTCCTTATATTATACGACCAATCTCCTTAGACTTTCCTGGATAACTCCTTATTCCCATTACGAAAAGACTTAGGTTTATATTTATAAGACGTACATCTTTCATTTGTTAGATGTAGATTTCTTTGCAATCCTTTGCAGGCGTTCGATATTTTTATTACTTTTGCAACGAACATTCCTCTTAGGCGTTCCTGTGGGAAGGCTTAGGGGCCTAAATCGAAACAACTATGGCTATAAAGTACAGTTATGTGCCACGTTCATCGAGCCTAAAGGATGCCGATGCCCCGTGGCTTATCTATTGCCTAAATGTTAGCCTGGACGATAAAATGTAAGGAAATGGAAAGAAAATGCAACGAATTGTTTGTCGGTTTGTTGAAAATGTGTAACTTTGCAGACGAAAACCCAATATAACCTATAGATGAAGCAGACAACGAACCTTTGGTGGTGGCGCAGCTCAGGATTCAAAAAATCGTGAGAAGATAGCCACGTATCCGAAGGAAAGGATTATAAAAACGTTGAAGGCCTGTCGTTCTTGCGACAGGCCTTCAATGTTTTAATTAGGAATTAAGAATTAAGTATATGAGTAAGTATCAAGTAGACAAAAATGGTTTTTATGGAGAGTTTGGTGGCGCTTACGTGCCGGAAATCCTCTACAAGTGCGTGAAGGACTTGCAGGAAGCCTATCTCCCGATTGTTGAGAGTGAGGAATTTAAGCAGGAGTATCATGCCCTGCTCAAGGACTATGTCGGTCGCCCGTCGCCACTGTATTTTGCCCGTCGCATGAGCGAACAGTATGGTTGCCAACTCTACCTGAAGCGTGAGGACCTGAACCACACGGGAGCCCACAAGATTAACAACACCATCGGACAGATTCTGCTGGCGAAGAAGATGGGAAAGACGCGCATCATAGCAGAAACGGGTGCCGGTCAGCATGGTGTGGCAACGGCAACGGTGTGTGCACTGATGAATATGAAGTGCGAGGTGTTTATGGGGGCTACCGATGTGGAGCGCCAGCATACCAACGTGGAGCGCATGAAAATGTTGGGTGCCGAGGTGCATCCCGTCCGTACAGGCAACATGACGCTAAGCGACGCCTGTTCGGAAGCCATTCGTGACTGGTGCTGCCATCCCAGCGACACATTCTATATCGTTGGATCAACGATGGGGCCGCATCCCTATCCCGACCTTGTGGCGCGAATGCAGAGCGTTATCTCTGAGGAGATTAAGTGGCAGTTGCAGGAAAAGATAGGTCGTGACTATCCTGACTACCTCATTGCCTGCATCGGGGGTGGCTCGAACGCCGCAGGCACCATCTATCACTACATGGACGATGAGCGTGTGAAGATTGTGCTTGCCGAGGCTGGCGGGCATGGATGGGACACCGACTACACGGCTGCAACCATCCACAGGGGAACCACAGGCATACTGCACGGAGCCAAGATGCTGGTAATGCAGAACGAGGACGGACAGATACAGGAGGCCTTCACCATATCGGCTGGCCTCGACTATCCTGGCGTTGGCCCCATGCACTGCAACATGGCGAAGCTGGGCCGTACGAAGGTGCTGAGCATCAACGACGACGAGGCCATCAACGGAGGCTATGAGCTGACTCGCATGGAGGGCATTATCCCAGCCATAGAGAGTGCCCACGCCATTGCAGCCCTGAAGAAGTTGTCGTTTCGGAAGGACGATGTGGTGGTGCTGACCGTCAGCGGTCGTGGTGACAAAGACATTGAAACGTACCTTTCGTTTTTCAATTCATAATTCACTTTGTTCAATTCATAATTCATAATTCATAATGCATAATTCTTGCTCCATTTTATTACGCAAGCGTCACCCTACGGGATGCCGAGCGCATAATTAGGCTGGCGCACTGAGATAATTCTTCATTCATAATTTATAATTATATGGCCCATTTTAAGTATTCGACAAGTTCGAGAGCGATTCTGGCAGACCTCTACACACCCGTTGGCGTGTATATGCGACTGCGCGACCTATACCCGCAGAGCGCATTGATGGAGAGTTCGGACTATCACGATTCGAACAACTCGCGTTCGTTCATCGGCATCAATCCCATGGCACATGTGGCTATCGGACACGGTGTTGCGTCCATCAGTTTTCCTGATGGAAACTCTGAGACTCATGAAATAAATGCCAACTATGGTTCGGCGGACGCCATCCACGCTTTGATTGACAGGATTGAGGTGGGGGGCGAGCATGCCGACATCTGCGGACTGTTTGGCTACACCTCGTTCAATGCTGTGCGATACTTCGAGAACATCGACGTGAAAGATGAGACGCAGGAGCGCAACGATGCTCCTGATATGCTCTATATCTTATATAAAGATGTAATCGTGTTCGACCACTTCAATAACACATTGACGATGGTTTCGCTCGACGGTGAGGCAGAGCTCGACAACGTTTTTCGTGCGATGAACAAGGCCAATGTGCAAGCCTATGACTTTCACCCTGTGGGCGATGTGCGTTCCACATTGACCGACGAAGCGCACAAGGCCAATATCCGCCGGGGCATCCAGCACTGCCTGCGTGGCGATGTGTTCCAGATTGTGCTGAGCCGCAGGTTCATCCAAAGATATGAAGGCGACGATTTCAAACTCTATCGCGCCCTGCGAAGCATCAACCCGAGTCCCTATCTGTTCTATTTCGACTTCGGTGGTTTCCGCATCTTCGGTTCTTCGCCCGAAACGCATTGTAGGATAGAGCCGAGGGAGAACGGTTCCTTCCGTGCCTATATCGACCCCATTGCAGGCACCACCAAGCGTACGGGCAATACGGAATCAGACCGCCAGGGAGCGGAATATCTGCGCAACGACCCGAAGGAGAATGCCGAACATGTGATGCTCGTCGATTTGGCCCGTAATGATCTGAGTCGCAATTGTCATGGAGTGAAGGTGGACTTCTACAAGGACCTGCAATACTACTCGCATGTCATTCATCTCGTGTCGAGAGTAAGTGGTGAACTCGATGAGGGTGCCGACCCCATCAAGGCATTCATCGACACCTTCCCAGCCGGCACCCTGAGTGGTGCGCCAAAGGTTCGTGCCATGCAGCTTATCTCAGAGTATGAGCCCCACAATCGTGGAGCCTATGGCGGTTGCATTGGTTTCATCGGACTCGACGGTTCGTTGAACCAGGCCATCACCATCCGCACCTTCGTCAGTCGAAACGGCGAACTCTGGTTCCAGGCAGGCGGTGGCATCGTGGCCAAGAGCGATGTAGAGTACGAACTACAGGAAGTGAACAATAAACTGGGAGCCCTACGCAAGGCAATCGAAAAAGCAGAAGTGTTATGAACAATCCGATAAGAATAGTCATTATAGACAATTACGACTCGTTTACGTACAACCTGAGTCATTTGGTAAAGGAACTGGGTGCCGAGGTTACCGTGCTGCGCAACGACCAGTTCCAGCTTGCCGACCTCGAGTCCTATGGCAAGATCATTCTCTCGCCTGGTCCTGGTATTCCTTCAGAGGCAGGTCTCTTGCTCGATGTCATCCGTACTTATGCCGGCAGGAAACCCATCCTCGGCGTTTGTCTTGGTCATCAAGCCATCGGCGAGGTGTTTGGAGCCCAGCTCGAGAACCTGAGCAATGTTTTTCACGGTGTTGCAACGCCCTGTCGCATCATTGCCGATGACCCCATCTTCGAGGGACTCGACCCTGTCATCACCGTTGGACGCTACCATTCGTGGGTGGTTGCAAACGACGGACTGCCTGCATGTCTGGAGGTGACAGCCCAGAGCGACGAAGGGCAGATTATGGCCCTGCGGCATCGCGAGTATGACATACATGGCATCCAGTTCCATCCTGAGAGTGTGCTGACACCCGAAGGCAAGACAATCATTAAAAACTTTATACAGCTATGAAAGAGATATTAGCCAAACTCCTCAACCATGAATACCTGACACGTGAGGAGATGAAGAACATCCTGATAGGAATTACTCAGAGTGAGTTTCCCAACGAACAAATCACAGCCCTGCTCACCTGTCTGCAGATGCGTGGTGTCACCGTCGATGAACTGCTCGGCTTCCGTGATGGCATTCTGGAGACTGGCGTGAGTGCCATCCTCAACAGTGACCGATACATTGATGTCGTAGGCACTGGAGGCGACCGCAAGAACACCTTCAACATCTCCACCACAGCCTGCTTCGTCATAGCAGGTGCTGGCTACAAGGTGGCCAAACATGGCAATTATGCTGCAACCAGCGTCAGTGGCGCCTCGAACGTGATAGCCCATCATGGCATCAAGTTTACCGACGACATCGACCGCCTGAACCGTTCGCTCAATGAGGCAGGCATCGTCTATCTGCATGCCCAGCTCTTCGCCAAGGCCATGAAGTTTGTCGGTCCCATCCGTAAGGCTCTGCAGTTTCCCACCATCTTCAATCTCCTTGGCCCCATCGTCAATCCCAGTCAGCCCAAGTGCCAACTGCTGGGTGTTGCCAACCTCGACCAGATGCGTCTCTATCATCAGGTTTACCAGAAACTTGGCATTGACTATGGCATCGTGAACTCCATCGATGGCTATGATGAGATTTCGCTGACGGGTGACTTCAAGGTGACGACGAACGCCTACGAACGCATCTTCCGTCCGCAGGACCTTGGGTTCGACATTGCCAAGCCCGAGGAACTGGTGGGTGGTGCCACAGAGGAAGAAGCCGCACAAATCTTCGACTCCGTTCTCGAGAATCGCGCCCTGCCAGCCCAGAAAAATATCGTGTTGGCCAATGCCGCTTTTGGCATTCAGGTACTGGAGCGAGGGCAGAAGAGCATCGAGGAGTGCGTGGAGATAGCCCGCGAAAGCATCGACAGCGGCAGTGCCCTGCGCACGTTTATGAAATTTGTGGAACTCAATTCTTAATTCTTCATTCTTAACTTGTGTCTAATGAAAGATATCCTTCAAGAGATAGTTGCTCACAAGCATCATGAGTTGGAACTGCTTTGTGCCAGGAAACCCTCTTTGCGCGAGGCATTGCTCCAAAGCGAGACGGGCGTCATAGCCGAGTTCAAGCGTCGTTCGCCCTCGAAGGGCTGGATAAAGGAAGAAGGGCGAGCCGACATCATCCCCTTGTCGTATCAGCAGAACGGTGCTGCAGCGCTTAGCATCCTTACCGACGAACATTACTTTGGCGGCAGCGACGATTTCATCCGTCAGGCTCGTCAGAGTGGGGTCACACTCCCCATTCTGTACAAGAACTTTGTTATCGATGAGGCCCAACTCTATGCTGCTGTCCTCTGTGGTGCCAGTGCCGTCTTGCTGATTGCGGCGTGCCTGAGTCGGCAGGAGTGTAAATCGTTGATGGACAAGGCACATCGGTTGGGCCTTGAGGTTTTGCTTGAGATGCACGACGAACGCGAACTGGAGTATGCCGAACTGGAACCAGACCTTTGTGGCATCAACAATCGTCACCTGGGTTCGTTCCATACCGACGTTGAGGTCTCCTTTCGCCTTGCCGAACGCCTGCCGCGCGAAGCCGTGAAGGTCAGCGAGAGTGGTATCTCGAACCCTGATACAGTGAAGGCTCTCCGTCAGGCAGGTTTCCGGGGATTCCTTATCGGTGAGAACTTCATGAAGACAGACCATCCAGGCCTCGCCCTCCACGATTTCATTACCCAATTATGAATTGTTCATTATGAATTATGAATTGATAAAGGTTTGTGGAATGAGGGATGCCGAGAACATCCGCGAGGTTGAGGCATTAGGCATCGACATGATGGGCTTCATCTTCTGGCCAAAGTCTAGTAGATACGTTAGCGAGCGTCCAGCCTATCTGCCTACCGCCTGCAAGCGCGTTGGCGTTTTTGTCGATAAACACATAGAGCAGGTTCAGCGCATCGCAGACGACTATGCCCTCGACGTCATCCAGTTGCATGGGAACGAATCGCCCGAGTATGTCCAGAGGCTTCAAGGTCGTTCCCTTATCAAGGCCTTTAATATTGCCAGTCCAGAAGACATCGGGCAGACCAAGGCCTATGAGGGCATAGTGGACTATTTCCTGTTCGACACAAAGGGAAAGTCCGTGGGCGGCAATGGTGAGAAATTCGACTGGAGCCTCCTCTCTGCCTACGACGGCGGTACTCCTTTCCTGCTCAGTGGAGGCATAGGTCCCCACGATGCCGAGTTTGTCACAGCCTTCTGCCATCCTCGTTGCATGGGCATCGACTTGAATTCCCGCTTCGAAATATCGCCAGCCCTCAAGGACGTAAATAAACTCAAAGGATTCATTAAACAGATAAGATTATGAATAAGATTAATAAACTATTTGCCGAACGAACGGCAGACAAGAAGTTGCTAAGCCTCTATTTCTGCGCTGGGGCTCCCACCTTGGAGTGTACGACAGACGTCATCCTCGCCCTGCAGCGTCGTGGTATCGACTTCCTGGAGGTGGGCATCCCCTTCAGCGACCCCTTGGCCGATGGTCCTGTCATCCAGAGTGCTGCCACCCAGGCCCTGAAGAATGGCATGAACCTGAAGACCCTCTTCGCTCAACTCAGAAGTATCAGGCAGGAAGTCCGCATTCCGCTCATCCTCATGGGCTACCTCAACCCCATCCTACACTACGGTGTCGAACCGTTCTGCCAGTCGTGTGTGGAGAGTGGTGTGAGTGGCATGATTATCCCCGACCTGCCCTTTAAGGACTACCAGGAAACGGTGAAGCCCATAGCCGACAAGTACGACCTTCGCGTCATCATGCTCATCACTCCTGAAACGAGCGATGAACGTATCCGCTTCATCGACGAGAACACCGACGGCTTCATCTATATGGTGTCAAGTGCTGCCATCACGGGCGCCCAGCAGTCTTTCGACGAGGCCAAGCAGGAGTACTTCCGTCGGATAGATGCGATGAACCTGCGCAATCCGCGCATGATAGGCTTTGGCATCAGCAACGCCCAGACCCTCAAGGCCGCCCAGGACAATGCCGCCGGCGCCATCATCGGTTCCAAGTTCGTCGCCCTGCTCAACGAAGCCGACGGCAATGCCGATGTTGCCCTCGACCGCCTCTTCGAAGCCTTGCAGCGGTAGGGGAGAACCAACGAGACGTCAGTTCGGAGTCGCCATGCACACACCTTGCTCAAAACCTTATTGCAGAATGCAGAAAATTTGAAGGTAATATAGCCGTTGGCACAAATAATCGATATGAGTATCAGCATTTTTCCGTGAAAACGTATGGCATTTTCCCTTGGAATCATTACCTTTGTACCCAATACCAAAGGCGGCACATGCGCCAGCCGGCAAACATTCAGTAAGAGCTATGAAAAAGATGAAACTTTGGATGCTCACCGCCATCCTTACCCTATGCGGTGCAACGCACATTGGTGCACAAACGAGCAACGACAGCCTTTATGTCGTTGCCGAACAGTTGCCCAACGCATGCCATTTCCTGCCCGCGCCGCCCGACTCGTCAAGCGCAGCGTTTCTCGACGATGTGGCACAGTGGCAGTGGGGCAAGACCATGGCTGCGACCGAGCGTGGTGCACGTGCCAGCCTCGAGTCACGCCATAATCTGGAGGCCCTGTCCTCGATTATGGCCCAGGTGCTGGAACTCGACACCATTAGCCACCAACAGACACCCGCCATCACCCGTTTGTTGGCGAAATCATTTGCCGTTGGCCTTTTATCCACGAAGGGACCTAAGGCGAAATACAAGCGCAAGAGCCCCTTCATGGTGATGAACGAGACACCCTGGGGACAGTATGACGATATGGAGGAAATGCTCGACGAGGGTTCCTTCCCGTCGGGCCACACGGCCTCCGGATGGGCGATGGCTTTGGCCTTTGCCGAGATGTGGCCGGAACTCCAGGACACCATCCTGCGCCGTGGCTATGAGTATGGCGAGAACCGCATCATCGTCAATGCCCATTGGCAGAGCGACGTGACGGCAGGATACCTCTGTGCAGCAGCAGCCATCGCCCGTTCACACTGCGAGCCTGCCTTTGAGCAGGACATCCGCGCTGCACGTGCCGAGTATGCGCGTCTGAAGGGACTGCCCGAGGACTACGACCCGGCCGCAAACGCCGATGTGCCCCATGGCGAACGCTTCCTGAACAACCCCGTCGACTCCGCCTCCGCACGCTACATGGCAGACATCATGCTCTACTGGAACAACAAGCCCTTGCGCAGCACCGAGCGCGGCGACACGGCAGGGGTCGAGGCTGAATACAGCGTAGCCATGATGCAGAAGGTCATGGGCGAGGCCATCGGCATCACCCTCAGCGACGAGCAGACACCCGCCATCACCCGACTCCTGGGCCACGTGCTCGAAAAGGCAAGCGAGACTGCCGACCGCCTGAAACCCATCCGCTTCCGCAAGCGTCCCTTCGTGCAGTTGGGCGAGCCGTCGGCCGTGGCTGGCGACGAGGAGAAAGAGCGTGGCAAGAGCAGTTTCCCGTCGGGTCACACCAACCTGGGATGGACAGAGGCATTGGTTATGGCCGAGGTCGCACCCGAGCATCAGGACGAGATACTGCGCCGTGGCTATGAATATGGTCACAACCGGCTCATCGTGGGTTATCATTGGCACACCGACATCGAGGCCAGCCGTCAACTCGCTTCCGCCCTCGTGGCACGTCTGCATGCAGACCCCGACTTCCTCGACATGCTTGCTGCCGCACGTGCCGAGTATGTAGGCATCACCACTGGCATCGTACCGGAAAGCCGTGCCTCCCAGCCGTCCCCAGTTCGTGCCTACCGCCTCGACGGCACCCCTGCCACAGACAATACGCGCGGCGTCGTCATTGAAAACCGGCAAAAGATGGTCAGGCGATAAATTGTTGTATTGTTGCCCCCGAATTTGGCTTTTTGCTCGGATTGCACTATCTTTGAACTGCTTTCTAAGCTACTCACGCTCAGAAATCCTCAAACAAGTTTGGTATTTCGTTCACTAAATCGTATCTTTGCCTTTTGAAACTAAGATATTGGAATCATGGAAACAAAGAAAGAGTTAATCCTGCTGCGCATTACGGGCGAGGACCGTCCGGGACTGACGGCGAGTTTCATGGAGATATTGGCACGCTACGATGCCGACGTGATGGACATTGGCCAGGCCGATATCCACAATACCCTGTCGCTGGGTATTATGATTTATGTCGATGAACAGAATTCGGGACAGGTGATGAAGCATGTCCTGTTCAAGGCCTCGGAACTGGGCGTCACCGTTCACTTCGCCCCCGTCAGTGAGGAGGAATACAACGCCTGGGTGGGACGTCAGGGTAAGAACCGGAGCATCCTGACCGTGCTTGGCCGCCGTTTGGAGGCCCGGCAGATAGAGGCGGTGACGAAGATTATTGCCGAACAGGGGTTGAATATCGACTCCATCCGCCGTCTTACGGGCCGTCCGCCTCTGCACGAGGACAAGGATTCTGCCAAGGCATGTATCGAATTCTCGGTTCGCGGCACACCCAACGACAAGGCTCAGTTGCACGAACAACTGATGCGCCTGTCGTCGGAAATGGAGGTTGACTTCTCTTACCAGCGCGACGACATGTACCGACGTATGCGCCGACTCATCTGCTTCGATATGGACTCCACACTTATCCAGACCGAGTGCATCGACGAACTGGCCGAGCGCAACGGCGTGGGCAAGGAGGTTCGTGCCATCACGGAGAGTGCCATGCGTGGCGAGATTGACTTCAAGGAGAGTTTCACGCGCCGCGTTGCCCTGCTGAAGGGACTGGATGTGTCTGTCATGCAGGACATTGCCGAACACCTGCCCATGACCGAGGGCGTGGAGCGACTGATGATGGTCCTGAAGCGCTACGGTTACAAGATAGCCCTGCTTTCGGGTGGATTCACGTTCTTCGGCGAGTACCTGCAGAAGAAACTGGGCATTGACTATGTGTATGCCAACGAACTGGAGATAGGCGAGGACGGCAAGTTGACGGGCCGTTATGTGGGCGACATCGTCGATGGACATCGTAAGGCCGAGCTCCTGCGCCTGATTGCCCAGGTGGAGAAGGTGGACCTCGAGCAGACCATCGCTGTGGGCGACGGTGCCAACGACCTGCCCATGCTCTCGCTGGCCGGTCTGGGTATTGCCTTCCACGCCAAGCCTCGCGTCGTGGCCAATGCCCGCCAGAGCATCAACACCATCGGCATCGACGGCGTACTCTACTTCCTTGGCTTCAAGGATTCATATCTGCATATGTAAATAT
Source organism: uncultured Bacteroidaceae bacterium (assembly GCA_905234735.1). Taxonomy (GTDB): domain Bacteria; phylum Bacteroidota; class Bacteroidia; order Bacteroidales; family Bacteroidaceae; genus Physcousia. Next base: position 8,738 of record CAJOJA010000022.1, on the reverse strand, counting down.
TCCTCGACCAGTTTCCCGGCCGATTCCAATGCCTGCCAGACAGAGAAGCGTGCTTCGGGGTTCATCTTCTCCATTGCAGCGAACAGGCTGGCAACGGAGGTGCGGTGGGTCTCGCGTTCATGAGGGCATGATTTGACTACCTTTTGATAGCCGGCCAGTTGAGCGTAGCGGCTGATGTCGGCTTCATCAATGAGACATAGCGGACGAATGATGCTCAAGGGCATCTTGCGCATCTGGAGCCGTGCGGGCATTGTGCCGAACCGACCTTGGAACGTCAGGTTCATCAGGGCCGTATGGATGAGGTCGTCGCGGTGATGCCCAAGCGCAATTTTGTTGCAGCCCAACTGCTGAGCCAGGTTGAACATCTGCTTCCGTCGGTTCCACGAGCAAAGGAAACAGGGCGGCTTGCTGTCGGACTCCTCAAAGCGGGTGGTGACCACGTGCAGGGGCACATGCAGCTGGTCGCAGAATTGCTGAAGATAGTCCGTTGAGGTTTCGTAACTGACGTTTTCCATCCGCACATGTACGGCCTCGACACGAAATCTGGGACGTAGAATCTGCGTCCTGCGCCCCATTAGCTCGGTCAGCAACAGCGAGTCCTTACCACCTGAGAGACCAATCAGGACACAATCATCGTCGGCCAACAGCCTATACGCCGCCAGGGCCTTGGCAAACCGTTCGTTCAGCCGTTTGAATAGCAACTGCTGTTCGCTGGTTCCTTTCATGTCGTATCTTTTTTATGCAAAAGTACAAGATTATTTCAAATAATCGACACTCTTTTACAATTATTTTGTCCAATGATGAAAGAATGCGACAGCGATACGGCACAAGACACAGTCTATTTGGCGCAGGACAGCCACGCCGACGCTGGTAAATATCTGCCAGCCCCACCTGATACGGCCAGTTTGGCCTTTGTCGATGATTTCCAGCAGTGGATATGGGGCAAGTCGATGCGCAACACTGAGCGTGGGCGACAGGCAAGTTGGGAGTCGCTGAACGGCACGGTACGTATGTGTACCGTCTTTAGCGAGGCACTTGGCATCACCATCAGCCAGCAGACGACACCCGCCCTATGGCAACTTATACGACGTGCAGGAAATACTGGCAGCCGTAGCACAAAGGCGCCCAAACAGAAGTACATGCGACAACGTCCCTTTGATAGGATGAATGAATACACATGGGGCGAATTCGACGACTATGACGACCTGAAAGGAAACGGCTCATACCCTTCGGCTCATACGGCACGCTCATGGACGGTGGCACTGACGCTGGCACAATTGGTGCCGGAACTGCAGGACACTATTCTACGCCGAGGTTTTGAGTATGGTCAGAGCCGCGTCATCGTTGGTGCACACTGGCAAAGCGATGTTGACGCCGCACGCCTCACGGCATCGGCCACATTCGCTCTGATTCAACAGACAGAGGAGTTCCAAAAGGATTTCGCCGCTGCCAGCAAGGAATACAGGCAGTTGACAAATACTTCGGCTCCTGAGGATATCACTTGGCCAAGCCTGAAGCGGGTACTCGATGCACCTATCGACACAGCCTCGGTCCGCTACTATGGCGATATGGCACATTATTGGATGGGTAAGGGTGAGCGCGGCACTGAACGTGGAAAGCAGGCTATAGAGGATGCAGAGTATACTATCGATGTATTCGCACACATGTTCACTCCCTGTGCCGGCATCACGCTGAGTGAAGAGGGCACGCCCGCCATCTATGCATTGATATCGACCGCTGTTGACCAGTTTCTTACAGCCGGCTCAACAATGAAGAATGTCTATTTCCGCAAGCCTCCATTTGTGCAGTTGGGTGAGCCAACTGCTATTCCAGAAGAAGAGGCTGCCAATGTCGGAAAGTCGAGTTATCCTTCGGCACACGCCATGATGGCCTGGGGACTTGCACTGTCGCTGAGCGAGGTAATGCCCGACAGCGCCACAACGATACTGAAGCGCGGTTATGAGGTAGGGCGCAGTCGCGTCATCGTGGGCTATCACTATGCCAGCGATGTGCAGGCCGGGCGTGTGATGGCAAGTTGCGTGCTTGCACAGATGAACAACATGCCTTCGTTTGTCCAACTGATTGCCAACGCACGGCAAGAGTATCTCCAATTGACAAGTGGAGAAACAGCCATCAGCCCACAGAATTCTCCTTCAGAAACACCCTCTGCCCGCATATATGACATGCAGGGCCGCCTGCTGAACGACACCTCTACTCCCAAGGGAGTTTATATTAAAGGGGACAAGAAAGTCATCGGCAAATACTGAAAACAAGCTTTCACTTTGCATTCGGCTTGCGCGAACCTTGAGGCTTCGCCTCGAAAATCTCAACGCTCGGAAGAGTTCAAACAGGTTTGACTCTTCACTCGCTAACGCGATTTTTAACATACTGAGACAAACGGATACTATTTCTGAGGAAATTTGCATTTTCACTCAGCCTATAAGCGGCTGAAGAAACGCCACAAGTCGCAGCAGCAAGACTTCGAACGCCTGCTGGCCTCGCTACTGCAAAACCCCATGCAAGGTGTAGAACTCGAGGACGGTGTCCGGCAAGTAAGGATGGCCATCACATCGAAGGGGCGCGGCAAGAGTGGCGGCGCACAGCTCATCATCCGTGTGCGAATCGTGGCCGACGAACTGCAACTGCTCTACATCTACGACAAAGCCGACTACGAAAACGTCAGCGATATCTTCCTGCGCGACATCATGAAACGTATGGAATAACAATTCCCCTCACCCGAAAAAATATCCGCCGAGACATCCGCAAGGAGTCCCGGCGGTTTTGGTATCTACTCGCCTCCCTCACAGGGAGGGGCAGGGGGTGGGTCTGCCTTTATCCGTTTTGTCTCAACAAAGGAAAATCGACAGAAACGAGTATTCAAACCCTCAGTTGCCAGCACCGGACTTGACAGCAGCACCGTTGAGTTTGACGGAACAGGTAACAGCTGGGAAGGCGCCTGGTAAGTAATTACATTGTAAAACGCGAAACGCCTGCGGTGGCCATCAGTGCCTGCCGCAGGCGTTTCACATATTCAGCATGCCCCATACGGCCACGATGTGGCAGACGGAGCCGGCAAGCACGAAGAAGTGGAAAACGGAGTGCATGTAGGGGCGTTGGTGGAGCGTGTAGAACAGGGCTCCGGTGATGTAGCAGACGCCCTCGGCCACAATCCAGGCGAACGAGGTGGGGATGGTGTCGAGCAGGGGTTTCAGGGCCACGAGGCACGACAACCCCATGGCGATGAAGCAGACCGTCTCCAAGTTGCTGTGCTCCTGCAGGCGGCGGAAGCTCATCACGGTACCCACCGCGGCGCAGCCCCACACGAAGGCGAACAGTCCCCAGCCCCATAGTCCCTGCTGGCGCAGGGCAATGAGCGTGATGGGGGAGTAGGAACCGGCGATGTGCCAGTAGATGGCGGCGTGGTCGAACTTGCGCAGCAACTCGCGGGCCTTCCATTTGGCCGGAAGGGCATGATAGACGGTCGAGGCCACATAGGACGAGAGCATGCCGAAGAGGTAGAGCCAGACACTGAATTTGGCCCAGTCGTCGCCCTGCCGGTGGACCCAGTAGAGGAACACTCCTCCCACGACCAGGCCCAGCAGAATGCCCAGGCCGTGTGACGACGAATTGATGATTTCCTCTCTCTTCGTATAGTGTATTGCCATTGTCTGACTTTCTAATCCCGACGGAGGGAGTGAGCCTCCTATTTGGTGCTTCTGGTGTAGTCGAACGCGTCGATGTCCACGTAGCCACCGCTCTTCTTGGTGGCATAGCAGAAGATGGCGAACTTGCTACCCATGAAGAAGCGTCGATAGTCGAAGCGCATCCGGTAGTCGGGGCTTCCGATTTGTGTCCATTGCTTGCCGTCAAGGCTGTAGTAGAAGCTGGCAGCGTCGTTGCCACCGCCCTTCCCGTTGGGACGGAAGTCGGCATCGATGCGCAGCCACACTTTGGTCTGGCTCAGGGCTACGGTCTCCACAACCTTTTCGTCCACCTTCGTCACCTCCTTGTCCCGCTCGGAGAGTTGAACGGCCATTTCGCTCATTTCCAGAACGAAGCGTTTCCCTTGTCTCTTCACGGTCAGTGCTCCCGTGTCGCCGTTGAAGGCAGCCAGGCCTGTGCAATCACCGTCCTTCATCCTTGCGAGGTCCAGGACGATGCCACCGCTGCACGTCGGCCCCTCCATGCGCTGGGTCAGTGTGTTGGGGGCGAGGTATAGGTTGTCGACCACGCGAGAGGTTTTCAGCCGGAGATGGCCGGGCTTCTCTGTGAGCGACCAGGCGTCGTCGATAGGGTTGTGGTTCCACTGCCAGTGGAGGCCAAGGCGTGGGGTAGAGAAGTCGTCGCTCTTGACGATGCCCGTCTCGGGTTGCCCGCTGACCAGTGGGCGCACCGTTTCCGGCACACGTCCGTTCTCGTCGCCGAGCATGGGCCAGCCGTTTATCCAGCGACAGGGCATCAGGGTGAGCACGCGCCCCACACCGCCACGGTCCTGGAAGATGATGCCGTACCAGTCACCGTCGGGGGTGTCGAAGATGGTGCCCTGTGCCTCATAGGGGAAGCCTCCGAACTCGCTTTCCAGAACGACCTGCTTCTCGTAGGGGCCGTGGATGTCGTCGGCACGGTAGCACACCTCGCGACGATGGCGCCCGGGGGCATAGGTGTGGGAAATCATGAGCAGGTAGTACTTGCCGTTGTGCTTGACCATGCGGCTTCCCTCGAGCAGTCCCCGTTCGTCCTCTTCGCGCTGGAAGATTCGCCGGTGTGTGCCCTCAATGACATCGGAGAGGTCGGGTTTCAGCTCCATCAGTTCGCCCGTGCCGTAGATGACATAGACGCGATTGTCATCGTCGAAGAAGAGCGAGCAGTCGTGAAAGTGGCGCATACGGGAGAGGATAGTCCAGGGACCTTCAGCGCGTTCGGCCGTGAAGATGTAGGTGTCGCCCATCGGCCCGCCCTCGTTGGGAGCCAGCAGGGCATAGAAGCGTCCGTTGTGGTACTTCAGCGACGTTGCCCATTGGCCGCGTCCGTACACCGTGCCCTGCTGCAGGTCGTACTTGGGCGAGTCGGTCAGGCGGTCGAAGATGTAGCCCACTGTCTCCCAGTTCTTCAAGTCCTTCGAGGCCATGACGGGGGCACCGGGCATGAGGTGCATGGTGGTGGAGACGAGGTAATAGGTGTCGCCCACGCGGAGGATGTCGGGGTCGGGCGTGTCGGCCCACAATACCGGATTCTGAATCTTCTCGGTGTGGAGCGTAGCATAGTCGTCGGCGTTGGCCGTTGCGGATAGGAGCAGCAGTGCTGCAAGAATGTGGTATCGCATATCTTTCTTCATTTTTTCATCTTTCTCATTCTTTCATTCTTCTCAATGGTCCAGCCCTCGCGCTTCGACAGTTCGCAGTCCTTGCCGACGAACATCTTGGCAGCCTGCTGGTCGCCCTTCAGTTGCCACTGCAGCCAGGCCAGTGCCACGATGCTGAACTCGCCGCCGTGGGGCTGACGGTAGGTGCCGCCGTGGCCCACGGGATAGTTGGCAGCACAGGCGGGAACGTGCTTGATGAGGTGGAAGTCGTCCATGCCGTTTTCGTAGGCGATATCTTCCTTGCCCCCCAGAATGTAGATGACCGGTGTGTGAATCTCCTTCAGCTTCGACTTCTGGGGCATGGGCATACCGCCCACGGCCTGGTGGGCATTCTGCACCTTGAAGAGTCCGCTATTGCATATCATCAGGGTCTTGATGCGTGGGTCGGCACAGTTATAGAGTGTCTGCAGACCGCCACACGACATGCCGGAGGCACAGATGTTCCTGACGTCTATCTTGTTGTAATAAGGCGAGGCGGGGTCGGCATTCTGTGCCATGGCCCAGTCGATGCTCTCAATCTGTTGCTGCGTGGTGGACATGGGGCCCTGATAGGGTTTCTCCTCCATGGGGATGTAGCCCGTGGCCACGACGAGGAAGCCGTGCGAGGCGATTTCGTTGAGAAACTTGAAGTGCTCCCACGGTGAATTGGTGCAGGCTCCATTGCCCCAGACGAGCACGGGCAGAGGATTCTCCTTGTTGAACTTCGAAAGGTCCTGCGGAGCAAATACGGTGTGGGCGGGCAGCGAGGGTTCCTCCCTCATCACAGCCTTGTAGGGCCCTGTGCCACCCTTCTCGACGATGCGTGACTGGGCGGCCTCTTTCCGAAAGAAGTCTGTCATCCGACGGAAGGTGCCTTCGTTGAAGGTCACAGGGCCATGCTGACCACCGGGGACGGTGATGAAGGCCTCCAGACATCCAGCCTGCTGCAGGGCTTTGGAGAAACGTTCGCTCTGGCAGTGGGGCACTACGTTGTCGGCATCGCCGTGGAAGACGAGGAAACGCGGAGCATGGTCACAGACGTAGGTGATGGGGCTGATGAGCGTCACCAGGTCGGGATTGTCCTTTGGTGCTCCGCCGATGAGGGCAGCCTCGGGCGACTTTTCGTCCTTTACCGTCTGGCAGTTCTCCATGTGTGCCATATCCACGGGGCCGAACCAGTCCACTACGGCATCCACACAGCTGGAGTAGCCGAGGTTGCCGCCAACGCCTCCCTCCAGGTCGACGGTGGTGTTGCCCACGGTGCGTTTCTTCAGTCCGTTGGTCACACCGGCCAGCGACGACAGATGGCCGCCACTGGAGTAGCCCGTGATGCCGATGAACGAGGTGTCGAACCTGTACTCGGCGGCATGGGCGCGAATGAAGCGCAGGGCGCCTTTCACGTCGTGAATCTGAGCGGGGAACTTGGCATCGCCGCTCGAACGGTGGTTGATGCACACTACGGCAAAGCCGGCATCCGTCAGTGCCTTGCCCACCGCTCCGTAGGCGGCCCCCTTCATGTTGTTCGAGAACCACGCACTGCCGTAGATGACCATCACGACCTTGTAACTGGCCTGCTCTGTCTGGGGCAGGTAGATGTCCATGCGGTGGGCCTCCAGTTCGTCGCCTGCATAATTTACGTCTTTCCACACTTTGGGCTGTGCCATAGCACTTGTGGCCACGCACAGCAAGATTAATGAGAGTAGTTTCTTCATACCGTAGTTAATTTGAATATTGCGGTAGCAAAGATAGGAAGAAAAATCCAATAAATAGGTATTGTATGTATCAGAAATTATTATTTTTTGTATCTTTGTAGCGTTAAACAAGAACAATAAAAACATGACCATGAAGAAGATTAACTATAAAGAAATCCCCTCCGACTGGGCGCTGTGCCTGGCCGGGGATTGTCCGCAAGCAGACGAGTGCCTGCGGCATGTGAGCCACACGGTACTGCCGCGTAGCGTGAAAGAACACAACTGCGTACTGCCCAAGGCATGCAGCTGCGACGGCCGCTGCCCGATGTTCGTGAGAATGGAACCCGTGGTGATGGTGCGCGGAATGAAAAGCCTGCTGAGCGATGTGCGGCAGGAGGACCTCCGGAAGATGCGCTCCGAACTCATTCAGATGTTTGGCGAGCGTCGCCGATACTACCGCTTCCGCGAGGGACGATGGCCCATAGCTCCGGCCATGCAAGAGGCCATCGCACAATTGCGTCGCAAGTACGGCTACACGGCCGCGCCAAAGTTCGACCACAAAATACAATGCATGCACTTCCCCAACGAGATGGATCGCGTGTACCCTCACGAGGCAGGTGCTTGTGACACGGGTGACACAACCTTGTGACATACGTGACAAAAAGCTGTGACACCCGTGTCACAACCCTCCCCCTCGCGAAGTAACATCCCTAACCTTTCATCCTTAATCCTCCATGAAGGTTTCCATCATCACCAAAGACACAACAAGAAGATACAAATAGAAGGACGTGTTCAGCGGACTCAAGGTTAAACAAGAAGCCACTGTAAACGATATGGCAAGTACACTGGTAAAAAGCCGGAATTTGACCTAATATGTGAGTCCAAACTTCCACAGCGGGATAATGTTGCCATAACCTGTCTCTATGTCATCTTTAACTACATAGCATACATATATTAATGTTGGGTTGTCGAGATAGACTTTATCCACTTTCCCAAGCCCCTGTATGCCGCCTGTACTGTCACGAAGTTGGCCGATGAGTCCGGCTTTCTCCAACCATGCGCACAGGTCGGCATATTGGGCAATGTCCACTTCGAGTGTGGCGTTGACCACCTGCATGATGTAACGCTCGAAGTTTTCATCCCTAAACGGATAATACCCTCGCTTAAGGTAGTCGGCAAAATGCTGAATGGGCAAGAATCCTTTTGGCAACACTACCTGCTGAGAGAGTATCTGCTGAAGGGTATAGGTGGGCAACTCGATATGGTGGAACAATGAAAGATATTCGCGATACGAGAGCCCTTGCATCTCGAAGGTCAATACACGTCGGCTCAAGTCGGCAACACCCTTGGAAATATCAAGGACGGAGTAACCTGTAAGGAATACGTGTAGTTCTGAGTGATGGTCATAGATAAGTTTCAGCTCGCGCGACCATTCTTTATATTTATGAATTTCATCAATGAAGAGGTACCTGCCAGTCTATGCGGTCGTACATATATCGATGAAACTTACATGTCGTTTCTCGCAGAAGTTTGTCGAATGTGGCTTGTAATCTTTACATACTGATGAATCACTTGATTCCGTCTGCAAAGGTACAAAAAACAAATAATATTATTGCTGTCCGCTAAAACTCAAATGAGCATTAATAATCGTCCGCGATGCCGATAAATAGGCATTGCGGACTCTTTTTTTGAAAAGTAAGCCCCTC